>JACQXK010000005.1 GCA_016208765.1 Candidatus Omnitrophota bacterium
ATACATGTACAATAATATGTACATGTACATAAATATGATGGAGGTTAAATAAAATGAGAGCAATTACATATACATCTGCTCGCAGCGATTTAGCTAAGACTATGAAAAAGGTATGTGACGATCATAATCCTATTGTCATAACTCGCAAAAACACTGAAGCTGTCGTCATGATTTCTTTAGAAGATTATGAAGCGCTTAATGAAACAGCTTATCTTCTACAAAGTCCCAAGAATGCTAAACGTCTTATTGAATCTATCAAGGAACTTGAAAAGGGTAAAGGTAAAGAGCGGGACTTATTAGATTGAAACTAATTTTTTCAGAAAATGCCTGGGAAGATTATCTTTACTGGCAAAATACTGACAAACAAATCATGAAGCGTATTAACGAATTAATAAAAGATATTCAGAAAAACAAGTATAAAGGCATTGGAAAGCCGGAACCTTTAAAGCATAACCTATCTGGATACTGGTCACGCCGAATTAATAATGAACACCGCCTTATATATAAAATTGAAGAAGATAAAATAATGATAGCTCAATTAAGATACCATTATTAGATTATAACAATTGAAAAAAGTATGCTCATGTATTTTAGCTCTACCTTAAGGAGCTAATCTTTCCCTGTCTTTTAGGGTTATTTAAGTTTTTGATTGACAAAGTCTATACTTTATAATTAATTTCACATATGTTTCTTGTAAGCGCATGCCTTGCGGGTTTGAATACAAGATATGATGGAACAAACTGCTGCAAAAGATATTTTAAATCTCTTGTTGCACAGGGAAAGGCTTTCCCTGTATGCCCTGAACAACTCGGCGGACTTCCTACACCAAGGGAATCAATAGAATTGGCTGGAGGGGATGGCCAAGCTGTGCTTAAAGGCAGGATAAAGGCTATTGGAAAGAAATCAGGCAAAGATTATACGAAAAACCTCTTGAGAGGAGCCGATGAAGTTTTAAAAATAGCGGCAATGCTAAAAATAAAAAAGGCTTTTTTAAAAGATGGCAGTCCTTCATGCGGAAGCGGTTATATAAAAGTTAACAACAAAAGAATCAAAGGCAAAGGAGTTACTGCTGCGTTGCTTTCAAATGCCGGTATTGAGGTACAAGCTGCTGGGTTGAAGGTTGAAGATTGAAAATTTTAAATTTGAAATTTACAATTTGTATTTTTCAATTTTCGTGAAGAAAAATGATTCCTTTTAAAGACGATAACCCCACAACTATCTTTCCTTTTGTAACAATTGGTTTAATAGCTGTAAATACGATAGTTTTTATACTGCAAACATTCTCCCCCTCAGACCCCAGACAAATCGTCCTTGCATATGGAGCTATCCCAAATTACCTTTTAAGGTTTGAAACTGTTCAGCCCATTCATCCTGCCTTAACGGTTTTTACATCCATGTTTATGCATGGCGGTTTTCTTCATCTCGCAGGCAATATGCTTTATCTCTGGATATTCGGGAATAATATTGAGGATAAATTAGGCCATATAAGATATATTATGTTTTATATTCTTGGCGGCATTGTAGCTGCCTATAGCCACGCAATAACAGAGCCTTCTTCTATGCTCCCGATGATTGGCGCAAGCGGCGCTGTATCAGGAATCCTCGGGGCATATCTACTCCTGTTTCCACATGCAAGGGTTTATACCCTCATTTTCTTTGGATTCTTTGTGCGAGTTGTAAGATTACCTGCCATATTTATCATCGGTTTTTGGATTGTAATTCAGTTTATAAACGGCATAATAAGCAAAGGACTTGCAAATCATGGCGGAGTTGCCTGGTTTGCGCATATCGGCGGCTTTGCGTTTGGAATTTTAATGATAAAGATTTTTTTAGGCTTTAAAAGAAGATAGCATTATTAAATTATTGACTCCTGCATAAATAATGTTCGCTGTTATGTCATTCCGTGCTTGACGGAGCCTGCCCCGTACTTGTTACGGGGGAATCCAGTTCTTTCTGGATTCCTGCTTTCGCAGGAATGACATGAGCTAATGGCTCACAAAGA
>JACQXK010000002.1 GCA_016208765.1 Candidatus Omnitrophota bacterium
TCGCCTTAAATCTTTCCTGCAAGCCTGGTGAAACTATTAAAACTATCCTGTGAAATCCGTAGTGCCTAAATTGGATTTTTGTGATTTGTAAGTAGTTGATAGGGATAGACTTATGTTTTTTAATCATGAACTTGGGTTAAGCCACGAGTAATATCTTAAGCTTCGATGTAAACTCTGATACTGCTTCTGGTTACAATCTTATGCTCGAGTAATCGGGCTACCAGAACAAGAAATATGATTCCGACTGTTCCGATCAATGAATTCCTCTTCTATAATCTTCAGAAGCGCACTATTAATAATTATTGGAGGGATTAGGGGATGTCTGCAACCTTGGTAATCTTTTATAATCTTCGCAAGCTCACTATTACTAATTGAGCAACCATGCGGGATATTCTTTTCCACCGCAGACTCTGCAAGACTTTTCACGAGTTCTTTTATTAGCTCGTTCGAGGCTATCGATATTGGATGCTGAAGAGCATCAATGTGTAGTTCCGCCGGATCTGGCTTTTTGAACAACTTTTTAGCTAACTAATCATAATTTCCTCCAAAGAAAGTCTGAGGCTTGTAAAAAAATCCATGTAATTGCAAACACCATTATGGCTGAGATAAATAACAGGAGTGCCTTTGACAATAAATGTGCTTTTTTGTTCGTTTATACCATGATTACGATTACTTGCTACAACATAGTCTGCGACTATGGCTGATAACAAACGGTTTTCATCTGCCATCTTTATTCTTAGCCATACACATGTCGTTTTGCCTTACTCCTATATCTGTCTAATGAGTTATTCCCCCCTCGCTTCGCTCGGGGGGAATCGCGGAGTTGAGCAGCGTTCGAATTCCTTGTTCCCCCTCGCTCAGCTCGGGGAGAACAAGGAGTTCGAACAGATGCCCCTTCGGGGCACTGCTCAACTCCGCGATTATATAGATCACTCAAGATTGATTAGCATTTGACAAATTTTGTGTTAATTTTTGATAACTTTCTAACTGGATATCCATTCTGTTTGTAAATGTTATCACAATTGAATCAGATTGTCATGTCCATAATTCTCTCCCTGTCTTCTTTCTTACCTTTTTAACCTCTAAATTTGCTCCAAAATTCGTCATAGTCAATTCCGCTTTCCCGAATAATTGCTTTTATTGTGCCCTTCTTTAATTCTGTCCGATTTGGTACCGGAAAGCTAATGCCAGAAGAATTACGCACAATAATCCCATGATTACCCCACCTTACAATCTCAAATCCATATCCTTCCAATACCTTAAGAATCTTTTTCGTGTGTGATTTCAAGTGAATTGACATTATCCTATCCTTTTATTATGCAGCCGCCAATTCAAGATTAAACATCTGAATATTACTTACTGGAATGGATTCCCCGTATTCTTCAGCCACATCAAGGAGCATCTCCAGTGCCTCTTGAAGGCTTTCATAGGTTTCTTCAAAGGTATCCCCTTCTGAAAAGCATTTCGGAAACGATGGTAAATGAGCACAGTAACCACCTTCCTCTGCATGTTCAAAATGAGCGATATAGGTGCGGTCTTTTCCAGAAACAAGGCAAGAGATAACATTACGCATTTACATCAACTCCTTACTTCTGTATAAAATAAAGTGACATAATTGTATCATATCACAGCAAAAGGGATTTGTCAACCAATTTTTGCACGAAGTCATTTTAAGAATTAAAAGTGAACCGTTTTTATTAAATTAAGGTAACTACTCAGCAAGGGGAATTTACCACGGAGTTTGGAGTGCGAGAGCTTACTTGCTCTCGCTTTGCTTTGCGAAAGCTTACTTGCTTTCGCTCTGCAAGTTGCTGCACCGCGAAAACGGTAACAAGTAAGCTACCGTAAAAACAAAGCGAAAGCAAGTAAGCTCATCGCTCCAAATAAGCGGGCTTTCGCATGCAAGCTGAGTAGTTACAATTTAAGTTTTAAAAGTGAACTCTTTTATAGCCCCTCTAAAGATATATGAAAAACATGAGAAGTACCCCCTCTGTTGTTTGTTGTTCTTGGTTCTTCGCCCGCTCGCTAATTTTTTGTAAGTACCGGGTAGGGCAGGGGTCTTACAGCCCCTTTCCCCCCTAAGAACCGTACGAGATAGTTTCCCATCATACGGCTCAAGCCTCTGTAAAGTTTTGTTTTACCAAAACTCGATAATTCCAGATTGATTAATAGGGCACCTCTAAAAACTCATTTTCAGTTTAAGCGATTAAAAAATTGGGCTCTCCTCAGATTAGTGGGAAAATTATGTTAAACCTCCATGTTCAACCAAAACCTGAAGACGGAAATTATCAAATACATGATAGCCACATGCTCGGTGAAGAATATTCCGAATTGCTCTATTGATACCTTCAACAAAA
>JACQXK010000003.1 GCA_016208765.1 Candidatus Omnitrophota bacterium
ACATGTTTTTAGCAATTATCCCGCGTTGCGGGATAAAAGAGCTATTAATTTGAAATATTGCTAAAAACATAAAAGGGGTGTGGGGAAAAAGTTTCCCCACGATTGGGGGAGAACAGCGATTCCTCAATAAACAAAATTTAGTTTAGAGCGTTAAGAGGGGGCTTGCCCCCTCTTAAGGAATGAACGTCCATAGATTCTAATAGAAGTATAAGATACACTAATAAGTATTGTTAGTTTACTGATAAGTAAGAATAAAGCTGTAGTGAATGACGTCCCCATCGTCTAGCCTGGTCAGGACAAGAGCTTTTCAAGCTCTCGACACCGGTTCAAATCCGGTTGGGGACATTGATTTCTATGGCAAGCTCTCGACACCGGTTCTCCCGCCTGATATGCATTAGCTGGGCGGGACTGCGCCGCAAATAAGAAATAGATGGCGGCTGGAAATCCGGTTGGGGACATTTTAATTTATGTGCGGAATAATCGGTTACGTCGGAGACAGGCAGGCGCAGGAAATATTGCTTAATGGTTTAAAGCGCCTGGAGTACCGCGGCTATGACTCCTCAGGCATAGCGTTGCTTGTTTCTGGCAAAAATTCCATTTCTCTTAAAAAAACTCCCGGCAAAATCAGCGCTTTAGAAAAAGTCCTGCATAAAAAATCTCTCAACGGTACTCTTGGCATTGCCCATACAAGATGGGCTACGCATGGAGCGCCAAATCAGGTTAATTCTCACCCGCATTTTGATTGTGAACAGGAAATTGCACTTGTGCATAACGGGATCATTGAAAATTACGAATCCCTTAAATCAGAATTAATCAAAGAAGGACACATCTTTCGCAGTCAGACAGACACAGAAGTGATTGTGCATCTGATTGAAAAGTTCCACAAAAAGTTTTCCTTAGAGGAATCTCTTCGTAAAACGATTAAGATGCTGGTAGGGTCGTTTGCCGTAGGGGTAATTTCCAAAAAAGAGCCGGATAAGCTTGTGGGTGCCCGTCTTGGCAGCCCGCTTATTGTCGGCATCGGTAAGAATGAGAACTTTATTGCTTCAGATGTGCCGGCGATCCTGGATTCAACCCGCGAAGTGATTTTTTTGGAAGAGTCAGAAATAGTTGTGTTAACCAAGGACAGTTGTAAAATTACAGATTTTTCCGGAGAGATGGTTACGCGTAAGCCGGTGCGCGTCAACTGGGATATTACCCAGGCGCAAAAGCAGGGTTATCATCACTTTATGCTTAAGGAAATTAATGAACAGCCGGGGATCATTGATAATTTGCTGGAAATGCGCATAGAAAAAAATAAGCGCAGTGTTACTTTTGATGAGCAGAAGATTTCTGATGAAAAGCTAAAGAAAATAAAAAATATCGCTATTGTTGCCTGCGGCACGGCTTATCACGCGGGGTTAGTTGGCAAATATATCATTGAATCTTTGTGCGCAATTCCTGTGAATGTGGATGTTTCAAGCGAATTTCGTTATCGCAGCTTATTGATTGATGAGGATACTTTGGTGGTGGCGATAAGCCAGTCCGGAGAAACCGCAGACACTTTGGCAGGCGTGCGCGAGGCAAAAAAACGCGGGGCAAATGTTTTGGCAATTTGTAATGTTTTAGGCTCAACGCTTACGCGTGAATGCGACGGGGTAATTTATACTCATGCCGGCCCGGAAATAGGGGTTGCTTCTACCAAGGCCTATACTGCGCAATTAACAGTTTTGTATTTGTTTTCTTTTTATCTGGCAAAGATCCGTGGAGTTGTTTCGGATGAAAAAATCGGCCAACTAATTATAAATCTTAAGAAAATCCCTGGGCAGATGGAAGAAATTTTAGGAAATCAGGAGGCGATAGAGCGCATTGCCAACAGGCATTCTCACCTTGGGTCTTTTCTTTATTTAGGCAGGAATATTAATTTTCCCTCGGCATTAGAAGGAGCCCTTAAGTTAAAGGAAATTTCTTATATTCCGGCGGAAGGTTATGCTGCAGGTGAAATGAAACACGGGCCGATTGCTTTAATTGATGAGTATCGGGCGGTAGTATGTATCAGCCCGGAATCCCGCGTATATGATAAAATGACTTCTAATATTCAGGAGATCCGCTCGCGTAAAGGAAAAATTATCGCTATAGCCACATCCGGAGATGGTGAAATTAAAGAGCTTACCCGTGAAGTGATTTATGTCCCTAAGGTTGACGAATTTTTCTCTCCATTAGTGGTGGTGCTTCCGTTACAACTTTTGGCATATCATATTGCAGTCAAACGCGGATGCGATGTGGATCAGCCGCGCAATCTCGCCAAATCAGTTACTGTGGAATAATGCTTTATATAGTAGCAACCCCAATTGGTAATTTAAAAGACATTACATATCGGGCAGTTGAAGTTTTAAATAACGTAGATTTAATTGCCTGCGAAGATACCCGTCATACAAAAATTTTGCTGGATCATTACGGGATTAAAACACCGACCACGAGTTTCTTTCAGCACAATAGGTTTAGTAAAGGGGAATATTTGCTTGGGCTTTTAAAAGCTGGCAAAAACATTGCCTTGGTTTCAGATGCGGGAACTCCGGGTATATTGGACCCGGGTTATAATCTCATTAATTTAGCCATAAAAAATAATATTGAAATTACGGCAATTCCAGGTGCTGCAGCTTTTGTAAATGCTTTGGTTTTGTCTGGAAAGCCTGCGCATGAATTTATTTTTGCAGGATTTTTGGTGCCAAGAAGTGGGGCGCGCAAGAATCAATTAAGGAAATTATTGGAAACAAAAAAAACAATAATTTTTTATGAATCATGCCACAGAATATTATCTACCTTAGGTGATATTCAAGAAGTGTTTGGAGAGAAAGAAATAGCCTGTTGCCGCGAATTAACCAAAAAATTTGAAGAAGTTATCCGTGCTAATCCAAGCCAGATTACAGAGAGGTTCCGCGCTAATCCACCCAAAGGTGAATTCGTAGTTGTGATTTAGAGCAGTAGTTTGTGCTCAGCAATGTCCAATCTGATACCTTTTCCTTTCCTAATTCAACCAATCCAACTATCGTAACTAATCCAACTTTAATATTTATTTCTATATTAGCAAGCGCTTTCCCAAAACCCCCATTTTACCCTTGTTTCACTCTCCCTGTATATTATACTTATCTTACCTATTATATTTAGGGACGGTTCTGATTTGTGCTTAAAAGTGTCCCTTACTATTTAAAGTAGGGACAGTTTTAACCGTGTTTCAGAACCGTCCCTAACTTATACA
>JACQXK010000014.1 GCA_016208765.1 Candidatus Omnitrophota bacterium
CATCTTGTTGTTAGAACCGGGCTCTAAAAACTTGTTGCCATGATTTACTAAAATCTGCTCTCTAACTTTAAAATGCTTCGCAGCATCGTATAACTTGAAAAACCAAAAACCATTCTCCGGTTCTGAATAACATGAATCTTACTACTTAATATTTTTATCTCCTCGTGTCAAAATCTAACGCCCTGATGACTGACGAGAGGCACTGTATGATAAACAAGAGCAAAAGGACGATTTGCAGACATATAACTCACGGTGCCCCAAAAAATGTCCTGTGCCTCTCGTTCACGTCCATCTGGTTGTTAGACATTTTTTATTACTCATTTGTGAATAATGAAGCCAAACTAGCAATCGTTTTAACAGTAATTAACATTTGGTTGAGAATCTGCATCTTGGTAAAGGTCAGCGAATCGAACCACTAAACAAATGACAATTCATATAACCCCTCTGACGAAAAAGCAGCTCGTGCTCAGTGAATCGACTCTTTAAAATCAAAGCCGAGTCTTGAGAGTGTGTTATACAACCTTTGAGTCAACTTTCCCTTAATAGTATTTTCAATAAATTTTCTTTCGCTTGACTCGATTCCAAAACTCTCTATATTCCAGTATATGTTGTCAACCTTTTCATTTTGATCTCCTCCATATCCATAATAAGGATCTCTAACTCCTCTCTTCAAAACAAATGAAGATGCACCTAATACTTCAAATTTATCTGTATTAAATACTACAACTTGAGCATATGCATAAATAAAAGTTTCAGTAAATAAAAGCATTTCTGTGCCTTGATAAATACCATAGCCAGCTAAAAATCCAGGGCGTGGTCTATTATTCGGTGCTCCAAAATGGTCTTCAAGGATAAATATTATTGTATCAACTCCAAAATCTTTTCTGGTTTCTTCAATTTCATTCTTTATGCGATTAAAATCATATTCTCTTGAGAAACAGCAATATAATTCTTTTGTTGTATATATATTCATCAATGTATCATGGTTTGCATTGATACTTATATAATCATAATCAATCAGTTCTCTTACTTGTTGTTCAAGAAATTCATCAATTTTCCAATCTGCAACATCTGAGATTGTTAGATCATTATTAAAAATAGTAGTACCTTGATACCGCTTTCTTATCTTATCTCCTAAGAGCGAAACCGCTGTAACCTTTTTTATTGAAGCAACTTTTTCCGGTGTTATTTTGTGATATGCAGGTTGAAAGCAGCCAACCAAGACAATAATTAAAGACAAAATAATAGTGATTAGCAAATGGTTGAGTCTCATCGTACGCCTCTCTTATGAATTTGTCTTGATGTCTAACGACAAGTTGAGTGACGAGTGCCACTGAATAATAATCAACTGCCTAAAGCTGATTCTCCTACCTCATAACACTGCAAGCTCAAACAGCGTCCTGTGGCACTCGTTCAATCTCCAACGACTTGTTATGCCTTTTTTCTTTTCTTTAAATATCTTCTCCCTGCCAACAGCGTTCCGCCTGCTACAAAGAGAATAGAACTAATGGGTTCTGGAGCAACAGGTGTTGTTGTAGTAGCTATTTCAATATCAAATCCCCCACCAAAAGGAGCTCCGACCAGACTGGTTTGACCAGTATTCATATCAATTGAATATAGCTTCTTGTCTGTTCCAACACCATACATCCCACCATTGACTGCTTCGATTTCATCGATGCCAGATGTGGAAACAATCTGCGTTAATGCTGCTGTACTTTTGTCGATAGAATATATTGTGCTTGTGCCTGAAGTGGAATTATAATTTAAACCGTAGAGTATCCCATTATTGGATGTCATTGCACTTATTCCCGTAGAAAAGTTAGCAATATTAGTTAACGACCAGTCAGAGGTGTTTACTGAGACTAATACACCATTACTTTTTGAATATAAAACGCTACCATCATATGCAAAAACACTAAGGGAAGATGCTGTGGAGTTAAGACTTACAGTTGTATAACTGGCGGTATTCGGATTAATCTTGATTACACCGATATCTTCTGAGAAAAAATCTACTGTTGCATACAAATCAGAGCCAACCCCAAACATGTCATTTAGACAACAAAAGTTCCCGATTTGACCTATAGTTTGCTTGGAACCATCACTTGTATTTATGCTGTAAAGGTCATATCGCTTGATATCAGTAGCAGTGTTATATTGGTGTGTACCATATAATGTTTGCTCGGCCTTTACTTCCCCAATAAATCCTGACAATAAAAGAACTACCGTTAATAAGATTACCATCCTCAAACAAAGCCTTCTTTCTTTCATATCCTTTTCCCCCTTATGATGTAGTATTAAACCGCAAGGCGGTTCTGAATCTCTAAGGCATAACGTAAAGTTGACTGATGCAGACCACCGAATGACTTGAAAGAGCAAGAAACCGATTTGATAATCACAAACTACAATCAGTCAGTAAAAGCGTCCTGTGGTCTGCATTCATGTCCAACGCCTTGTTATCTGCTGGTTATCCAACTAATCATACTCACTCCCAAATGTATAAACCATATCAACTCCGAAAGTCACATCAGACGCTGCCCTGTTTAGACCGAAACTTACAGTAGGCTCGATATAAAGAGTTTTCCATATAAGAGATGTAATGCCAAACTGAAGGCTGAATTGCTTTCGGGACTGTAAAACAACATCATTGTCAAAATTTGTCCGCCCGGTAAAAACACCCGATGTCAAAGCACTAAGAGTAACGGTATCATTTAAAGCATATGCATAACCGAGACTTACACTGAATGTATTTTTAGGAGCCAGTAAAGTTATGTCGTCATAATCTTTGCTAAATGTGTAGTTGTAGTTAAAATTAGCAAAAAGAACTGCGGGGTCCAAGCTTTTGACTAATGATGCTCCGGCCCCCAAAGCATAAGAACTTTGACCTGTTGGAATTTGTCCTTCAATGCTCAGGATTATCTCCGGTATATTTAATCCTTCCCTCAAAACCGAACTTCGTAATCCCAATGACACATCACCCCAATCACTCCTTTTTTCTCTCTCTCGTTCATCAGGTGACGTGATAGTATCAGTTTGAAACATATAAGGTGTGCTTGTAAAAAGTTGGAGGTTGTCGGCCAGCCCATAACGCAAGCCTACAGTTGATGTATAGGTTTCCCGTTCAAAGGATGTAGAAGTAATATCCTGCTGATCGCTATATGAGTATAACAATCCAAACTCTATCGAAAGTTCTTTTGCCTTAAGAAGTATGCGTTCATTGCGCAGGAAGATGTCTTCAGCTGTGCCAAGATCGGGCTTATTGCCGATTGTTTCTGTTTTATTATCAGGTATCGGTGTAGCGTTTTGAGTGTCGCTACTATCTTCGCCACGTCCGACAATTTGTGACAAATTTGATTTAGACAAAGGTGCTTCAGACACTTTTTCTTCGCCTCCAAGCCAGCGTAAAAGAGCTGCTTTGCTAAATCGCCACTCTTGTCCGATGAAACGTCCAGGGATTAGATTTCTTCTTGCTATGCCGTCCAAGTCGTCCGCTGAAATTCTAAGTAAAAAGGCAGCCTCATTCAATGTTAATACTTCGTTGTCTTGCTGCTGTGCATAAGTTACATTTCTTATGACTAAACTGAATAGAATAACTGAACATATCAGTACGATTATTTTTTTCATGTTGTTACCTTAATAAAATAGGATAGTGAACATAAGGACTGCCGACTTCCAGCATCTGGCGTACCGTTAATATTTCAGGCTGTAACAGCCCGTTCTTTTCTAATTTAAGAGAATAGTCTTTTGTCCATTGGCTGTCTTTTCTTTCAACCACAAATATAATACCTTTTCCGTTATGATCAAGCCACATGTCCAAGAATTTATATATTGGCATCCGCACGTTACCCAGTGAAGGGTCGGCAAGGTAGACACGATCATCACGCACACCCTTTAGAACCGCAAAGTGTTCATAACCTCTTGGCTTGATAAAAACAATGACCGGTCTCTGCAATTTTGGTAAGGATTCAGGTAAAAGTCTGAATCCTTGCGCCGTATGTCCTCGCATATATGCAACAGTTTGCAGATCCAAAAGAGAAAGCCCCTGCTTTTTGCGAAGACTTTCCGCGTCTTTGGGAAGTGACTTAAGAATATCATTTAAAATATCCTGTTCGGATATAGCATCGCCTAAACCGTAAGTGAGCA
Source organism: Candidatus Omnitrophota bacterium (assembly GCA_016208765.1). Lineage (GTDB taxonomy): Bacteria > Omnitrophota > Gorgyraeia > Gygaellales > Profunditerraquicolaceae > JACROS01. The sequence continues at coordinate 4,141 of JACQXK010000014.1, forward strand.
GTGTTGCTAGCGCAGCCGCTCCGCAGGAGTAGTCATAGGCTTGTTTAATAACTCCGCGATCACGAATATCTTTGACAGATTTTATTGGACTCTGAATTCTTTGTGAGTCAATATGTACAGAGATAACCGCAGCAGCGGAAGTGGTGCACAACGAACCAGAAAGAGTTGCCAGAACAATAGCAAAAAAGGAAACAAACAGCCAACCTTTAGAATTGGCTGGCTGTTTGTTTAAGAAGCTCATCAGGTCAGTTGCTTTCAGCTTTGCAAGCCCACCCATACGTTCCACATGTTAACTTACTACTCAATTTCCATACAAACTTAACCACTTTACTACGCCAGCCTTCACCTTGAACTTTTTCCATCTCACTAGCTGACATAGGCTCTGCTTGAACACCCTGAAGTGCAGAGAATTGCTTGATTTGAACATCCTTGGTCGGCTCAGCAAAAGCAATCGTTGAACTCAACAACATTGCTATCGCCAACACCGAGATTATTGTTTTCACAAATTTACCTCTCATTTTCGCATCCTCCTTTATTAAAGAGGGTCTTCGCGTAAGAGTGTAGGTAAGAATGACCCGTGAATTGACCATAGAATAGCATAAAATAAGGTGGAAAAGAAGTTTTGAATGAGTGAAAAAATCTGTATGATAATGGAATGGGAAAAAAGAGG
>JACQXK010000030.1 GCA_016208765.1 Candidatus Omnitrophota bacterium
CATATAACTACCATATTCCACTGATGGATTTTTATATAAATTCCCAAGATAAGGAAACCTATCTCCTGTTTCCTTAACAATCTTAGCTAAATAATCAGCTAAATAATCGTAAGTCAGGCCTGCGGCTTTTAGGCTATTTTCCATTTCTGGAATTCTTATCGCCGAAGAAGCGCCGGGGCCCTGAGGTTGCTGGGTGGTAGATTGGGCGAGTTGCAGAGATGGAATACCATCTCGCATTTCCATCGTTAAAGTATTAGGGATTTTATTAAGGATTGCCGAACCGGCAGTCCCGAAGCCGTTTAATCCAACTTTAGTAAAATCTTCGCCGCCGGAAAAATAGCTTCTGATTACCTGACCTGTGGGAGTATATACCGGCTCCTGTATATTATACTCTCCTTGTTTAAATGATTTTTGATATTCCTTAAAATAGGTGTCCTTGGACCAGTTTTCTTTAGAAGTAAGGCCGCTTAAATTTTGTGAATTAATCAGGGATGAATACAAACCCTTTTGCCCGGCAAATCTTGCCTTGAACCAGCGAGATAATATCAACGAATAAAACACCTGCCTTAAAGCGGCATAACGCTTAGTAGTATTTATTTCTTTAGTTAACTTAGGAATAATTAATTCTCTAATCAGCTGAGAAGAATATTCATTCAGCTCCTTCATGCGCGGATCTTTAAAATTATAAGCTGTGGAATCCTTAAGATGATCTTGCTCTAACATGACCTTTAGGGTTGATTTATAGATAAAAGCAGAATCTCCAGTTTCACGCACAATAATTTCCCCCGGCACTATCCAAGGACGGGTTAAAGTAGGAATAGTGATCTGGTCAGTTCCAAACAATTCTTCTGCTTTCTTATATAATTTATTCCAATATTCTTTACCTTCTATAGTTTGCGGGCTGGTAAATTGTGCAGTATCCTTTTTAAGTTGTAAATCTGCTTCAAGTAGCACTTTCCCCAAATCTGTTTTTTCAAGCTCAGACTCAATCATCTGATCTTGAGAATCTGGCCTTAAATTCACCCAAAATTTCTTATCTGGTAAAGATATGCCGATAAGAAAATATTTTAAAAGTTCATTAGCCGATTCTTTAAATTGAGCATCTTTAAAATCTTTTATATCACCCTTATCAAAGAGAAATTTAAAATTATTGCTGTTTATGTCGTAAGAAAAATACCTTAGGTGCAGCGGACGGAATTTATCCGGAGTAAAACTACTCCCCATCTTCATAAAAGAACCGGATAAATCAAACTGAGCTGCCACTTGAGCAAAACCCGCCTGTTGAAAAATAAAAGTGATGGCAAGAATGATTCCCATAATTTTGTTAAATTTCTTAGACATTTTTTAATCCTCCTGATATTTTGGCAAACAGCCCAAAAATCGTTTTGAATTTATTCTAGCGATTAGATAAATAGTGAGTAAAGTATACAGTATAGAGAGTTGATTTCAAGGGCAGTTTGAGGGATTATTGAAAACGCTTTCTTTAGTTCAAATAAGAGAGAATAGCTTTGTAAACTCGCTCGGCAACGATCTTGTAGCCGCTGCCGTTAGGGTGGAGAAAATCGCTTTTCATGGAAGGATTAGTAATAATTCCGTTTAACACCGCTGGCACAAAAATTGCCCCTTCTTCATAGGCAATTTTTCTAAACATCCTGCGGTAATCCTTTAAGAACATCCCGGCGCTAATATCAACAATTGCCACCATTGCGCCACTTTGCTGAATTTGCCTGGTCATCTCACGGATATTCTTTTCAGTAATTTCTATGGGGATCTTACGCAGGAAATCATTACCGCAAAACTCAATAATCACTAAAAACGGCTGGCGGCTTAACACATCTGAATCAAGACGGCCCAAAGCCTCAACACTTGTATCAGCATCAATTCCAGAATTAACTACTAAATAAGTAACCATTTTAGACAGTGCAGTCGGATAGTTCTCCTTAGCACTTACGCCATAACCAAAGGTGATGCTGTCACCAAAGCAAATAATATCTTTTCCCTGGTTATTCTTATTTTTGATCTCTGGTTTCTTAAAGCTTATAAGAGCAACAACACAATAAACCAGTAAAACGATAACCAGTAATTTTATAAATTTATTTTTCATATTTCAGCCTTAACTGTCCGCAGGAGGCGTCAATATCCTGACCGCGCTGGCGACGTAAAGTTACAGGTATGCCTGCTTTTTTAAGCGTATCCTGAAATAATAATATTTCTAACTTTCCGGGTGGAGCAATATTTAATTCTTTTACAGGATTTGCAGGAATCAAATTAACTTTAGCAAGCCTTAATCCTGATAGTATTCTAACTAACTTTTGCGCATCTTGCAAACTAGAATTTAGGCCAGAAATTAAAATATACTCAAATGTAATTTGGCGGCCGGTTGCCTTAATATATTCTTTGCAGGTGCGGATTAATTCTTTTAGAGGATATTTTCTATCTACCGGAACAATTTTTTGGCGCATATTTTCATCGGCAGAATGCAGGGAAATAGAAAGTTCAATCTGCAAATCTTCATCTTCTAAACGCTTAATCCCCGGAATAATCCCGCAGGTTGAAATTGTGATCCGGCGAGCTCCTATATTAAAAACATCCTTAGAATTTATTAAACGAATTGCCTTTAACACAAAGTCATAATTATCTAACGGTTCTCCGGTACCCATAAAAACAATATGAGTAATAACACCTCCGGAAAATTTATTCTTTAACAATAAAAGCTGTTCAATGATTTCTAAATGCGTTAAATTACGTTTGAATCCTTTGATACCGCTTGCGCAAAAAGAACAGGCAAATTTACAGCCGACCTGCGAAGAGATGCAGGCTGTTACACGGCCTTTTGCGGGAATAATTACCGCTTCAATAAAATTATTGTCTGCTAATTTGAGCAGGAATTTTTCAGTGCCGTCTTTTGCGCATTGCTGCTTTTCTAATTTAATACTGGTAATAAAAAAGTTTTCCTTTAATTTTTGCCTTAAAGCTATCGGTAAATCACTCATTAAGTCAAAATCAATTATAAACTTCTTATAAATCCAGGAAAATATCTGCCGGGCATGGTACTTTGGCTGCTGCCAATTTGTTAAAATACTTTCCAACTCGTGCAAAGTTAATTTCTTTATATCTTCCATAAATAAGTTAGGGACGGTTCTGTACTGCGCTTAAAAGTGTCCCTTATGGGGACGGTTTTAAGCGTGTTTGAGAACCGTCCCTGGATCTTAGTTGTTCTTTGTCAATTTTACCGGTACGATTCTTGGGAAGTGCTGTGCTAAATTCAAAATAATGCGGAATCTTAAAATGCGCCAGATGCTGGCGCAGGAAATAACGCAGGTCCTCTTCAGAAAGCTTTTCGCTTTCTTTTAAAGCTACAAATGCCTTGGGCACTTCTCCTCTTAGTTTATCAAACACTCCCACTACTGCTGCTTCTGCAATTGCCGGATGCTTATGTATTGCCGCCTCAACCTCCGGCTCAAAAACAATTTCACCGCCCACTTTAATCATCTCTTTTTTTCTTCCAACAATATAAAGAAAACCTTCGCTATCAAACTTACCCAAATCTCCGGTATGAAACCAACCGTTACGAATTGTCTGCGCAGTTAATTCAGCATCCTTATAATAACCATCGGTAACTACCCAGCTTTTTACCACGACCTCACCCACAGCACCTGTTGCCACCTCTTTGTCAGCATCATCAAACACTTTTACCTCAATCCAAGGCGCAGGCCTTCCAATACTTTCAATTTTAGCCGAGCCCATAGGCAAAACCGTCGTCGGAGCATTTGTCTCCGTAAGGCCCCAGCCATTTAAAAGATGCGCCTTAGGGCAAAATTGATGAAACCTGCGCAAGGCATCAGGTGAATTAGAAGCGCCAAAAGTTACCATCCAGCGTAAATGCGATAAATCAAAGGTTTCAAATTCCTTAAGCTGCAAAAGCGCATAATACATTGAAGGAACAATCCAAAAGAAATTTACCTTATAGTTTTGAACATTCTTTAAGAATTCCAAGGGAATAAAACGATCCATTAAAACTAAACTAAGGCCAAAGGTAATGGTATTCTGGATATAAATCAAACCGCCTAAATGCGAAAACGGCAAAGCACAAAGAGTAGTATCTTTCTGGCTAATATCAGCATTAACAAAAAATGCCATGGACTTTGGAGGCGCGCCTAACTGCAGATAATTAATTAGTACACCTTTTGGCTTGCCAGTAGTGCCGGAGGTATAAAAAATAATCGCATAATCTTTTTCGTTGGAGATAGAAAATTGCGCCTGCGGCTCTCCTTTGGCCAATAAATCCTCAAAGTTTAAACAACCTTCAATATTATCGTGGCATAAAATAATATTCTTTAAATGCCTTGCCTTCTCTTTTAAGTTTGTTAACGAGAGATTTGCTTTATTTTTAAGAATCAAAGCTTTCGCCTCGCAATGCGACAAACAAGAGGCCAGTTCCTCCTCGGTGAGCATGAAATCTAAAGGTACTGCAGTTGCGCCAATCAACCAAATTGCCAGGTAACTATAAATGTATTCCGGCCAATTCGGCAGATAAATTGCTACCTTGTCGCCGCTTTTAATTCCAAGTTTTCTCAAACTGTCAGCAAAACTGAAACTAGCATCCTTTAAATCCTTAAAATTAATTCTCTGCTCTTTAAAAATTATCGCAGTCTTTTCAGGAAAATTCTTAGCATTATCTTCAAGTAGTTTGATGATATTCATAGATTATTAGCTAAATTAACCTTCTTGTCGTTTCCGCCTCTTTTCGTTATTCCCGCGAACGCGGGAATCCAGCCGCAGAAATGCCTGGATGCCCGCTTGCGCGGGCATGACGCAGGGTTAGAACCCATACCAGTAATTTACTAACGGTTTCCCATCTTGAGCCTGGTCAATTAAAATATTCTTTAGGCGCGTGTACTCAAGAAAGCCTTCCTTGCCTAATTCTTTCCCAAAACCGCTTTGCTTGAAACCGCCATAAGGAGCCTCATTATAAAACATCCCGTAAGTATTGATCCAGACGGTGCCGGCATTAATCATCTTTGACAAATCCCATGCAGTTGCAATATCTTTACTCCAGATTGAAGCAGCTAACCCATAACGGGAATCATTGGCAAGTAAAACCGCTTCTTTCAACGAAGAAAATTTACTGATTGCCACTACCGGGCCAAAGACCTCTTCTTTAAATATACGCATCTTTGCAGTTACGTCAACAAAAACTGTCGGCTCAAAGAAAAATCCGTTTTTAAGCCTGGGGTCATCGGGGATTTTCCCTCCGCAAGCTAATTTTGCGCCTTCTTTAATTGCTTCTTCAACATAAGAAATAACTTTATTGCGCTGATTAGCAGAAATTAACGGCCCCATCTGTGTTTCGTGGTCATTGCCGATACCTAATTTAATTCTTTTTGCCTTTTGCACAAATTCTTTTACAAATTTATCATAAATTTTCTCATCCACTAAAATACGCGACATCGCCGTGCACATCTGGCCCTGATTTAAGAATATTGAACTTAGACAACTATTCACCGCTACATCAACATCACAATCCTTTAAAACTATCGCCGCAGATTTCCCGCCTAATTCCATAGTTAATTTCTTCACATGCTTTGCGCTATACTCAAGAATCTGAGAGCCAACTTCATTACTACCGGTAAAAGAAAGCATATCTATACGGCTGTCCTGACAAAGCGCTTTTCCTATGCTCTCGCCGCTTCCATTAATGATATTTACCACACCAGCAGGAAGGCCCGCATCAATAATAATCTGGCCAAGTTCTAAAGCAGTTAATGGAGTTAAACTGGATGGTTTTAAAATTACTGTGTTACCCGCTGCAAGCGCTGAAGCTAATTTCCATGAAGCAATTAATAGCGGATAATTCCAGGGAACAATTGCCGCAACCACTCCTATAGGCTCACGCAAAAGCCGCGCCTCGGCCTGGGCTTCCAAGGCAAATGAATCCTCAACTAAATATTTTTCAAAAACATTTGCTAAATGTTCAAAAGAACGGGCTGCCGAGGGTATATCCATAAATGTTGATTCTTTAATCGGCTTTCCGGTATTTAAAGTCTCAAGCTCTGCCAACTCGCCGGCTTTATCCAGAATTCCCTGAGCAATTTTTAAAACATATCTCTTGCGCTCTGCTAAAGAAAGTTTCGGCCAAGGGCCTGAATCAAAAGCTTTTCGCGCAGCAGCAATTGCAGCATCCAAATCACTATCTGATGCAACATAAACTTCGGTAATTAACTCAGAATTTGAAGGGTTAATCACCGGCTTCTTTTCTTTTGTTTCAACTAATTTACCGTCTATTAAAAGTTTAGTATTCATTCAAATTTAACCTGAGTAAATAATTTAAACAGCCGCGTAAAAGGAACATACCATTTGGAAAGCTGGCCTAATTGTCCCTGTAATTTCATTTTACCTTGAGTTACTGCCACAAATGAATCAAGCTTGCCTAAGAAAACCAGCTCCCAGGCAGAGCGCGGGCCTGAAACTATGAAAGGTGCATCAGCGCCAGTATCAAGTCGGATAATCTTTCCTTTTTCAAAATTAAATGTGAAGGCCTGATTAGTTTCATCAAGCTTTATTGCAAGCCTAAGCGTTAAATCCAGTTCCTTGCCTTTCTGGGCAATGAAATCATCTTTATTTACCAATTCTACAATCGCCTGAATGTGCTCTTGGGAAAACATAGGATAAGATTTATCATTTCTTGTCAGCTCTTCTTTAAGCGCCTGATCCAAAGAATTAAGAGTTTCTTTTTGGAATAATCTAGCCACCGCGCATGTGCGCACTGCTTCTTCTAAGGCCTCAATTAAATTTAGCGCGTCGCTAAATTGATCCGCCACTGCCACTGCTCCGTGATTTTTTAGAATAACAATATTCCCTGATTTCAAGCCTTCAATTACCAACTCAGGATTAGTGACCGTGGGAGTATCCTGCGGGATAACTGTAACTGCGCCCAAATAAAACTTGGTTTCAAAAGTAAGCGCTTCAAGAGTGTTATTAACTGCAAAATAAGCATTTATTAATGGGGGATGACAATGTAAAACTACCTTGTGAGAGAAATTTTTATAAACTAAACTGTGTAGCGGCAATTCTGAGCTTGGTTTAAATTTATCCTTTGACTCCCCTGTTTTTAAACTAACCTTAACAATATCATCTGGTTTTAGCCCGCCTAAAAAAGTGCCAGTTCCAGTAATAAGCATACTCTCATCATCTAATCTAGCACTCAAATTTCCTGATTTTGCTACAGCTAAACCAACATCATAAAGCCTTTTCCCTACCCGAATAATTTCTTCCTTTAGAATACTTTCCGTATTTTTCATAATTAGACACTCACCTTAATTTCTTTAAATAACTCAAACATCCGGTTAAAAGCGCCATACCAGGGGATAAGTTTTACTAAATCACCTTTGAGCTTTATCTTACCTTGCATAATACCAACTATTGGATTAAGCCTGCCCAAAAATACTGCTTCCCAAATTTCCTTAGGCGCTGACAAAACAAAAGGAGCATTCTCATCAAAATCTAATTTAGCCAACCTGCCTTGTTCCAGGTTAAACTTATAGATCTTGTCTGTTGCGTCTAATTTAATTGCTACCTGTGCGGTTAAATTTGAAGCCTGTGCCTTTTCCAAAAACAATGCATCGTTTCCAATTAAATCCACTAACGCCTGGATATGTTCCAGTGAAAACATCATGTAGCTTTTCTGATTACCCATTTTCCCCTTCAACTTGGAAACTGTTTCCCGATTAATCTGGAAACTGTTTCCAAATCAATCGGGACAGTGGGACTATTATATTCTTTTACAGCTTCAAAAATATATGCTGCGTTATTAGCTCATTTGGCGTTACATCAAAAGCCGGATAATATGCCCTTGCTCCTTTTGGGGCAATAAGTTTTCCGCCAAATTCTAAAATCTCATTTTCCGGGCGGATCTCTATTTTTATTTGAGCTCCAGTAGCTGCCTTTGACGGCGGCGGGCAAAGCACATAAAAAGGAATCTTAAACTGCCTGGCCAAAATCGCAATCTGGTATGTCCCAATCTTATTTGCAATATCGCCATTAAGCGCCAAATGATCAGCCCCGACGATAACCTTATTAATTCTACCCTCAGCCATTACCTGTGCTACCATATTATCACAAATAATTGTCGCCTGGTAGCCTGCTTCCTGTAATTCCCAAACTGTCAGGCGCATTCCTTGTAAATAAGGGCGGGTCTCGGTAACAAAAAAACTGATATTTTTATTCTGTTCCTTGCAAAAATCAGCAATTAAAGGCATTAAACCAGAAACATTACAATGTGTAAGAATCACATCTTTATCATTTATTAATTTACTGGCTTCTTCTGCCTGCTGGATGCGCTTGGCTTTAAGGCCCTCCAGGAATCCAAGAATACTTCTCTCTATTGGTGCTCCGGCTTTTGCCCAGCCCAAGACCATATCAGTGAGCACCTTAAAAGGCAGAGTCGGACGAGCAGCATTAATCGCATCAGCGATTCTTTTCAAATCCGCGCCTTTTGCAGCTTCAAGCAAGAAAGTATACATTACCAACAAGACCTGCCCGACGGCACGGGTCTTCATCTCTTTAATTGCTAAACATGCCTGTTCATAATTATTTACCTCAATATAACTTACTTGATGCGGCAGGAGAGTCTCATCAAGAATATATATTTTGTTATTCTTTAATTCAATTGGCCAAAACAATGGTGAAAATCGCATTATTTTCCCTCAAGCTTTTTAACTGTTTCAAGTGCAATTGTTATTACATTTGACTCTGCCATATAATAAAGAGGGTTCATAAACCCCATCTCGCCGGTAATAACATTATCGCTAACCGCCAAAATTGAACCTGCTTTAATATTATATGTTTGAGCAATAGTTATCAAGGTTGAAGAAACCATATCCACAGCCATCGCGCCTTCTTTGCGCTTGGCTTCCACAATTTCTCGGGTTTCACGCAAGAGCGCATCTGTGGTCCAGGTAGTGCCGCGGTGCACATTTAAGCCCATACCCTTTGCCACTTCGTATAAAGTATCGGTAATTTTTTTATCAGCAACTGTCTGAAAATTCTTATCAACATAATAAGGAGTTACCCCGTCGCCGCGGATAACTTTGTCTACCACTATAATATCGCCAACCTTGATATTCTCATCCAATGCCCCGCAGGTGCCAATACGGATAATATTAGGAATCTTGGCATTACACATTACTTCAGTAGTAATGGATGTATCAGTAGAAAACCTTCCGCCGTTAATGGCAGTAACTTTTATCCCGGAATATGTCCCGGTATACATTGTATATTCCATAAAGGAAAAATTCTTTACCGGATTTTCAATTTTCTTTAACAAAACCTCAAGCCTATCGCGCGGCCCGGGAACAATAGCATATTTCCCCACATCCTGCGGCCTTAATTGCACCATCTGTGTTAAATCACTGCCGGTTAAGTGTACTTCTTTTTGCATTTGCATGTATTACTCCTTTTGGTTAAGTTATTATCTAATGAATTTGTTGCTTTTCTCGCTCGAAAAACAAACAGATTCATTAAGAAAGAATTAATATATTTTCTAAATTTCTGCCTAAAATAGCTTCTTTGTTAGCTTGCCCGATTTCTAAATCTTTTACCGCCTGAATTGAGCCAGCAACATTCTTTTTTGCCGGCCAGTCTGAGCCCCACAAAATATGTTCTGCCCCGAGTAACTCTAATGCCAAGAGGAAATTTGTTTTCGTTATATCCCCACCGGTATCAACATAGATATTCTTTAAATACTGCGTAGGATTAGCTTTTAAATCCTTAACAAAGTTAATCCCGCGCAACATCTGATAAGTTGCGTCAAAACGGTGCTGTAAAAATGGAAGAGCTCCCCCGAAATTAGCAAAGACAAATTTTAAATTCTGATGCTGCTGGAAAATATCAGCCATCAGAAGTTTTCCGATACACATGGTCATATCAAAGATGTATTCAATCACCGGAGTTAATAATGGGTCATTTACCCGTTCAAAGCCGATGGGATTGACTATTTGTGAATGCACAAAAATGGGGATATTTTTTTCTTCTGCAAGCTTATAAATAGGAAGAAAGATTGCATCATCAAGATACCTGCCATTGTAACTTGATGCCAGAGAAATTGCTTTAAATCCTAATGTTTCTGTGGCGCGCTTAAATTCGTTTAGCAGGCCTTCTTGACTGTCAACCGGCAAAACTGCTGCTCCAATGAATCTATCCGGGTAGCGCTTAATAATTTTAGCAATATTGTCATTAAAGATTTTTGTTACTAAGCTGATACTGCCTAATTTCAGGTGTGCATCTGAAGTTGGATAGCTTAATACCGCTTTACTCACTCCGGCTTCATCCATTACACTAACTTGAGCTTCAATATCCGACCAGCCTTTATGAAAAAAGTGTGCGTTATTAATTATTTCTTCCGGTAACCAATGGCTATGTGCGTCTATTATCATAGTAAACTAAGAATTAGTAATTAGAAACCATTACTGTTAAAATCAATTTTTGGTCATGCCCGCGAAAGCGGGAATCCAGCAGTAACTGGGATGCCTGGATGCCCGCTTACGCGGGCATGACAATGCTGCACTGCAGATACTAATGCTCGGTACTTTTAAGGATCCTGCTAATCATCTCTTCTTCATATATAGATCTGATTTTCTTAAGCTCATCTTGGCCAAGCTCTTTTATAATTGCCTTTTCAATCGCAGCTAATTTAATCTGCAGGAAATAATACTCCGGCTTTAATTTATTAACGTCAAACTTCTGAGAAACGCCTTCTTTCTCCTTGTTCTGAATATAAACCTCAAATTCGGCGATAAATTTACCGGCAATCTTTTCTTTATCCTGCTCTTCCATCTCCGTTAAGATAAAACGATCAATCTCAGCTTGCGTAAATTTACGCTCAATCCTATCCAGAGCTTCTTTGGTAAATTTATAGAACCAGATCAAATAGCGTTTTTTTAGATTTTTTATATCTTGCTTGTTCATAATTGACTCCGTGACAATTTAAAAGCTGGCTTGGCTGTGATTTCGAGGGGCTTTGAGGATGCCGAGCGGGCATGGTTCGCCCGCTATCTTGAGAGCCTGCGAGAGCGAGGCATCCGAGAGAGTGCAGGCGCGCACGCTGGGCGCGCCAAACGTCCCCGAGAAACACAGACAAGACAGACGTTACACAACAAAACTAACTCAACAAAAAGATTAAAAAGATTTACTTCTTCACCAACTCCACTGTATCAAAATAATACGTGCCGCTTGAATCCGGTAGCGGTTCAAACTGAAAACTTACGATTGGAAAATCAAGCTTGCCGTTTTTATCTGCTGAATCCGGTTGCCAGTCATCACGCACATAAAACTTATCAAACTCACAAACAATTTTTTTCCAACTTTTAAAATCATCTTTAATAATATAGCGCCATAATTCACCACCGCCATCTTTCACATCAAAAGCAATATCCTTTTTAGTGTCATTTCCATACATATAAAAAGAAATCGCAGAATATTCTTCCCACTTAATATCCTCGGGCTTAATTTGCCAATTTGCATTTTTTGCATCCAGGTTTTTCCCGCGGGCAATAAAAATATACCCACCGGGTGCAGCAGTAAAATCAACTTTAATTGCCTGATTACCAGAATTTTTTATATCAGTTGATGCTGTCACATTTACATTTGAACCATTTCCAGCACCAAAATCAACTGTTCCTTCGGGCCCTCCGGAAATCACGCCCTCAAAATCTTCAATCAGTAAATCCTGTGCTGCAAATGATACTGAAATTAGGCACACAACAAAAACCAAGCTAAGGATAAACTTTCTCACCTTTTCCTCCTCTTAATTTAGATTTGAGATTGCTTCGCCCTTCGGGCTCGCAATGACGTAAATACTTCTTATTTCCCAGGATGCTTCTGCTCAAACGGAATCACTGGCGCTGTCCAGGGGGTTTGCTGGTTAATTACCGCAATTTCCAACGGACATACATTTGCCGGCACTGTTAAAGCAAAACGCACAGCATTTTCAATTGCCTCAGTAGTCATCAGGCGCGAAGAATCACTGGTTATTTCCGCAAGCTTACCGGTTAAATCAGTATCCGTTACTCCCGGCAATATTGAGGTAACCTTGATTCCGTGGTCACGCAATTCCCAGAATAAACCTTTACTAAAAGCGCGCAAACCGACTTTTAAAGAACTGTAAACAATAAAATTTCTCGGTAACGGATCGCACAGCGTAGAGCCGGAAACCATATTAATAATCGCACCGGACTTCTGCTTGATAAAATCATTAATCACCAGGCGTATCAAACGCACATAACCCAAGTAATTTGTATGCGCCAATTTCTCAAAATCCTCAATTGGCTGCTCGTGAAAAGGATACTGGCTGGATACTCCGGCATTATTAATCAAGATGTCAATGCGGCCGAATTTTTCCTTGGCCTTATTTACCAAATTTTCTAAATCTTCTAATTTTGTCACATCGCAACCCACCGGAAGAACTTCAACCTTATATTTCTTCTTAATCTCCTCGGCAGTTTCTTTAAGCGGGCCTTCATTACGAGCACCAATCACCAGATTAACACCTAAACTTGCCGCAGTGCAAGCCAGGGCCTTGCCGATCCCACGGCTTGCTCCAGTAACAATTGCAACCTTACCTTTTAAATCAGACATCCTTAACTCTCCTTTTTTAATAATCTCTTGCTAAACATTGCCAGTAAAAACAGGCATACTCCCAAAATTACAAAGCCAAAATTAAAATCTTCGCGTAATAATAAACCACCAATCACAACGCCTACTCCGCCAGCAACAAAACGTACACTGCTGTTAAGGCTTGCTGATTCATTTAGGAACTCTTTTGGCAAATCTGTCAAAATTGTTGACAGCCCTGAATGATTAAATGTCCAGCCTAACCCCCAAACAATCATAATTAAAGCTATTAAAAAGAGCGGCAACTTAACAATCAGCACAAACACGCTGGCAATCATTAGCCAAATCCCAAGCTTTATGGTTTTTATTCTACCCAAGGAATCAGAAAACAATCCGCCTAATACTTCTCCAAATATGCCGCTAAGGCTCGTTAGCATAATTAGCATGCTGATTGTAAATTGATTAAAACCGTATTTGTTTGAGAAATAAACAGACAACCATTGCTGTACGCCGTGATATAACAAGCTAATTAAGAAAATATATGTAAAAATTCCAATAAGTGTTTTATTCTTGAAGGCTGAAAAATAATTTATTTCAAATTTACCGGTATCGGATTTAAAACTTGGTAAATATTTAAACATGATTACCCAAAGCAGCATTCCTGCAATTGCCGGCAACAAATAAATCCAGCGCCAAGGAACAATACCGCTAAAAAACAATCCTAAGAGTGAAGCCACAAAAGTAGCAGCAAAAAATATCCCCACAAACTTACCGCGCTTATTTGCCTCAAAATGTTTTGCAATTAGAATTAAGCCTAAGGGTATTACAGATGCCCCAAAAATACCCATTAGAAAACGAGCTGCAAAAAGTGAATAAATATTATTAGAAAGGCCTGCCCAAAGATTTGCCAAAGAAAAACAAAACAAGCAAATCAGTTCAACCCGCCTTGCATCAAATGCGCGTACTAACGGCCCATAGAAAAGGGCTGCTATTCCATAAGGAATCATGTATAGCCAGATGATTTTCCCGACAAAAAATTGAGAAAGAGCAAAACTTTCTGCGATAGAAGGGATTACCGCAGCTGAGGCGGCCACATTAAAAGATAAAACTGCCCCTTCAAAACAAAGAATGATAAAAGTAGCCGTGGTCACTTTTTGGCTTCTTTTTCAATTGCTTCCTTAAAGATCAATAAATTTTCTTTGGAATGCTTATTAATAAATCCCTCAACCTGCTCGTCGGTAAATTTAGCTTTTTCATCCATCTCAAAGTGCTGGATCCAAACAAGCTCAGTGCCTTCAGGCTTTGGCGTATAAAGCCAGACAATTTTCATAAACTTAAACGGAAACTTTGGCTCATAACGCTCGGCATAAGTAAAATAATTGTCCTTAAATAGCAGCCTCCAGGACACCCAAGATTTATCTTCATCATCCGTCAGGCGAAAGGTAATTTTATTTGCTTCTTTTTTTACTATTTCTGCCTTTTTATACTCACCGCCAAAAAGTTCTGTCCAGCGCGGAATGTCGTTTGAAATATCAAATACTTTATCGTATGGAGCGTTGATGATAATTGAATTACATGTATGACCCATGAGTCCTCCTAAATTTAAATCTTAGGGATAGTTCCCAAAAATCGGGGAGACTCCCTGTTAAATTCAATAACGCTTAGATAATTGCAACAACACGCGCCCAAGCAGCGCCGGTTTGTTTAATCCTCACCGGAAAACAAATTACTTTAAAACCAAAATCAGGTAAAGTTTCTAAATTTGCTAGCCTTTCAATATGAATAAACTCACGTTTTCTGCCATAAAAATGCGCAGGATAAAATAACTGGGGATTCTTAGTCTCCAGGAATTCCTTGAGCATAAAACGGTATGGCCGGTCAATACCCATAGTATCAACCCCAAAAATCTTGATGCCTTTATTTAAGAAATAATCAATCGCCGATACATCAATTCCCGGATAATCTGAGAAGTACTTTGGGCCACCGAAAAATTTATCTGCTCCGGTATTTAACAAAACAATATCCAGAGGCTTTAATGAATAATTGATCTTTTTTAAGGCACCTTCAATATCATCTGAGTTAATTGTCTGGTTGGATTTCTTATGGCGAAGGTCAAGTTTAACTGCGTCGCAATAGCACCACTCAAGGGGTATTTCTTCAGCAGTCTTTGAAGGGCGATTTTCCGATTTTGAACCGTAATGAAAAGAATAATCTAAATGTGTTCCGATATGGACCGGCGCATGTACTATTTCTAAAGAAAGAAATTCTTCATCAGGCAGGTCTTCTTTCTTTAAAATACGCTGCCCCAGCAGGTGTTTAATCTTACCCAGGAAAGTCTTGCCCATGATCACACGGTTGAATTTCTCTACACCAGCCTTGTGATCCACGCGCTCAATTTCAACCTTATGCACCTCAAAGGCTTTTTCATCTATGGGCAGGCTTAAGTCAATTATTTTCATTAAATGAGCAGACAACTTACGGAGCCAAACTTACATCATGCGACGTAAGTTGTAGCCCGAAGGGCGTCTGCGAATTTACCCCGCAGCCTGCGAAGTGGATTTTGCAAAAAATCCACGAGCGCTTAGGCAAGGGGATATCAAACCTTAACTTTGGAACTAATCACTTTCTCAATATCATTAAGTGTGGAAAATTTCGTTACTTCCTTTGGGCTGATTTTAGTGCTAAAGGTCTTTTCCAAAGCAATCACAGTCTCAACCATTTCGGTAGAATCCACTCCGATACTATCCTGCAAAGAAACATCGTCTTTTAATTCTTCCGGTTTTACTTTGAGTAAATTTGAAATTACATTTCTAATCTTTTCCTTCATTGCCTCCTCCATATTCTAAGTCGCAAGTTAGGGACGGTTCTGATTTACGCTTAAAAGTGTCCCTTCAAGGGACAGTTTTAACCGTGTTTCAGAACCGTCCCTGAATCTGTAAATCTGAATTTAGATATGTGTTTCGCCTTTGGTTGCCGCGGCTTCCCACTTACCTACCCCAGCCATAACATCCTGAAAACAAAGTTTGGCAAGCGGATCAAAATTGCTTTCCATAATCCTGTTAATTCTTCCGGGCTTTGAGAAAAATTCACGCATACACCATGAACCAAGCCTGCCTAAATCCTCAACAGTCAAATGATCCGTAGGAATTACCGGATGCAAGAAATCCCAAGTGCTAAAATCAACTTTCTTAGGATCAATCCAGTGTTTCTTTAAGGCGATCTTCCACATAGGAGAATTAGGAGCAGGGGTAACATAGCCAACCCAGAGAATATCCGGATCAACTGCATCGGTAAATTCAAAACGCTGCTTCACAATCTCCTCGGTATCATAATCAAAACCCATCATAATATCAGCAACAATTGCTATATCATTCCTGCGCAGGATTTCAATGGTTTTCTTAATCTGGTCAAGAGTAATGCCCTTGGCAATTCTTTTTAACTCGGATTGCGTGGTAACTTCAATGCCAAACACGCCCATAAACAGGCCTGTTTCCTTCATCAAAGGAAGTATTGATTCGCAATTCACCCAATCAATTGCGCGGCCCAAAGAAACCCACTTAATATCAATCTTCTTTTTCTTTTTTAATTCGCAGAATCTTTGCACGCGCGCAGGATCAACATTAAAGTTGTCATCCTGAATGACTACAACTTTAACCCCGTATTTATTCTGCAGGACTTCCATCTCTTCAATTACACGTTCAGGGCTCTTTGCGCGCCATTTCAAGAAGTCCGACGGAGAGCGCGGGTCAAACTGATCCCATTCATAGCAAAATGTGCAGGCTGAAGGGCATCCGCGGCTTGTCACCATATCCACAAAAGGTTTCCAATAAGTATGCCCCACATATTTATCCATCGGAAATAAATCATAAGCCGGTAAAGGAAGCGCGTCTAAATCCTGCATTAAAGGTTTGTGCGGCCCCATAACAGTTTCTCCGTCCACGCGCGAGGTTACGCCACCGACATCTTTAAGGCTCTTCTTTTTATCTATTGCTTCTATCAAATCACCAAAAGATTCCTCTTCTCCCATAACCACAAAATCTACTGCCGGATTTTCTTCCAATGTCGGTACAGGCATAGCCGAATACCAAAGCCCACCAAGAATAATCTTGGTATTTGGAAGCGCTTGTTTAATTTTCTGAGCTGCTTCCTTAAAATAACGCAACACTCCATAGCCGCCATAACCATGCAGCTGCTCGCCCATTACCACCACATCAGGATTATGCTGTTTAACCTGCTCTACAATCTTTTCCATCGGTGTTTCTAATGCCCTGCCGTCAATAACTGCCAAGTCATTATATCCACGCTGGCGCACATATGCCGCCCAATGAGCGTAGAGTTGATTTGGTGAACGATGAATTCCATGCGTTGCCCAAGCGCCTACTTTTGGCATTACAAATAATATTTTCATTTATTCTCCTTTTTCAACCACCATCGCTGAATTGATCCCGCCTCTTCCGCGCGAGATGACCAATGCTTTATTAATTTTATGTTCTCTTGCTTCATTTGCCACATAATTAAGCCCATCAGGATCAGGATTATCTAAATTTAAAGTTGGAGGAATCAGGCTGTGCTCCATTGCCAAAATCGTGATAATTAAATCCACCGCCCCAGATGCCCCCAAAAGATTACCAAACATAGATTTTGGGCAGCTTGCCGGGATTTCTTTTGCGCGGGTGCCAAAAACTTCTTTTATTGCCAATGCTTCGCTGTTATCCCAAATTTTAACTGCTAAGCCATCTAAAGAAATATAATCTATTTCCTGGGGGCTAACTTTGGCATCATTAAGCGCCATTCTTATTGCTCGAGCCAATTCTTTTCCGTCTCCAGCAGGCTTAATACGATCCACTCCGTCACAGGTAGTGCCATATCCGGAAATTACAGCCTGAATATTTGCTCCGCGTGTTTTAGCGCGGGAAACATTTTCTAAAACAACAATCCCTGCACCTTCTCCAATAACAAACCCGCTTTTACCTCTATCAAAGGGCCGATACGCTGACTCCGGCTGCTCATTATTAGTAGACAATCCGCCATAAGTATTACAGCAAAGTAAAGCATAAGGAGTAACCGGCGCTTCCATCCCGCCGGATAAAATCATATTTAATTTATTTTTACTTAAAATCTTGCGCGCATAACCAAGCGCCATCAAAGAGCTTGCCCTGTCTGCAACTACAGTCTTACTAAAGCCTTTTATTCCATAATAAATTGAAACCTGCCCCTGGGGTGCTGCCGGAAACCAGGCGCTTGCCATATATGGAGAAACTCCCTCGCGGCCCTCAAGATACAAATCACGCAGTTCTGTCTCCGCATAAAGCCATCCGCCGATAGCATTGCCTAAAAATATCCCCACTAAATTAGGGTCTTCCTTTTTAATATCAATTCCTGCATCCTGCAGGCTCATTTCTGAAGCAATTAATGCCATATGCGAAAAAGCATCAATTTTCTTAAGCAGGCGCTCAGAGAGCATGCCGTATTTCTCCAAATCATCAATTTGCCCGGCAATGTGCGAAGGATATTTAGAAGAGTCAAAGCGGGTGATATTTTTAATAAAAGAACGGCCGCTCTTAATATTAGCCCAAAGCTGCCGTTTTCCAATCCCGGACGGGCTTACTACCCCGATACCTGTAACCGCTATTTTAACCATTAAATCTCCTTAATACTAAAGAGGAATGTATCCCCGAAAAGCCACTTGAGGTTTTTAAAATTGTGTTTACTTTCTTTGCGCGGGCGACATTCGGAATATAATCTAAATCGCACTGCGGATCTTTCTCATCCTGGTTTATCGTCGGAGGCAAAATATTCTTCTCAAAGATCTGCGAGCAAATCGTAAGCTCAACGGCGTTTGCCGCAGCCAAAGGATGGCCAATCATGGATTTAAAAGAACTTGCCGGTAATTTATAAGCATAATCTCCAAAAATCATTTTATAGGCAGCGGTTTCAAAAATATCATTCATGCGCGTAGATGAACCATGCGCGTTAATATAATCAACTTCCGTTGGCTTAATCCCCGCATCTTTAAGGCCAAGGCTGATACAAGTTGCCATAGCGCTCCCGTCTCCGGGTAGATCAGTCATATGGAAAGCATTGCAGCTTGTGCCGAATCCCAAAACCTCGCAATAAATACGTGCATTTCTTTTTAAGGCGTGATTAAGCTCTTCCAAAATCAAGATTCCTGAACCCTCAGACAATACAAACCCGTCGCGCTTGTTGTCAAAAGGGCGGCTTGCTTTTTCCGGCGCATCATTTTTTACCGATAAAACATTTACCACATCAAATGCCCCAAAGGTAATCGGAGTTAATGGCGCTTCAGCAGCGCCACAGAACATAATATCATGCTCACCGTCCTGAATTGTCTCTAACCCAAAACCCAAAGAATCGGTCCCGGCAGTGCATCCTGTTGAAAGCGTGTCACAAATACCTTTTAATTTATATTTAGCTGAAATTTCTATAGAAGGAGTATTAAACATTGCCGCATCATAAAGGTCAGGGCGCACCTTAGAAGGATCAATCGGTTTTTTGCCGTCGTCGGTAACAAGGGCAAATTCCTCTTCCATATATTTTGTGCCGCAAATAGCATTGGCAAGGCAAACTCCTACCCGTTCAGGATTTTCCTTTGAAAAATCAATACCGCTATCCTTAAACGCCATATTCGCAGCCACTACCCCAAATTGCACATACCTGTCCATGCGCATTACTTCATCATGGCTAAGCCCCAGCTTAAACGGGTCAAAATCACGCACCTCGGCGGCAATCTTGGTATTAAAAACAGAAACATCAAAGCCGTCAACTCTACGCACGCCTGACTTACCTGTAGACATCCCAATCCAGGCATTTTCATTACCAATCCCATTAGGAGAAATTACTCCGATACCCGTAATCACTACTCTTCTTTTCAAAATACCACCTCATAAATTTAAAATTATTTGTATTCCTCTATCCTCTGCTTAATACAAACATTATTCTTGCAAACACACACAGAAGGCATGCAATTTTTAGGGAGAAAACAGTCTTTTCTAACTGCCTCTGTGTAATACTTATTATGTTCTGAAATATCATTATCCTTATTCATACAAAGCGAACAGCTATACGGCATTGCAAAATCCATACAATCATTATCTATATTGCAGCTTTTGTTAAAATTATCCCTGATTAAGCCTATCTTCTCCTGAAACTCTTCACAATCAGCCTGGTTAGATTTATTTGCAAAAATACTTCTTGCTACAAAAATTCCCGTTATGCCCAGAATAAACAAACCTAAGAAAATACGAAGAAAACATTTTCTCATTTAGCATTACTATCATTAACCCGGCTCACCTTAAAAACTATATTCCCACCATCGGGACAAGTTACCGTATCAATGGAATCAGGATCATCCATAAAGAAAAACTTAGCGCCGAAATTAAGCGCAAATAATGCCGGGAACGCGCAATGAAAAGCCGCTCCGCAGAAATTAGGAATACATTTTAACCCCTGCGTCTCCCACTTATCGCCAATCTTATAACCAAAAACACACTTCCCCTTTGCCTTCACCACCTCAATAACCATTTTCTTTGGATTAGGCCCTTTGTGGTTCGGGTCCCTGGGGAGAGTTTCAATCTTACCCTCTTTATCAAAAATCTCGGCTTTAAATTCCAGCTTTCCACCGTCGGGACAGGTAATTAATAATGAACGCTGATTATCACGAAAAGGGAATTTCGCCCCAAAACTAAGCGCATAAATTACGGGAAACAAAGCATGCGCAAGGCCGAGGCAGAAATATTTTGGTGGATGAGTAAAATCTTCAAGGATTAATTCCTCTCCGATCTTATAACCGTGATAACATTCACCTTCAACATTCACTACGGTTAATTTTAATTTTGGAAACGGGGTATTAACTTCGCTCATCGCAATGACATTAATTCTTTAAACAATTCTTCTTTCGTAAAAAATTTACCGGTTCTTTCCACCTGATGCACAAGGCTAATCAGTTTTTCGTTAAGCAAAGCACCAAGGTTATTTGCCTTAGCAAGATTCACAAACTCTCCGTTTATATAATCAATCTCCGAGGCTTTGCCGCGTTTAATACTTTGTAAAATTGAGCCATAAAACGGCTCTTTACTTAACCCGAGCATTATCCCGCTATAAATCTTTGCCGACTCTTCAAGCGGCATAGATGTTAATTTTGTTAAACGCTCCAGCGGAAAATCCGGCAACGACTCAAGCTTAATACCGCTGCGGCTGACAATATCAAAAGCTTCCTTCCAGATCGCCATGCTTATTTTGCTAACCTCTAAATCAGAGAACGCTTCCTGCATGCTTGTCCCTAAAATTGCAGGAATACAATTGTTGGCATTGACAAAAACCTTCAGGTATTTCATTCCCTTAATATCTTCTGCAACAATTACAGGAAAAATCTGATTAAGTACCGAGCTGACCTCAATGACCTTGGCATTATTAATACCAAAAGCGCTGCCAATAATCCACGAACCTTCAAAATTATGAACAATTTTCCCCGGCTCCAAATAAGTGGAGCCGAACATCACGATACTTGAGATAATATTCTCTGCCGGCACAAAACGCGCAACAATCTTCTCAGCTTGTAACCCATTCTGCGTAGTTAAGATAACGCTGTCCTGAAGAAATTCATGGTTTCTCCTGACAGCAGACTCAATATCCTGGGTTTTTGTGGCAAAAATCGCCAGATCAGGACAAAAATCAAGTTTTTCCGATATGTCAATTGCTACTGAAAAATCCCCTCTTATTCCGGAAATCTTCAGGCCGGTTTCTCTTACTTTATTAACTGTATCAGGTAACGCAACAACAGAAACACCCTGGCCCTTTATTTTTAAATAAGCCGCCACTAATCCGCCTATTGCGCCTGAACCGATAACTGCAATTTTCATCTTTTAGGATAACCGTACTTCTTATAATCAAACCCTGTCTGATCAAGCAATCTAACCATCATGGAATAAAACGGCGACGGAACATCAGAAAAAAAAGCTCCGATTATATCCTGCTCCTCAACACTCTTGGCATTGCGCCCAAGAGCAACCTCCTCAGAGCGCTTTACCACTGCCTCTTCAGTAAGATGACGGTGAAAAACAGGAATTTTAGAAATTAATACCTTAAATTTTTCTTGTGCTTTAGGGTCCCAATTCATGGTTTTTTTACCCCCCCCCCCCCCAATTGGTGTAGGGTATAGTAAAATTTTACTATTCAAATTTTATTAAAGTTTATACTTAAATTTGGCAGCTGTCAAGGAATTTTCGCAGGAATTTTGTTCAAGGAATCTTGTTTAAACTCAGTCTAAGGCGTGGCTTTTGTAGCAGGCAAGGAATGCTTCAATTACAATAGAGTTAAATTGTTCGTCTTTTTTTTGTTTAATCGCCTCTGCTGCTTCTTCCTTAGATAATGGCTTTGCGCCATTTTCCGGCATAGTTAAAGTATCAAAGAAATCGGCAACGCTGACAATGGAGACCAAAAGGGGTTTAGCCAAAATATTCCCCGGCATACCAACCTTACTGATGTCACGTAGTAGGCAAATCTTCTTTAACCACTCTATCTCCCCTATTGGGATCTGCAGATTTTCAGCGATACAAACTGCATAGCGTTTGACGCGCTCAAGCCGCTCTAAAGCGCGCGGATCCCTTAGCCTTTGCGAATGGCTCAAGGAATTAATAGTATCCAGATAATACTGCTGAATGCTTACCGAAGAATCCAGCAATTTCTTGCTCATCTGATTAAAAGACTCGGCTAAATCCTGTATTTCATCCTTAGAAGTTACTGTAACTTCGCTGCCTAAATTTCCCTGCTCTAATTCTTTAACGCCTGCTTTAAGATTCCTTAAAGGCAAGGTGATTGAAAGGGCAAACAGCCAACCTAAAACTAAAGACAGCAAAATCCCGACTAAGAATACAGAAAGAAATCTTTTTGCCATTAAAAGCTGCATTTGTTTAATGGAACCGGCTGCCACGTCTAAGCACACAAGCGCAACGGGATTGCCTACGGAATTTAAAATAGGAGCATACCCGGAAAGCCAAGTACCCCATTTATCGCTATTAAGCTCCTTATCCACTAACGCGCTGCGAAATGCATCTTTCATCTGCGGGACATGCGTAATACTATAATTTTCACCGCAGTCAGCCACAACATTCTTTCTATCTCCGGAATCTACTAAGAATTGCAAGACATCCGGTTTATCAGTTTTAATCATAATATAGGCGCTATCTATCAAAGGGTCTATATCGCGGATACGTATGAGGATTTGTTTAATTTCCTGATAAGAAGCGGTTTCTACACTAGCGTGAACAGGAAGAATTTGGCTAATTTTATCGCCATCAAGCAATTGAGCGGAAAGCTTAACTAAATCCAAGATCTTGGCGCGCAATTCCTGTTTCTGCTGAAAGATTACTCGTCGGTAAGTCAATAGGGAAGTAGCGCCTAAAACAAAAATAACCAGGGAAAGAAAAATAATGGTCAATTTAAACCGCAACCCAATTTTTTTCATAACTGCCTCCTGTTTTTTTTATTTTAGCACAGCTTTAGGCTGGCGGCAATGCAATGTTTGTGCTAAACTTAAAAGCATGAAAATTAAATGCATTCCTGAAGACTTTTTAGTAGAAGAAATTGCTGAATTACCGCTCAAGAAAACAGCTGATTACTCAGTCTATCTATTGACAAAACAAGGCTTTAGCACCGTAGAGCTACTGCGCAAAATCGCTCGCAAACTCAATATCCCATATGCGCAATTTGCCTATGGCGGCAGAAAAGATAAGCAGGGCATAACCTCTCAATATATCAGCATAAAAAACCCTGCTCAATTTAACCTAAAAGAAGAAAATTACAGCCTAAAATTCATTGCTTTTATTGACCGGGCCATGGGGCCAGACATGATCAAAGAAAACAAATTCCAGATCACCGTAAGAAATCTAAATACCAATCAAATCAAGAATGCTTTAAAAGAAATCGCAAACATCCAAGAAACAGGTTATCCAAATTATTTTGATGATCAAAGATTCGGCAGCTTTGATAAAAACCAGGGTTTCTTTGCTGAAAAAATCCTAAAAGGCCACTTTAACGGCGCTTTAAAAATTCATCTTACCCGCAATAATAATTTTTTTCTTGAGCATTGGAAGGATTGGAAAATTTGCCTTAAACATGCCGAAACAAAATTTGAAAAAGATGCTTTTTCATTTCTTTCGCTGCACCCAAACAAATCTTTACCAATTATAAAATTAATTTCAAAAGATGAATTAACAATTTATTTCTCAGCTTTTCAATCTTATCTTTGGAATGAAGTTTTAAGAAGGATCATTTACGCGAAAGCTGCTCCTCCATTTAAAACATATAAAGGAGTTGCAGGTGATTATTTATTTTATACAAACTTAGAAAAAGAAACTTTTGAGTACTTAAAGAATTTAGAACTTCCAGCCCCAAGCGCAAAAACAAAAATGCCGGATGAATTTACTCAAGCCATTTATGATGAAGTTTTGCAGCAAAATGGATTAACTCAAAACCTGTTTAAAAAGATTAAACTGCGCCAAGCCTTCTTTAAACCTACGCCGCGGCAAGCCATAGTAATTCCGCAGAAAATTGACCAAAATTCGTTAAAAGATAAGCTTTATAAGGATAAAATGGCTCTTTCTCTTAAATTCAGCCTCCGACGGGGGAATTTTGCCACCATGCTTGTCAAAAGGCTTTTTCCCCTGCTTTTTCCCAGCCAACCTTGACAACTACCCATATATAAAGTATACTTTATATGGAAATTCGCTCTGTATATAATATAGTTCCACGACAATAGTAAACTATCCGAAAGGATGGGGCACAAAGCTATAGGGCCTGACTCCCTTAAAAGGGAATGGCTGCCAGCTGCCGAAACAAAGCAACAAAACACGTGCCCATTCTAAGATATTGATAGAATGGGTTTTTTGTATCCTTTTTGGATATGGGGTTTTTTGTTGAGCAGAAAGCGAAATACTTGCCCATCAAATAGGGCAAGGTATTAGGAGTAAAGAATGAATCCAAAAACAGCGGCAAAAATAATCTTAGTAGTGATAGCAGCATGCATAATTACATTGGCATGTGGGCTTACGGATTCTTTTTGTCTTCCTGAAGTTGATTCAATAGAAGCAGGAACAATTACCTTTGATACTTCTGTAGTAAACACCATGACCATTAATGCAAGTGATAGAGCAATTGTAAATTATAAGTCTTTTAGTATTGCTGAACATGAAACAGTAAATGTATTACTTCCTGATTCAAGCAGCCAGATCTTAAACAGGGTAGTTGAAAATAATACTTCAAATATATTTGGTAATCTTTTCTGTAATGGAATCTTATTTTTAGTTAATCCGGCAGGTATTAATGTAGGGCCAAATGCAAATGTTCAATCAGCTGGATTAGTATTCTCTACGCGTGATATCACCAATTCAAACTTCTTGTCTTCAAATTATGTCTTTGAGAAAACTTCAAATGAAGCGCTTGATTATTTACTCTTAAACCAAGGTAACATCACAATTACAAATGCAGGCTTTGGAGTGTTTATTGCAGGAGCCATTGAGAACTCAGGTATTATTACTGCAAACCTTGGAACCATTGCCATGGCAGCAGGAGACCTGGTTACCTTAAGCCTTGCCGGAAGCGAGTTCATCTCCATAGCTGTTGACAGGGAAACTGCAGCTACTGTCTATGATTATCAAGGTAGGGCTGTAATAGATCAGATCAAGAATACAGGAACTCTACAAGCAAAGACTATCATCTTAAAGGCTGAAGCTCTTACCGGCTTGTTTGAGAAAGCAATTAACCTTGAAGGCTATGTAAGGGCTGATACCCTGGATGATAGTAATGGTGTTGTAAAGATTACCACTAAAGGAGCAGTTTATGCCAACCTTGCTGAAGTAGCTAATATAGAGGTATATAAGACATCAGGTGATTTGAACCTTACCAAGTCTACTTTAAATGATATAAATGATTTAATTACTCTTGAAGGAGATAATATTAATCTTACCTATATTAAGACAGCTAACCTGACTCTTCAGGCTGAGAATGCCATTAACACCCAGGAAGGCGTGATTATCCAGGCTAATCAGGTTAAGTTAATCGCTAAGCAGTTTGGCTCAATAAATGTTCCTTTAAACATTAATGCAAATAATACTTATATACAAAGAGT
>JACQXK010000031.1:0-2220 GCA_016208765.1 Candidatus Omnitrophota bacterium
GAAGCGAAATCCCAGCCCCTGTATTGAAATAAATTCCTCGCGATGATGCATAACTTGCCATAATTTTATTTTCTCCACGCTCCAGGGAAAGGTTCCAGTAGAGTAAACCCCGTTAGAGAACTCCGTTCTCTAACGCCTTGCGCTGACGGTGGCTTTAGACCACCGTCAACTTCAAACAGTACTGACCACCGATTAAAATCAGTGACTTTCTCTAACGGGGTAAACCAGAGCCTCCCAGCCTATTTTAAATGGGTGCTTGATTATCTCTTATCCAAAAGAATGTAATGCGAAAGACCAGTTCCGTTAGCTTTACATTTTTTACGAAAGGCAATAACATCTTTTCTTCTCTTGGCCTTTGTTTTTTTCATCTCTCATCACCTCCTCTTTTGCATATATTTGAATCCAAAACATACCCACAAACCTTACAATGAAAGGAATCTTTTTCCATCCCAGCTCCACATCCAGGACACTCTTTTTGATTATCTCTTGGCTTAGGAATTTCTCCAACCACATCTTTATAAATCTTGTAATAATAAAAATGCTCTTTATTTATAAACTTTATCGGGATACATTTTTTTGCTCCTGCGAATTCTCCGTCAGAGATTCTATCGCTGATAATACTCCTCAATCTTGTCATACCTGAGCCGTATTCCAAAGGTCTTTTATCTTGCCATATAATTTCTTTGGGCAGGCTGTCTTCGAATGTCTTACGTAAGACCCATTTACCAAAAATCTTATTTTTCTCTTTTCTTATTTTGTAATTCTTATCAATTGTTAAAGCGAGCTTAACAAATTCTTTATCCATATATGGTTGTTTTATCTCTATATCAAATAATTTACCTAATTCATTCGAACTGAAATACATATTTTTTGCTATATTGCGAATGTAACTATTTAATTGGTTTATATTCTGCATATAATCATAACCTGCAAAAATCTCATCTGAACCATCGCCGGTCATTATACTTTTTAATCCGAGTTCTTTTGCAAATTTCAGTCCGAAATAAACAGTTATATCATTTGGGATTGCTGGGTCAAAACTTTTAAGTATTTTTATAATCTTAGGGATTGTAGAAATTGCATCTTCTATTTTTATTCTCTGATAATAAACTTTCAGATGAAGAAAATCTTCTGTTATCTTAGCATATTTTATGTCAGAACTGTAATCCTCTAATCTTATATTGATTCCTATAATATCAGGACAAACTGCTGCTAAAATACTTGTATCTAATCCTCCAGAAAAAAGTAGGCCTTCAGCTAAATTTCGTCGGACAGCCGCCTTAAAGTTTTCTCTTAATTCCCCGATGAGCTCGTCTATATTGCCCATGTCAAAAATATTCCTGTAATTAATACCAACGTTGCACAGATATAGCTGATCCTGATAGCTTGTTTTATATCTTGTATCTCTAAAGGTCTAAGATTCTTTCCGATGAGCGGTTTTTGAATAGCTTTGGAATTATAAAAGTTTAAACCCCCTAACTGAACGCCTAAGGCGCCGGCGATGGCTGCCTCAGGTATGCTGTTATTTGGACTGGGATTCCTCCTTCCATCACGCCAAATTATCCGCCAAGAGTTTAAGCTATCATAACCTGCAAGCCAACTCGCAAATGGCAAAAAAATGGCAGAAAGCCTCGCAGGGATAAAATTAGCTAAATCATCTAACTTTGCTGATGCCCAGCCGAAATCTCTATATTTCTCATTTTCATAACCAACCATTGAATCTAAAGTATTTACCGCTTTATAAGCCAGAGCAAGAGGGGCACCACCTATAAAGGCGTAGAACAATGGCGAAATTATTCCATCGACGGTACTCTCAGCAACTGTCTCAACAGTAGCCCTAATAATCTCTTCTCTATTTAAATTTGCTGTATCTCTTCCCACAATGAAAGTAAGCTTCCTCCTCGCTCCTTCTAAGTTATTCCTCTCTAATTCCCGATAGACATCTGTAGCCTCGATATTCAAATCCTTAATTGCTAACGCAGTATAAATAAGAAAGATGGATATGGCTATTTTAAGATATGGATTGATGAAATTCGTTATTGTTAAGATGAAAGAGGTTAAAAAGTAAGTCCCTGTAACGATAATTGTGGTTAAAATAATCCCACCTATTCGTCGCTCGCTTCGGCGGCGGGTGGCAAGGTTTGTGTTTGAGCCGCACGTAAGTTTCGCCGAGCGGGCAAGGTTTGCTGGTGAGCCTAAAGATAGGCAAGAGCGAGGCGA
>JACQXK010000031.1:2325-3025 GCA_016208765.1 Candidatus Omnitrophota bacterium
CCACGCTGGGGCGGACGAGCAATGCGGCGAAAAACAAACCTTGACAGGACCCGCTGCCTTCGCTCCCTATACAAAATGCGCTCTAATTTCTCAATCGCCCATCCTATGCCTCTTACGGGATGGGGAAGCCACCGCGGATCACCGAAAATAAGGTCTAAGATAAACGCTCCAACAATCTCCATAGTTTATCCAATAATTGCAAATTCTCTTTTCGAGTCCTCACTGCCACACGGATAAATCTATTATCGAGTCCACGGAAGTCATGACAGTCCCGAATAATTATCCCCCCTTTCCCTAACTTATCCCGAAGTTGGGTAGAGGAGAGCGGCTTTAATATTTTAATTAAGATGAAATTTGCTGATGAAGGATAAGGTTTAATACCCTCTATCTCTAATAATTTTTTAAAAAGAAATTGGCTCTCTTTATTTATAAATTTATGAGTCTTTATTATATACTGACGGTCTCTTAAGGCTTCAATTCCTGCAAGCTGTGCTAACGCATTAACTGTCCAGGGTGCTCTTTCTAGCTCCAATCTCTTAATTAAATCCTTATTGCCTATTCCACAACCAAGTCTCAAACCCGGGAATCCAAAAAATTTGCTAAAAGACCTGAGTATAAAAAGATTGGTTAATTTGGTGGTATCTCTAACTAAACTTTCTTCTTCCCGAAAGTCGATAAAGGTCTCATCTAAGATAATTTT
>JACQXK010000017.1 GCA_016208765.1 Candidatus Omnitrophota bacterium
AAGAACGATCCTTGACAACTGAAATTTACTGGATTAGGTAGAAATCGACTTCCTGATTTCCCTCAGAATCGATTTTCTCTGCCCTGTCCTTATCCAACTATTATCCGTTTGCTGCCTTGACTCCTTTATAGGATGTCTTTTTAATTAATGATACAATCAAACCAATGGCGCCGGTCAGAACAAACAAGAGCCCCCATTCTAAGTTCAATGAAGATTCAAATCTTTTCATCAGATAGGAAAAAATCAAAATGAGAATAGATGTCAAGCAAGTACATAATAACAACGCCTTGAATTTTTTCTTTTTTGCATATGCGAAATATAATATAAGGCCTGCACCGACAAGTGATACTCCTTCAGATATAACAAAACAGATAAGTATAAGCTCTGCAGGGCCAATGCCAAACTGACCTTTTCGCACAACGATAAGTTCATTAATAAAAAACATGATAAATGAAAACCCATTTGTGGTTTTCAACCCCATATCAATCCATGGCAAGAAAAAAGAAATGATTAATGAAATGCTTCCAACTAACGCTGGAAGATCCATTGTCTTTACGATGTCTTTTTGATTATGAGCAAACGATCCAGATGCAGTTGGAGTACTATCAAGCTGCTTCCCACAGATAGGGCAAAACTTATCTCGATTGTCAACTTGTTTCCCACATTCTGAACAAAACATTGATCCCTCCTTTTTATTATTCAACTACAAAGATTATATCCCTTATTCTCTTCACAGCTTTAAATGTCTTCGCTATCTCAAATGCCCTGTCTTTTTCATAATTACTTCCAACAGTGCCTTTTAAAGTAACCTCTAAGTTATCGTTAACCTCTGCAGTAACCCCCTTTAATCCAGCATTCCTCATCGCCCTGTTAATATCGCCTTCAAGTTTAGAAGGGTCTACTTTAGATATAGGCGGCGGAGCGGGTGCGGGTGCTTCTGGAACTGGTGCAGGTTGGACAGGCGGTGGCAGTTTGGCAACCATGATCTCGTTTTTCACATTTTTTATTTCCTTAAATGACTCGGCAATGGTTGATGCCAGCATCTTGTCACCTGGGTCATGCACTGTGCCCCCTAAGATTACTGTTAAATCCTTATTGACCTTAGCATAGACATCATTTAATCCTCTATTTCTTAATGACCTGCTCAAATCTCTCTCTACTCTAACAATATCAACAAATGGTTTTGAGGTCTCTGTCACCGCTGGAGGTGATACAGTTTTAGTCTCAGATGGTCTTGAAAGTTCCTTCGCCGTTGGTTCTGTTTTTTCAGGTATTTCCTCTGGGGAATTGGCAGCCTCTTCTGTTATTTGAGATTCAGGAGGCGTTGGATATTCTGGTTCAACTGGTTTAACAGTAATCTCAGTTGGTTTCTTTTCTACTGGTTTGGAGAGATATAAGTAACCCCCTACCCCTGCGGCTACAAAGACCAGAACCCCAACTGTAACCCATATCCATGCCTTTGAAGGCTTCTTCTCAACTTCTTTTTTAACCTCAGGGTTAGGTTTAACTTTAGTCAGAGGTACGGAAACAAGCTCTTTAGGTTTAATCTCTCGTTCTATTTTTGGCTTTTCAACCTCTGTTTTTATCCCCTCTGCCTTGACCTCAGGCGGCATCTTTACTTTTGGTTCGATTATAGGCTCTAATTTTATTTCTTTTTCAATCGGTTTTGTTCCTATATCCTTAGGCTCAATAGTTGTTTCTAATTTTGCTTGTTCACTTATTGGTTCAATCTTTTGGGTTGTTTCAGGATGTTCGCCCTGAAGCGGCGCCCCATCCTTTTTGCAAAATTTGGCAGTTAGTAGATTTGGAGCTCCACACTTAGGGCAAATTATATCCTTTGGTTTTTCTTCTGCCTTTATTACAGGAGCAACTTCAGTTTTAGTTTCTTCTTTAGGGGCAGAGACTTTCTGAAGCGGCGTGCCATCTTGTTTGCAGAATTTTGCAGTTGGTGGATTAGCAGTTCCGCATTTGGGACACAAAACAAAATCCCTTAGATTTTCTGTTATCTCTGCCTTTTCTCCACATTTTGGGCAGAACCTCGCTGTATCGGG
This sequence comes from Candidatus Omnitrophota bacterium, assembly GCA_016208765.1. Lineage (GTDB taxonomy): Bacteria > Omnitrophota > Gorgyraeia > Gygaellales > Profunditerraquicolaceae > JACROS01. The sequence goes on from JACQXK010000017.1 coordinate 2,052, forward strand.
AATATTAGCTTTGCAATTTTTACATACCATAATTACCTCTCTATGTTTTTCTTGTGTTTCGTTCTATTGCCAAAAGCACCAGAATCATTGTCACTAAAGTAATAACCGCAATAGATGACATTATAACTGCTGACATACCGCCTAAAGACACCTTTGCTTCTGCTTGTTTTTTCTTAACCAGATTGTCTTTGGTATTCTTTATCGTAAAAAATTTGTCAACGGCGTCCACCCTCTCGGACTCGGGAAAATCTTTTATGATATCTTTTGCATCCTTCACGGCATCTATCTTATCCTTTAAACCTTTACCAAAAGCTAAATGATTTTTGATTTGGTTTCTTAATCCTTCCACACCCCATTGCCTTTGTATCTCCATTGGAAAAAGTGAAATCAGTTCGTATACTTCTTTATCAAGTTTAGCCATGAGTTCTGGGTCAATTTTCTCTTCTGCATCTTCACCCCACTCATGTCCTTCTGTAACATACCTTCGCGATTTTGATTCAAGGGCTTTCTTTACCTCGTCCTTAGAAACGCTTGTACTCCCGCCAATTAAATGCATAGCTGTCGGAGCAGTAGATACAATAGAAAAGATAAGGGCTATTACAGCAGGAATTAATATAAACCACGCAAAACCCCTTGCGATTCTGAAATAAAGCGACCGTTCAATTTTGCCTATCAGACCCTTTTCAGTGCTAAACTTAAGAGATGTCTTTTCCTCTTTAATTGAAGTTCCACAATTTTGACAAAAAGTACTTCCTTCTTCATTTTTCTCTCCGCATTTTGGACAAAGCATATCATCCTCCTTTAATTTTCTAAAAACTCAAAGTCTGAATTCCTCAAGAGATAAAACCCTTTTTGTAATTCGTGGATGGGTAGCCCATAAATCATTCAGGAAGGCAAAAAAAGACGATAGTTGTTTCTCTTGGTTTTTGAAAGCTTCTGCATTTATCTTTGGCGCTAAGAAACTGCTTCCACATGCTAATGTCATTAGTGCTAGAGATGCGGCGTCTTTATCACCTGCTAAAAATGCACCTATTCTGTCAGCGGTAAGTTCACAAGCGCGAAAATATGCAGGGCCTAAAAATGGGACAAACATTGCTGGCTTAAGCAATAAATTCTTCCATATAGCAGTATGCCCTGCTATATGGTGCCCCAATTCATGCCCGATAATAGAACTCAACTCTGCAAGAGAATTATGCGATAACATTCTATCTATAAGGGATGAATATAAGAGTATATATTTTGTCTTCAGAAACTTTGCAGCAAGAGCATTCGTTTTTCCTTCGCTATTAACTATGAATACATCGGGATGCTTATTTAGATTGAATATACGGCTATGCTTCTCAACTATTTCAAAAATTTCAGGATATTGCTCTTTACTTAGTTTTACAGAATTGCCTAAATACCACGATTTAAAAAATTGCTCTGCTATCCATAATCCAATAGCCACAGGAATAGCTACCCATATAAACAAAATAACAAGCCAAATGAGCGCAAGCCATACGATCCCCCCTGCAATAGCAGCAATTAAAAAATAGAATGATTCTTTTGGATGACGTAATGATAAAATACTGGGAACACGATTTACATTCCCAATTACTCTATCAGATGTTATTAATGCCCCACATTCTTCGCAAAATTTTGCCCCCTCATCATTTTTTTTGCCGCATTTTGGACAAAACATAATTCCCCCCTTGTTATAAACGTATTGTCAAAAGTTTCCAATTGTTTTTTTGAGACGCTTATTTAAAAACATGAAGTTACGATTAAAAAGCAGGTAATTTATTCCCTCCCCCCTACTTTCTTTTTTAAAAGTACACATTGTTTCCCTTCCGACTTCCCTTTCTGCCTATTATTAAAAGACTTGGACGGGAAACAATATACAATTGCATAGCAAATCTTCTCATAAGTTTTCATAAAACTTTTGACATTATCCCTCTCTATAGAAAGGATTATTTTTGTTTATAGTTACCATTTGCTTGGTTTTTGACGTCTGCGTTCATCAGGCTGAGGTTGTTCAGAACCTTGTGTGGATGGTTGAGTATTTTGCTGGCTGCCAGGATTTCCCCCCTGATCGATTGATTTGGCGATACCATCGCCGATTGCCCTGATAATCTCTCCGACGGCATCGCCTACAGCCTCTTTTGCGCTGTCCTTCATTGTCTGTTTTGTGCTTTTCTTCTTTTTAGTACTATAGTCATCGTCAGTAGTATTTCTACCAGTATTATTGGTGTTTGAAGGTCTCTGTCCTTCTCTATAGTCGGGTTCATAATATCCGCTGTCAGCGCCGCCTTGATAGGACTTATTATCATCTTCCCTATCTTCATCATCCTCATCAACAACATGCCCTGCTATAACTGGCGTAGATATAAGAAAACAGAGAGAAGAAATACTTAGAAGTAGAAATAGAATTATAGTTTTAAAACTCTTCATCTTCTATCCCCGACATGTGATATCTTTATCTTTAGTAGCAATAACGTATATAGGCTAACAATCTGGATGACCCTTTTTATAATCTATTTTAAATTTGTCAGAAATTGAGAATACTTCTGGATGCTCAACGCTGATTATTTTAATTCTCGCCTTAGACGTGTCTTTATGCCTACATAAGTTTTTATCACTTTCCATATCCCATTTTTTGCTACCGTCATTTTTTGTGCTTTCAACAATTGTATACCATGTATTCCCGTCATCCGGGCTATATCTGATCATCATATGTTTGTCACCAGAAATCCCGTCAGTGTTCCACTTGATCTTATGAGAATCGTCAGAATCCCATTCCTCGCCTGGTGATGGACTGGTTATCTGGATTCTTTTTGTTGAATATGAATTTTGCAAATTTATTGAGTAAGAGTATGACGCAGAGGCTGGTCCATACCCTTTATCATTGTAACCCCTAAATCTTACTTTTATACGCTTCAAATATCCATCTGCACCCCAAGCCTTAAAAACACCCGACGAGCCAGATATGTAATCCATCCCCATATCAAATCCATCATGTGAATTTATCGTAGGTTCAGGCGGCTCCTGTGGTTCAGACCCATCCATAGTCGTCCTTAGCGTACAATAAATACGAGTCGCTCCGTTGCTGCTGACCTGTATCTGTTGAGGCGATGCCTGCCATGATCCGTTTGTCGGGTTCACAGAGACACTGCTGGGTACCGGTATGCTCGGCGGCTGAGGCCCGGAGACTCTTATATCTACAAAGAACTTAGTTCCAAAGTTACCATTGCGTGCGCGCCTGCAATTGATAAGTGCCCTTATAGCTTCCGCTGTTGCTGGGGGCTTTCATAGGGATAGTGACAATTACATTTTGACCAGGCGCTACCTCATGAGGCAACATAGGAATATTTAATGCCAATGCTATGGCCGCCGTATCAACAGGAATAATTCTTACCTCGTTTGGCCTCCAGACTGCATCGCCGCTATTTTTTAGCTCCCACTTCTTTTCAAATTGCTGTCCCGCCTGTATTATTGTGCCATCAGGAATGGTTACATCCCTGATGAATTTTGAGCTGTATCTGCCAGAATCAGGCGAAGGAGGCGGTGGTCGTGGATCGGCGTTGCAAGTTATCGTCTTTGGTGAACCATGCAGGTTCGTATCACTTTGAGAATATTTAACATAGATGTTGTGCGACCCATTACGTTTAAAACTGGATGGAATTGAATAATTAAAGGCGTGATTACCATTCCCTTTGCCTGCATTTAAAAGGTCTTTTCGGAACTCATTTGCTTGTATTGTATCAAGTTTTGTGTTCCCGTCATAAATATTAACATTTATGGCTCTATCAGGCTTGTTCTTATCCCATGCCCATCCTCTAATTACATCGCAATCAGCGCTATCAATCCACCCTTCATATTGCGTCGGCGGGGGAGACGCAGCTACAACTATATCAACATAAAACCTTTGTCCAAAGTTCTTACCGTCTGCCTGTAATTGATATACGCCTTTATATCTACCAGCATTATTTGGCGCCCGCATATCGACAGAAACAACAACAGATTGCTTCTCTAATATGTTATCAGGTGATGTAATGCTTTGAACCGTTAATATCTTAGCAGTACTATCAATAGGGACAGCCCTGACTGTATTGCTTCTCCATGCAACATCTCCAGTGTTTTTAATTTCCCACTTTTTCTCAAACCGCTGTCCCGGCTGCATTATTGTGCCATCAGGAATTGTTACATCCCTGATGAATTTTGAGTTGTATCTGCCAGGAACAGGCGGTTGCGGTATCGGTGGTGGTACTTCCCTCTGGCAGATATATCCCACCACTTTTGACACGCTAATTTCATGTACACGATTCACTCCATCACAGCAATAATTCCTATCTCTTATTCTTATTCTACTTCCAAGGTCTGCTTCTACTATTCCAACATGCCCATAATTCCCCGCATCCACCACGGCTACTCCACCGATACATGCCCCCGTCTTATTTTTATCCTTATAATATCTATGGCTCTTTTTTTCTTGAAGCGTGACCCCTAAATGCCCAACCCAAGATAGCTGTTCCTGCACATAAGTTGTACATTGATATTGATCGCCAGCAACTGCATATTTGCAATGGTCTGGCTCTCCTTTTTTTCTATCCTTGCGGCAATCCACATCTGCGAAAGAAGGTGGTTGTGGTTGAGGCTTCGGAGAAGGCACTGACTGATTACTAAATGAAGTATTATAATAACTTACACCAGTCCACACCCAATATTGATTCCATTCTTTTGAATCACTTATCTTACGGGTGCTGATAGCCTCACCATTCAATGACCACCACGTCTTAGAGTTACAAAGACCATCTTCCGGATTCTCCTTATTCGATTCCACTACTGTAATTTCCTGTAATAATCCTTTATCTCTCTTAACATCAACGACTATAGCAGTATGCAAATGATTTTTCTTAAATATTACATCTCCATGTTGAACTTTGTTGATGTCTGTTGATTGTTTATCCATTTCATTGTAGGTAGGAATATTTTCTTCTCCAACAGCACGCTTTAAGATTAAGTGGGCAAAAAATTTGCATTGGCCTCCTCTTCCAATATTTTTAGCAAAACCATATCCAGATGCATTTGTATAAAAGTCATAGTCTGCACCCGCTGGGCAGTAATCACAAGTTTGACCACATTTTTTCTTATTTTTGATAGTAGGTTCCTTACCATCAGATGTCCAATCAGAACTCCATCCTTTCAGTTTAGACTTCACAAACTCGTAATCCCCACATTCAAGGTGGAAGTGCAACAAAAGCCGAAGCGACCTCAAGCGGTGTTTTGTAGCCCAGACATTTTCTGGGCCTGTTGTTAATAATTGATTCGACCATTGCCACCTGATCATCCGTTATCTTACTAAAGTCAGTGC
>JACQXK010000018.1 GCA_016208765.1 Candidatus Omnitrophota bacterium
ATTTTTACTTTAGGAGTGTCAAATAACTATGTCCGAAAAACCAAGAATTTGTCTAATATACACAGGTGGTACCATCGGTATGGTAGAGACCTCTGATGGTCTGAGACCACCAGAAAAACCATCTGACTTTCTGAAGATTGCTCCTGAGCTTGAAGAATTTGTTGAAATTGATTTTGTACCGCTACTCAATAAAGACAGTACTAATATGAATCCGAGTGATTGGGAAAAGATGGCCAGGGCTGTTCACGAACGCCGGAATGATAGGTATGAAGGTTTTGTAATCGCTCATGGCACAGATACCATGCATTTTTCAGCCTCAGCCCTTGCCTTTGCCTTGGGGCGTAATCTTAACTTTCCGGTTGTATTTACTGGTGCCCAAACTATTCCAAAAGTGTTGCACGGGGATGCCCGAATCAATCTTGTCCGTGCTTGCAGGGTAGCACTGGAATCGCTGGCAGAGGTAGTCATTAGTTTTGGTGATTTTGTCTTTCGCGGCTGCCGGGCACAGAAGAAAGATGAAAGGAAATTCGATGCCTTTGAATCACCGGCATTTCCGCCTCTGGCCTATATTACTGAGACAATTGATTTACAACGACCAATCCCAAGAGAAAAGAAAGATGATGGCCGTAAGGAGATTGAGTTTCGGCCTCATTTTGAAAAAGGTATCCTGCAGGTGGCTTTGATACCAATACTGTTCGGAATGATTTTTGCTTATATTATTTTAGTTTAAGGAAAAGGAATAAAATGCCGATATATAGAATTAGGATGGCAATAATTCCAAATCTAAAAAATCCAGAAGTTATGAAGGTGCGTGACAAGAAAGCTCCCAGTAAAGAAAAAGACCTGCAACGGTTTAATCTTATTCATAAGGTTATCCCTCTCACTTGAACGCTTTCATCTGGTTAAAGACCATCATAACAGAGAACTCCACCTTGATCAATATCTTTCTCTTATCTTATTCTATTTCTTTAATCCTATCCTAAGCAGTCTTCGTGGAATTCAACAGGTTTCACACCTTGAGAAGGTTAAAAAGATGCTTGGCGTTAAAGGCACAATCCTTGGTTCCCTTTCTGAGGCAAGTAATGTCTTTGATGCTAACCTCGTTGCCAGAACTGGCTAAGAAGGCTATCCCCTTAGAAAAAGACCCCAAACTCAAAAGCCTTCACAGGTACTTGTAACTGTGGATGGCACTCTTCTTGGAAGCTCTGCCCAAGATGCTATGGGCATTATGGCTCAATAAAAAGTTATAAAGTTATAAAGTAAAACTTTATGAACTTTACAAACTTTATGTAGATGATGATAAAAAAGCAGGCGTTCAAAGGGATATGGTTGTCCGATTAGGAAGCAAAGGCAAACAAGATGACCTTACCCAGCCTGTGCGTGTAATTGAGATTTTCCATAAAGGTGATAGTTCAAAACCAAGAAAATCAAGGGTATCAAGCAAAAAGACCTTCAGGACAACTGAATCTGATTGCACCTTTTTACTTGTAACTGACCGTATGGATCTATCTGCTGAGATTATAGCCCTTATCTATCGTTACAGATGGCAAATAGAACTTTTCTTTCGTTGGTTCAAATGTATCCTTGGTTGCACCCATCTTATCTCTCTTTCAAAGAACGGCGTCTCTATCCAGGTATACTGTGCCTTCATAGCCAGTATGTTAATTACCCTTTGGACTGGTTGCAAGCCCAATAAACGCACCTTTGAGATGTTATGTTTCTATTTTTCTGGTTGGGCTAGTGAGGAAGAATTAGCCCAACACATCCAAAAATTAAAAGATTGAAGTACTACTGGGATATTTTTGCCTTCTTTAACACCAAGGGATTGGTCTGTCCTTTTTTCCATCAAAAACCATCTATGTAACTGTTCACCTCATAGCATTCCCCTAAATACACTCCATAAACAAAAAATTCCTTGCTATTTTAACTGTCTTTTGGTAAATTTAATATCTAAAAAACATTATAAAATTATCATTCCGAACAGTATTGGTTGCGTCCCCTTTCCTTAATATTTTTCAAAACCCCAACCACTCACGCAAAGAACTTTCTAATCTTTCGGAATCAGAAAGAGATATTTTCCCAACCTTTTTGATGATTAAGCTCTTGTTTACAGTATAAATTCCACGTTTGGCTGCTGTCTCCACATTAAGTCCTGCTTTAACCCAGTCTGCCAAGACAAACTCACCAGGCAAAAGAGATATTGTTCTACTGGTTAGAGGTACAACAAAAACATCTTCGGAAACATGTGGAACACTAATAACAACCGCAGGTCTAATCTTTGAGCTTGATACATTTGAAAAGGGATAATGGACTATGATTACATCATTTTTTAAGTAATTGTGCATATACATCATCCTCTGTATTATTCCAAATTGTATCCAAAGAGACCTGACTTGTACCTTGCCAAAATTGCTGCTCATTCTTGTCAGTCAACAAAGTTACCAAAATCCTTGTTCCTTCAGGAATACTCACCTTTTCCAGAAGTTCAATTTTTTCTTTTCGAACAACTGCCCATAATGTGTTTAACATTTTTAATTTCCTCCTATTTATATTGATGATTTTAAACCTAACGATAGAGCTAAGCTGCGGCGTACTCGCCGTCAACTGCAGCGACTGGTTAGGCAAAAGATTCGAGAAAAGGGTTGCGTCCCCTTTCCTTTGTTCAATGCTTTTCGAAGTTGACTGACAACTTGATCATAAGTTGCACCCGAGGCTGTGAACATATCAAAATGAATATTGTCGACTCGAGTATCTTTTATCTGTTCCCAAGCAACAAAACGTTCATCTCCGACTATTGCTGAACCCCCGTATAATCGGTGTTCCAAAGGCATTTCGGTTATCCGTTTATAATAGCACACCGCAAAAAGGCGTTTGCTAAAAATGCGGCCAAATGGAACCCAACATAAATAGCCATACAAACCACATCCATCATTGTAAAACAAATATTCTCCGCCAGAGCCCAATTTCACATGAAGGTGAATTTCATCGGCGTAATCACCAACCATTCCCTTAATTGCACCCACATAGATCAACTTAGTTTCGGTCAAAGGTTCCGTTGAGCAGATAGAAGAAGTTGATGCTAAAACGGGCTGCCAATCTTCATTAAATGAGATGATTCGAACAATCTGTTCTGCAACGCGATCGATTCCATTCGAAGCTTTAATCGCA
>JACQXK010000016.1 GCA_016208765.1 Candidatus Omnitrophota bacterium
AGTGTGTCTTTTTAGGTAGGGTATGCGAGCAGGGACGTCAACCTGTATCTTCTCTACAGCAAAACAAAAGATTTTTCTTGACAAAAATATTTTCCTGTGCTAATTTAGTCTAAACTAGATAAACATACAATATACTAAAGGAGATGAGAAACAATGGAAAAAAAATATCGAACCAAAGAGGTTATCGCTGAACTTGGAATCTGTAGGCCTACTCTATACAATTGGTTTACCAAAGGAAAGATAGCAGATGTCGCGAAAGATAGGAATGGTTTCCGGATTTACACAGAAACAGACCTTAGACGGCTTAAGGCCTACCGCGACAAGGTCTCTCCACCTACCACAAAATAACGGTTCATACTAAGGATTTTATAATGCCTAACGAAGAGGTTATAAAAGAAACTACTCCAATAAAGGATGAAGGGGTTGGGCAAGAGATGGGCACAACCGAGGCATGCGCATACCTTGGAATCAGCCGAAGGACCCTTATGCGCATGGTCTCTGCCCAGGGGATACATATACAAGAAAGGTGGAAAGAGTTTGGTAAGGAATATATTTATAATAAAGAAGATATAGAAAAATTAAAAATTGAAATTGGTAGAAGGGGGGGTGGGCAGAAAAAAGGTCTGCCCGGGGTTTTGCCCACAGGGGGCAGTGCCCATCTTGAGATGATTATTACTGGTCTTACTTCTGCTGTTGAACGTTTAGGGGTTTCTATCGCTGCTAAAGTAGCTGAAGAGGTTATAAACCAAATTGAAAAGAAAAGAAGGCCTATTATTAAGGAACACTGGGTGGTAACAATGTTAAAAATTGTCGCTTTATTGGGTATTTTAGCCTTTATGGGGTGGGCCTTCTGGGTTTTTAATCAGCAATTAGGGAAGTGGGGGGATATCTAAAATAATGGATGTGGTCTTCTGAGCACGGAGTTGTGGTCTTCTGAGCACGGAGTTGTGGTCTTCTGAGCACGGAGTTGTGGTCTTCTGAGCACGGAGCGGTTTTAAAACTTATTGAAAAATAAAGAGTTACATCAAAAAAAAGTGGCTGAATACTTCTTAGATACTTATTAAATACTATAGAAATTTTTAAAATCCCTCTTTTTAAAGACAAAATATGGATACAACTTTAATTACTCAAAAGAGAAGAGAAATAATAAGAGCAGAGTTAAATATTGAGAAATGGCCAATTTTTGCCACATCTACTTTTAGGGGTAAATCAAGAGAAATTATAAGAGAAGTAATTACGGAGGACGGAAGTATACTTTCTAAGAAGGTTATTATTGGAAAGATTGCTGATAAAGAAGTGGGGGTATTAAGGATATTTGAGATGAAGGGGTTTTACGCTTTGATTAAGTTATGGGAAGAAGCAGGCAGACCCCTGAATAAGAATGTAAATTTTGCTTTACATCAAGTAGCTGAGATATTAAAGAGGGAGTGGGGCGGGACAACATACAGACAGATTAGAAATATGATAGATAGATTAAGATTTACGCCTATTAAGTGGATTTATTCTTGGGAGCAAAAAGATAAAGAGTGTAGTTTAGAGGATGGGTTTACTATATTGGCAGATAAATGGATTTTTGAGAAGAAGGAATCCAAACAGCTAACTTGGGGGTTTAGTTCTTTTAGATTTCATGAAGCAATACTTAAGAATTTAATAGAAAACAAGACCAAGCCAGTATATCTAAATGTAATTTTAAAACTAAAAAAAGAAATCTCAGTGTTGCTCTATCGCCACCTCGATTTAGTGATGGCAGATAAAGATTATTATGAGAGAAAAACAGAAGGGCTCTTTAGTGATTTAGAGTTAGCTGAGTATAATCGTCCTTCTCAGCGAAAGAGATTGTTAGAGTCAGTCCTTAAAGAAATCGAGGGGGAGGAACTTTCCACAGGGATTTTGGAATATGCAAGGCTTAAAAAAACAAAGGATGATAAAGATTGGAAGGTAGTATTTAAAAAATCACCAAAAAGATTTAAAATTGAATATAAGAAATCTCCAGATGGAGAAGAAAGGGAGAGGTATTTAAAAGAAAAAGGGGAAGAGGAAAGGTTGGATAAGATTTTTTTGAGTCTCTCTCAGCAAGAACGAGAGAAATTGAAAGAAGAAGCTAAGAGACGGATAATAGAACAGTATGGTGACGATTCGGATGGTTCTCAAAAAGGGGTAAATGAGTTTTTCTTGAGAGATGTTATGGTGATGATTAAAGTGAGAGAGCTTTTGAGAGAAAGGGAAATAAAGAATGAGTCCAAACATTAAGTGTCTTACCCCGCAGGAAGAGGAAAGTTTTTTAGACATCTTAAAGAATCGTAAGGACGCCGAAAGGGCCTATATGCTTTACCATTTAATGCTGATTACCGGCCTAAGGCTCTCAGAGGCATTAAGTCTTAATGTTGAGCATACCAGCCGGGTTAAGGTTGAGCTGAAGGTTAAAGGATGGACAAAAAAGGGAGAGAAGAAAGATAGATACAAAGCAGTTTATTTCCCGAAGGCGTTGCAAAAGCATTTGAAGGATTATATAAGAGTGAAAGCGAAAAAGACAGAATCATTCGCGCCGGAAGCGCCTTTGTTTGTTTCTAGA
>JACQXK010000004.1 GCA_016208765.1 Candidatus Omnitrophota bacterium
ATTTCCGCTCTTTAAGCGCTCAGCAATAAGGCTGGCTGCTTCTTTACAGCTTAATCCGGCGACTTTTACCTTATTTATATATGGCAGGGTTATTGAACCGTCGCTATCTACAGATAAAACCTTGGTAAGATTTTCATCCTTCCAAACATTAATATCTAAAACGTCTTCTTCGGCAATAATATAATCATTGTCAGAAGATTGCTCCGGAAGATGGTCTTTAGCAGAAATAACGATACTATCTCCGGGTAGAACCTCAATATTTTGCGCAAGGTCTCCTCGCAAGACTAAAGCAGGCAAATCTACTTCAATTATTTTATCGCCTGCAGGATCTTTACGCGTAATAACCATTTTACCATTATTTACTTCCGGGCTTATCTCTACCTGTTTCAAAAGGTCCAGGGCATATGTCTTCTCATTCAAATAATGAATACCCGGAGTTTTCACCAAGCCAAACACCATTATCTTCTGGCCGCGGTATTCCTTGACTGAAACAGTAACCTTAGGATCAATTAAGAAATTTCCGCTCTTTAAGCGCTCAGCAATAAGGCTGGCTGCTTCTTTACAGCTTAATCCGGCGACTTTTACCTTATTTATATATGGCAGGGTTATTGAACCGTCGCTATCTACGGTAAGTATTCTGGTAAGAGTATCATCTTTTAAAACATTGATATCAAGGACATCTTCAGCTGAAATAAAATAATCTTGTGATGGGCTGTTAGCAGCGAAGCCCGGTTTAAATAAAGAAAAAAACAAAAAAAGCTGAAGTGCAAAAACAATTCTTTGCACGGTAATCTTACGCACCTGCTAAACTCCTTAGAATTATTCACAAAAAATCCTATATTTTACCTCAGCTTTAAGGCCAAATTGCCAGGCTAAATATAGGATTCTTGTAAAACTAGAACGAAACGTTAAGATTTATAGCACCACCAAATGACTTATAATCATAGTTTCCTCTTGTCTTTGACCTTCTTGAACCATAAGCGCTATTCACTCCAAGAGAAACCCACTTAGTGATATAATGACTATATCCCAAACCAACACTATATGTTTCTTCTTTAAGGTTCCCGTCATTTACGGTGCTGGCATTTACTCCATTTGAAGAGCTGGAGTTACTCCAAAGATACAAAAACCCAATATCTACAATATCTTTATCCGTCAGCCTTAAGTTCAAGTTTGAAGTTATACGGTCAGCAATTATGCTGCGGTATTCAGAATCAATCAACGTCGCAATATTTTCATTGTTCAAAAAAGGCGAGTTAGCAAAAACAGTAGTTGTTTCCTGATCAAGCCCGTAAAATGTATCCTGTACTGAATGCTGATAATCCATTCTCAGGTTACTAAAATTAGTAAGCCTTGCTGCGAGCCCCGCGCCATAAGTTGCTACTTTTTCATCACCACCGGCCTTATAAGAACGCTGAGTATATCCTCCATTCAAAGATGCAGTCAGGCGCTTTAGTAGCTGTTGTGAAATACCTAACGTAAACTCATAAGCATTATAATTCTTTTTATCCTTAACAAGGCTATCATATGTAAATTCTCTTGCCCTGTAAGTAAAAGACGGATTAAGAGTAGTTACCGGCGAAAGCCTAAAATCACTTTTCCAAACACCGGCATTTTCATCATAATCTGAATCTTGGGTTCCGCTTGGGCCATTAAACTTCGTAAAAGAATAGTCCAATCCTGATGAAAGACGGTTCCCAAATTGTTTTTTCAAAGAAGCTGTGGCAACATTCATTTCATATTTCTTATCTGCCGTAAAATCGGTTGCGGCAGTCGTATAATTATCTTCAAACCCTAACGAATTAGTTTCAGAAATGCCTTTTCCTTTAAATCCGGCTACTTTGTAATACCCATACTCATACCCAATCTCAGCATAAGCTCTATCTAAAGGAATTTGCGCTATAAAACCCGGAGCTATATTCTGAGTTAACCTGTATTTATTATCATTAGCAGATGTATTCGCTAATGTAGGATTAGAAGTCAAAGCAGCGCTGTATTTAAATGTAGGTTTAATCCTTAACCTGGCTATTTCTTGAGGAGGCTGGACAACAGGAGCAGCTATGTCGCTGCTCATTGCAGGCTGAACGGTTTCTGCGGCGGCCAGCATCGGTAACTCATCTGCCCATAAATTCCCGGACACCAAAAACAAAGATAAGAACATCAGGCTAAAACTTAAATATTTTACTTTTTTCATTTCCACCCTCCAATAATATTGAATAAAAATACGCTAGAATGTAGGGCCAAGCGGGCTAACAGAATTACCTTGTGCCGGAGTTATCTTAGCATTAAGTATGGCATTCAATTTCTCAATTATCTTCTTAATTAAATCGTCAAAACTTAAATCTTTCGCCTCATCTCCTTTAAGCCCTAAAATCGCAATTAAATCATCTCTTGAAATGTTACCGTTAGTATTCCATCCGCCCGGAGGAACAACACCCATATCTTCCCAGAATTTAAAAACATCATTTAAAGTCGCTGATGTTGGAAGAAAACCTTCGGCATTAGTTACTTTTACCAAAAGATTTGCAAAATCACCTTGCGACATACCCTCGCTAAAACCTAATTCAGTAGCTGTCTTCTGTGCAGCTGATGACAAAACCGGAACCGCTAATAATAAAGCCGTCGCTACGACTAAAGATACAAAAAAACCTTTTCTCATTTTCTCCTCCATTTTTAATTTATAAAAACCCATATCTTTTTATATGTCATTAATTTATCATAAAACAAAAACCTGTCAAGATTTTTTCAGCTTTTTTTTAAATACTACGCTACTCTTCAATGCTTTGCCAGATAACGAAATGCGCTTAACAAAGCCTTTGACCCTTCTCCGGCTGCAATGATAATTTGTTTTTCCGGCACATCCGTAACATCACCTGCGGCAAAAATACCTTCAACATTAGTTTCATTATACGAAGTAACCTTTATTTCCCCCAGTTCATTTTTTTCTACTCCCCTGGCAAATTCAGAATTAGGCTCAAGCCCGATCTCCACAAACACTCCCTGCACTGCCAATAGCTGTTCATCTGCGGAGTTCACCTGGGTCATCTGCGGTTGCAATTTCTGTAACCTGATACCATTTACCATTTTATCTCCCAGAATCGCTGTAACCTGGGAGTTATTAAATACCTTTGCCTTAGCGCCTGCCTCAACTTTTTGGCGCATCACTGCGTCACCGCCTAAATTATCAGTATTATTAATTATATATATGTTTTTACCTATACTTATCATTTGCAAAGCAGCATCAAGCGCAGAATTCCCTCCGCCAATAATAGCAACATCTTTACCGACAAACAATGGCCCGTCACACGTAGCACAATAAGTAAGGCCTCTGTTCTTAAATTCTTTTTCACCGGGAACCCTTAATTCCCGCGAACGCTTGCCTGAAGCGATAATCGCACTACGCGCTTCATATTCAGCTTTTTCTGTCGTCACTTTAATCATACTGCCTATTTTTTCAACCGTAATAACCGCCTCGTTTTCCTTAAGGGCAGTATTATATTTACGCATATGCTCTTCAAACTTCTGCGCTAACTCCGGCCCGGTAATAAACTGATAACCGGTATAATTCTCTATGTCCCCGCTCCACGCAGCCTGTCCCCCGATATCTTTACTAATCACAAGAAAATTCATGTTCTTGCGCGCAGCATAGACACTCGCGGTAATTCCTGCAGGGCCAGCTCCTATAATAATTAAGTCATACATAATTTTTTAAATTAATCACGAGTTACAAACTCATATCCCCAATATGGTTTTTATCCTCTCCTTATCAAACCCGACAATAATCTCTCCTTCAATATCCAATACCGGAACTCCCATCTGCCCGGATTTCTGGATCATTTCTTCTTGAGCAGCCTGATTTGTAGAAACATCCAAATCTTCAAACAAAACATTATTCTCTTTCAGGAATTGTTTTACCCTAATGCACCAAGGACAAGTAGGAGTGCTGTAAACTTTTACATTCTTTGTCATTTTCCCCTCCAGATTTTAAATTACGAGTTACGAAATACCTTTTAATTCCAGAAGTTTTGCCAAATGCCCTTGCTCCTGCGCAATCACTTCATCAATTACCACATGGTCGTAACCAGGGGCAACCTTTTTCATTCCTTCATAGAACACAATTGAATCCTTCTCAACGCCAATACCAATTTCAATCGCCTCTTTATCTGATTTAATTTTCTTGGCGGTTTCCTTGCCTTTATCCTTCTGGGTAAATATGCTTTCTGATGCCAAGGCGTTCATATAAGCGAAATATTCTCCCGGATACGCCTCTGCCGGTTCGTATTTTTCCACCTGAGATAGGATCTTCTGAAAAACTAACACGTGCTTGGCTTCTTCGCTTGCCAAAAACAAAAACATCTCTTTGGCCTTTTTGTCCTTAGACTGCCCGGCTACAGCCTCATAAAAATCTTTGCCGTTTTTTTCAATCTGCACCCCGATTTCTACAACCTCGCTTCCAGAAAAAATATTAGCCATAACCTTCCCTCCTTAAAATAATTTCCGCCACCTTCTATTTCTACACAGATGAGAAAAATCCAAAAGCTGCCCTATAACAATCTTTTCTATAATTATACCTTTTCAGAAGCAATCTTAACAGAATTATTAAAATTTATGATTGCCTTTCATAATCCTGCTGCCTGAAATCCTTTTGCTCTTTAATCCTCCAGCAAGAATTTCTGCTTCTATTTATTTTTCTATCCAATAAATCTACCCTAAATAATCTCATTACAATGCCTATTGGAGCAAAAACTAAATAAAACAGGACGATCAGGATCAACATCGTACTGATCCATCCTAAGATAAAAACAAATCGTATGCAAAAACTGAAAATTGGCTTTAGACAAGCAATAATACCGTCACCTTTTAGAACATCTTTATTCATTTTTAATCCAATTCAAACTGCTGCTGCCAGCCGGAATCTTTTTCCACTGGCTTCTGCTCTTTCTTATCCAATAAAAATCTCCCCATTACCAAATAATCCATTTCTGTGCGCATAAAACATTTGAAAGCATCTTGCAAAGAACAAACCAATGGCTCGCCCCGCACATTAAAAGAGGTATTGATAATCATCGGGCATCCTGTTTTTTCATAAAAAGCATTAATTAAATCATGGTAAAGCGGATTATCTTCTTTTTTTACAGTTTGAATGCGCGCTGAATAATCTACGTGTGTTATTGCAGGAACACCAGAACGTTTTACTTTCAATTTCTCAAAACCCTTAAGATTAACTTCATCCTTAATTTGATTTCTTTTATCTTTTTTTATTCCGGCAACCAGTAGCATATACGGGCTTTCTTTATCCAACTCAAACCACTCCGCTGCTTTCTCCTTTAATACCGACGGAGCAAATGGACGGAATGATTCCCGATACTTAATTTTCAAATTCATCCGCGATTGCATTTCCGGGCTGCGCGGATCACCGATAATGCTTCTTGCTCCTAACGCCCGCGGCCCAAATTCCATGCGCCCCTGAAACCACCCAATTACATTTCCACCTGCAATTAAACCCGCAACCATTGGAGAAATTTCAGTATAAAGCAATTTTGTATAAGATACTCCTTCGTTGATCAAAAACTCCTCTATCTGGTCATCATTATGCTGCGGGCCCAAAAGGCTTGCATTCTGTAAATCATGCATGCCATCAGTCTTTCGGGGGCTGCCCAAATATTTATACCAGATAAATAATGCTGCGCCTAATGCGCCTCCGGCATCACCGCTTGCCGGCTGAATCCAAATTTCCTTAAATGGGCCTTCCCTTAAAAGCCTACCATTAGCTACGCAATTTAAAGCAACTCCTCCGGCAAGGCATAATTTATCCTGCCCGGTGATTTTATGCACATAACGCGCCATCCTCAAAACAACCTCCTCGGTAACTTTCTGGATTGAAGCGGCGATATCCATCTGCTTTTGCGTAATCCTGGATTCAGGCTTACGGGCAGGCCCCCCAAATAATTTATCAAATCTTTCATTGGTCATTTTTAACCCATTGCAATACCCAAAGTATTTCAGGTTTAATTTAAATGACCCATCTTCTTTTAAATCCAACAATTCACTTAAAATTAAATCTACATACTTTGGCTCTCCATAGGGAGCAAGCCCCATTAATTTATACTCTCCGCTGTTAACCTTAAATCCGCAATAATATGTAAAAGCAGAATACAAAAGGCCCAAGGAATGAGGAAATCTTAAATCATATTCAATATCCAAACTATTATTTTTACCAACTCCGAAACTTGCAGTATCCCACTCTCCGACACCATCCATAGTCAAGAATGCCGCTTCCTGGAACGGCGAGGGGAAAAAAGCGCTTGCTGCATGCGACTCATGATGTTCAGTAAAGAGAATCTTTCCTTTATAATTCAGCTCGTTTCTGATTATTTCAGGAATCCAGAGTTTTTGTTTTAACCATAAAGGCATTGCCTGAATAAACTGCCTGATTCCCGACGGAGCATAAGTAAGCGCAGTCTCCAGAATACGCTCAAACTTCACCCATGGCTTATCATAGAAAACAACAATATCTAAATCTTTAACGCTGATTTTTCCCTCCAGGAGGCACCAGCGGATAGAATTAGTTGGAAAGTTAAAATCGTGTTTTTTGCGGCTGAAACGCTCTTCCTGAACAGCGCCGGTTATCAAACCATCCTGCACAAGACAGGCGGAGCTATCGTGATAAAAACAGGATATGCCAAGGATATTCATACTATGATTTTAGGTGCTGCGGGGTTAAATCAATTATCTCTTCCACTTCCATTACAATTAAATATTGCGGCTTTGGCAATAATATTTCCGGATGCCTCGGATGGCCTTTTTCTTCACGAATATTCTTTAAAAGCCTTTGTGTCAAACGAGAAGTTATCCTCACTTCCCAGGCCTTGAGCAATTCCTGGTCTTTTTTCACTTCAAAAAGAATGCTTGCCAAACCCTTTAAGCAATACCCGGAAAATTTATGTTCGTCAACTGCGGTAATACTGATATGCGGATTTTTAATAAGGTTATCATGAGTCTGATGCTGATAAACATCAAATAAATAAATGCGGCCACGGGGGTCAATCTTCACAATCCCCTTACATGAAGTATGCGGAAAGCCGTCTTTACCAATACTGGCAACTATAACAAAGCCCTGGTTCTCCAAAAAATGCAAAACATTCTCATTAATTTTTTTCATTTATTTCTTACAATATTAGCAAAATTAATGCCATATTCAAAACATTTATTCAGTTCATCTTGATCAGGAATATATTTTACCGAAAGGCTTTCAAGTGCCGTATTAATATCTATCTCTTTAAACAAGTTTTCAATCTCTTTAACAGCCCCTCCTGCCCAGCCGTAAGACCCAAAAACACCAATTGCCCTGTTTTTCGGACGCAGGCCTTTTACAAATTCAAGAAACCCTGCCATCATCGGTAACATATCATTATCATGTGTTGATGAGCCGAAAAGAAAACCCTTGGAATCAAGCATTTCTTTAGTCATTTCTGTACGATCGCTGGTTGCAACATCAAAAAGTTTGACCTCTATCCCGGACTGAATCAGGCCTTCAGCAATCTTTCTTGCCATTTTTTCTGTTGCGCCCCACATTGTTTCATAAACAATAACCGCTTTTTCTTTTACGCTGTTTTTCGCCCAATAAAGATAAGAATTAATGATCCTCTCCGGATCCTTACGCCAAATTACCCCATGACTGGGAGCTATTATTTTAATGGGAATATTTAATTTCTGTATTTCTTCAATTTTCTTTAGAATAACCGGGCCAAGCGGCCAAAGGATGTTAGCATAATATTTTGCCGCCTCATCCATAAGCGCGCACTGGTCGGTTTCATCGTCAAAGCGCTGGCTTGTTGCATAATGCTGGCCAAAGGCGTCATTGGGCATTAACAACTGCTCCTCGAGGCAATAAGTAAACATACTATCCGGCCAGTGGATCATTGGAGCCTCTATAAAAGTCAACGACCTTTTACCTAAGCTTATTTTATCCTGAGAGTGAACTACTTGAAAATCCCAATTTCCGTAATAATGCTTAAATAAACCTTCTTTACACTTCTGGGTGCCGACCACTTTTGCTTTAGGGCAAAGTTTCATTATTTCAGGGAGCGCCCCTGAATGGTCGGTTTCTACATGATTGGCAATTATATAATCAATTTTTTCCGGAGCAATAATCTTACGGATATTTTCAATCAATTCTCCTGCAAACGATCCGAGCACCGTATCCACTAAAGCTATTTTTTCATCAACGATCAGATAAGAATTATAGGTACTGCCCCTATTAGTAGAATAAGTATGCCCATGAAAAGAACGCACATTCCAATCCACAACACCGACAGAATAAATACCAGGGATAATTTCTAATGCCATTTTACCCTCCATCTATAGAGGACAATTCCATCACAGCTCATTGATTAAAAAAGATGTGTGGAAACAGCCCCACTGTCCTAATACCCTTGAAAACTTTCCATAACAATATTTTCTTTAACAACTAACAATTCTTCTAAAAGAATCTTACACATTTGATCAACCATCGCCGGAGGGCCGCACAAAAAAAACTTACGCTCCAGATAATCAGGGATTTCTGTCTTTATCATCAAGGCATTGATCAAGCCAACCTTACAAGAAAACCCCGGGCTTGACTCGCAAAGAACATGGTGCACTTTTAATTTAGGACATTGCTTTTGCATTATTTCAAAATCATCGCGGAAAACTATATCCTTAATAGTGCGGTTTGCATAAACAAGGTCCAAATCAATCCCGAAATTCTTATCAACAACATATTTACAAATACTTCTAATCGGAGTTATCCCGATCCCGCCGGAAAGAAAGGCAACTTTCTTAGCCGGATTGTCTTCTAATGTAAACTTCCCCATAGGATATTTAACTATTAATAAATCCGAAGGTTTTAAAGAATTAAGCCGGCAGGAAAATTCACTATTTGTAATCTTCTTTGTAAACTCAATAAAGCCTTTTTCAGTAGGAGAACTGGAAATTGATAAATATCTTTTTAATTCCGGCGCATCTTTAAAACCGGCTAAAAGAAATTGCCCAGCCTTAAACTCAAGCTGCTCGCCAGCCTCGAGCCGGAAACTTTTAACGTTATAAGTGCGATGAATAACCTCTTTAACCCTGATCTCTGCTTCTATCGGCATTTTCTAAATTATCTTTTCAAATTGATCCTTACCCACTCCGCACTCAGGACAAACCCAACCAGCAGGCAAATTCTCAAATTTTGTTCCAGCAGGCACGCCATTATTCGGATCTCCAACCGCAGGATCATAAATATAACCGCAGACCAAACATCTATATTTATCCATAATCACCTCTTTTTTATTAAAACTTTCTGCGGCAGTAATTTGCTGCCGCAGAAAACGCGCCATAACAACTTAATTTGTTTCTTAGTGTTTCATCATCCCCTTATCGTCCTGCATGGGCATATTTGGCATCTGATCTTTCTTCATCATCCCCGACCCCATGCATTCTTTGCTCATCTGCCGCTTATCCGATTTCATCATTTCCATCATTGGGCATCTCATCAATGGTTTACCGGTTGCAACCGTAAAAATCCCTCCTGAGAGCATCAACAAAGAGCTAATCCACAAAAACGCAGCTACAACATAACCAAAGGCTTTTAAACCCTGCGCTTCAATTTTACGCACAGCCAACAGAACAAAAAAACTCACTGTTAACAACAATGTGGTTGGAACAATTGCAAATAACCCCATAGATCGCATAAACATTTCATTCTCCTTTCAGTTAAACCTGCTTCCTTGCCTTGTGAATTTTTCCGCAGCTCATTTTTCACCTCCTGAGTGAGCCGGACATTAATTATACAGCTATCCCGAAAACATTCCTAATAATAATACCGATAATAAAATTAATTGCCGCCACACCCAGGCTTATCCCTGCCATTTCCAAAAATCTCTTACGAAAATCAAACCCCTTTGCAACACAGGTATAGTATGTAAAAACTAAAATAATTAAAAGCGCGGTAACAATCACGAATCCTAAACAAAAATAAATATTCTTAAATAAAAGATACGGAGTAATCAACAATATAACTGTCACAATATAAGTTATCCCCGTATAAATACAGGCCTTAAGCGGGCTTTTATCGGTCTCTTCATGGCGCGTAGACAAATACTCAGACGCAGCCATGGATAAAGAAGCGGCAATCCCGGTAATTAATCCGACAATACCGACAAGACGGGTGTTCTGCAGGGCTAAAGTAAAACCAACCAACGCACCTGTCAATTCCACCAAGGCATCATTTAAGCCCAAAACAATAGAACTTACATATTTTAACCGCTCTTCATCAATCAAGCCCAAGAGCTCATTTTCATGCGTGTTCTCGTCGGAGATGACCTTGTCAACATTAGGAGATAATTCTTTTAGCTTTGAATAAACATCCTGAGCAAGGCCCTCGCCATTTTCCATCAGCTTCAGCCCAAAAGTCAGCCCGAAGATGCGGCTAATAAAATTATAAAGAAAAACTTTAAATTTATCAGCCTTTACTTCTTGGTTAGTAAAGCTTTTCCAGAATTCATAATGAACGCATTCATCCTTAGATATCCTTTGCAGAATCTCTTTCTTGCCTGCATCTTTAATAATACTGGATAATCTTTCATAAATCAAACATTCAGTAAGCTCGTTTCTCTGAATTTTTAAAATCTGTTTTTTTAGTTTTTGCTCAATCATTTTATTAGAAACTCGCTTTTAATGTCCTGTCTTCCAAATCATCAATTTCTTTTTTTAGAATTTCCGGCAGAGCCAAAACATTCACGTCCATAAACCCGCGCACAATGATTGACTGCGCCTGTTGCCTGGAAAAACCCCGGCTTTCAAGGTATTCAATTTCTTCTTTATTAATTTTTCCGATAGCTGCCTCATGCGACATACAGACATCCCGGTAATCTGATTCCATTTCCGGGATGGCGTGAATCGTGCCCATTTCAGAAAGGATCAATCCCCGGCATTCAAGGTGCGCTTTGACTTCTTTATTTTCCGCTTTCAGGTGTCCGCGTGCAATTACTTTTCCTCCGAGGCTGACTGCACGCGAAACTATCTCTGCCTGAGTATTTTTTTCTTTTAAAATAACCCGCGAACCGATATCCTGTAAAGAATCAGGATGCGAAAGAATAAGCGAATTAAAACTTGCGCGGGAATTCTCACCGCGCAAAACCGCCGTCGGATACATAATAATTTCTTTCACCGGTTTAAGGCACACATAATTGGAAACAAAACTTGCTCCCTCATCAAGAAGCGCGATGCTCATCGGATGAACACTTGTATCTTCTTTCCATGAATGTATCATGGTAAAATTAAGATACGCACCTTTATGCACAAAAAATTCCGAGATCCCCAGATGAAACCCCTCATTAGCAGAATGCGATGCAGAGCAACCGGTAATTAAGTAGACCTTTGCACCCTCCTCAACAACAATAATATTGTGCACCTTTTGTTTAAATCCTTGAGCCTTTAAAAATAAACATGCCTGTACAGGAAGTTCTACTGATTTTCCGGCCTTGACCCTGATAAAATAACCTCCGTCGGTATCCTGGGGATATTCGCGGTTTAAATACTTAAAGGCCTGGCCATAATATTCCCGGGCCAAAGGGTCATTTATTAAAGCCTCAGTTGTGCTTGTGATCTCTACTCCGTCAATAAGGCTGCGGGAAAACTGAACCTGATTATCCTGCTGTAAAAAACTTGCAGAACGCGTTTCTTCTGATAAATCCATACCGGAAGAAGAAATTGTATCTTTATCTTTTAAATCTATATTTTTATTCAACTCTTTGAGGCTCATGGCACTCCTTACACTTCTCATAGCCTTCTTTTCTGATACTTTCAAACATTTCCTTGGGGTTACCTACGCACCAAAGCGAGCCTTCAATCATCACGCAGCCTTTTTTAGCTTTAATATAATCTAAGATGTATCCGGTGTGCGTAATAACCAAGGCGGATTTTCCTTTTTGATGCAGGAAATCTTTAAGCACATCGCCCATAATCGCAATATTTTCCAGATCTACCCCTGATTCCGGTTCATCTAAAAGCAGAAGCTCAGGATTCTGCAAAAGTATCTGAAAAAGCTCAGAACGCTTCATTTCACCACCGGAAAAATCCATATTAATGTCGCGATTTAAATGCTGGTTTAAAGAAAGGCGATTTGAAAAAGCAGAAATTTTGTCTTTATCAGAAGAAAGAAAATCCGCAACTTGTTTCAACTTAACCCCGCGGATTTTCGGAGGATGCTGATACATTAAACCTATGCCTAATTTTACCCGCTGTTCAGTAGAGAGGCCATTAAGCTTATTTCCATTAAAAATAATCTCTCCTGAAGAAGCTTCATAACCGCTAAAACCCATAATAGATTTAATTAATGTGGTTTTACCGCTGCCATTAGGGCCAAACAGGACGGCAATTTCACCTTTTTCAATTTCAAGATGGATATTTTTTAAAATCGGCTTACCGGAAACTTCTACCGAAAGATTATTAATTTGAAGCAGCATCAGGCTCTCCTTAATGACTTATATTATACCTATAATTAATTTCAACAGCAACTTTTTTAAATTAGCCTTCAGGTTTGCTCGCTCATAGGTTTATTCTTTTATAATTTCATTCTTATGGGCTTGTCTTGACTTGTATTTCTTTGTAACACTTTAAGTATTCAGGTGCCAAGGCATATTTCTCGCAGCACCGCTTGATTTTCCCCAGCGTGGAAAATCTTCGCTCGGTAGAAAGCTCTTGCTCTCGCCAACTATGTGATAGCAGGCGAACCATCAGAGATTTTTTGGCAACGGCAAAAAATCTCGTGTGCGAAGAGAAACTTTTATTGCTGGATTATCTAATAACAACGGTTAATAGAGAAAAAACCAGGGTTATTTAGACAACATCTGCTTCAAATCCTCATCAGCCGTGGTAATCAACTTTAAATCAAACTTATCCTGAATCACCTTTAAAACATTAGGTGTAATAAACGCCGGAGGAGTAGGGCCGATACGGATCCCTTTTATGCCCAAATACAACAATGTTAATAGAATCGCCACTGCTTTCTGCTCAAACCATGACAAAACAAAAGAAAGCGGCAATTCATTAACACTACAATTAAATACTTTTGCTAAAGCTACTGCCACCTGTATCGCAGAATATGCATTGTTGCACTGGCCGATATCAATTAACCGCGGAATCCCGTCAATCTCCCCAAAATCAAGCTTATTAAAACGATACTTTCCGCATGCCAAAGTCAAGATCACACAATCCTGGGGAACTTTTTCGGCAAATTCAGTATAATAATTCCTGCCGGGCTTTGCTCCGTCACAACCCCCAATCAAAAAGAAGTGCCTGATTTTTCCTGATTTAACCGCCCCGATAATTTTATCAGCTAAACCAAGAATTGCCGTGTGATGAAAACCGGTCATAATCTTTTTTCCCGGAGCCTCAGGCAATTGCGGTAAATCTTTTGCTTTCTTAATCAATAAACTAAAATCCCTATCCTTAAGATGCGTTGCTCCTGGCACTCCAGTAATACCAATAGTAAATAATCTGTCTAAATAAGTATTCTCCGGAGGAATCAACACACAATTTGTCGTGGCTAAAATCGCGCCGCTAAACTGGGCAAATTCTTTTTTCTGCTCCTGCCAGGCGCCGCCATAATTACCTGACAAATGCTTAAACTTGCGCAGCTCAGGATAACCATGCGCAGGAAGCATCTCGCTATGAGTATAAATATTTATTCCTGTGCCCTCGGCTTGCTTCAATAATTCATACAAATCCAGCAAATCATGCCCGGTAACCAAAATACCCGGCCCTTTTCTCGTGCCGGTTTCCACTTCAACAGGCATAGGATTTCCAAAACGCTGGGCGTGAGCCTTATCAAGGGTTTCCATTATTCTTAAATTCATCTCGCCGCATTTTAAAACCATTCCCAGATGATCATTTAAATCAAAGCTAACATTAGTCACAGTTTTAAACAGGGCTTCGTGCATAAACTTATCCACTTCTTCATCTCTTGCACCAAGCTCGCGAGCATGATAAGCATAAGCAGCAATACCTTTTAGCCCGAAGAGCAAAAGATCCTGCAAACTCTGGATATCTTCATTCTTTCCGCAGACCCCCGACCTTGTACACCCTGTTCCCCCTGCTGTTTGTTCACACTGATAACAAAACATTTTTTAACCTCCCTTTAACTCTTTCCACTTTTTCTCACCGATACAATCTCTTGCATATTTACACCAATCCACGCAAGAAGGCAACCTCTTGCGACAAATTAAATTCCCGCATTCCGGGCATTTTACCTTCACTTCATCAGAAAAAATCTCAGCCTTATAGGCGCAATCAGGGCAAATAATCGTTTCGCTTTTTATGTTCCTGTCATCTTGCCCGGGGCATTTAAAAATCATTTTATACGTTCTCCTTTTATACTGATATTAACTTCATTAAAAGGAATTTCCTTTCCCGAAGCCAGAATTGCATTTTTAACAACATCAATCAAGCCAAAGCAACACGGAACTTCCATATGCGCATAGGTCACCGACCTTATACTGTTATTCGCAATAATCTGGTTAATTTTCTCACGATACAGCTCAAGATCATCTAGCTTTGGACAACCAACCAGGAGAATCTTTCCTTTTAATAATTGTTCATGAAAATCAGCGTAAGCAAATGGCACACAATCTGCGGCAATCAAAAGATCGACATTCTCAAAATATGGCGCCAAAGCCGAAACTAAACGTATCTGCACTGGCCATTGGCCCAGTTGCGAAGGCAATCCGCCTGAGGCAATCTTTTTTGCCTCAACTTTTTCTTTTCTAAAATCCACCATTTTAGAACCCTGACACCCGCAAGGCTTACCTGTTTCATGGGCTGAATCACTATCCAAAGGATTAGGAATATCTTTAGCTTTTAGAAAATCAATTGCCAGCTTTAAATATTTTTGCTCATTATGTTCTTCTAAATGAATTAAATGCGCCTTAATGGTATTTTTACCATGGCGAACAATATTTTCCATTACCTTTTTCTCATCATAAGGCCCTGCTTCTCTTTCCTCAACAGTTATTGCCCCTTGCGGGCAATGCCCAATGCAAGCGCCAAGCCCGTCGCAAAATAAATCACTCACAAGCCGGGCCTTTTTGTCAATAACCTGCAAAGCCCCCTCCGGGCAATTGGGGACACACTGGCCGCAGCCGTTACATTTATTTTCGTCAATGCTGATAATCTTTCTTCTGGCCACTATTTCTCCTTATCCTATTAATGATGCGATGCTAATTAAGCTTAGCTCTTTTTTTACAAAACGCTCAATCTTATCAATTTTCTTTTTTAAAGCACATTTTCTAACATTAGGACAAAGCATTTTTTTAAAAAGGCACTCATTCAAATGCCAGTCTTGTTGATATATTGCCAGTAAATCAAACAAAAATATTCTTTTAGCAGGCTTTGCTAATTTGAAACCTCCGCCTGCTCCTTTATATGCTGACAAAACTCCATGTTTATGCAAAGACTGCAGGATCTTTCGCAAAAAAGGGCGGGGAATTTTTAATTCCCGCACCAACTCCGGGACCGCAACAATTTTCCCATTTTTTTTTGCAATAAAACAAAGCGCTCTTAAAGCATAATCTGTATCACGGGTAATTAATTTCATTTTTCTCCTATTTATAAAGACGGTTGGGCAGTTTATCGTCTTGCCCGGGACAAATTACTGCAGCCTTCTTTACAGTGGGCTACGGGGCGTAACATATATCTAATCGTTATATCCATACGTCCCTCCTTTCTTATGATAAAGGATACCACAATAGTATCATTTATCAAGAAAATTTTTTTCCCTTCTTATCCTTTCCAAACAAACCAGACAAATAACGAGGCAGCTGACACTGCAGCTATGGTAAAAGGAACGCCTATTCTCATAAAATCTTTAAATCTTACTTCAATCCCCTCTTTTTTAAGCAAGCTACAGGCAACAATGTTTGCTGATGCTCCTATAGGAGTAATGTTGCCTCCGAGGCTGGCTCCGATCAACAATCCGAATAAGAATAACGATGGGTTTATCTGCAGCTTATCTGAAAGAGACAATGCCACCGGCAGCATTGCCGCCAAAAACGGGACATTATCCACTACAGCTGAAAGTAAAACCGCAACAAAAACCAGCAGGCCATACCCAAGAAAAATATTCTTTCCGATCAACCCCGAAAGCAGGTTTGCTAAAGCCTCAATCCAACCGGTCAAAGTAATGCTTCCGACTAAAATAAAAACCCCCATTAAGAAAAACGTTGTTTCCCAATCTAAGTTCTTGATCCCTGCAACAATAGAGCTTCTATTTATAAGCTTCTCCCATGCTAAAGATATAATTCCCGCAACCATACAAAGTATTCCTGCCATATAAGAAAACCCTGCATCTAAAAATGAGGAGCCTGCCAACAAAATAATTAATAACACCAGAATAACTGTAGGCACCCAAGATTTAACCTTTTCAACTGCCAATAGCTTAATTTTTTCTTTATGTGAACGGAAAATAAAATATAACACCAGAAAAGAAACTAATGCCCCGATCTCAACAGCAAAGAAAATACTCGGCTTTCCTTTATAAAAGAAAAAATCCCCAAAATTCATTTTAGCAAATCCGCCCAGAAGCATGCTTGGTGGATCCCCAATTAAAGTAGCAGCTCCCTGCAAATTGCTTGAAACTGCGATAGCGATCATCATATTCATAGGATTAATCTTTAGCTTCTTTGCCAAAGCCAAGGCAATGGGAGCGACAATTAAAACAGTTGCCACATTTTCCACAAAAGCAGAAATAAGGCCTGTTAAGATGCAAATATAAAGGATCGCTGAGGCTGTATTTTTCGCCCTATCCACAATTATTTCAGCAAGATATGCCGGAACGCGGCTTTGCATAAAAATATCAGCCACTATTAACGTCCCCACAAATATCCCCATAACATTCCAATTTATTGCATAGAAAGCCTGCTTAAAAGTGATTATTTGAGTAAAAATTAACAGCAAGCTCGCTGTAATTGCAACATGCGCTCTTTTTGCAGGAAGAAAAACAAACAATATATACGCCAAAATAAATATAACTAAATCAAAAATACCTTTATTCATTGCTCTCCTTTAGGTTATATATTATTCTTTCTTTACTATTTTATCTGTGGCTAACCAGAAGTCAAGCCAAATAGAAAATAAAATATTTCTTGCTTTTTTTACAGGATTTAATATAATTGTTTCAAAGTCACCAACAGAAAGGGGATAAAGAATGAAGAAAATATTGATCGTCTTATTATCAGCAATTATATCTTTTTCAATGTTGGGCAGCGCGCTTGCTGACGAAGCAAAAAAATCAAAATGCCTTGAAGCAATTGAATTCCTTACCGGCTTTATCTGGGGAGGTAAGCTGCAGGCACAAAAAAACTACCGTCAAGTTCCGTTTATCGCAGCCTTTGACTTTAACCTTAAACCTCTTACAGAAAAAATTAAATTTAACCCGCGTTCATTACTGCAATTTCAGATAGAGCCTTCCGTCTCTTATATAACCAGCCCTCATAGTAACGTAGAATTAGGAACAATGTTCTTCTTTAAGGCAGGGATACTCCCGCAAACTTCAAAATTTCAACCCTATGTTAAAGCAGGCGTAGGCATGCTTTATATGACACTACACACCAGGGAACAATCTACACAATTTAACTTTCAGGAACAAGGCGGAGTCGGATTTCACTATTTCTTTAGAAAGAACCTCGCCTTTACGCTTGAAGGAAGGTTCCGCCATCTTTCTAATGCGGGTATCGGCAGCCGTAACCACGGCATAAATACCATCCATGCCCTTGCAGGACTTACCTATCAATTTTAAGTTTATTTCTGATTGGAAATATTAAGGGCTTATTTGAATTAAGCCTAATTTCAGGAAAGACTAACTTATACTTATAAACACAATCCCCAGGACAATAAAGATTGTGCCTAACCAGCGTTTAAACCCTACCTTTTCTTTCAAAAACAACCTTGAGGCAAAAGCAATAAAGATATAATGCATGCTATCGGCGGAAAAAGCGAAATTTAAATCTGCCTTTGAGAGAACAAAAAGCCAGATGCAAAGAGAAATCAAGGTACAAATCCCGCCCAGCCAAACTTTAGGGATTAAAACTACCTGCCAGACAAATTTTAAAATCTTAAATATATTTGCACTCAAATTTACCTGCAGAGAATTAATCGCTGATTTTAAAAAAAGTTGATTTATGGTATCAAGCAAGCTGGTTAAGCCGATCAAAAAAAGAACAAAAAATAATCCAAGCTTCATATTATGCCGTTTCCCTCTCGTGGCTGCTCTTTGAAACAACAATTACGCCTGCTAAGATAAAAACTATACCTGCCCATCTTAAAAGTGAAATTTTCTCGTGCAGAAAGAACACTGAAACCAAAGGAACCAAAATGTAGCTAAAACTTGCGATGGGGACAGCTACGCTTAATTCAATTTTAGAGAGGATGGTTGACCAGATAATAAAAGTAAATATTACCGAAAGAACACCAATCCAGATAAATCCCGAGGAAAAAACAATTTTAAAAAAAACACTTAATCCGGCTAAATTATTAACATCAAGATTAACCGCGTTAAGCGCGCCTTTTTTAAAACAAAACTGCGTAAAAGTTTCAAGTATGTCTGAGAAAATAAGGAATATTAATATTTTCACGGTAAGCTTATTTTTTAGCATAAGCGATTCTCTCCTTGAATAGAGAGGCATTTTATCATAAAATAAAACCTGCTACAAATATTTATTAAAAAACTATGGGTATTTTTAAAGAAATTCCTCCTACTGCCGGCTTTCCACTATATTTAAAAGACATCTTCTCTATTTTCTCAAAAGAAACCAACACAGATACATTAGAAAACCATTTTAAGGCTTACCTTAAAATCCCATATACGCAAATTACTTATTCGGGGACCGCTGCTTTCTATTTGATTTTAGAAACCATCAAAAAACTTTCTCCAAGAAAAACTGTAATTATACCTGCTTTTATCTGCCCTCTTGTGCCTTTAGCAATAAAACGCGCAGGGTTAGTAGTTAAAGTTTGTGATATTCAAAAAGATAATTTTAATTTTAATTACGATGAATTAAGGAAAATGTGTGAAAATAACACGGATATACTTGCAATTGTCCCCACGCATCTGGCAGGAATCCCCGTAGATATGGATAAAACCGTAGAAATTGCGCATAAAAATGGTATTTACATTATTGAAGACTGCGCGCAAAGCTTAGGCGCTGAATATAAAGGTAAAAAGATTGGCACAATCGGAGATTTTGCATTCTTTAGCCTTTGCCGCGGTAAAGGCCTGACCGTTTACGAAGGCGGAGTAATTACTACTCATAACCCTGAATACGGCGCTAAAATCGATGCCACAATTAAACAGCTAGTTAAAAACAATTTCTGCTCTGAAACTTTAAAAGTTATTGAGCTAATCGGTTATTGGTTTATCTATCGTCCGCAACTATTCTGGTGGGCATACCGCCTGCCTCAGATATTTTGGAATTTACGAGGAGAAGAAATAAGGGCGTTTACAGAATATTACACCGATGATTTTCCAATTCATAAAATATCCGGGTTTAGAAAGAAATTCGGCAGCGTTGCCTTTTTTCGTTTGAAGGACGCAATTGAACAACAAAGGCACTATGCATTTTATTATATAGAATCATTAAAGGATATCCCCGGAATTAAAATAATTACTGAACCTGAAGAAACTAAGGCTACCTATCCATACCTTACGCTTATTTTTAACGAATCGATAAAACGCAGCAAGGTTTTTGATGCTCTTTATGCCTCTGGCTTAGGAATATCCCAAATTTATGCTTGTGCAATTACGGAATATAAGTATTTAAGAAACATTATTCAAAACAAATCTTGTCCAAACGCCCAGTCACTTTCTCTCCGGCAGATTACACTCTCCACCAGCATTTTTCTTGACAAAAATACTCTTCGTACTGTTATTAATAAGCTGGAGAATTTTAAATATTGAATTTACGCTATTAGGAAACTTTCATGCTGATACGAAGGGCATAGCTATCTTCTGCTTGATCAAGGCTCAAAACGCGGTAATTGCCGGCTTTAGAGGGCAAAAGCAGGGAGCTTCCTTTATTCAAATGGACAAACCATCTATTATCTAAAGAGGCAATTTCCATTACCCCTTGAATCCCCATCAATACTTCAAAGCTATTTCTACTACAGGTATCAACCATAGCGCTATTTGCCCCGGCAACCAAACGCTCTACTTTTAATGAATTGTGCGTAAAGATGCAATCAACTCCTTTGTTTAACGTAGGTTGCCAAACCCTCCTGCACTCTTCTTCCAATGACATGCCCTGCTTAGAGTTGTAATCAAATGCGGCCAGACCTTTCTCAATATGCATCGGCCTTCTGCGGGAAAAATCATACAAGCGATAAGTCAAATCACTAGACTCGGTAATCTCAACTGCCATAGATCCTCCTGTCCAGCAATGAAGGACCCCCGAAGGTATCCTAAATATATCTCCGGGCTTAACATAAATTTTGTGAGCCAAGCTAAGTATATTCTCTTTTTTGCTAATTGCAGTTTCAAAAACCTCGCGGCCTATCCCGTCTTTTAAACCAAGGTACAATGCACTCTCTGCGCCTTCATGCAGGCCCAAAACTATAAAAACTTCTTCTTTACCGCTATCATTCTCGCCAAGGGCCTTTGCCGTTTTATGCGATGGATGAAGATGCGCCGACATATGTTTATGCACATCAACAAATTTAACCAGCATCGGGAAATTATTCCCACACACATCCACCACACTATCCCCCAGAATCAATCTAGCTAATTTTTCATCTTTGAGCAACTCCGGGAAAGATAAAATTCTGCCATCCTGCATCAGGATACGGGAGGGATACTTTTTATGCCCGGAGACTTCCCAAGACTCAGCCGCAATGATGGAATTATTGTCATATGGCAAACCTTTTAAGTCATAAAGATTATGCCCACCCCAAATGTAATCGGCAAAGTTTCCTTCAATAAACTTAATCGGGAATTTCGTTAAAACATCCATGTCGTCGCTACTTAAATTTTCAATATTATTGCACGAGCTTAAATTAATAAAATTAGCATTATCAATACTCATTGCTTCCCTTGTTTTAATGCTCTCTGCTTCTTCAACAAAAAGCTGATCCCTTCACCAAACGTCCTCGGAGTATCTATGTTTACCATATGAGTATTTAACGGTTTCCCCGCACATTGCCCTTGCGCTATTCCAATAATCGGAAACAGGAAATTTGTGCCGGTTACTTCGCTGTAAACAGCCGCTATCTGCTCTGCCATCTCCTGTTTATTCAATCCTTGCTGCCCATTAACCTGAAAAACCCCTGAAATTCTATAGTCAAGAAGCCTTAACAAAGTCCTTGCCGCATCCTCAAGCAAAATAGGATGCTTAATTTGAACGTTATCAACTTCCAATGGCTCAGTTTTACTCAAACAGGAAATAATCTTACTTACTGTTGTCTTTTTATCATTTACACCATTATAACCATAAAGCGCTCCCAAACGCAAAACCAAAACATCAGAAAAACCACTCAAAGAAACCCTTTCTCCTTCAAGTTTGGTATGTCCATAATAATTAATTGGGCTGGCTAAAGAATCAGATGCGTAAGGCCCGGTTTTTCCGTCAAAAACATATTCACTGGATATGTAAACAAATTTACACTTCTTCTGATATTTAGCTATAAAAGAAACCGCATCGGTATTTAAAGCATAAGCTCTTTCCTTGTTTTTTTCAGCCGCATCTGCGTCGGCTTCACCGGCAACATAAATTATAATGTCAAAATCAGGGTTGGCGGAAAAATACCGCATGACATCCTCTTCACAAGTAACATCCAATTTATCAAAATTTAATGAAGATGCCTTGCTAAAACCAGTACCTCTGACTTTGGCATATTCGCATTTGAAAAGATTGTAAACGGAATTACCAAATAAAGAGGTAGCGCCAATAATAAGCACAGATTTATTCCGCTTAGTCTGAATTTCTTTCCTCTCAGAAAGAATAAATGCAAGGCTGCCTGAAAGAACAGTAATTTTCTCAAGTTTCCGAAATCCTTCAATATTTGTAAAAGCAATTATAGGAATAGTTTTCTTTTTAATTATCCCACAAAGGCTGGAAATAAGGCAAAAATTTTCCGCAATTTCTTCCAAGCTATTTATAATTAAAACATTTTTCTCCTCATCTGTTTTAATGCCATTAAGAAAACTTTGAAAGCTTGCCATAGCCTTATGCTTACCTGAATTCAGCAATGCCCTGATATCCAATTTAACGGCCTGATAATCAGGCTTGATATTACCAAGATACATCAATGTTTCACTGATTAGCTTCTCCCCCTGGGCAAACGATTCTGAAATAAACACAACGTTGCCAAATGCCCTGACAAGGCTCAACGCGCGAGAAATATCATTATTTAGAATAAGGTCAGTTCTTATAGGGACGCTTTCCATAAAATTTTTTCTTTGCGCTAAAATGCTGAAATTAAAATGATATACTGCTTCCCGTTTGGCAAGGCCTCACTAAAAATCCCTATTGGATAACCATTTTACAGTTATCTCTCTAAGGAATAAAGCTATTTAATATCTTCAGGTTTGTTTCCTCGTTAACATCATTCACAGCTAAAGAAGATAAATCCTCAGCAGTAACATCCTTTGGATGATCCAGGCGGGAAATAATTGCCTTAAGTTTTCCGGAAACAACAGCCGGAGAATATTCACCGGTAATATCAACTCCAATGATTTCGCAATTCTTATTAATTATTCGCAAGATCAATAATAACTTATCCAATGAGAACAAACCCTGTTCCCAATTAGTCAGGGCAAATTCCTGCGTAAGGCAATCCTTATCAATTGATATATATATTTTCTTAGTCGGTAAACTATTTAAAATTGAAAGTATAAATTCTCCAATATTCTTATCTCTTAATTCTTGCCAGAGGATTTTAGTTCTCATAACCCCTTTCTTAGAAGTCAGAGAATGATTCTCTGGGACTTGGCGAAAGAAAACCGTAGTCGGTTCATGCATATATGGGTAAATCTCCAAACGGTTATTTTTCAGGCTGGATAAATTCCCTGTTTGAATATTCCAAGTTGAAATATCATTTGAAGAAACCCCTAATAAGACACATTTTTGGATACGTTTATTTTTCAATGCTTCAGTTACCCACGATCCGCAACCATAACGGGGAGGAAGGATGTCCCAATCAGGATGGAAATCAAAAACAATCACGCAAAAATCTTCGTCAAACTGATTCAGTAAAACACTGCTTATGTGGTGAAAATCCCCGGAACCCAATAAATTAATACAATTCCGATCTAAACTGCCAAGCCTTGCTTCAATTTCATTCTTTGTTCTATGGTTCATCCACAATCTGGCGCGGCGAGCCAAATCTTTAAAATCAATAATTTTTGGCTGATATAAAGAAAGGAGTCTCTGCTGGCTTACAACAGAATCGTCAAAATTTAATAAATGGATAGTTTTACTCAAGAAGTCTTTTTTAGTGCCTTAGAAAGTGCCTCTTCAAAAAGCTCAACCGCTAAATCTATTTCTTTTTCAGTAATATAGAATGAAGGGGCGATAGTAAAACAGTTCTTGTAATATCCTCCTATATCAAGAATCAAGCCACGCCTCTT
This sequence comes from Candidatus Omnitrophota bacterium, assembly GCA_016208765.1. Lineage (GTDB taxonomy): Bacteria > Omnitrophota > Gorgyraeia > Gygaellales > Profunditerraquicolaceae > JACROS01. Next base: position 23,639 of record JACQXK010000004.1, read on the forward strand.
TCCTCCAACACTTAATTTCCCATCCAGGCCTATGTTGGCAATTGTATCCGCAAGCTCTCTGTTAGGAGTATACCCGTCCTTTTGGCACATCTCTATCCTCAATGCCAAACCCAATGCATCAACATCCCCCATTTGAGGGTACTTTTTCTGAAGTTTCTTAAGACGAGAGAGAAAATAACGGCCTTTCCTGGGAATTAAATCGGCAAAGTTAGACTCCTCTATTAATTTCATCACCTCTAACCCGGCTGCCGTACCCAGAGGGTTTGAAGAAAAAGTTGAATGAGTAGAACCCGGAGGGAAAACATCCGGTGAAATAAGTTTCTCTTTAGCCCAAATCCCAGCGATAGAATTTAAACCGTTAGTTAAGGCTTTTCCGAAAACAATAATATCAGGAGTCACGTTAAAATGTTCAATGCCCCAGAACTTTCCTGTCCGGTAAAATCCCATTTGTATCTCGTCATCAACAAGAAGAATATTATACCTATCTAAAATTTCTTTTAACCCGGAGAAATAATCTTGCGGGGGGACAATATATCCTCCGGTTCCCTGAATCGATTCAATATAAAAAGCGGCAAATTCACATTTATTGTTCTTCTTGTTAACCACGCCATAATATTCTGTTTCAAAAAGCCTCTCAAATTGTTTTAAACAATATAAGTCGCAAAAATCTCTTTTCTTGTCATACGGGCAGCGAAAACAATAAGGAAACGGCACAAACAATGCCCTATCACCAAAATGGCCAAAGCGCTCTCTGTAACGAAAACTAGATGTAATGGCAGAAACAGCTAATGTCCTTCCATGATAGCCCCCCATGAAAGCAAACACAAGGTTTCTCCCAGAACAATTTCTTACCAACTTCAAAGAATCTTCATTTGACTGCGATCCTCCCACATTAAAATGCACCCTTCCCTTTTCCTCAAAAGTCGTTTCTGAACGATGGCATATCTTTGTGGCTAACTGCACTTTTTCTTCGTGGATATACTGACAGGCAAGCTGAGGGAGGATATCAATCTGCTTCTTTAATGCCCTGTTAAGGCGTTTATTTTTATACCCAAAGTTGCAGGCGGAATACCACATCTGGAGATCAAGGTATTGAGTTCCTTCCCTATCATATAAATAAATACCATCTGCTGACTTAAAAACATTCGGCTTCTCTGAATAATGCACCGTATCTCCCCAGGAACAATATTTTGCTTCCAAGGCCAAAAGATCATCAGTGCCATTAATTTCTTTTGGTTTAGCTGCTGCAAGTTTTGCGGCCTGTTTTATTCCCATTTAAACTCCTTTTAATAAATTTATACACATCGTTTAAATTTTTATAAGGCATGCAGTTAAGTTTATTATTCCTGCAATACTCTCACAGGCTGTCTTTGGCAAAAACAATATCAGCGTATTTTGCCGGACAGATATCAGAACGGCCATCCCCAATGTATATAATTATAGAATTTTTAAAACTATTTGCCAAGAGATTTTTTGTCTTGCAGTGCGCGCAAATACTGCATTTTTTTGCCTGATAAGGGAACTGCGGAATGAGCCTGTTCCTGGATAACTCTAACTTATTAGAATAAACCTTTAACCCTTTAATGTAATTATGTTTTAAGATACTCTTTAAGATATAATCAAAATTATCGCTTAGTACCGCAGACTTTATTTTCGCTTCTTTAAGGAATTTCACCAGGCGATTAAAATAAGGGTCAATTTTTATACCGGAAAGATATTCATCAAGGTCTCTTTTTGTAATACGAATTCCCTGAAGCTGGCCGTGAAGGCACTTAAGAGAGCCGATCTTACCCTCCTGCCACTGTTTTTCCAGTTCAATCCAGCGTTTATTGCTGGAAAATAACGGGAGAATATTATCAAGGACATCACAGGAAGCTATGGTATTATCAAAATCAAAAAATACCGCACATTGGCTTGCTGAAAATTTAGGCAATTTTCTTTCCATAAATAAAAACTGGAGTGTCTTTCTTTGTTAAATATCTAAAGTATGTGCGTTTACCGGCAAACAATTGGCAAAGGCCCTGTTTAACAAAAAATTCAGCTGAATGTTCAGACATGGTCGCAAGTTGCACTGCTTTAACATTGTGCGCTTGTAAATAATCAAAATATGCCTGTATTAATTTTGAGCCTATACCAGAATGCCTGAATCCCGCGGCTAAATTAATATGTAAAGTTGCCGGATAATCTTTGGAGAAATCAGGCATCTTAAACTCACCGTTAAAAATACTTTTTAACAAATTTAAGAAAAAAATATGGTTTTTCTTTTTAAAGAAAACACCTTTAAGAAAAGCGTAAATTAATAAAGCGGGAAAAATCCCAAACAGGAATTTCTTTGCTAAAACACGGGTATCTTTGGCACCGATAAGATAACCCACAACCTTACCGCCTGACTCAGCTACAAAACAAGATTCCGGTTCATAATCAGTAAAATACCGTGTAAGAAAATCAGCAAGAACATCCTGCCCTTCAAAAAAAATGCCGGCAGGCTCTCCCATAAAAGCCGTATCCCAGGAAATCTTTCTTACACTATCACGGTCAGGCTTTTGATAATGCCTGATTACAGCTTCTTCCATATCATATTCGCTTTCTCAAAAAAAGGTGCCCCTTTAAGGGGACACCTTTTTAATTATATCATAAAAGACTATAAGTAATTATAGTTTCTTCAACAGATCATCTGCAACCTTGCGGCCGGATAACAACATCCCGCCAAAAATCGGGCCCATGCGCGGCCCGCCAAAAACAGCATTAGCGCACATACCGCAGGTGTATAAACCGGGAGCTACTTCCCTGGAATTTCTTACAATTGTCTCTTCTCCTACCTCTGCCCACATGGAATTCTCTCCCATTACCTTGCCGGTTTTTGTATTTAACTTCAATCCGGATTTTCTTTCTGCAATACGCACTACTTCTGCCGCATGGCCTGTGGCGTCAATAACCATTTTTGCGCGCATGGTGATAGGGTCAACATGAAGATTGGCAATTTCCACCGCCGTCCAGTTTAAAACTAACCCTGCAATACGCCCTTTTCTAATCATCACATCTTCTGCGCTTAAAAGGTTAAAAATCTTAACCCCTTGCTTGATTGTTTTAGAGCAAATTGTAGAAACCGCCTCTACTGAATCTGCCAGATAATAGCCCTTTTCATACAAGCGGGTGCTAACATCAAACTCATTGAGGATTCGCCGGGCCTTTTCCTGCACAACAATTTCATTAAACATAATCCCGCCGCCCCACATACCTCCTCCAACTGAAAGCTTGCGCTCAAAAATAACAACTCGCTTCCCTTTTTTTGCCAGATAATACGCGCAGCACATACCAGCCGGCCCTGCGCCTACAATAGCCACATCCACATCAAGCGCATCCAGAAGTTTTTTATTATAAGACTCAATTATTGCCCTTGAAATTTTAATGTCATCTAATTGCATGATTAACCCTCCAGTTTTTTAATTGTAACTTTTTTTACGCCTTCCTTAACCATTCTCTTAATTGCATCTTCTGAATCATTGGGTTTTAAGTTTACTCCTTTTATCGCATCCATCAGAATATTTACCTTAAAACCGTGCTTTAGCGCATCATGGGCAGTGAATTTAACACAATAATCTGTGGCAAGGCCTGCAATATAAATTTCTTTAACCTTAAAGAAATCCAACAACTTCTCTAAACTCATCCCCCGTTCATCTTCTGCCTGGAATGACGAATAACTGTCTTTCTTGGGATCAAGGCCTTTATACAAATAAATTGCTCCCTTTGGTAATTTCAGCTTCGGATGGAATGCTGCGCCCGGAGTATTCTGGACACAATGCACAGGCCACACCCCGCCGAAATCCTTAAAATGTTTGCTTCTTAGAGGATGCCAATCACGGGTTGCGAAAACAAAGGATTCTTTTTTGGAGAAAAACTTCAGGTACCTGTTAACTACCGGAATGATTTTATCTGCCTCAGGAATACCCAAGGCCCCGCCGGGACAAAAATCATTCTGCACGTCCACAACTAACAACGCCTTTTTTGCTTTCATAAAAAAACCCTATGCCTAAAAACATAGGGGAAACTTGTATCACCTCTCTTCCTACGCTGGCATTACCCAGATCAGGTTATTAGGGTAATCTGCTTTACGCAGAACTCTCAGGCCGCTCTACGACCTCCCCTTACAATATTATTCTATCCTTAAAATAACTCTTGTCAATTTAAAATACGCGGTGAAATGAAGCTTAACAGCAATAAAAGTTTCTATTCGCACACGAGATTTCTTACCGCGTGCTCACAGAAACTTTAATTGCTTTAGGTATCAGTAAAACCAGCAAGTTAGGAATTATTCAGAATACACCCGATATATCCGCCTGACAAAAAGAACACTTCCCGTTTATTATATGATTTTCTAAAATATCAAAACCCTCGCGCGCTACCAGCAATTTCTTGCACTGCGGGCAAAAAGTATCATCCCCTAATCCGGAAACATTTCCGATATAAATATAATTTAATCCTGCATTTCTTCCAAGGTCTCTGGCAAACAACAAAGTTTTCTCCGGAGTTGATTTATGGCCGCTAAATTTATAATCCGGATGAAAACGCGAAATATGCCAGGGGATATTCTTATCTACACCCGCGATAAACCCGGCAACACCGCTTAATTCCTGTTCAGAATCATTTTCCCCGGGAATTACCAAAGTAGTCACCTCCACCCAAATCCCTAATTCATGCATCAGGCGGATTGAATTTAATACAGGCTCAAGGCTTGCAGCGCATATTTCTTTATAAGAGCTATCTTTAAAGAATTTTAGATCTACATTTGCAGCATCTAAATATGGCCTAAGCATTTCAAGGCACTGGCTGGTCATATAGCCGTTAGTAACAAAAATGTTCTTCAAGCCTTTTTCTTTGGCAATTTTTGCAATGTTTAAAGCGTACTCAAAGAATATTGTCGGCTCGGTATAAGTATAAGAAATACTTTTACAGTTGTTCTCTAGCGCAAGCCTAACCACGTCTTCCGGAGTGAGTTTCTCCCCGTAATTAAATAAACCCTCCCTTGCCGAAGCCTGAGAGATCTCCCAATTCTGGCAGAAAGAACAACGAAAATTGCAACCAATAGCAGCTATGGAAAAACTGGATGACCCAGGAAGAAAATGATACAACGGCTTCTTTTCAACAGGATCCACGTGCGCAGAAACAACCTCGCCATAAACATGGGTATAAAGCGTTCCTTGAATATTCTGCCTTACACCGCAAAAACCAAATTTGCCCTCGGAGATTCTGCAATTATGATTGCAAAGATAACAATGCGTTAAATTATTTGCTAATTTTTTATAAAGCAGGGCTTCTTTGCGCATATTAAATTTAGAATGGCTAAATCCTGAACTCAGCTAATACTTTCTCTGGCGCCGGCTCAATCGGAGAGATTGCAAACTTATCTGCTTTTGCCTGACGATATAGAATCTTCATTTCATTATTCACGCCGCGGTCGCAATAACGAGCAACAATACCACAAGACAAACTAATCGCTGAATCATCAAACCTACCTCTGCCCAAAGCTGTTGGCCCAGCAACATCTTCTTGGGGCAGGAACAAATAATCATCGGCCTTCAAGAATTTTCCAAGCTGAACATTTTCATTATGATTGCGCCCTACAATCAATTTAACGCCCGGGGCAAGGCGAAAATGCCTGCCTACCTTTAGCAATTCCACATTCTCCATATTTAATTCTTGATGATTAATCAGATCTTTGAGCCTTTTTGCAAACTCCGGATTGGTCAAAAAACATCCTCCGGCCGGTTGGGCATATTTTTCTATTTTAAATCTCTTTGCCAAAGTAAACTGCCCTTTACGAGAACGGCCATTAAGCGCCAAAAGTTTTTCTCTTCTAATCCAACCTTTAATTTCGGGGATTGTCTCAGGCAGGACCAAAGCAGAAAGAGGGCGCAAGAGTAAACCATCTAAGCCGGACTTCTTCATAATCAGATCAAGCGCCTGCCTGTGCTGCGACATCGGGCGCTGGCCAACTACTTCTCCTGTAACTACAAATTCCGCCCCAAAAACCGGCAATAATTCCCGCGCCTTAGAAAGCATAAGTATTTTGCAATCAATACACGGATTCATGTTTGACCCAAATCCATATTCAGGACTGTGTAATAAACCCAGGAAATCAGCGCTAATATCAATGCTTTCCAGTTGCAACCCAAGATATTCTTTTATCAAAGAACCTGTATTTTGTTTCTTACAAAATGGAATCTTAAAATTTAAAGGTATAACTTCTATTCCCTGCTCCTGAATTACTTTTGCGGCCAGAATGCTGTCCAGCCCTCCTGAAATCAAAGCCAGGGCGCGCATCTTAATGTAAAATACCAAAATTCAGGATTGTCCCGACAACAAGACTTGCCCCAATCATAATTGAGGTTGCCTTTAAAAGCTCTTTTGCCCCCAGTTCTTTCCATAAAACCACAAATGTGGCCACGCAGGGAAAAGATATCGCCAGTAATGTTGCAGCAATAAAAAGTTGTTTTGCCGATAATCCCAACGGGATCAGCATACCAACCGCAATATCTTTACGCAAAAACCCGATTACCAAAGCCACTACTGCATCCTTAGGCAAACCGAAAAGGCCCTGGATAACAGGAGCAAATATCCCTGTTACAAAATCAAACAAATGAAAATACAATAACAGATTGATCATGGCCACGCCCAAAAGCACGATTGGAACAGCTTCAATTATAAACCCTTTGATACGAAAGAATAATTTTTGCGTAAATGCCCCAAACGGAGGAAATCTGTAAGGAGGAATTTCAAGCAATAATTCTGGGCTGTAGCCTTTTAAGAAATAATTTAATAATACTCCGGTAATAATCATAATTGAAAACAGCACCAGATAAACCCCTCCCACATAAAATCCGGAAAAACTTCCCAAAAGCCCAAAGATCATTGCCTGTAAAGGAACACATGGCACTCCTATAGAAATAAGCGTTGAGGCAATAAACCTTTCCCGTTTTGATTCAAGGGATCGTGTTGCTAAAATACCAGGGACATTACAGCCAAAACCCAAGAGTACCGGGATGATCGCAAAACCGTGCAATCCAAGCCGGTGCAGTAGATTATCCAGCAATATGGCCAGGCGCGGCAAATAGCCGATATCTTCCAAGAGGCTTAAAACAAAATAAAAAGAGATAATATAAGGTAACACCATGGCAAATTCAATATAAGGCGCGGTTGTTAAAACTCCCATTGACTGCTTAAAATCAATTTTTCCGTTAATCAGCTCTCCTACAACCAAATGGTGCAGAAAACTTCCCGGGGCCAAAGCAGAACTTAACTTTTCCAGGAACGGCTGGTAATGATTAAAGAAAAAAGGATCAAACACGCGGGTGATCAATCCCTCGCCTATAAAACGGACAATTTTAAAAGAAGTATAAATAACCGCGATTGATATGAATAACCCGCTTAACGGCCGGATAGAAGCGTCCTCAAGCATCTCCCTGAAACTATGATGCCTGTGAGTCAATTTCTGGGCACTGTCAACAATCGTTCCGATTCTCTGCCAACGTGCTTCATGCGCCAATTTATTCTCAGTAAAAGGCTTTGCCTCTTTGAGCCTTTCCAACAAGAATTTAATTCCAACACCTGTTACCGCGCAAGTAGGAACAACAGCCACGCCTAAAAGCTCCTCTAATTTCTTAAAGTCAATGTGAATACCGCGATGCTCGGTATCGTCGCACATGTTAAGGCAAACTATAACCGGGTACCCCTGTTCAATAAGCTGTAAAGTTAGAAACAGATTCCTCTCTAAATTAGTCGCATCAATAATATTAATTACGGCTGATTCCTCCGGCAAAGATCCCTTTAAAAGGTTGACTGCCACCTCTTCTGCCTTTGAACTCGGCTCCAAAGAATAGGTTCCCGGCAAATCAATAACTTCAATTTTATCTTCTCCTAATTTCAAATACCCCTTTATTATTTCAACGGTTGTGCCGGGATAATTGGAAGAAATTACCTGCACGCCGGTTAGGCGCGAGAAAACAACGCTTTTACCTACATTAGGATTGCCGATAAGAAACACTCTTTTGATCATTCTACCTCAAGGATAATTTTTGCCGCCATCCCATGGCCCAAAGCCAAAACGCTCCTGCCTGTCTTAATGGTAACAGGGCCTTTAAGCGCAAAATGGCTTAGTTTTGTGATCTCTCTACCCGGATAAATACCCATACTCATAAATTTATTCTGTATAGAGTAGCCTCCGGTGATCTCCAAAACCCTGCCCTTCTGGTTTTCTTTCATTTTAACAAGCACTGTTTTTTTCATTAGTTTGATAAAGAAAGTTACTCGTGCAACAGGAGTTTTGCGACCGCCATAAATATTATTCCCAAAAGAAACGCAAAGAAAGCCATGCTTGACCGGCGCAGATCACTTTCTTTGTGTATCTCGGGGATCAAATCAGAGGCAGCAATATAAATAAACCCTCCGGCAGTCAAAGGCAGGATAAAAGTTATAAACCCCTTAGTAAAATCAGCGATAAAGTAACCGATGACAGCTCCTGCCATCGCGGTTAAAGCAGTAAGGAAATTACATATCAGGGCTTTTTTCTTTGAAAACCCGCCATAAATTAAAACCCCAAAGTCTCCTAATTCCTGTGGAATCTCGTGAAGGATGATTGCCAGGGTTGTAATTAATCCGAGTTTTATGGAAATTACAAAACTTGCCGCGATCACCATCCCGTCAATAAAATTGTGAAAGGAATCGCCGATAAGGTTTAAATAAGTAAACGCATGCACATCACACTTTTCGGCATGGCAATGCCGCCAGTGAAAATACCTTTCCAGCATGAAAAATAGCACTATCCCGAGGATCAAATAATAAAACACTACTGTGCTGCTGGTCTTTTCAAGTGCCTCCGGCAGTAAATGCAAAAATGCACCGCCGATCAATGCCCCTGCAGAAAACCCGATAAGTAGAAAAAGGATCTTCTGCAAATAATCGCTTCTGATCGCTAAAGTAACTATGCCGATTAATGAGATAAGGCTGACAACAAAAGTACTTGCCAAAATCCAGGCTAAAACCATAGCTAACAGCTTATCCTAAGCAGGGTTTTCTTCCTTTATTTGCTTTCTTTGAACGCCAGTTAAGTTTTCCTCTTCTTTTTCTTTTACCCATTTTAAACACCTCATTTCTTAATATTTGAAGTAATTTACCGGTGTCGCCTGAGAAACATAACGCACCGCTTCAACAATACAAATACGGATTGCTTTCTCCATCGGAGTATTAGCATAACCGCCTAAACCATCCCCCAGGACACCTCCGCCAAACAAACCAATCCCCGCCATACCGCTGATATCCGAAGCCTGCCCCTGCACGCTGGTAGCAGACAATACCTCTGAAGTAGATGCATCTACAATACGAATATCCATAGCCATATGCGCCTTATTCGTTGAACCACCCAAAAGCCCGCCTAAAGCACCACTTCCAGACCCGCCTCCACCGCCAATGCCAGCAGTTCCTCCCGACGCTTCAGGCTCAAATTCAGTAACTGCCACAGTAATAATTAAATCAGTGGCTTTAAGATTTTCTTTTTCAGCTCCTACTGCTGTCTGTTGGCTTCCTGCAGGGCCGGCTGATTCCTGTTCCTTCATTGCTTCTGCCAAAGCCTGACGCTCAAGTACTGAAAACCGGTTACTGTTTGATAAAGCAGCGACCAACATTTCACGTAAACCCGTGCCAATCTGGCTGCTTGCCTTGGCTGCCTTTACATCAAAATCTGCAACCGCCACTCTCGCCATTGGCCCGCTATACGCAGGTAAGGGTTGAGTAGCAACACTGTTAACCACCTGCCTTTTTTGATGAAACACGGAATTTAAAGACGCGCAACCGGAAAATATAGCAGCACAACCACCTAATAACCCAATAACATACAATGTTTTTCTTAACATCTTGATTTACTCCATTGCTTTCTCAATGAAATTATAGCAAAGAATACCTGAATAGCAATGATAAAGTCTGGATAGCCGTAGCCGGTTAGTTACTGGGCGTAAGTCATTCCCGCGTAAGCGGGAATCCAGCCACGGGAACGCCTGGTTGCCTCCCCGCGAAAGCGGGGATTTCGCGAGCATGACAATACCTATCCCCCGTTTACTGACCGATTACAATTAACCACTATAGAGGAATAGTAAAATAAAAAGTTGAACCCTTTCCATATTCTGATTCAACCCAAATTCTACCTTTATGTTCATCAATAATTTTCTTACTAATCGCCAGCCCTAACCCTGTGCCGCCGGTTTTACGGTCCATGCCCTTTTTTATCTGTTCAAATTGATGGAACAGTTTGCTCATATCTTCCTGCCTGATCCCTTCGCCGGTATCCTGCACAGAAACCTGAAAACAATCATTCATTTTCCGGCTTTTAACAACAACGCTTCCTTTTACAGTAAATCTGATTGCATTGCTGATTAAATGCGACAGAACTTCAAACAAACCTTCCTTATCAAATTTGGCCCTGGCCAGGCCTTCTTCAAGATCCAATATAAAGTCTATTTTCTTCTCCCGCACCAATCCAGAGATTTCCTGGACAACTTCTTTTATCAACGCATTAAGATCATTTTCTTCAAATTTATACGACATTCTGCCGGAATCCATTCTCTGAAAAACCAAAAGGCTATTCACCAGTTTCAACAGCCTGTCCAAATTCTTCTGTGTTAATTTCAGGATCCCTTCCTGTTTTTGATTAATGCTCCCGATAGAACTTTCCAGCAACAAAGAAACACCTTCTTTTGCAACAGCAAGCGGAGTTTTTAATTCATGTGAAACAGCGCTTAAGAATTCTTTTTTGACTGTTAACGCCTCATCAAGCTGGATCCGCATTTTTGCATCAGCCAATTCCTGGTTTCGCTGGGCTAATCTCACATTTAGTTCCCTGACAATCTGCTCCTTTTGGTAACGCTCTATGGAAATACGTAATATTAAATAAACAAACGCAAAACTTAAAACTATCAACAGTAAATAAATGATAAAAATAATTAGTAATTTTCTGTTACGCTGGCTGAAAGCATATTTAACAGGCTGAGCAACAACCACGCCCCAGCCATAGTCAGAAACCGGCGCATAAGCCTCCAGCCTTTTTTCTTTTTCAGCAGGATTATAAAATATACCGACCCCGGATTTACCTTTTAAAACCTCTTTTGTTGAACCAGACATTGAGAAATCAACAATCTCTCCTTGGACAGGAAATGAGGGGTGAAAAATAATCCGGCCTTTTCTATCCACGACATAAACAAGGGACTGCGGCCCGATATCCACTTCCTTAACCCACTCAAAAAATGTTTCAGGTAATACTTGCAGGACCAATAATCCTAAGACATTCTCTAAACTAGCAGGCCCCTGAGATTTAATAGGAATAGCAATAGCAATAATATTTCTCTCCGGGACAATTGCCCTTTTATAAATCTCAGAAACATAAGGCTTGCGATTGTTAATCGCACCCTTGTACCAATCCCGGAAAGAAAAATTCTTCCCTGTAATCTCTGATGTCTGGGGTAAATCAGCCATAAAATTACCCTTTGCGTCAGATAAAAATATGTGATCTATAAAAGAAAAAAGCTTCGGGGCATTTTCTAAAACCAGCATGCCTTCTTGCCATTTACCCGCGCTTACATTCTCTACTAATCTTGGGCGAGTGGCCAAAACTTCCCCGATAACAACCAACTTATCAAGTTTTTCCTTTAAGATTGTTGCGGATAGGTATGCAGTAGATTTTTTTTCCTGAAACAAATGAAAGGTATCTGCCTGAAAGACCCAACAGAAACTAAAAATGCTTAAAATAACAATTGGAGTAATTACAAGCAAGAAAATACATGCTTGCCAGAGCCATTTTCTCTTTTTTGTTTCTTCTAACAATTTCCCAAGATAACTGATGATTTTCTGAAACATATGCCCTCAAAATAAAAGGGCAGGAGTTAAATCCCCTGCCCAGATTAGCTTATGACACCAAAGAAACTTATTCTGCCTTCTTTTCCTCCGTTGCTGCCGGAATCTCTGGAGCAGCTGTAACCGCAGATGGAGGCTGGACAGTAGCAGGGGGAACCTCAGGTTTTTCAAGGCTGATATTCCTTGCCACATTTCTTCCTTCAGGCGTAACAATATAATCAATGCTTACCGCGTCCTTTGTTTTGATCTCACCAATGGCTTTGACATTTTCATAAATTGTTTTTTCGTCAACATTAACGGCAATTTCTTTCTCTTCGTCAGTTTCATAATCAAGGTATTTCACAGAGAAAATCTTATTCTGGGGATCAACGCTTACCACCTCTCCCCAAACCCACTGCACCTCAGGCTCTTCTTGTGCCTGGACAGGTTGCGCAGTCTGTTGCTGGCCAAAGGCCATGCTTAAACCGGCGAAAAATAAAAAAACCCCCGTAAGAATAATAAAAACGTTCTTTTTTGGCATACCTCACCTCCTTAATTTTATTTAATTTATCACAAGCCGCTAATTTTGTCCAGTAAAAAGACAAACCACTTATCAATTGCTATAAAATGGTATAAATGCAAGAAAAATCCATGCCACCAATGTCGTTACCACACCTACACAAAGCCCAATTCCGAACCATCTAAAGAAATTTAAACGTATGTTTTTCTCTTTTTCCAAGATCCCCAAAGCAACAATATTTGCAGTTGAGCCGACTAAGGTAATATTCCCGCCAAGGCATCCTCCAAAAAGCAGGGCCCACCATAACGGCTGCAAATTTATCTTCATTGCCGCAAATCCCTGGATTACAGGAATAAAAGCTGCCACTAACACCACATTATCCAGGATGCTTGAGCCAATGGTTGAAATCCATAAGACTAACCCTATTAAAAGGGGAGCGCTGTTTGCCGACCAGCCGGCAATGCCCCTTGCCAAAACATCGGTTGCTCCGGTATATTTTAAGGTACCTGCCTGCGCGAAAAGAAGCATAAAGAACAAAAGCGTCCACCATTCCACGTCTTTCTCAATAAATTCACGGGCTTTTTCTTTTTTCCAGATCATTACACAACCGCTGGAAACCAAAGGCATAATAAAAAGTATTGTATTCTGCTCAAGGTTCCAAAGCAATTCAATCCGGTGATGCAGAGCAATAAAAAAAAGTGTCAGGCCGAAGATCGCAAGGCTGATCTTCAGCTCTCTGTCCGGAGGGACAGAAATTAATTTTACTAAAATTTCATTTGCGCCCAATTCTTTAATCTTCATATCCAGCCTGTTGAGAGCGTTTCTATACCAAAAGATTACCAGTAGAATTGTCACAACCAGACAAACTATTGCTAAAGGAAAGGCCTTAACTAAAAAATCTTCAAAACTAAATCCTGCCTTTGAAGCAATAAGAATCCCAATCGGATTACCCAAGACTGTTGCAGCGCTGCCCACATTTGTAGCCAGAACAGAAATAATAATAAATGGAACAGGGTCAACCTCAAAATAATCGCAGATCTCAAGGACCGCAGCCACCATAAAAATAATGGAAACCACTTCAGAGGTGGCTGTAGAAAGCAATGCCGAAACTACAGATATGACTACTGTAAATTTCAGGGCATTCATATTTCTTATGCGTAAAATCAGCTGCACAACCCAGGCAAAAAAACCGGCGCTCTTTAAAAGGCCGACTAAAACCATCATCCCCACCAAAAACAGGATGACCTCCAAAGAGGCAAATTCAATTACATGTTTTAGGTCAATTGTGCGCGTGGCAAGCAAAACAGAAATACCCAAGAAAGCAAAGCTCAGCCTGAAATCCCAGAAAAAAAGCGTGCCTAAGATAGAAACGGAAAAAATTGAAATGGCTAAAGACTGGTGGGGAGTAAGGCCGAGATTAAGAGTTAGTAAACCAAGGCTTAACGATATAAGAAGAAGTAAGAGAAATTTTCTCAGCATTCTAAGGGAATTTCTGCATCCTTAACCAAAGCCCTGAGGATATCGCAGCGAGCAACAATCCCTAAAACTAAATTATCATCATCAACAACCGGAATACGCCGTGCTTTTTGAGTAAGCATGTCTTTTGCCAACTCAACTAAAGTCATATCTTCTTTACCAACAACAACCTGCTTGCGCATTAACTGCGCTACTTTCATATTCTTTAATTCCTGAATCTTCTTTTTTGTAGCCTTTGGGTCCTGCATGTAGACAAACTTTCCCACCTGCTCAAGATAGCTGGGAAGAATAAAAGCAAGGACTTCTTTTTCTGTAAACATCCCCGCCAATTTACCGTCGCTGTCAATTACCGGAAGCCCGCTGATCTTGATTTTAAACAGCAATTTAAGCGCATCTAAAGCATTATCACCGGGGCCAACGCTGACGATCTTTTTATTCATTATTTCTTTAACCTTCATTGCCAGCCTCCTTCATAGGAAATTATAAAACATGAGCCTGGCTATTTTTAACAAAAAACAGCCAAAACAAAAACCAAAATTATAAAAAAATTACTTTAAACGGGGCCTGAGCTTTATATAAACAACAGCAGCTGCGGCTGCTTTACATAAATCGCCTAAGACAAAGGGAATAAAACCGATAGAAAAAAGCTTTGTGAGCGAATATCCGAAGAGAAATTTCAGCCACAATGTTCCGGATGCGAGCAACAAGAAATCCGCAACACAAAATATACCAAAAGCCTTAGAAAAATTGTTTCCGGAATATTTGATGAATTTGGCGCAAAATAAACAGGCTAAAACAAAACCGAATAAATATCCTGCGGTAGGGCCGCTTAAATACAAAAGCCCGCTTCCTGCGCCTGTAAAGATCGGCAGGCCCAATACTCCCAATAAAATATAACTTAATTGCGCAGTGACGCCTAAACTGCCTCCCAATAAAGCGCCTGACAACAAAACAAAAAAAGTCTGCAATGTTAACGGCACCGGAGTAAAAGGCAAAGGTATGCGCACAAATGCACCCAGGGAAGTCAAAACAACAAATACTAACACGCCTAAAGCTCGGCTTAAAGTTTTATTAATTACGATTTCCTTACTTAAAACTGCTTCCATTTTAATCTCCTCTTTTTTAAGTTGATGCTGGCATAATTATACCAAAGAAAGAAACAATAGCAACAGCAAAATTCAGGCTAAATTGGCAGGTATTTATTCTTCTTTTTAAGTATTTCGGCAACTTTTTCACAAATAACATTGAAATTAGAAGGCTTAGGAATATAATCAAAGGCCCCTTCTTCTAAAATCTCAGAAGCAATTGACTGGCTGTCCCAAGCGCTCACCACAAGGATATCCGTGTCAGGATACAGCTCTTTCTTTTTTTTAATGATATCCGCTCCTGAGATTCCCGGCATTTTTATATCCAAAATTACCAAATCAAATTTATCCTTATTTAGGCTCTCTATCGCAAGCCTGCCATTCGCTGCTTCAGTTATGCCACACTCCAAAGTAAGAGCAAGAATTTCTTTTAAAGTTGACCTTAACGCGTCATTATCTTCAACAATCAGGATCTTTGGTTTGTCCATCTCTCTTCCCCCTCAGGCATTCATTTACTGTTTCTAAAAGAATACTCAAATTTACTGGTTTGACCAATATTTTTAAACTATCCTTTTTAACAAATCCCAAGCCGGCATCTGTCCGCGCGTAACCTGTAAGAATTATAGCTGGAATATCAATTTTCTTCCTGGAAAGTTCTCTTAATAATCCCTCTCCGCCGATACCCGGCATACGCATATCTAAAATCAGCAAATCAGGTTTTTCTTTAGCCAAAATTTCTAAACCGGCCTCTGCATCCTGTGCAATCTTAACCATAAAACCGGCCTGTGTAAGAAATTCATCAATGACCTTGAGTATCTCAATCTCGTCATCAACCGCAAGAATTTTATACATTTGCCTTTGCCTCTATCGGCACAAACACGCTGACCGTTGTCCCTTGACCGATTTTACTGCGTATCTTTATATCTCCGCCATGCGCCCTGATTATCCCCGCGCAAACAGAGAGCCCAAGGCCCGTGCCTTTTTCTTTGGTCGTGAAAAACGGGTCAAAAATCTTTAATAAATTCTCATCAGGGATACCGCTTCCCGTATCTGTAACATCTACCTGAATATTAGCGCCGTTAAATGAAGTGATTACCGTAACAAAGCCTCCCTCCGGCATAGCTTCGCTGGCATTATTTAAAAGATTCATAAAAATTTCCTGCATATGTTTTTCATCAACTTTAGCGGCGGGAAGATTTTTATCGTATGAACGCATTATTTTAACATTCTTCAATTTGTATTGGTGTTCAACTAAATTAATGGTATTCTCCACCACATCATTAATATTAAGCAATGTCATTTCGCCTTTGCTTGGCTTTGAAAACATTAACAACCGGTCAATGATTGTTTTGGCTCGGTCGCATTGTTCCATTATCAATTTCAGGTTATTCTCTATGCCTTGATTATTTACCCCCAACATTAAAGAAAGCTGCGCCCTCCCGTAAATTACCATCAAAGGGTTGTTTACTTCGTGCGCCATATCGGAGACAAGCTTGCCAAGCTGGGCCAGCCTCTGGGAATTTTCAATCTTTTTACGCTCGGTAATATCCCGGGTTACACCCAGAAATCCGAGAGCAATATTTTCTTCATTGCGGATAAAAACTGCCTTGACCTCGCCTAAGACCAAATGACCGTCTTTATGCATCAACCCGACCTCAAGAGTTTTCATTCTCTTTAAATCTTTTTCCGGGAGATTCTCTTTTTCCACTTCCTCAAGAAAAGCCTTCTTAATACTTTCTGCCGAACCGGGAGAAAGCATCTTCTCTATGCCCATTGCCAAAGATTCTTCAATGGTATAGCCTAATAAAGAAGTAATTGCCGGGCTAATATAAGTATAATGCAATGAAAGATCTGATGTCCAAATAACATCACTGGCATTTTCAGCAAGCAGGCGGTATTTTTTTTCACTTTCTGCAAGGGCTTGTTCGGCTTTTCTGCGCTTGATTATACCGGCTAAAACATTTGCCACTGAATTAAGAAGATCTATTTTATACTGTTCCCGTATGCTGCCGGCTTTAATATAAAGATTGATTACCCCTAAAATCTGTCCGTCGGAAAGTATGGGCACACAATAATGCCCGTGAGGCATGATTCCGGGAGTTACATTTTCATGGCGCTCATCAACACAATCCGCAAATACAATTTCTTTTGAAGCCGCAGCTCTGCCGCAAAGGCACCTGCCAAAAGGCAGATAACAGCATACTTTCTGCAATTCATTGCTTAAACCTCTCACTGCCTTCATAACCAGGACTTCAGGGTTTTCTTCTACGAGAAAAATTGCCCCTTTTGATTCAAGAGAGAGCCACGAAATGGAAACTATCACATCAATGGTCTTCTCAAGCATCTCTTTAAGCGTAATGTTCTCTAAGGAGATCCCGATTATTTGATAAAGGATTTCGTGGACTTGGCAAATCTGAGGATTTTCTTGTTCCATAATAGGCCCCTCTTAATCCATTGATTTAGCTGGAATAGCGCGGCCCTAAAAACCACGTTTATAAAATACATGATTATCAGGGCCGCTAAAGAAATTCATTTCAAGAACCTTAAAGCTAACAGCAAACAAGATTTATTCTTTTGCAATCGCAAATGTAATTAACGCTGCAAGAATAAGAAACGGCCCTGCGCAGGCCTTAATCATAAACCAGGTATACCCCCACCACATCCTGCCGATTAACAAATAGCCCCCAAGAATCAAAAGGACCAAGCCTAAAATAACTTTAAACATTCCTGAAACCCCTTTGCCACAGCACTTCTTTTGCTCTTGCTTAATTTCTTCCGCCATTTCTTCCTCCTTGTTTAATGAGCTTCTGTTTTCCATCTTCTGTGCACCCAGCCCCACTCAGCCGGATACCTCCGGATATACTCCTCAATTACATTTGTTAAACGCTGAATATTTATCGCCACTGTTTCCTGCGCCGTGGCTGCTTCTTCTAATTTTATTTCCGGGGCAAAAATTATTTTATGCGTATCATCGGGCTGACGGACAATAAAACAAGGCAAGAGGCTTGCCTTGGTGCGCTGGGCCAAAACTACCGGCCCTGTTGCCGTGGCAGCTTTTTTGCCGAAGAAATCCACAAAGATCCCCCCTGTTCCAAAATTCTGGTCAATAGGGATAAAAACGATTTCATTATTACGCAGGGCCTCAATAGTTTTATTTACACAAGCAATGCGCGGCTGGCTATAAATGGTCCTGATCCCCAAACGATTACGCTTTCTTAAAAACATTTTTTCTACACGCTCGTCGTGCATTGGCCGCATAATGCCGCCGGTCTTATAACCTTCAAGGCTAAGCCTTGCCATTAACAACGGAAAATTACCAAAATGAGCGCTGACTAAAATTACCCCTTTGCCTCTGTTTAATGCGTTATCAAGAATTTGCCTGTCGCAAAAACCTACCCGCTCCTTAAGCAATAGCGGCTTGTCCATTAAAAAAAGAAGTTCAATTGCTCCTTTTGCCATATAAGAAAAACAGTCCCGGGCAATTTTTTCTCTCTCTTCTTTTGTCTTCTCTTTGCCAAAAGCAATCTCAAGGCTCTCTAAGGCAATTTTACGCTGGCGCTTGGCAAAACGATATCCCAAAGAACTAATCCCGCGGGCAAAGGCATAAAGATAACCCGAAGGAATGAATCTTACCATAAAAGAACTTAAGTTCAACCCGGCCCAGCCAAAAAAACGGCTGATATTCTTCTTAATTTTCTTGCGATCCATTACAGAATTATAACAAAATAAAAATTAAAATTAAAGTGGTTTGTATTTTCATTAGTGTTTAAGTTGAGAGGCTTCACTTATAATTTATAACCTATTTTGCGAAGCAACCCTTTACGCCACGAAATATCAGTTTCTTCTTCAATCCCTTTTGGCTTTGCTCCATCCACCACGCCCAGCACCCCGCGCGCTCCGTCGGTATTCTCTGCCACAACCACCTCAACCTGATTAGCAGTTGCACAAAAGATATTGCACACCTCGGGTATATTCTTAATGGCATTTAAAACATTTATCGGATAGGCGTTGCGCAAAAAAATAATAAAGGTGTGGCCTGCGCCGATCTCTAAGGCGTTCTCCGCGGCTAGATTTTTTAATTCCAAATCAGTGCCCTCACACCTAACCTTGCATGCTCCTGATGACTCCACAAACGCTAAACCAAATTTTATGCCAGGGACATTATTTACCAACACCTCATACAAGTCCTCAACCGTTTTAATAAAATGGCTCTGCCCGAGAATCAAATTTATTTCTTCAGGCTTTTTAATTTTAAAAGATTTGATCTCCATTACCGCTCCTCTTGTTCAAAATGTAACTACTTTATCTCTATCTTTCTAAAGGCAGTGGCATCCACGGGAACCTTACCGCCATAGGCCCTAAGCGAAGTTAAAATAAAATCAGGATTACCCAATAATTCCAAGGGCAGCCGCAGAATAAGCGCATGCTTATTCACCTCAACGCTTACGCCCGTAGAAGGAACCACCCTACCTTTATTGATTATTTTGACTTGATTATACTGGGTAAGGATGCGGATCTTAGGCATTTTTTCAAAAGGGGTTTTGTTGCTAAACCCGAAAAGAAGAAGCGCTACCTTAAACCTGCGGCTGATATTCTCCTCTTTTTCAACACGCACCAATAAATTATTATCTACAACCGCGTAGCTAACCTGGCCCTGATCATCAACTAAATCATCCAGCCGGCCCAAAGAAGCGCTCTCTGAATCAGAATACATTTTAGAAAAACCAAGAAATGAAATCGCCTTCTCTTTCAGGCTCATCTGTCTTGACAAAGTAATCTCTGAATATTTTGAAAATAATTCATTCCTGCGCACAAATGACAGCAAATAAAAGGCGCTTGACTTTGTTTGACTCTTATAGCAAAGCATTGCCTTATGCTTTTGTTCAACCTCATCAGGGCTAAGCCCCAGGTCATACCAAGACAAGTCTTGGCTCAAAAGATTTTCCGGAGGCGTTAAGCTCATCTCAGGATGATAATGGCGCGGAAGAGGCCATCCGGCGTGATGAACCAAATAAGGATAAACCTTTGGAACAGGAATTTTATCTTTTAATTCCCACAGGGCAACTTCACAAAATAAATAGCATGCCTTGTGGTCACCATTTGTGTCAGCAGGATGCGAAACAAATATTTTATCAGGCTTATAATCCTGAATAATTTGCTTGAAATCCTTTAAAATACTCTCACCAGTATAAGGAGAACCATACGAATAGTTATTCTTGTACGGTACCGAAGTAACGCGGGTAAGCAAACTTTTAAACGGTTTCAAGCTTTGCCAATATCTGTTAAAAATAGCCAATGTCCCAAAATCAGGGTAACCCAGAAAAACCAGGTTGTTTTCCTTAAGGCCCAATAATTTCATCGCCGCAACCGCTTCTTTCCGACGCACCTCCCCCATATGCAAGAATTCGCCCTTTCTTAGCGTCAGCCTTTTTTCATAAACAATAAAAGCAAGTTGATTATGGTCGCCGTTAGTTAAATAAACAACCTTGATCTCGGCCCCGGCCTTAAGCGCATGCTGGATAACCCCTGCGCAGCCAATGGTTTCATCATCAGGATGCGGAGCAAAAATAAGGACACGCTCGCCTTTTTTAAACGGCTCAAGCTCAAAAATCTGGGCCTTTGGGCTAATGGTATCGGCTATAATTGAGGTGGAACTCAAAATAGCTGAAAATATAAAAATTATAAAAATTATTCGTCTCAAGATTCTCCTTACTGTTCTTATTACATTTAGGTAAGTGAATTTTAACAAGAATGAGCCTTGGTGTCAATTATAATTCTCTAAAGCTAACTAAATCAGGAGATAAAAATGGAAGGTTATTAAGAAAAATAAAAAAGGTAAAGGGAAATTTATTTTGCTTTTTGTATTGGGCATTGCCTGCCCGCTGGTAGTTTCCCTTTACCTTTTTTGTATCAACAAACCTCAAAGAAAGTATAACATATCAGCTTGAATTTTCAAGAGGAAGTGATAAAAAATATGTTTCATGTAACTACTTTGCTGCCAAAGAGTTATATTCTGGATAAAATCTGTTATTTTCCAATAATCTTAAATGAAACAAAAGCCTTATCACTTTTCTCTCCGCCATAAGAAATCTGGCGCAGGCATATTGTATAAACCTGGCCTTGCTCAAAAGTTTCGGCCTTAATTAAAAGAAAGTTTTTGTCTGAAGGGGCATTTTCTGAAAACATCAACCCCGACTCATACATATTATAACCTTTGTACAATTTAAGTTCAAAATGATCTACTTCAGCCGGCTTTAAGCTGATCCATTTACACTCAAGGCTGTCTTTCCCCGTTAAATCAACTTCATCAGAACGCGGTATGATTATTTCCGGAGCCGGAGGCGCTTCAAAAGGAAACCTCTCAAATCCGCTTGCGAATCCGGATACCGTTACTAAAAAGAAACTAAAGAAACTAAAACATACAAACACAACCTTTTTCATTTCATCCTCCTTGCCATTTCAATACGCTCGTCTATAGGCGGGTGGTCAAAAAAGAAGAATTTAATTATTGGGTTTGGCTTTCGGTCAGCCAAGTTCTGGGAAGCCAGCTTTTCCATCATTGAAATAAATGCTTCTTTGTTTTGGGTTACCTCAACAGCCATCTTATCGGCATTTCTTTCCATTAAGCGGCTCAGGAAGTTACCTAATGGCTCCATCACAAAACCAAAGATAACAAAATATAGAAAAACTAACGGCAAAGCCGCTATTTCCGACAAGGAAGAAAAACCAAAAAAGCCCAATACAAAATTGTTACTCCTAAAAATGATAAAAAAACAAATCAATGTCACCAAAGAATTTGCCAGGATCAGCTTAAAAAGATGCTTCATTTTGTAATGCGCAAACTCGTGAGCTAAAATCGCCTCAATTTCATCATGGGTATATTTATCTTTTAAAGTATCTGCTAAAATTACGCGCCGCGTTGACCCCCAGCCGACAAAGGCGGCATTTGCCTTTAAGGTCTTTTTGCTGAAATCTATTTCAAAACAATTTAAAATACTTATTCTCATTTTTTCTCCGAGCTTCATAATCCTTAAGCGCAAAGGCTCATCAGTAAGCTGCTTATATTTAAAAAATAGCGGTATAATAACCACCGGAAGAAGTTTTGCAAAAATAAAATTAAAACAAATCCAGAACAAAGACACCCACAACCACCACGCCCCGGGGCTAAGGTGCAAAATAATATAAAAAGAACCAACCAGGATCAGGGAAACTAAATACGAAATAATCCCTGATTTTAGCTGATCCAGTATCCAGTCGCTAATTTTTTGCGATGAAAGCGAGAATTTATGCTCAAGGGTAAAACTGCGGTAGAAATTTAATGGCAGGGAAACAAAATAATAGATCAGTAAAGCAAAAAAAAGATATAACGCCAAAACTAAAAAACCATTTACAGAAATTACCTCAATAGCTGAGGTTAAAGAACGTGAAAACCCTGCTTTTAGAAAAACAAAAAGAAAGATAACTAAAAGCAGGATATCCAGGATTGCGCAAGTATATTTAAGATTTGAGTACTTTTTTGCTTGGCTCAACATTGACAAACGTGCGGAATTTTCCGTGACTGGTTTTTTTGCGGCTAAAATTAACTGTGCCGTCGCAAAGCGCAAATATCGTGCCTTGCCCTCTGGTATTTAAGCCAGTTTTATAAGTGTTGATGCCGCGGATAAGGATCTGCCCGGTCTTTACGGTTTGGCCGCAAGCCACTTTTACAGCTTTATCCTTTTTTGGGGTAGAAAAACCACCTGTCATGACGCCCTCCTTAAAATTATTATCGTCTGTTATTAAGTTTGCTTGAGTTGTAAATAATAGCACAAAATCATCAATCAAGCAAGACTTCTTCATCCTTTTGCGGCAGGTAAACATTAAGCCCCTTTTGGGCTAAGGTCTCATATAAAGCCTGGCTCTCGTCCAAATCCCCATGCACAAGAAAAATACGCTTTAAAGGAAGGCACGCGCCTACAAAATCCACCAGCTCATTCCTGTCCGCATGCCCGGAAAAAGAATTGATAATCACCACCTCGGCGTTTAACTCATGCTCAATACCAAAGATACGCACCACCGGCAGGCGCTCAACAATTCTCCTGCCCAGGGTGTCCTTGGCCATATACCCAACCACCAAAATGGTATTGCGGGAATCCTCCATATTATTCTTTAAATGGTGCAGGATCCTCCCGGACTCGCACATTCCGCTTCCGGCAATAATGATCATCGGCCTCTTTTCAAGATTCAAGGCCTTGGAATCCCTTTGTTCACGGACAAACCTGAGGTTCAATAATTCAAAGGGGCTTGCGCCTGAAGAAATCGCCAACTGGCTTTTTTCATTCAAGAAACTTGCATGATGCTTAAATAATCCCGTGATATCAATGGCCAAAGGGCTGTCCACATAAATGGGTATTGAAGGGATCGCTTTTTCTTTTAAGAGCTCATTCAGGAAATAGAGCACTTCCTGTGTGCGCTCCAAGGCAAAAGAAGGAATCAGGATTTTCCCATTGCGCTCAACCGTACGCCTTATCGCCTCTCTTAGTTTAATTTTAGCTTCCTGTATGGGCGCGTGCAGCCGCATGCCATAAGTACTTTCTAATATAAGGTAATCCAGTCCCTTTGGCACATGCGGGTCATTTAAAAACGGCAGGTTTTTTCTTCCCAGATCAACGGCATATCCTACCCGGATCTCTTTGTTTTCACAAAGAATATCTAAAACTGCAATTCCCGAACCAAGAATATGCCCGGCGTCAAACAAAGTAACAAATATATCCTTAGCAATACAAAATCTCTGCCGGTAAGAAATTGAACGAAACCTGTGAGTAGCTTGGCTTGCTTCATTTTTGGTATAGAGCGGCTTACGAAGCGGCAGGCCTAATCTTTTGTTAATTTTATTTACATAGCGCACATCTTCTTCCTGAATCTTACCGGAATCCTCCAGCATCAATTTACAAAGATCCTTGGTGGCAGAAGTGGTGTAGACCTTGCAACGCAGGCCTTTTTTTATTAGGCTCGGGATGTTTCCGGAGTGGTCAATGTGCGCATGCGATAAAACCAGTGCCTTAATAATACGCGGATTAAAAGTAAAAGTGGTGTTACGGGCGTAAAACTCATCACGCCTGCCCTGATAAAGCCCTCCATCTAAAAGAATATCCGATTTATCCGTAGAAATAAGGTGGCTTGAACCGGTAACCGTCCTTACTCCTCCTAAAAACTTGATCTTTGCCGGCATAGAATTTAATCCCGAGAGCTGATTTTAAAAACTACCATGATAACTAAAACCACGTAAATCAGGCTGACATACATCAAAATCCTGTTATCCTGAAAATATCCGATGATGGCCACAGGATTGGTTAAAATATTCTTACCCACTCCGTAAAGAACCGACTGGACCCAAAACATCTTTAAAGGAGAGCCGAGGATCACCGCCAAAAAATACCGGGTAAATTTAATCCTTGTTAATCCGGCGGCTAAATCCATAAAACGGTAGGGGATTAATGGTGCGGCCCTAAAAATAAACAACCAGATAAAACTGATCCTGCCCAATTTCTCATCAAGATGGCGGTACTTTTCAGCTACCCTTTTTTCCACAAATCCTCTTCCGAAGCGCCGAGCAAGATAAAATAGAATATATGCATTTATTGCCTCGGAAATACAAATTAGAACTGTGCTATATCCGGGCCCGAAGAACAAAGCGCCGGTAAGCCAAAACACATCTTTAGAGAAAAATATAAAAAAACTGACAATAACATACAGAAAGACATAGATAATACTGCTGTAAAACAGAGGAAATGCGCGCAGCGAGTTTATAATTGTATCCGGATCAAGGCGCAGCGACCTGCCTGCATACCAAACCCAGAATAAAACAATTATCAAAACAAAAAACTCAATTTCATGCCGGTGTTTTCTAATATTCATAAGCGGTTTATTGGTAATCAGAGTAGAATTTTTCTTACTTCATCATATTTCAAAATCATTATAATAAAAGGGGTTGTGGTTGTAAAGACAAATAAAGCTTAATAATATATGGAGCTTATCAACAATAAAAGCTTCTGTTCACGCACGAGATTTCTTGCCGTTGCCAGAAAAATCTCTAATTGTGAGCTCACAGAAACTTTTATTGCTTTATAAATATAATTTTGAAAATAAGATTTAGCGGATGTCGCTTGCTACGTCAGATTCTAACTGGGTATTGCCAGAGTGATTATTTCTTAAAACAACTTTAACTGCCTCTTTCTTAGCGGTAGCGAAAGTGATTTTTTCCCAATCCGGGAATTGTTCCTGGATTGCCCCTGCTAAAGTTGGTGAATTGGTTTGGATCAGCTGTTTATTTGATATAAAGCTAAAATACTTTCCTTCTTTAAAGATAAAAATAGCATGAGACTGATTGACCCCCTGAAATTTTATTACCACGATATCCCCTTTAATCCCTTTACGCCCAAGAAGTTCCTTGCTCAAAATAGCAAAATCTTCGCAATCACCTTTCTTGAGGCGTAATGTTTCTTCAGCAGACTGCCAGCGGTCAGGCATTTCTGTTTCATATCTGAATTCCTTGTTAAACCAAAGGGACAAATCCTGGGCAGATTTAAGCTGGTTAGCTACGCTTTGTATAGTTTGAGAAAAAGCAGGATTAATGAAAATAAGGCCATTAAGCAAAAAACCAAGGCTTAAGATTGCTATCTTTATTACTTTTGTTATTTTTAAAGCTTTATTGTTCATCTCTCCTCCTCTCAATTTAAGTATAACACAATTTCTACATATTTCAAGTAAAATAGAGAGATATGTAGAAATAGATAACAACTTATGGTCCTGTATTGTAACATGCTGCTGAATAGGCAGTTACAACACATAATTCATTGAGCTCTCATGATAATTCTTAAGTAATTCTTCATCATTTATGAATAATTCATGAAAAATGTAGAAATTTCCTTGACAGGCTTCAGTTTTTTGGGTATATTATAAGTGGGAGGCGAATATAATGCAGTTAAATAACAGAATCAAACAAATACGCAAAGAAAGGCAACTCTCCCGTAGAGAGCTTTACCAGAGGCTTTTTAATGTTTTTGGAAAAGATACGATCAAACCCAATTCTATATGGCGCATTGAAAGCGGGCTGACAAAT
The DNA here is from genome assembly GCA_016208765.1 of Candidatus Omnitrophota bacterium. Lineage (GTDB taxonomy): Bacteria > Omnitrophota > Gorgyraeia > Gygaellales > Profunditerraquicolaceae > JACROS01. The sequence continues at coordinate 49,695 of JACQXK010000004.1, forward strand.
CCCCAAGCATCATCACTGCACCAGCTTTGTATCGGGCTTGATATCAGCTTAAGGGAACTTCTGCAAAACGTATTACAAGAATCAAAGCTGGTTGATATCGTAAAAAGTTCCAAGCGCCTTGATCAGTTTGCTTATAACGAACTTGCGCACGCTGAAGTCCTTAGCTCTTCTAAGATGCCTTTTTTAGCGCAGGAATTGATTTTACTTCCAGGCGGGAAAACAAATCTTGAAGAAGACCCTATTGAAATTGGGAAATTCCAGAAGTGGATCCACTGCCTGCGGGGGGAACTCAACTGCTATATCGGCACAGAAAAACACACACTAAAAAAAGGCGACTCTCTTTCTTTTGAAAGCAACCTTCCGCATTATTTTGAAAATAATTCCAGCCGTAAAACCCGCTGTATTATCGTACAAAACCCAAAACATATTTAATTACTCTTGGGGAAGAATTTGTTCATGCTTTTTAAGGCTACGGATATTCTCTCAAAGATTACACTGATAGTTGATGGTTTAATAATATAATCAGCCGCTCCTTCCTTGATCGCCTCGCTGGCAACCTGCCGGCTGTCCCATGCGCTGACTATGATAGCCTGGGTTTTTGAAGAAACATCCTTTGCCTGCCTCAATACATCTACCCCGGAAATCCCCGGCATTTTAATATCCAGGATCATCAAATCAATATTTCCTGTCTTTAAAATCTCAAGCGCCTTTCTGCCGTCGGGGGCGTCAAATATTTCACACTCCATATGCCGGTTGAGATATCTTCCCAGGGTCTCCCTTGCCTCTGATTCATCATCCACTATAAGTATTCTTGGTTTTTCCATAATTGTCTTTCCTTTCAACAATATTGAAATTTCTTGCACAAATATCTTTTTATTATTATACTTAAATATGAATTACCTTGCAACCAAAAACGGAGGTTGAAAATGAAAGCGAAATTAACAATGTTATTTTTATTTGCGTTATCTGTCCTGATATGCGTATCAGCCCATGCAGAAAACAACCCAAAAACAGAACCGGAGCTTTATACTCGTATAGAAATTAACGCAGGCGAAGATGTGATAATCACGCTTGATGCAAATCCTACTACAGGATATACTTGGGAGATAGCCAAACCCCTGGATAAAATTATCCTTGGAAAAATCAGCTCAAGCTATGTTCCGGAAGAAACCGGCCGAGTCGGCTCAGGAGGAAAAGAAATCTGGGTGATTAAAACATTAAAACCCGGTAAAACCAAAGCAATATTCCACTATCTCCGCTCTTGGGAGAAAAACGTTCCACCGGTAAAAACAGAAACATTTCTGATCATTGTTAAATAACTATTTATCGTAGGAAGAATAATAATACGGCGTGAAGGCCTGAAATTCAGCAGCACAGGTATCCACGAGCTTAAAGGCAGGCTCAATATTATATTTCTTTCGCAGGCTGAAAATCTCTTCTTCTTTCTTTCCCAAAATTTTTGCCAACTGACGGTCAGAGAACCCAAACTCCTTGGCTTTTTTCAATATCGTTTCGTTTAAGTTATCCTTACTCAGGCAGATCTCTTTTTCACATTCAATAATTTCTTTAATGTTATGCAAAAACCAGCGGTCAATTTTAGTTAACTCATGTATTTTCTCAATATCCATTCCTGCTCGGAAAGCATCTCCCACATAAAAAATCCTTTCGGCATTAGGAACCCTTAATTTCTGCAAGATTTCTTCCATCGTTCCATTTTGGATTTCAATATCAAGAAGCGAGTTAAAAAGCATGCTTTCCAAGCCAAACTTTTTAATCTCAAGAGAGCGCAGCCCTTTTTGCAGAGCCTCCTTAAAGGTCCTGCCGATAGACATTGCCTCTCCCACTGACTTCATGGAAACAGTAAGGGTTGAATCTGCGGAAGCGAATTTCTCAAAAGTAAACCGGGGAATCTTAACCACGCAATAATCTATTGCCGGCTCAAAACAGGCAGGCGTTTCTTTGGTAATATCGTTAGGAATTTCATCAAGTGTGAAACCAACAGCAAGCTTTGCGGCAATTTTTGCAATTGGAAAACCTGTGGCCTTGCTCGCTAAAGCAGAGCTGCGTGAAACTCGCGGGTTCATTTCAATAATTACCATCCTGCCATTTTCAGGGTTAAGCGCAAATTGTATGTTTGAACCTCCGGTTTCAACGCCGATTTCCCTGATACAGGCAATTGCCGCGTCGCGCATCTTCTGATATTCCCTGTCAGTTAACGTCTGAACAGGCGCCACAGTAATGCTGTCTCCGGTGTGAACTCCCATTGGATCAAAATTCTCAATAGAACAGATAATTACCACATTATCCTTTAAATCACGCATGACCTCTAATTCAAATTCTTTCCATCCGACAACAGATTCCTCAATAAGAATTTCGCTGATCATGCTCGCCTCAAGCCCGCGTTTGGCCAAACCCCTGAATTCTTCCAAATTATAAGCAACACTTCCTCCTGTTCCCCCCAAAGTAAAGCTGGGACGGATTATTACAGGAAAACCGATTCGTTTTGCTACTTCAATTGCATCTTCAAGATTATATGCTTTGTCGCTTTTAGGAAGATCCAGCCCGATTTTCTCCATTGCCTGCTTAAAGAGCCTTCTATCTTCCCCCTTTTTAATTGCTTTAATATTTGCTCCGATAGTTTCCACTTTATATTTTTTTAACACACCCGCTTTATCCAAATTCACTGCCGCATTCAAGGCAGTCTGCCCGCCTAACGTCGGAAGCAGGGCATCCGGACGCTCTTTGGCAATTATCTTTGTGATTGCATCAACAGTAATCGGCTCAATATAAGTTTTGTCCGCCAATTCAGGATCAGTCATAATTGTAGCAGGATTTGAATTTACCAAGACCACTTCAAAACCTTCCTGTTTTAAAACCTTGCAGGCCTGAGTGCCGGAATAATCAAACTCGCATGCTTGCCCGATGACAATCGGGCCTGAGCCGATAATTAGGATTTTTTTGATATCTGTTCTTTTAGGCATAGGAATAACATTTTACGCTTTATGTTTCTTCATCATTTCAATAAACTCATCAAACAAATACTCCGCGTCATGCGGGCCTGCGCCTGCCTCCGGATGGAACTGTACCGAAAAAACCGGAAGCCTTTTATGCCGCATCCCTTCAAGAGTATTATCATTCAAATTAATATGCGTTATCTCTATATCTTTTTTATTCAACGAATCAATATCCACGCAAAATCCGTGATTCTGCACGGTAATATAAACCTTTCCTGTTCTTATATCTTTTACAGGATGATTCACCCCGTGATGCCCGAATTTAAGCTTATAGGTTTTTCCTCCCATTGCAAGGCCAAGCATCTGCTGACCCAGGCAAATACCGAAAATCGGAACCTTACCTATTAATTTACGCGTAGTCTCAATAACGTAACTTACAGCCGCAGGGTCTCCCGGCCCGTTAGAAAGCATGATCCCGTCAGGCTTTAACTTAATGATCTCCTCGCTGGATGTATCCGAAGGCACAACCACTACCTGACAATGCCGCTTGGCAAATTCTCTTAAAGTATTATATTTTACCCCGCAATCAAGGACTACAACCTTAAACTTGTCTTTTTGTCCCGAGCGGACATATTTTTTATCTATGCTTACTTCCTTAACCAAGTCAATACCCACCAGACCGCTTGATTTCCTGGCTTTTTCCACTAAACTTTTCTCATCCATATCCAAGGTTGACAAAACTGCTTTCATCGCGCCAGCCTCCCTGATCTCCAGGGTAAGCTTACGGGTATCAATGCCTTCCACGCCTAAAATATTATTTTCTTTCAGATAATCTCCGAGTGATTTCTCAGAACGCCAGGAACTGGCAATTTTGCTGTATTCTTTAACCACAAAACCTTCAAGGAAAATCTTGCGCGATTCAACATCCTCTGTATTAATACCGTAATTTCCGATCAAAGGATAAGTCATCGCCACAATCTGGCCTTTATAGGAAGGGTCAGTAAGAATTTCCTGATAACCGGTCATACTGGTATTAAAAACCACCTCTCCGCAGCGCTCCCCGGAAGCGCCAAAGGATTTGCCTTTAAATACCTTTCCATTTTCTAATGCAAGGATTGCGTTCATTTTTGTAATGCGGCTTTAATAAACTCCCTGAATAACGGGTGAGCAGAATCAGGTTTAGATTTAAACTCAGGATGAAACTGCACCGCGATAAAGAAAGGATGTTTCTTTAACTCTACAATTTCCACAAGGTTCTTATTCTTATAAATACCGGAGAATAGCATACCTTTTTTCTCCAGTAAAGACTTAAATTTATCATTAAATTCGTAACGGTGGCGATGCCTTTCAGAAACTAATTCCTGGCGGTAAATTTTATAAGCCAATGTGCCTTTTTTAATCTTGCAAGGATACGTCCCCAAACGCATGGTCCCACCCATGTCTTTGATCTTTCTTTGTTCTTCCAGAAGGCTTATCACAGGATATTTTGTTTTTGGCATAAACTCGGTAGAATTAGCACCTTTTAATCCGCAGCCATTACGGCTAAACTCAATTACCGCGCACTGCATTCCAAGGCATAACCCTAAAAAAGGAACATTGTTTTCACGCGCGTATTTAATCGCCTTGATCTTTCCTTCAATACCACGGTAACCAAACCCTCCCGGGACAAGCACGCCGTTAACATCTTTTAAGAATTTCTCAGCTCCATATTTTTCAATATCTTCAGAGTCAACCCGCTGAACTTCAACCCTTGTGTCATTTGAAATTCCTGCGTGAGTAAGCGCCTCATAAACCGACTTGTAAGCATCCTGCAGCCCGATATATTTTCCCACAAAGGCAATCTTGACTTTTCCTTTAGGATTAAGCGCCCGATTAACAACATTCTCCTCCCAGTCTTTTAATTCAGAATGTTTACTGATCAGGCCGAAATGCCCTAAAATAATCTCATCAAGGATCTGGTCCTTAAAAACAAGCGGTATCTGATAAATTGAATCCACGTCTTTAGCCTCAATTACCGCTTCTTTTCTGATGCTGCAAAACAAAGATATCTTATCCTTAACGTCTTCTGATAATGTTTTTTCTGTACGGCAAACTAAGATATCCGGCTGGATACCAATTTCTCGCAATGTTCCGACGCTGTGCTGCGTGGGCTTGGTTTTAATTTCACCGGCAACCCTGATATAAGGAATAAGGGTAAGATGGACATAAATCGTATTCTGGAAACCAACATCCTGCCTGAACTGCCGCGCAGCTTCTAAAAAAGGCAGGCTTTCAATATCGCCAACCGTGCCGCCTATCTCAATCAAGACAACATCCGCCCCGGAAACCTCAGCAACTTTTTTAATCCTATCCTTGATTTCATTGGTAATATGCGGAATTACCTGAATGGTTTTTCCCAAATAATCCCCGCGCCTCTCACGAGAAATTACTGCATTATAAACCTGGCCGGTAGTGGCATTGTTAAATTTAGTAGCCTTGGTGTGAGTAAAACGCTCATAATGCCCGAGGTCAAGGTCGGTCTCAGCGCCGTCATCAGTCACATAAACTTCTCCGTGCTGGTAAGGATTCATTGTGCCCGGATCTACGTTAATATACGGATCAAGTTTCATCAAACTCACCTTTAATCCGCGCGCCTCAAGGATTTTCCCGATAGAAGCACAGGCGATACCTTTACCTAAACTTGAAATTACCCCTCCGGTAACAAAAATAAATTTAGTCATTTTAACCCTCTAAAAATAAAAGCGTTTAGTGATGGTGGATCCACCTCTAAACGCCCTTGTTTAATGAAATTGCTCTCCAGTGACCACTTAAAATTATAACATACAAAAAGCATAAGTCAACCACTTTTACCCCAAGGCCGTGTATTGCTTGCCGTCGCCTAAAGGATTAAGCCAGCGCTTGATCTTAAGAGCAGATTTGGTTTCTTTTAAATCTATTTTTTCTTTCTTGTCCTGAGGAAAAACAACTTCAACCTTGGGAGAAAAAATATCATCTTCATTCTCTTCTCTTACTATCGCTATCCGCGAATCAGAAAGCTCAAGCAATGTGCCCACCGGCCAGACACCTATTATCCTGAAAAATTTGTCCAAAAGCTCCGGGTGAAAAAACGCCCCTTTTTCTTTCATCATAATTTCATAGATCATGTCCGGAGGATAATCATTTTTATAAGACCTTCTTTGAGAAAGGGCGTCATAAACATCACAGATACAAACGATCATAGAAGCAACATGCAATCGGTGGCTAAAAGCTAACTTTGGATACCCTGATAAATCATACCTTAAGTGATGTTCAAAACATACCACCGCCGGCAGAATTCCAAGCGTACCTGCATACCTCAACATAATCTCTGTGCCGGCAAGGACATGGCTCCTGACATTTTGCCATTCCTCTTCGTTTAATACACCCGGTTTTCTGATAATTTTACGGGAAATGTAAATCTTTCCAATATCATGAAAAAGAGCAGCCGTGCCGATATCTATTGAATCTGCTTTTGAAAAACCAAATTTTACAGAAAAATACATTGAAAGCACTGCTGTATTTAACATGTGGGTAAAACTGCTTGTATCGTACCTTTTTACTGTGGCAAGATTTAAAAGTTCCTGGTATCGGCCAACAAGCCCTTCCATCACATCATTAATAGTATGACGCAGTAAAAGCGTATTAACCTCTTTTTGCTCAAGTATAGCCTCCAAGGGGCCGGACAATTTATCTAAAGTACCCCTGTAGTCGGCAAGGTTTAACCCCTTATCAACATCAGCGCCGGCCGCGGCTTTAATCTTTCCAACAATAATATTTTCCACACCTGAATTTTCCAGTAGCTCCTGCATCTGTGCCTTATTTTCGCCTTTAGGCATAAGCAAGCAATTGATAAATTTAACCAGCTCATCAGCTGCTACCTGCCTGCGGATCTCTATTCTTTCAACACCCTGCTGGGCTAAAAATAAAATCATCTGTTTAAGAACCTTGCTCAATTCAAAAAATATTTCTTTCTGAAAGATCAATTCTTCGCCGACAATTCCCATAACAAGAGGATCATGTAACTTTAAGGCCTCCTGCAAACTGGCATAAGCCTTCTCAAGCGCCTTTTTAAACTGCGGGTGCCACTCCGAATAAAGCCGCGCTGTCTGCAAAACAGAAAACAAATCTTTAAATGAATTTTCAACTATTTCGTTCATGTAAATTTTTTAAGGCCTCTTTTGCCTTCTTTCTTAATCCGCTATTCCAAAAAAACGGCCTCTTTGAAAGAATCTCTAAATATTTCTCCAGCCCGGCAAAATTCAATTTCTCTGCTATTGCCATATTTTCAAGAATAAGTTCATTCTTGGTGCCAAAGGGGCTGTTAATCAAAAGAATTTTATCTAACACAGTTTCTCTCTGGGAATCATTTCCGGATAAAACTGCTAACGCCTCTTTACGCAACGAAGCATTTTCAAGCTTTAACACCGAAAACAAAAAATCTCTATTTAAGGAAGAAACATCCTTGAGCGATTGCAGGACTTCTCTTTTTATTACATTATTGGGAAATGAAAAAATAAACCTCTTGATTTCAAAGGAAACGGAGGAATCAACATATTCAAGGCTGCTTAGGAACTTATGCAAAAAGTCAAGATCAGTTTGCTTGCGGCCAAGCTGCTGAAAAACCAAGGATAAACTACCGGGAAACAATCCTAAAAGCAACTTTACCGAAAAATGGTTAACTTTCCCTTCTAAAAATATCTGATTTAAATAATATTCAATGTTAAAAGAGCTCTTCTCTATGCCTTTAACCAAGTATGCAAGATTTTCCGGCAAGGCCTCATCAAAAACCGCCTTCTCCGTAAAACTCGCAATTTTCCCGGCGATATCTTCAAAAGGTTTATTTAATCCGTTTTCCCGATTCTTTTTTTTGTGAACAAGCTTCAAGATAAGCCTCAAATGATCAAAGTTCTTTTCTGCGATCAGGCGGTCGCATTCCTCTGAAAGGTATTTTAAAGCCTGCGCCAATTTATCGTCGTTATCTTCCATACTAACGGTATTTAAAAGCACAAAAAAGAAATTTTCCTGCAAGGCCTTGCGGTCAAAAACAAAATCAGTGTCCTGCGCCTGTTGCCGGGATAAAGATGAAAAAACATGCCGGTAGAATTCAGGCAAAAACACAGTTTCAGGATTATCAAAAAGCTCCCGGATTTTCTTTCTTATTTTCGGATTATCCTGCAGAATCTTTGCGCTTTTTGCTTTTTCTTCCAGGCTCATCGCAATGCCATTGTGCATTTTGACATCAACAAGCTGATAAAATACCTTGAAACTTAAAGAATCAAATTTATCATTATTGACAATTTCTTCCCAAAGAAACCCGGAGAAATCTTCTTTACCTAAATACCCCAGGAGCTCTTTAAACTTGCCTAATTTATTTTCTTCAGAAATATCTTTATCACGGAGTATCAGCCTAAAAAGATCCTTGGTGCATTCAAGAAATTTGTCCTTGTCTTTATCTTTTAAATAAGAAAGAAAGTTGTAAACACTCTGCCTTAATTCTTCATCTTTATATAGATCCGAGATTTTAAAACGGGTGATAATAGCATTGAAGTTACCGGCAATTTCATCTATCTTGCTCCGGCTTTCTTGCTTAACCGCACTTCCAAATAAATAAGCCCAGATGTCTTTGGCTTGCTCTCCGGAGTCTTTTAAAAGCTCAGAATAATCTAATTCTTCAATAACGATTGAACTGCCTGCAGGATTTTCTGACGGCAAACCGAGGCGCCCCTGTTTTAATGCTTCTTTTATGGGAAGAGATATTTTATTCAGAAAATCTATCAGCTGGTCTTGTGTCAGGCCGCGCCTAAACTCTACACTTTTAATCTTATGCAAATGCATTAATTGCGCCAGTTCCACATATAGAGGTGAATTTTGATAAGATTTTACACCGATAAGAATAGACTTGGGCGTAATATTAATTTTTAAAACAGGAATTAACTGCAGCAGGTTATCTAATTGTAATTTAAAGGCTGCGGCGGATTTAATAAAATAAGGATGGGTCTTGGGATAGGCCGAGGCGTTATTAATGACAATACGCAGGCCCTTAAAGAAATCTATCAGGGCTTGGTCTTTATCCATAGGCTACTGGCACGCCTGCAAGAAAATCATTTCATTTCGTTATTCTTAACAATCTGGATATTTATGCTCTTATTCTTCAGAAACTCAAATACCTTCTTCAGCTCTTCATCGCTGCCTTCAATGCCTAAGATCGCCCATCCGGAATAAGTGGAAAATGAAGCCTCAAGTATATTCAGGTTAATTTCAAATTGTTTACAAAGGCTGCAAATTACGGAATCATCTTTGAGTTGCCCGGGGAAAGTCAAACCAATAACCATTTGCATATTTTTATTCTCCTTTAAAAAATATTTTAGCGGATAAACCAGCGCAGTCAAGCTATTTAACAAGAAATAATTTTTATTAATCCTGCTCGGTTTATGTTTCTTGGAACACTTTGAGTATTCGGGTGACAAGGCATATTTCTCGCAGCACCGCTTGATTTCTCCCTGCGTGGAAAATCTTCGCTCGGGCGAAAGCTCTTGCTCTCGCCAACTATGCAATAGCGGGCGAACCATGCCCGCAAGAGCTTTCTAACGTGCTGCTTAAAACATGCCTTGTCACCAAATTATCTAAAGCAACAAAAGTTTCTGTGAGCACACAATCAGAGATTTCTTGGCAACGGCAAAAAATCTCGCGTGCGAACAGAAACTTTTATTGCTGGATTGTTTTGTGCTGTCAGCAAAAATAGAGAAATATAAATTACCAAATTAAAAACCCAAGCTGCAAAAACAACTTGGGTTTTTAAGGTTGCATATATTAAACTAACGCGTTTAGATTGAATCAATAATTAGTGATACTTTCATTAAATCCTCATCACTTTCCACGCTATTTGCTTCATCCAACTTGTAAGTCTTAACCACAGCTAAAGCCAAATCTTGAACGTGGCGCGACAACTCTTTTCTCTGAATACATGAGCTTGCCACCATTGCAAACCTCTGGGAATTCGGCCTGATCCCTGCTTCAAGCATCTTGTTTATCTGACGCAGTTCATCATCAATATCCATATTCCTATCTGCCTGCGGCAACTGCAGGTTCAGCTTTGCAAAATTTCCCATAGGTTGGGCGATGATATTAATGGCACGAAAATCTATACCGCCTACACTGCTATTCTTTGCTTCTACCGCCGAAGAAGCAGTATCTCTAAGATAAGCCTGGAGAAAATCGCACAGCTCTGACATTGGTTCTGTAAAGGCACGAGCATCCGGATGTTTTCCTTCATTTTTAATATTGTATTTTATTTCCCGTATACAGGGAAAAAATTGAGTAGAGATTAACCAACGGAGTTTTGACTCCATATTAACTCCACCAAAATTAACTCCCCTGTCTTTTCCTAATTGAAATACAAGTGCACTCAATAAACCATCTTCTAAAAAGGAATCGAGATTATCGGGAAAATGCCGGCCAAATTGGATAGCGGCCTTTATGAGAATAACTACATCGCGATTAGTAACTTGTTCATCTTGAGAGGGCATTTTAACAAGCCTGCTTAGCCATTGCTCAAAAATTCGTATGATACTGTCCCGGTACAACCAAGATTCTTTATTCATCATGTGCCTATCAAGAATCGTAGGCACAGCCTGAATCATCTCATCAGCAAATTCTCTACTTTGCTGCTGTGCAAACTTATCAATTCCATCCTTAAACACTCCAGGTGTTTCATAATATTTTTTTACTCTTTGATAATATTTTTCAACTTCTCCGGGAGTAGGCGAACGGCCAAAATCAACAAAAAACCTATGAACCAAAGGCACAAGATACAATTTCGCAAATTCAGCTCTTTGTTCCTGATTCCAATATTTTGTATCTGGATTATTAAGAGTTTGAACAAGTATTATGGACAGCTTTAATATACCATCAGGTGACTGGAAAGTTTTTTCATCGTCTACCTCCAATAACGAAGAGACTACATCCTCTCCCGCTTCCGCCGCCGAGCTGGCATATTGCTGCTCGTAAATTTGCTTAGACCGGGCAAAAACCACCATTAACCTTGCCAAATTCTTTATTTCTGTAGCATCCGGGACAAACATTGTAACTGATTCTGTGTTTACTTCGCTAAACCTGTCAGCATAAGCCATTGCATAAATTCCGTCTACTTCTGAAGGATACAAACCATGCAAATAAACAGGGACATTGCCATCAGATTTAATCAAAATCTCAGTTTCCTTTACCTTATTCAGATCCTTTACCGAAGTCATTATTACCTCAAAAGACAAATCCACTCCGCCTGCAGTCAACTGCCGGCTCTTATGCTGTTCTCCGGGGCAAAAACCAAAACGGTCAAATCCTAAAAATGCTAAATATTTCTTGAAGATTTCTGTAAGGCTGTTCCTATCCTCATAAAGTACAACGTTAAAAGTTTTTCCTGAATTGGCCGCCTTCAGGCGTAAGGCTGCCAATTGTCTTGCAGTTTGTTCTTCAGTTTGGCTTAATCTTACTTGAGCGGAAGACTGTAAAATTAAATCTAATAAACGTTTCATTTGTTTCTCTTTATCTTCCATCTGGGAAAATTCATTTAGCGGAACTCCCAGCGGTTCGCTTTGCCCCATTTGTTCAAGCTGCTTAAGAAACCTGTGTATATGCTCTAACCTAACCGTGCTCACATCCACAGGTGTTGACGGCTCTTTTAATAACCTTGTCAGATCGTTTAGAAGGCTACGCGTTGTATCTCCGGAAACAAAACCATCTCCATTACGTAAGCCATTGGCACGCAAAAGAGCTCCGTCAGCTACAAGCATTTCGTTTTCAACATATGTATGCTCTCTCTGCGCCTCATCTCTAACCGGAAGACCATTTACATCTTTATTTCCTTTTCTGTTAAACGCGTTAAATCCTCTTCCTTCACGCACCAATGCCTTGGCACCCTCAACATCAGGCTGGCGAAAAGGAGTTATATCATTAAAAATCTCATGCAATTTCTTTAATGCCTCAAACTGCGCATCACCCTGTTTTGGGCCCTGCATAATTTTGACAATATTCGCTGGATTAGAAAGATCAACCTCCTGCAAAGACTTATCGGCTTTCTGTTTTTCCCTGAGTACCTCAGCAGTAGTCAACATGCCATATCTAACAGTAAGGTTTTCCACAAACTGGACGTACTTACCCAATTCTCTTTCAGAGATAGATTTCATCTTGTATCTAATCACTAAATCATTCGGCCCTGCACCAACATCTATTGGCTCCTGGCCTTCAAGATCAATCACAAAATAAGCCTTTCTTCCAATACCAGGAATGTTACTAAACGCCCGCTTTACATGCGCAGAGTCAAAATTGTATGTCTGCAAGCCCTGCGGCATGCCCATCTTTCTTCCCTTACCTGTACTCTCCGGTATAAGCTGCTCTAAAAGCTCAGTTGGCCGCGAAAAAACCAAACCATTGGGTGCAGTAATTACAAAATGATGAATATCTCTCCGGTAAAGCTCTTCGGCAAATTTTGCGCTCTCTGAGGTACCGGCTCTTTGCTCCTGGGCTTCTTCTCTGGCGCCTGCTAATATCTCTTCTGCGTCCATGCCTAAAAGCACAGCATAAGTCAAAGAAGCAGGGCTTACTCCTTGAAACCTGCCTCCTAAATTATCCAACATCAAAATTGAAGCCACTTCATTTTCGTTACCGTCAAAAAGCTGCTTTAAGAAGCCTTTTCTGAATTGATCCAAACGGCTGCCTTTTTTCTGCTCTTGATCATATTTACCGGTAGTCATGATCATATTACTAAATACAGTTTTAAGGATACCACGTTCTTCTTCGGAAAGATTAAGCTCTGAAATATTTTTCTCTGCTAAAGGCTTTCCATCAAACATTTTATTTATCAGATTATTAGCAATTGTAATTCCCTTTTCATCGCCATAATTAAATCTTGCCCAAATACGGATCATCATCCTTAAAACCATCTGAAAGTTAACCATGGTTTCATCGGTTTGGCCGGATTTTGAGCTAACTTTCCACAACAGTTTTGTCCGGGGATTTTTTCTTAAGGAAACTAACAGTTCCTCCTCCATAGCATTAAAATCTGTCCCCAATGAATCAGCCACTATCAGCCTTCTATTGCTGTGTTTGACGACATAACCTGCTTCAGGCAGGGCACAAGTAGTTTGGCCACCGATACCAATACCAACTATAATTACATCGCCTTTATAATTCTGGTAATCATCACCAAAATGCTTTTTGGCAAATTTATAAATAACATTAAGCGCATCTCGCATTGGCTGGCCAAAACGCGGCGCGCCCTTATAATGATTATCTTCTCCAAATGCCAGATAACCAAAACCCTCGGGATCAGATGTTAAACCTACCTGATATAATAAATTAGTAAGCGGCCTCACTGCTTCCACAGAACGCACGGCGGAGCTGGCGAGGAACTTCCTATGCCCTAATAGATCATCCTCTGGCCCGGAGAGATTCAATTTAGCGGATTTTCCCGCGGCTGTTTCCAGAGAACAACCAAGGTTTGTTATTAAACAATCCTTACTTACCATGGCAATGCCATTTTTCTCTGCCCAATCAAGCACCAGGCCACCAACACATGCTTTCTTAACTTTGGCCTGGTCCATAGAACCAGTGGAAGCAGGAGCCTCATAAGAACAAACAAAAGTAGGATCATTAGAAGATGCCCTAAACACGAATCTGCCGGCAAACTCTCCGCTCGTAGATTCAAAAACAATATCAGCAAATCTATATAGCCCTCCGTCTTCAGGATCATCCTGATAGGTATTAAACTCCTTAACCCTTAAGTCTCCGGCTGCTGTTTTATAAACTTTCCCTACTACAAATTCCTTACTCAAAGCTTTAATACTTGAATCTTTACCCAAGGCAATTATTGCCTGAGGCGGATTTTTAGTATCTTTGGAATCATATTTCCATCCTGTATTATTCCGCGGATCAAGCGATAACTTTGCCAAAAGATCAGGATGGAATGGCGGTTGAAACCTTGGTGATTGGACATAAGGAACGCTGTTCTTAACATAAACGGACAGGAAAGGATTCGCAGATTTTGGAGCATCTCCTTCGTAATTCTGCTGCTTTACCAAAACAGAGAATAAAACCGCTATTGCCACGGGATTTTCAACTTCACCAGTAACATCAAGCCAGGAGTGGCCTGAACGCTCCCCATACACCGGGATTACCCAACCCGCCTTAAGTTTCTCCTGCCTTTCCTTCTTTAAGAGAACATAGCCTGCGTCAGTTTGTAACGGAACTACGCCAGATCTGTTTGCGACATCATTAACCCCAAAGGTCCCTAACACGTCCCGGATCACACCAATCTTTTTTCCGGTTACTGCAGGGTCATAACCCAGATCTTTTATTAAATACGGTAACAGCACCCCAAGCATATTATCCGGGGAGATAGAAACAAACCTGATACCAGGCATAGTTACCGGCCTATGTGGCACAATAATAGCGCCTCTGTCACCATCAAGGTCAAAGGCGATCCCCATATCGGCATTATCGGCTTCAATGCTCTTTTTTAACTGCTCAAGGTTTTTTTCTATAGACGGGTCTGCGTTATGCTCACCTTTAATTTCCCGGACATCGCCGTTTATCAGGATCACTTGTGCGCCTAAATTCCTGAAGGTATCGGCAGCTAACTTACCGCTGGGAGTGTGCGAACCTTCAACCACTATCTTCATGCCTTTTAAAGGCCGAGTTTGACCAAGTTGACCTTCCCAACGGTCCAGAACATTAACAGGATTATCTGAATCCTGGATCTGCCTTGCTAAGTCAAATAAAGAACGTTTCGCAAACGCAGCCCTTCCTAACAGGATGTTAAATTTTACACAGTTTCTATCTACATTCGTTATAGAAAATGTCCCGCGCGTAGCCGAAAGCGGAAGAGACTGTCTCTTTTCGGTCATTTCCATAAGATTCTCAACTATTTGCTTTGATTCTTTCTTTATTTCTCTTGTGCTCATACTCTGCAAAGTGCCGCCTTTTTCAACAAGCATCGCTACTTTAAACCCAACTACAATTTCCTCAATAGGCCGGGAAACATGGCTTGCAGTAATAAATATACTCATCAAAGGTTTAATCTCCTGCACCGCCCAGGAATACGAGGTAACAGCATTAGGCCCGTCTTCAAAAGTGCTAATGACATTCAATCCCCTATCTCTTAAGGATTCTATTAAGGCGTCAATTATTCCGGGATCAACTTGCCTGGCGTCTTTGGCAACAACAACTGTACGGTTTTCTATACCGGCTGCTTTTGCTTTTCTTAATGCCATTTCCGACCAAGCCAACCCAAGCAAACCTACAAATTTAGGATCCAAAGGTTCTTTGCCGGTATACCTATAATCATAATCCCTAAACATATCCCCGACCTGTCCTGAAACAGCAGAGGAGGCTGCTTCATCAGTACCACAGAAAATGTATTTATCGTAGTTATTCCATTATTTGCTATTACAGAACTTCCAGAACCCTGGATTAATACAGGGTCACTGCCTATTTGCGCTGGAGTTCCAGTTAAGAGTTCTGTGCCGGGTGTGTGTAATAAAATATTTGTAATTCCTGAACTTGCCCGCCCAACCCCGGAAACCGGGCTTGAGCCAAACTGGATTCCACCACTAAAATAGCTTCTAATGACTTGGCCGGAAAGAGTATTTACCGGAACCTTCAAATTATATTCCCCGTCTTTAAATGACTTCTGGTAATCTTTAAAATAAGTGTTTTTTGACCAAACCTGGGCTGAGGTTAAACCTCGCAAATCAGACTTATTAATAAGGTAAGAGTACGTGCCGGATTTACCAGTAAAATTTGATTTAAACCAACGCGCCAAAACCAAAGAATAAAACACCTGCCTAAGGTTGGCGTACTTCCTGGAGGTATTCACCATTTTTGTCAGCTTAGGCAGGATAGATTGTTTGATAAGCTCGGTGGAGTATTTATTGAGTTCTTTTAACCTTGGGTCAGTAAAGGAATAATTTGTTGAACCTGGGACAGTCCCCTTCGGGGACAGTCCCTTCAAGTAATCGTCCTCCAACATCACCTTCATTGTCGCCTTATAAATATAGACGCTGTCATTGCTCTGACGGATAATAACTTCATTCGGAGTGATCCAGGGGCGGGTTAAAGTGGGGATGGTAATTTGCTCTGACCCTAAATGCTCTTCTGCTTTCTTGTAAAGTTTATCCCAATAGGCTTTGCCTTCCGGAGTTTCAGGGGAAGTTAATCTTGCAGTATCTTTCTTTAACTCAAGGTCAGTCTCAAGGAAGATCTTTCCTATATCAGTCTTTGCCAAATCATCGTCAATAATATTATCTGCGGCATCCGGGCGAAGATTTACCCAAAATTTGTCATCCGGTAAGGTTAAACCAACAAGAAAATAGCGCAAGAGCTCCTGGGTTGCACTAGTTTTAGAGATTGCTTCACCACCTGCGGTGGTTCGCAATGACGAACCTTCGCTTCCTTTGTCTAAAAGAACCTTGAATTCATTGCTAAGGCTATTATAGGAAAAGTAGCGTAGGTGCGCTGGGCAGAATTTGTCTGTGGAAAAAGATTGCTGCATCCCTTTAAAATACCCCGCCATATTAAGCTGAGCTGCAATTTGGGCAAAACCAGCCTGTTGAAAAATAAGTGAAATTGAGAGAATTATGGCGGCGATTCGGTTAAGTTTCTTAGACATTTTAAAGCCTCCTTTAAATTCAAAGATTTTTTATCATATTCCTTTTACTCACTTCGCTTGTTGCGTAAATTGTGCGCTCAATAAAAATAAAAAACCGGACTGACCTTTTTTTGTCAATCCGGTTTAAATTTACTCGTGCCAGGTTTGGTTACCTCCAATAACCAAACCATCGGAAAACCTAATTTTAATACATCTTGTATAAACTTAACACAAATTTCTTTCTTGTCAAGAGTTTTTTAAAGTCTTTTTATTCCTAATCACTCACTTTTTCCAGAAGCAAAACTACCTGATTATTAAACACTTGCAGAAACCCATTTCCCATTGATAAAAATAAGCTCTTGTTATTACTGCTGTCTTTTAAAACAATCTTCCCTTTAACCAAATTACTGATAATCGGGGCATGATTTGCTAAAATCTCCAAATAGCCGATTTCACCGGGTGCCACCACAGAAGAAACCTGGCCGCTAAAAACTGTTCTTTCCGGAGTAATAATCTTAACCTGAAAAGGCTTGTCCATAATTTTAAGGCCTTAAATTATACCTTCTTTTAGCTGTTTGGATTTTTCTATTGCTTCCTCAATTGTGCCAACCATATAAAATGCCTGCTCCGGCAAATCATCAAGCTTGCCTTCAATAATCATCTTAACGCCCTTAATGCTATCTTCAAGTTTCACATATTTGCCCTTTATGCCGGTAAAGTTTTCCGCCACAAAAAACGGCTGAGAAAAAAACCTCTGCACTTTTCTTGCCCTGGCAACAATCAATTTATCCTCGTCTGATAATTCGTCTAAACCTAAAATAGAAATAATATCCCTCAGGTCCTTGTAACGCTGTAAAACTTTTTGCACGGCTAACCCGACATTGTAGTGCTCTTCTCCGATTATCCGGGGATCCATAATCCTTGATGTAGAATCCAAAGGATCTACCGCAGGATAAATCCCAAGCTCAGCTATCTGGCGCGATAAAACTATTTTTGCATCCAAATGAGAAAATATTGCAGCTGGAGCCGGATCAGTCAAATCATCTGCCGGGACATATACCGCCTGTATAGAAGTAATGGAGCCGTTTCTTGTGGAGGCAATCCTCTCCTCAAGCTGGGCTACTTCCGATAACAAATTCGGCTGGTATCCGACGGCACTCGGCATACGGCCAAGCAAAGTAGAAACCTCCGAGCCTGCCTGGATATACCTGTAAACATTGTCTATAAATAAAAGCACGTCTTTTCTTTCTTCATCGCGAAAATATTCCGCCACAGTCAGCGCAGAAAGCCCGATACGAAGCCTTGCTCCCGGAGGCTCATTCATCTGCCCAAAAACAAGGGCGCTATTTTTAACAACCCCTGATTTATTCAGCTCAAGCCATAACTCATTTCCCTCTCTTGTCCTCTCACCAACGCCGGCAAACACAGAAACACCGCCATGCTCTGTAGCAATTGTGCGGATAAGTTCCATCACCACCACAGTCTTACCCACGCCCGCTCCGCCAAACAAGCCGACTTTACTGCCCTTTGGAATAGGCGCTAACAAATCAATTACCTTTAACCCTGTTTCCAAAATTGAAGAAATAGGCAACTGCTCTTCAAAATTTGGGGAAGCCCTGTGAATAGGATTTCGTTTCTCAGGATGAGCTAAAGGACCCTTGTTATCAATGGGTTCTCCCAAAAGATTAAATATTCTTCCTAATGTCTGCTCTCCGACCGGAACAGTAATTGGAGAACCTGTATCAACAGCCTTCATCCCCCTTACCAATCCGTCGGTAGCTCCAAGGGCAATACAACGCACTGTATTATTCCCGATATCCTGCGCAACCTCCAGGGTTAAATCAATATTGTTTTCCGGGTAAGTGATTTTTACAGCGTTTAAAAGCTGGGGCAACTCTTTCTCCGGAAATTTTAAATCAACGCTTGGCCCTATAACTTGTATTATTTTTCCTTCTGCCATATTTATCCTTTCAAGGCTTCTGAAGCCGAAATGATCTCCATCATCTCCTGAGTAATCCCCGCCTGCCGAACTTTATTACGCAACAGCACCAAACCCTGCAGTAATTCTTTGGCATTATCTGTTGCCGCCTTCATAGACAAAGTCCTTGACGCGTGCTCCGAGGTAAAAGATTCCAGAATAATCATGCGCATTTTCACCTTTATGTATTCCGGCATTAATTTCTCAAGCACGCCATCAACATCCGGCTCAAAAATATAATCTGATTTGTAAATGTCGGATTGTTCTACGGGTAGAAATCTCTCTATTAACGGATGCTGGACCAAAGCAGTTTCAAAATGCGTGTAGGCGACAAAAATCTCTGAAAAATCGTTATTCAAGAAACCATTTATAAGATATTTGCTGATCTCGTCTGAGAATTTCTGAGAATAACCTCCGTTAGCACCCAAATAGGCATTCACTATTTCTGATTTATGGCCCCTAAAAAATGAAAAACCTCTCTTGCCGACGATAACAAGCTTGATTATTTTATCGCTGTTTTCACCGATAAAATCCCTTGCCGCACGGATATTATTATTATTATACATTCCGCATAGCCCGCTATCAGAAGTAATTAAACACAGGCAAATTTCTTTACCGGACTTTTTATCGGCAAAAGGATGGGAAAGAAATTTATTGCTGCTTAAAATACTTTTTACTAAAAACCCCATGCTTTTAAAATACGGCCTGAAAGAAATAAGCAATTTGTCAATACGGTTTAACTTGGCCACAGAAATCATTTCCAAGGCAGATGTTACTTTCTGGGCGTTTTCAATACTGCGTATTCTATTCTTAATTTGCCTTAAAGACTGGCTCATTTCTTTGGGCCTTTCAAAAATTCTTCTTTGAACAAAACTATAGCGGCATTTAAACGTTTTATCAGTTGATCGCTTAATTCTTTTTTATTTTCAATCTCCTGTACAATTTCAAGATGATTATCATCCATAAATTTATAAAGGCCGGTTTCAAATCTTTTTATTTCAGCAGTAGGCAGATCATCTAAAATGCCGCGGGTAGCAGCATAAATAATCATTACCTGCCTTGAAACAGACAAAGGCTGATACTGGCCCTGTTTTAAAATCTCCGCCATTTTCTCGCCGCGGGAAAGCTGGGCCTGAGTCGTCTTATCAAGTTCTGTGCCAAACTGGGTAAAGGTTACAAGCTCCCTGTACTGCGCCAAATCAAGGCGCAATTTTGAAGCCACCTGGCGCATCGCCTTTACCTGCGCCTTGCCTCCGACGCGCGAAACTGATAAGCCCACATTAATCGCAGGGCGCACACCTGCATAAAATAAATCAGCCTCCAGATAAATCTGCCCGTCGGTAATAGAGATCACATTTGTCGGAACATAACTTGTAATATCCCCTGCCTGAGTTTCAATTATCGGAATAGCTGTAATTGAGCCGCCACCTAAATCATCGCTTAATTTTGCCGATCTTTCCAGAAGGCGCGAATGCAGATAGAAAATGTCTCCCGGATAAGCTTCTCTTCCCGGCGGCCTTCTTAAAAGCAAAGACAACTGCCTGTACGCCTGGGCGTGTTTTGACAAATCATCGTAGATAATTAAAACATCTTCCCCTTGATACATTAATTCTTCTGCCATAGCGCAACCGGAATAAGGCGCGAGGTACTGAAGAGATGCGGAAGCCCGGCTTGAAGCGCTGACAATTGTGGTATATTCCATTGCCCCATATTTTTCTAAAGTCTCATGCACAGCCACAACACTTGAAAGTTTCCCTCCGATGGCAACATAAATACAATAAACATTCTTGCCTTTTTGATTAATGATCATATCCATGGCAATAGCGGTTTTTCCGGTCTGGCGGTCAGCAATAATAAGTTCTCTTTGCCCCCGGCCAATAGGAGTCATCGCATCAATTGCTTTAATTCCGGTTTCTAAAGGCTCACTTACCGGCTGACGCTCCACTACATTAGGCGCCTTTGCTTCTATGGGTCGGAATTTATCTGTATGGATCGGCTCTTTGCCGTCTATGGGTTTACCAAGGGCATTAACTACCCTGCCAAGAAGTTGCTTTCCCACCGGGACCTGGACAATCTTACCGGTCCTTCTTACGACATCGCCTTCTTTAATATCTTTATCGGGATTATCAGTACCGAAGATTACCACTCCGACGCTGTCCTCCTCAAGATTAAAAACCATACCCATGATCTTCTCGGAAAACTGTACAAGCTCTCCTGCCATAACATCATCTAATCCATAAACCCTGGCAATGGTATCTCCTACCTGAATAACCGTTCCCACAGATTCCATGCGCAGGCGCGTTTTATACTGTTCCAGTTCTTTCTTAATAATTGAGGTTACTTCTTCCGGTTTTAATGCCATATTACACCCTCACTGTCATTAGTTTCTCTTTAAGGTCTACTAATCTTCTTTTTACTGAACCGTCAATCACTGTGTTTCCGATAATCACCTGCAACCCTCCCAAGAGACTTCCGTCTAAATCTATATAAAATTTAAATTTCCTGTTAAAATGCCTCTCAAGCGTATCTTCTATTTTCTTGATTGTTTCCAGCTCTAACGGAAAACTGATTTTTAATAAAACATCTTCTTCCCCTGCATGGGAAAAAGTAACCCTGATATATTCTGTAATATCAAGAAGCTTGTCAATGCGTTCCTTTTCAAGCAATAATTTCAGGAAATTTTTTGTCTCTTGAGAAAAATCCGCGCCCAAAACTTTCTCCACAAGGCTAAACTTTTCCCCAAGCCCCAGCACCATGCCGCACAAGAGCCTGAAAAACTCAGGATTATCCCTGATAATGCTCTTTAGGTTTTTAAAATCTTCCACGGCCTTCTCCAGGCCTATGTTTTCTTTTGCATACCCGATAAAGGCATCGGCATATCTTTTTACCACTATTTCATCTTTAATCTCACTGTACTTCATCTAACCTTTCCAAGAAATCATTAACCAGCTTTTTGTCTGTCTCTTCTGTAAGCTTCTCCCTGAAAACCATTGAAGTCGCCTCAATGGTTAAATCAACAATCTCTTCTTTTAACTGCTCCTTGGCAAGAGAAAGCTCATGGCGGATGCTTGCCTTTGCATTATTAATAATATCCTGCGCCTCTTCATAAGCTTTTTTTCTTATCTGGTCATCAATCTTTCTTCCCTCTGAAATAGCCTCCTGAATCCTCTTGTGCGCTTCAGCTTCAATATTATTTAACTTTGCCTGATAATCCGCAGCAAGCTGCAAAGCTTCGGCCTTAAGCTTATCAGCATCTTTAATTTCCTGAGAAATTTTCCCTCTGCGCGCATCCAAAAAAGAGAGCGCCTTCCTCCAGAAAAATTTGCGCAAGATAAAAAACAGGATCAGGAAACTGATTATCTGCGCGATTACCTCATTTGTGCTGATAAATTTCAGTAATTCCATAACTCAAACCTTTCCACCTGTTATTGCAGTTTTCCCGAAAACATAAAAACTACAACCAAGGCATATATGGTCAATGCTTCAATAAAAGCACAACCAACTGCCATGGTAATCAGGATCTTTCCCGAAGCTTCAGGTTGCCTGCCGGTAGCTTCCATTGCGGCGGCCACAGCCTTTCCCAATCCTATCCCCGAACCTAACGCAGCAATTCCCACTCCTATGGGAAGTGCAAATGCCAATGCTGTTCTTAAATCCATAGTTTCCTCCTTGTTTAAGAATTACTTAACCGGACTAAATGGGGGAGAATAGCGTCATGCCCGCAAATGCAGGCATCCAGGCGTTCCCATGGCTGGATTCCCGCTTACGCGGGAATGACAATTTCTCCCATTGACTAACACATTACAGAATTACTCCTCGTGTTTTAAAAATAAAGCAAAATATATTGTGCTTAACAAACTAAAAACAACTGCCTGCACTACTGCGGATATAATAACTATACAACTGGAAAATAGCAACAACCCCACTCCCTTTATGCCAAAACCGGCAATAGCCGCGAGCAGCATGTCGTCGGCAAAAATATTGCTTCTTAAACGAAGTGACAAACTAATCGGTTTGATTAATTCAGAAATAATATGAATAAAGAGCATAAACACAGGGAGAATTATTGTAAAAGCCAGTGCCCCCCGCGGTTTTCCCATAAGATGGTCAAAATAACCAAATAAACCTAATTCGCGGATTGCCAGATAATGTACGTAAATAAATACACAAAGAGCCAGGCCAAAGGTTGTAGACAAATTTGAAGTCGCTGATTTCATGAATGGGATCAGTCCAAAGAAATTCATGAAAAGTATGTAAATAAAAAGTGTTCCTATAAAAGGGGTCAGGCTTCTTCCTTTGGGCCCCAAGATACCGCAGACAAAATCATCTAATGACGCGGCGAGGAACTCCGCAGCTGCCTGCAGCCTGCCGGGTGTAATCTTTGGCCTGCGAAATGAGAAATAAGCAACAATAGAAAGAACGAAAACAATTATTAAAGAAAAAATTACTGTTTCCCACCTGTGGAGAAACTTCCCCAACGCCGAGGACTCTCCTATGTGATTTACGATAATTTCAATAAAATTAGGAAATTCTAATTGCCTGGAGCTCTCTTTAACCATTGACTTAAGGGTTATTGCGCCCTGATTTTCCTTCAACGCGCAAAGCAAGCTTTATGATCCTGATCGTTTCCATAAGCGCGGCAGCAAAACCGGCAATTATAAAAACGAGCAACACAAATAATGGAAAATGAATTTTTTTTACCAAATAATCCCCGATAAAATATCCCGAAAGCGGCCCGGCAGCCAAAATTAAGGGAATATACAAAAGCATCCCTGCGATTTTCACACTTTTATAGAATTCTATTCTTTTCATTCAAACGCTACTAAAGCAAAAAGCGCCTTTTGCCAAATACCGATCAAAAGACGCCTATGTCTTATATTTATCTTCTCCTCTATACAAGTAAAAATACTGCCCCGCGGGTAACCTAAAATTACCCTTATGAGTATTTGCGGCACTTCAAAAAAGATAATAAAACCCTAATGATCATTAATGGGCTTGGCGGACAACCCGGTATGTGCAAAACAACCGGCAATATTTTATTAACCGCACCTTCTACGTAGTACGAATCTTTAAAAACACCCCCGTCAAACGCGCAATCTCCGCAGGTAATCACGAATTTCGGCTCAGGCATTGCCTGATATGTTTTTTTAAGCGCAACGAGCATATTCTTTGAAACCGGCCCAGTAACTAAGAGCGCGTCAGCATGCCGCGGAGAAGCAACAAAACTAACACCGAATCTCTGCAAATCATAAATAGGGTTATTTGCAGAAATTATCTCTGACTCGCATGCCTCGCATGAACCGGTATCTACTTCACGTATATTTAAGGACCTGCCAAAAGTACCCTGAATAATTTGCAGCAATTCCCCGCCGCACAATTCTATCTCTTGCGGCAAATCCAAATCAATATGCCGGGTCATCACTCCTTTTAAAATCCTATTTTTTAATATATGGCCCATTTTTAGAGGTCGTTACCTGAATAAGATAAATCAAAACTTTTATTACAAACCGGAAAATCCGGAACAATATTCCCCAACACCGCATAAGACAACCCTTGCCAATTACAAAAAGACGCATCAACAATCTTGCATCTTTCAATTAATCCCCGGGAATCAGTTTTAAGCCAGTACAAAACCGGGCCTCTCCAGGCTTCTACATAACCTAAGGCGCTCGCCTCTTTTAATACAGGAGAGAAATTAATCTTTTCGCCATTCTTTAATTTTGCCAGAAATTCCTCAATTAAACGGCAACTCTCTTTAAACTCAGAAACCCTCATGCGCAATCTCGCCAAAACATCCCCGGATTCCTCTATTGCCATTTTGAATCCTGCCTCTTTATAAACGCCGGGAAAATATTTTCTTAAATCAACGGGAATCCCTGAAGCACGGGCAGCAAGCCCGTTAACGCCGATATCTTTAGCAGTTTTTTTCTTCAATACTCCCGTAGAATCTACCCTGTCCATGAACGAAACACTGGAAAATAATATTTTTGTAAGTTCTGAAAAATCATATTTAATATTTTTAAGAAAAATACGGGTACTATTTTTCTTGTTTTCATCTAAGTTTAGCGAAACCCCTCCCACAAGATTAATTTTTTTAAGATACCTGCTCCCACAGAGTTTTTCATTTAACTGCAAGATCCCCTCTTTTATTATCGCAGAGAGCGCCGCCGGAAAACTAAAGCCCACATCAGTAGCAATCCCTCCAATATCATTTACATGATTATACATCCGCTCAAGCTCTAAAAATATGGCCCTTAAATAAGCTGCCTCTCCGGAAACGGATACACCGCAAATCTTTTCACAGGCCAAGGCAAATGCGAGGCTATGAGCAAAAGCCGCATCACCGGATACGCATTCTGAGAACCTGATTGCTTCAACACAATTCCTGCCTTCAAAAAGTTTTTCCACGCCGCGATGCGTAAAACCTAATCTTTGCTCAAGATTAATAATCGGCTCTCCAGCAACGCTAAAACGGAAATGCCCCGGCCCGATAATCCCGGCATGCACCGGCCCAACCGGAATCTCAAAAATACCCTTCCCCTCTACCCTGGAAAATTTATATTCACCAAGGCTGCCTTCCACTTTCTTTGTAAAATCCTTACGTAAAGGAAAATTTCCCTGCGGCCAAACCTCATCATGCAAACGCAGCCTTCTTAAATCCGGGTTGCCTTTAGGCTCAATGCCAAACATTTCCCAAATTTCTCTTTCAAAAAAACTGGATGAATACATATTTTGCGCCAAAGAGTCAAAATACGGAGTTTCCGAGGGAATATCTATACTCACAGTTATCCACTTGCTTTGCCTTAAATTCAGAAACACGCAATTTACAACAAATTTACCTGTTTTTTCGCGCTCATCAAGCGCAAAAAGCATCACTACCGAAGACAAAAGAATTTTATGCAATGCTAAACATGCCTCCTTAAATATCTGCGGGGTTACCTTCATAATCAGCTCATCAGCATAATTCTCTTCGCAGGAAATCACGCTAAACTGAGGAAACAGTTTCTTTACAGCTAAAATAATCTCTGAGCAAACCATACAAGTTCCTTTTTAATAAATGGCAATACTGCGCCAAAAACGCAAACCTGAAAAAACAAAAATAAAAAACTAAGCTTAACGCTTAAAGGTTCTTTTATAACTGCCATATCCTTGGGGGTATTACCAAAAAGCATTTTACCGAAATGAAAAACAAACGCTCCAAAAATGACCGACAAGAATAAGAGCAACAAACCAGCCACCAAATACGAACCTTTAAGAAACGCCGCCGCAATAATTAAAAACTCGCTAAAGAAAATGGAAAACGGCGGAAAACCGGCAAGCGCAAACATGCCCAGAAGCACCATAATGCCGGTAAACGGCATAACCTTAATTACCCCCCTGATCACATTCATATTATGTTTTTTATAAACGTTAATAATGTTTCCGGCGCCGAAAAACATCAATGACTTGGTAACTGCATGGCTATACACATGCAGCAATGCCCCAATCACGCCAAAAACCGGGCCCAAGCCAAATCCGACACAGATTATACCAATGTGTTCAATGCTGCTGTAAGCCAAAAGGCGTTTTAAATCTTTCTGCACAATGACAAACCCGCAGGAGATGGCCAAGGAAATCACTCCAAATAAAATCATCAGGTTGCCAAAATATGCAAAGCCAACACCTTTGACAACGATAATACCAAATCTTAAAATCGCATAAATTGCCGTCTTTAACAAAACTCCTGAAAGCAGCGCGCTTATTGGGCTGACTGCCTGGCTGTGCGCATCCGGAAGCCATGTGTGCATCGGGGCAAGGCCAGCCTTTGTGCCATATCCGACAAGAATAAATATAAATGCAATTTTAAGGATATTCTTATCCAGAATATGCGCAACAGGGACCATCTCCTGCCAATTAAGGCTCCTTGATAACCCGGAAATAGCAAAGGCATAAGAAAAAAGTATCGTCCCTAAAAGCGCTAAAATTATTCCCAGCGAACAAATAATAATATATTTCCAGGCAGCTTCAACAGATTCTTTGGTATTGTAAAAACCCACAAGAAACGCAGATACAAGCGTGGTTATTTCAATGGAAACCCAGAGCATCCCCAGATTACTCACCGCCGGGACAAAAAACATAGCCAGGCAAAATAAATTAAAAAGCAGATAATAGATTCTTGCCTTCTTCTCGGTTATCTTTTCTTTATCTAAATCATTCCTGATATACCCGATAGAATACAGTGATGCGGCAAAGCTGACCACTGAAGTTACAAAAATAAAAAACGCGCTTAAAGAATCCAAATATATAAAACCTAAATAAGAAACAAAGCCTGCCGGGGCTAAAAAGAAAAGTTTACGCAATAAAATTATGCTAAAAACCAGCACCATCAGATACCCTGCGGAGTTAATTATCCCGAATACCTTGGGCCTCTTAAAAACAAGCGCACACAAGATAAGTATAACCGGAATACCAAGAATTAAAAATATCTGCATGAATATTATCCTTTTAAACGCGAAAGCTTATTCACATCTATATGAGTAAAAAGCTTATTGATCCTGTAAATAAAAAATCCCATAATAACAACGCTTACAAATACGTCAAAAAATATGGCGATCTCCACAAAAAACGGCATTCCGCCGGAAACCGTGGCAGCAAGCAGGAATAATCCGTTTTCCATCACTAAGAGCCCGATGATCTGGGATAACGCGGTAATCCTGAAGATCATCAGAAAAACACCGGTTAATATTGCAAAGAATGACACTGCCAGAACAACGACCTGGGCTTGGTTGCCGATAGAAATTATTTTCCCGGAAAGCGCCCACGACAAATAAGTGAGAAAAAAAGCGAACAACAAAGAAATTTGCACATTTAAAAGCATCCCTACGTCCTCGCTGACCTTTATTTTCTTTATGATGCGGTATAAAAAATGCGGGATAATACATACCTTTATGAGAAACAATAACCCCGAAATAATATACAAATCAAGCTGGCGCTCATTAACAGCAATTGAAAGCGTGGCCAGAAACAAAAAGAACGACTGAATACGAAAACTGCTGATTAACGCCGGAAGCCTTTTTGCGATAATCATCAGATAGGTTGAGACCAAAACCCCGAATAGAATTATAGCCTGCATATTAAATCCTTAAGATTGCACAGATTACAGAAATAACCGCCAAAACAAAACCAAATCCAAGAAAATCCGCAACTCTAAATAAGCGCATCTTGGCCAAGGAAACCTCCACAATAGCAACCGCAATAACAATAATCATAATCCTTGCCAAATACCACATACCCCAGGAAATAAGCCCGGAGAAATTATTACAACAGCTAAAAGAAGCAATCGGAAAAATCAACTGAGCAATTACAAAAAACCAAAGCATTTGTTTTATATAAGCTGCCCATTCTATTAACGCCAAGCGCTTTCCTGAATATTCCAAAATCATTGCTTCATGCACCATGGTTAACTCAAGGTGCGTTTCCTGATTATCTACCGGTATACGCGAAGTCTCGGCGATTATCACCATAAATAAGGCAATCCCTGCTACCAACAAGGAAACAGGCACGGGATGCATGCCAAAAGACGCTGCAATCCCGGTTGAGCCAAATTGCAAAGATACCGAGAAAATTACCAGGCACACTGCAGGCTCAGCAAGGCTTGAAATAAACATTTCTCTTGAAGAACCCATCCCTGTGAAACTGCTTCCGGCATCAAGCGCAGCAAGTGCAAGAAAAAAACGCCCTAAAGCAAGCACAAAAATTAAAACAAAAAAGTCTCCGGCTCCGCCTAATGGGCTTTGTCCGATAAACATCGGAATCAATAACGCTGCTGTTAATACGCTGGCCATAACCACAAAAGGAGCAACGCCAAATACCCAGGAAGCTGTTTCAGAAATTACTTCCCTTTTTAAGAAAAGTTTCCTTAGGTTAAGATACGGCTGAAAAACCCCCTGGCCCTTGCGCATCCTTAATGTGTTTTTTATTTTGGTGATCAACCCGCTTAAAAAAGGAGAAAACAAAATAATAAATATTAATTGAATTATAGCCAGGGGTATTTTCATCATCTTAGAACTTATTCATGAATAAAATCAGCAAAAAAACGGTTACAAAAATATAACCCAGGTATAAATGAATACTGCCTGCCTGGATATTTCTCATTATTTTGGCAGTTTTAAAAACCGAACCTAACAATGGCTTATAAATGTATTTCTTAAAAACCATGGTTGTATGTGTTTCATAAACAAAAGATTTCACATGATAAAATGATTCCCTGATCTTCTCTGTTTTACGATAGGGCAGAAGAAAAAAACTAAATGCGATCCTAAAAGGTTTGGAAAATGCAGTCGCTGTGTATTCATTGCGCGCGTCTAATTTATAATAACCGCAATCCCAAGTCGTATAAGTACGCGATTTATTCCTTAAGAATTTAATATAAAATATCCAGCCTATAAATAAGAAAACAACTAACGCGCATGCCAATAAAGGCACGGAAAGATAAACCCCTTGGCCGGCCTGGGGCATTATTGTAAAATTATTCAGGCTAAACTTCATATTGCTGACATTAATTCCTGTTGCAGTTCCCGCAACCCTGGTGAGTAACTTTATAACAAAAGACGCCCCCAAGCCAAAACAGATTATCATTAAGGAAAGAAAAAACATTCCTATTCTCATAGAAACAGGCGCCTCTTTGGCGTTTTTGGCACTTTGGCTCCGAGGAAGCGCAAGAAATGTTATTCCAAAAGCCTTTACAAAACACGCCGCTGCCAAGGCGCTGGTTAAAGCAAGCATGCCCGCGCAAACAGTAAGGAATAACTTAGCGCTTACCGGCACATAAAAAGCTCCCCAGAATAACGCCTGCAAAGTCAGCCATTCGCTCACAAAACCATTTAAAGGCGGAAGAGCAGAAATAGCTATGGCGCCCAGCAGAAAACAAAATGCTGTCTGCGGCATAACCTTGATCAAGCCTCCTAATTTTTCCATATCTCGCGTTCCGGTTGCCTTATAAACACTGCCGCCGGATAAAAATAACAAGCCTTTAAAAATAGCGTGATTAACCAAATGATATAATCCTGCGACTAATGAAAACACTGCCAGATATTGCAGGTTTAAACTTAAAAAAAACATCGCCGCACCTATCCCTAACAAAATAACCCCCATATTCTCAACGCTTGAATATGCCAGCATTTTCTTTATGTCGCTTTCCATCAAAGCGTAAACAATCCCCACCAAACAGGTAATTACCGCAAGGACTAAAACCAATCCTCCCCACCATAAAGAATTAACGCCCAGCAGAAATATTACAAACCTGATAATTCCATAAACCGCTGTTTTTATCATTACCCCTGACATAATGCTTGAAATATGGCTGGGCGCCTGCGGATGCGCATAAGGCAGCCAAATGTGCATCGGCACAATACCTGCCTTGGTCCCGAATCCAATTAAGAGAAATAAGAAAACAAGGTGCTTAATTGAAGAAGGCATAACCTGACAGGCATTTTTTATTGCCGTAAAATCAAAAGAATGCGCATGTTTATACAAAATTAAGAAAGCGGCAATCAAAAAAGCTGTACCGATATGCGTCATTACAATATAAATTGTCCCAGCCTGCACAGACTTTTCGTGTTTTGTATCAAAGACAACCAGAAAATAGGAAACCAAAGACATGATTTCCCAAGCCAAAAGAAAGATCAAGGCATTACCGGCAGTAACCACCAAAGACATGGATAATACGAAGATAGCAAGCAAAAACCAGGAAAGCTTGATTTTACCGACGGAATATTCGCCTTTTAGATAGCCAAAAGAGTAAATTGCAGAAGGCAGGGAAACAATAAAAATAACAAAAAGAAAAAACAAAGAAAGCGGATCAAATAATAAATTAAGGCTAAAATTTCCCATTTTTCTTATTATCGCGGTAAGAAATGGCAGGACTTTTATCTATACCATCAAAAAGACACAGTCTACTTTTCTTTTCCTAAACTAGTTAAAACAGTAGCTGTCTTTTCTAATTTCTTACGTAACATTTCTGCTATTGGGCGCAAAACCCTGAATATCCCCTTATCTTCAATGGCATAATAAATAACCGTACCCTGCTGCCTTGATTTCAATATCCCTGCTTCTCTTAGAGCCAATAAATGCCTGGAAAGGCTGGACTGGGGAATATTAAGGCCTTTGGCAATACCGCCTACTTTTTCTTCCTGTCTTTTAAGTAATTCTATAATTTGCAGCCGGAGAGGGTGAGCCAGAACTCTTAGAAAATCTGATTTTATTTTATATGCCAATTCTTCCATTGTTAGTAAGCTGATAGCGAAGTCTAGACCTCCGCTACCGGTATTATTCCTTATTTCTCAATATTCGGATATATGGTAATTATACGAATTGTTTATAGTTTGTCAATATAATTTATACAATATTAAAAGCTTCATTACACTACATTGCATTAACGGGTGGCTTGGCTTGATTCGAGCAGCACGTTAGAAAACTCTTGCGGGCATGGTTTTCCCGACTGAAAGTCGGGAAAGAGCACGAGTTTTCGCCCGAGTGCAGCCCCGACACGCCGGGGCGGGACAAACGGTGCTGCGAGAACAAGACAAGACAGGACCCATTACTTCATCATCACTCAAGCCTGAGCTGGGCGCCTGCTTTAATCTGGTTCTTTTTGACAAAACCTGCGCTAACTTCTAAAACATACTTAGCTGGCTTGGCAGGAACAAGGCTTGGGCAAGAAGCCTGGCAAGGTTTTGCATCTTCTATTATATCAACAACTTTCTTATCTTCTGAAATCCAAATTATATCTATAGGAATACGCATATTCCTCATCCAGAAACTATGCCTAAGCTCCTTTTCAAAAACAAAAAGCATACCTTCATTTTCTTTAAGTTCATCCCTGAACATCAGGCCTTTTTGCCGTGTTTTATTTGTATCACAGACTTCAACCAAAACAGAGGCATTCCCTAAAGAAATTATTTTCTTTTTTTCTGCTGCTAAGCCCAAGGAAAAACAAACAAATGCCAAAATTAACAGCCACAAGATTATTCGCATAGATTATAAAATTATTTAGACAGAAATTTATCTATATGGAAGGCGGCCTGGCGTCCTTCAGATATCGCCCAGACCACTAAAGACTGGCCCCGGCGCATATCGCCGCAGGAAAATACTTTTTTTACAGAAGTGCTGTAGTCAAGGCCGGTTTTTACGTTTCCACGAGGATCCAATTCAACAGCTAAATTTTCAAGAAGCCCTTTTTTCTCCGGATGTAAAAATCCCAAGGCAAACAGCACTAAATCAGCCTCAAGTTCAAATTCAGTACCCGGGATCTCCTTGATCACTGGCGCGCCTTTGGCATCTTTAGAGAATTCAACACGCACGCAGGAGAGCTTCTTCACCTCTTCGTTCTCTCCTATGAATTTTTTCGTAGAGATTGCCCATTGCCTCTGGCCTCCCTCCTCATGACTTGAGGAAACCTTAAAAATAAGCGGATACTTTGGCCAGGGCTGGTCGCAACTACGGCACTCCGGAGGCTTGGGCAGAAGCTCAATTTGCACTACACAGCTTGCTCCCTGGCGATGAGCCGTACCCACACAATCTGAGCCGGTGTCTCCTCCGCCGATAACAACAACCTTTTTGCCGCCAGCATCAATCAATTCCTGCTGGCTGAATTTCTTTCCGGAAATTCGCTTATTTGCCTGTGTGAGATATTCCATGGCAAAATAAATCCCTTTTAAATACCTTCCTTCTACTTGCAGATCGCGCGGTCTACGCGAGCCGCCAGACAAACAAATTGCGTCAAACTCTTTTAATAATTTTGAAACCGGCAGATCTGTGCCAACATCAGTATTAACAGTAAATTTTATTCCTTCTTTTTCTAAAATAACAAGACGGCGGTCAATAATTTTCTTATCCAATTTAAAATCGGGTATGCCGTAACGTAAAATTCCACCCACCTTATCATCCCGCTCAAAAACAACTACTTTATGCCCAAGTTTATTAAGCTCATCAGCGCAAGCTAAACCTGAAGGCCCGGAACCAATCACAGCAACTTTCTTACCCGTGCGCTTCTTAGGCGGCCTTGGCTTAATATAACCAGCCTTAAATGCATGCTCAATTATATCCAGCTCGTCTTCCCGGACAGTTACCGGATCATCGTTAATCCCTAACACACAAGCAAACTCACAGATTGCCGGGCAAATCCTGCCGGTAATCTCAGGAAAATTATTGGAAGCCTGCAATAAATCAACTGCTTTTTGCCATTGGCCGCGAAATATATAATCATTCCACTCTGGAATATAATTAGCAACCGGGCAAGCCCAATGGCAAAATGGCGTTCCGCAATCCATACAACGCGAAGCCTGCTCCATGGATTTGTCTGCCTTGCGCAACAGAGAAACTTCAGAATAATCCTTAACACGCTCGCACACCGGGCGGTACTGCGCTTTTTCCCGCTTAACTTTTAAAAAACCCTTGATATCCCCCATCTTGTTATCCCTCTGAATCTTCCTCCAGGCCCAATTTCTGTTCTAATTTCTTCTGCTCTAAAATCCGCTTATATTCAAGCGGCATAACCTTAATGAATTTTTTGCAGTTTGACTCAAAATCATCAAGGATCTTTTTTGCGATACTGCTTTGTGTATATTTATAATGGCTATGCAATAAGCGTGAAACTATTTCCATATCTTCTAAATTAAGTTTATCAAGTTCTACCATGTTTAAGTTACACCTATCCCTGAATCTTGCATCTGAATCATAAACATAAGCAACTCCACCGGACATTCCTGCGGCAAAATTCCTGCCGGTTACACCCAAAACCACCACATGCCCGCCGGTCATATACTCACAACCATGATCCCCTACGCCTTCAACCACTGCATTTAATCCTGAGTTACGAATACAAAACCTCTCCCCGGCCAATCCCCGGATATAAGCCTCGCCTCTAATTGCTCCATAAAAAGTGGTGTTACCGATAATAATATTCCCTTCCGGAGCATATCTTACATTCTTATCCGGATAAATTATGATCTTTCCTCCGGAAATACCCTTGCCCACATAGTCATTGCTCATACCCTCTAACTCAAAGGTAACCCCTTTTGAAAGCCAAGCGCCAAAACTCTGCCCTGCAACACCTTTAAATTTAAAATAAACAGTATCCTCGGCTAAACCATCCTCGCCATGGCGTTTGCAAATCTCACCGCTCAACATAGCTCCCGTAGCCCTGTCGGTATTATGAATACCTAATTCCTCTTTTACGGATTCTTTGATTTCAATTGCTTTTTTGGCAAGCTGGATCAGCCTGCGGTCTAAAACCTTATCTATCTTATGATCTTGAGTAATCATGCAATGACTTCCAACTGATGCATTTACCTGCGGCTTATAAAGCAGGCGCGATAAATCCAATCCCTTAGCCTTCCACGGTAAAATTGCTTCATTTGTTTCCAGAAAATCTGTCCGTCCGATCAAATCGTCCAACCTACGCACCCCAAGAGAGCTCATGATCTGCCGCAGCTCTTCAATCACGAAACGAAAATAATTCTCTATATATTCCGGCTTACCCTGAAATCTTTTTTCAAGAATATCATCCTGAGTAGCAATTCCCACCGAACAGTTATTTAAATTACAGTGCCTAAGCATTACACACCCCAGGACAATTAAAACTGCGGTGCAAAAACCAAACTCCTCAGCGCCCATCATGGCTGCAATTGCAACATCCCTGCCGGTGCGCATCTGGCCGTCTGTCTGCAGCCGCACGCGGCTCCTTAAGTCATTTAACACCAGCGTCTGATGGGTTTCAGAAATTCCAAGTTCCCAGGGAAGCCCTGCATGTTTAATTGAACTTAGAGGAGAGGCGCCCGTGCCTCCGTCTCCTCCGGAAATTAAGATCATATCCGCATGGCCCTTGGCAACACCTGCTGCAATTGTGCCGACGCCGATTTCCGAGACCAGCTTTACGCTGATGCGCGCCAGAGGATTAGTATTTTTTAAATCAAAAATAAGCTGCGCCAGATCCTCAATTGAATAAATATCATGGTGCGGAGGAGGAGAAATTAAGGTTACCCCCGGAGTTGTATAACGGGTTTTGGCAATAGTTACACTTACCTTATGCCCCGGTAGCTGTCCGCCTTCCCCGGGTTTTGCGCCTTGCGCAATTTTAATTTGCAGCTCATCCGCATTTACCAGATAATTTGTAGTTACTCCAAACCTGCCGGAAGCAACCTGTTTAATAGCGCTTCGCTTTAAATCCCCGTTGGGTAAACGAACAAACCGCAACGGATCCTCTCCTCCTTCTCCTGTATTGGATTTTCCTCCCAAACGATTCATGGCAATAGCGATGGTCTCATGCGCACCGCGGCTAATGGAGCCAAAACTCATGGCTCCAGTAGCAAATCTTTTCACAATACTCTCAACCGGCTCAACCTCAGAAAGAGGGATAGACTTGTAGGCTTTAAATTTTAATAAGCTGCGCAAAGTAACAGGATTTTTTGACTGGTCATTGATGAGTGCGGAAAATTCCTGATATTTTTTTGAATCATTCTTTCTTACGGCATCCTGCAGGCTTGCAATCGCCTCCGGGCTCCAAAGGTGGATTTCTCCGTCGCGTTTCCATTGATACAAACCTCCGGTAGATAAATAAGGTACCTCAATATTGTTTTTAGGATACGCTGTTTCGTGCCGCAAGAGCGCCTCTTGGGCAATGACAGCAAGATTAGCCCCCCCAATACGAGAAGGCGTGCCTGCAAAACAACGCTCTATAACATCTTTATTTAATCCGACTGCCTCAAATATCTGCGCCCCGCGATAACTCTGCAGAGTGGAAATACCCATCTTTGAAAGGATCTTTAAAATCCCTTTATCTACTGCTTTGATATAATTATTTAAGGCGCTTTTATCATCAAGCCGCAATTCAGAATCCCTGATCAACAGCTTAATAGCCTCATATGCCAAATACGGATTAACGCAATCAGCCCCGTAACCAAACAATAATGCAAAATGATGCACCTCGCGCGGCTCTGCGCTTTCTAAGATAATATTGATCTGCGTGCGCAACGATTTCTTGATCAGATAATGGTGCAACCCGCCGACGGCCAATAAAGTAGGTAGCGCTGCATGATCCTTGTCAGCTCCACGGTCACTTAAAATTACAAAGCTATACCCGCTTTTTAAGGCGCTTTCTGCTTCTTTACACACTCTCTCTAATGCAGCAGTAAAATCTCCGGCCTTTTTAACGGAGAAAAGCAGCGAGATAGTCTTTGTTTTAAATCCGTTCTTGCGGATACTCCGTATTTTTTCTAATTCTTCGTTAGTTAAGATAGGCCTTTCTACAATTAATTTATGGGAATGCCCGGGAGTTTCATCCAAAAGATTCTTCTCCGGGCCAAGATAAGTTACCAGGCTCATTACTAAGTCTTCTCGTATAGAATCAATCGGAGGATTAGTGACCTGCGCAAACAACTGCTTGAAATAACTGTATAATAGCTGCGGCTGCTGCGAAAGCACCGCATGCGGGGTATCGTTGCCCATTGAACCTACCGGCTCCTGCGCTGTTTCAGCCATCGGCTTAATTATTGCTTTTAAATCTTCCCGGGTATAAGCGAATGCCTTTAAATCTGTCAATAAATCCTTTGCGCCTGGTTTTTTTACAGATTTTGCCGGCAAGTCTGCTAATTCCAATGTTGAGCCTTTTATCCACAGCCCATAAGGCTTTGCTTGAGCCATGGATTTTTTTATTTCAGCATCATCAATAATTCTTTTCTCTCCTGTATCAATGTAAAAAATCTTCCCCGGCTCAAGCCTTCCGGAAGATGCGATATCAGAAGGCGCAATATCCAAAACCCCAACTTCAGAAGCCATTACAACTAAACCCTGTTTGGTTATGATATAACGCGCAGGACGCAGGCCATTCCTGTCCAAGAGCGCTCCGATACGAACCCCGTCGGTGAAAGCAATCGCAGCCGGCCCGTCCCAAGGCTCCATCAAACAAGCATGATATTTATAAAAATCCTTCAGCCCCTGATCCAGGAATTTATTTTGTTCCCACGCACAAGGGACAAGCATCATCATGGCATGCGACAGGCTTCTTCCGGAAAGAAGCAATAACTCAAAAATATTATCAAGTGAGGCTGAGTCACTTCCTCCGGGGACAATCACCGGGGATATTTTCTTAAGGCTCTTGCCGAATAATTTGCTTTCTAACATGCTCTCGCGCGCGCGCATCCAGTTTATATTGCCCCGCAACGTATTAATTTCTCCGTTATGCGCCAGAAAGCGAAACGGCTGAGAGAGGTCCCACGTCGGGAATGTATTTGTAGAATAACGCGAATGCACAAGGCTCAAGGCGCTTTTTAAGGCATTATCTCTTAAGTCCAAAAAGAAATTCTCCAGCTGCTCTGGCATTAAAAGCCCTTTATAAGAAAATGTGCGGCAGGAAAGATTTGTAATATAGAAGAATGATTTCTGAGCAAGCTTAGATGCATGCAAGGAGTTTTCTATTTGTTTCCTGATAATATAGAGCTTTCTTTCAAAAGCCAATTCATCTTTTATGTCTTTAGAACGGCTAATAAATACCTGCTCAATTGCAGGTTGGGTTTCCTGGGCGGTTTTGCCAATTTCACGGCTGTTTACCGGGACTTTACGCCAACCTAAAATCTCCTGGCCTTCCTGCTGGACGATCTGCGAAAAAACCCCCTTACAAAATCTGCGCTCTTTTTCTTTAGTGGGAAGAAATACAAGGCCCGTGCCATAGCAACCTTGTTCAGGAAGCCTGATTTTAATTTCTTTTGTAAGGTTAACAAAAAATTCATGCGGCATCTGGATTAAAATCCCTGCCCCGTCGCCGGTTTTAGGATCTGCTCCAGTTGCACCGCGATGGCTAAGCCTGCGT
This sequence comes from Candidatus Omnitrophota bacterium, assembly GCA_016208765.1. Classification (GTDB taxonomy): domain Bacteria; phylum Omnitrophota; class Gorgyraeia; order Gygaellales; family Profunditerraquicolaceae; genus JACROS01. Next base: position 87,131 of record JACQXK010000004.1, read on the forward strand.
AACACTTCTAACCCTTGCTGCACAATCTGATGCGTCTTCTCGCCTTTTACGCTGCATACAAAACCAACCCCGCAGGCATCGTGCTCAAAACGCGAATCGTACAAACCAGATTTTTCCAGCTTTTCTCTATTGTTCATATTTAATCAGCCGCTTATTTATAAATATCAGGATTTATTCCCAACTTCTTGATCTTTACGCGCATAGTATTACGATTTATCCCCAATATCCTTGCTGCTTTTAATTGATTGCCAAAGGTGCGTTCTAAGGCATATTCAAATAAAGGTTTTTCAATTATATCTAAAATTGCGCGATATACAAAGCCTTTTTTTTCCTTTAACAGGGATTCTTCAATTTCAATTAATTTTTCTTTTAGTCCATCAACCATGGCATATCCTGCTTAAAGTTTAGGCAAAGGATTTGTTAAAAAATAGAGGCGTCCATAACAGCCTAAGGTTAAGCTTTTATGAACGCCCCTTTGCGTTTAGTCTTAGTTTAGCACAACTGCGTGCCTTATATTACAAGTAAATAAATTTCTTTCTTGGTAACTACTACTTTATAAAAAGCATCTCGCGGTACTTCGGCAGGTCCCAATGCTCGTCTGAGACTACCATTTCCAGATCATCAACATGCTTACGAATGTGATCCATTAACGGCTTCATTTCTTTATAATATACTTCTGCCCGTTTCTCCTGCTCCATTAAAGATGCTTTCTCTAAAAGCTTCTTTAATACTCCGGCATTACGCCTTACATAATAAATCTTTGCAACCACCTCATCTAAATGGTCTTTTAGATCCTCAAGCGCCTTTGTATCAGGCTTTAAACCGGTTTGTTTCTTCAAATTTGCCAAATCAATCAGGTTATCAGCCAATAATTTCTGATACTCAAAGCCTGCCGGAGCAACGCTTGCATTTACCATTTCAATTAAAGTGTTTGCCTCAATTTCAAGGGTCAGGTTATACATGTGAATCCAAATATGGTAACGCGCAACCAGCTCTTCCTTGGATAAAACTTTATATTTTTCAAAGAGGGCTATATTTTCCTTTTTAATAAAAGCCTCTAATGCCTCAAATGTAGCAGCAACATTAGGAAGCCCTCTTTTCGTTGCCTCTTTTAACCACTCCTCAGAATAATTATTTCCCTCAAAACGCACATCCTTGGTTTCTTTAACCACCTGTGCAATTACCTGCAATACCGCAGAATTAAAATCTTTACCGCTTGCCTGCGCTTTTTTGATTTTATCAGCAACATAATCAAGGGAGTCGGCAATAATGGTATTAATTACCGTAATTGATGTAGAAATATTCTGGGATGAACCTACGGCGCGAAATTCAAATTTCTGCCCGGTAAAAGCAAAAGGAGAAGTGCGGTTCCTGTCGGTTGAATCCTTGCTAAAAGTAGGCAGCCGGGCAATTCCAAAATCAATAATATCGCTTTTTGAGATCTGCTTCTTTGTGCCTTTTTCAATCGTATCCAAAACGCGCGACAGCTGATCCCCCAGGAAAACACTGATAATTGCAGGAGGAGCTTCATTTGCTCCTAAACGATGCTCGTTTCCGGCAAGAGCGACACTTGCGCGCAAAAGATCGGCATGCAGATAAACCGCTCTTAAAACCGCGGACAACACTGCTAAAAACTGCAGGTTATCTTCCGGCGTTTGCCCGGGATTAAGCAGGTTGTTTCCTTTATCATCAGCTAACGACCAATTCAAATGCTTTCCGCTGCCGTTTATCCCTGCAAAAGGCTTCTCGTGTAAGAGGCAAACTAAATTATGGCGCAAAGCGACTTTCTTCATCAATTCCATCAAAAGCTGGTTGTGGTCAGCAGCAATGTTAGATTCCTCAAAAATCGGGGCAAACTCATATTGATGAGGCGCAACTTCATTATGCCTGGTCATTACGGGAATTCCTAACTTATACGCTTCCTCAGCAACTTCAAACATAAAATTCAAAACCCGCTCTTTAATTGTCCCGAAATATTGATCCTCTAACTGCTGGCCTTTAGGAGATGCTGCTCCTACAAGCGTCCTTCCGGTAAGCAAAAGATCCTGCCTTAGGTTATAATAATTTTTATCAATCAGAAAATACTCCTGCTCAGGGCCGCAGGTTGAAAAAATCTTTTTAATATCTTTATGCCCGAAAACTTCCAGCAAATTCTTGGCTGCCTTGTTTAAAGCCTCGTCGGAACGTAAAAGCGGCAGTTTCTTATCCAAGGCCTCACCGTGATAAGAAATAAATATTGTCGGAATACAAAGGGTTTTCCCTAACTTACTCTCAATGATAAATGCCGGGCTTGAGGGATCCCATGCAGTATATCCTCTTGCTTCAAAAGTAGCACGGATACCACCGGAAGGAAATGAGCTTGCATCCGGTTCGCCCTGAATAAGCTTTGATCCGGAAAATTTTTCAATCACCTTGCCCGGGCCGGTAATAGAAATAAAACTATCGTGCTTCTCTGCGGTCAAGCCGGTCATCGGCTGAAACCAGTGTGTGTAATAAGTAGCCCCTTTTGAAATTGCCCACTCTTTCATGGCGTTGGCAATCTCATTAGCCTGTTCTTTGGAAATTTGTTTGCCCTCAGACATCCACGTCTTAAATGCCTCAAAGGTTGCATTGGAAATATACTTTTGCATAGTTTCAATATTAAAAGTATTCTCTCCAAAGTAAGCGGATACTTTTTCCGGCAAGTCCACCGTTTCTATTTCTATGCTCTTTATCTTGGTCAACAACTCCTGTCTGATACCCATAAAAACCTCCACATAGTTAATGCGCACTTACGCCATTCCACATAAGCGTAATGTGCCTGTTATTTGTTATATTCTACTATATTTTCCAGAAAAAACAAAGGCGTTCTTTTTATTAAGAACGCCTGCGTTCAAATTCGTTGTGTTGGCACTGCAATGTACCATAGCATAATTCCTGCTCTACTCTTATTACAAGTAAACTTGTATCTATTTTGGTAACAAACTTTTAGTGGAACTAATTATCCAATAGCAAGAGAGCCTCTCTCCCCTGTGCGTATGCGCACGCATTCAGATAACTCCATAACAAATATCTTACCGTCTCCTGTTGAGCCGCTTTTAGCGCCGTTAATAATGGCGTTAATGGCTGGTTCAAGGAAATTATCATTTACAGCTATTTCAAGACGGATCTTACGCAGGAGATTACCTGTTTCTTTGGCTCCGCGATAAACCTCGGTAACACCCTTTTGCCGACCATGGCCCAAGCACAAATTTATAGATCACAATTGTCCCGACAAACGTAAAACCAACAGCAACCGCAACACCCAGCAATTGAATAAACAGTTGTTTTGGATTCCCAAAAAACAATCCGTCAGCTCCGGCAGGGTTAATCGCTTTTGAAGCAAACAAACCTGTGGCAATGGTCCCTAATATCCCGCCTACACCATGCACGCCAAAGGCATCAAGAGAATCGTCATAATTAAACATTGGTTTAATCAGCGCAACGGAGATAAAACAAAAAATACTTGCCAAAACCCCGATGATCAAAGCAGATAGCGGGCTGACAAAACCACAAGCAGGCGTAATAGTAGCTAAACCGGCAATTATTCCGGTGACAGTCCCAAAGACCGTAGGTTTTCCATTGCGGATCCACTCAAGCACCGCCCAGCTTAAACCTGCGCTTGCAGCAGCGGTATTTGTAACCACAAATGCATTGGCTGCCAAGCCATTTGCCGCAAGAGCGCTTCCTGCGTTAAAACCAAACCATCCAAACCAGAGCAATGCTGTTCCCAAAACCACTAAGGGCAAATTATGCGGAGCTGGCAAATGATGATCCATATTCTTACGCTTACCTATAATTATTGCCGTAACTAAAGCTGTAATCCCGGCGCTGGTATGCACAACAATCCCTCCTGCAAAATCAAGAACGCCCAAATTCTTTAACCATCCTCCATCACCCCAAACCCAATGACAAAGCGGATCATACACAAAAGTCGCCCAAAGAAGCGTAAACACCAAAAAAGCAGAGAATCTTATTCTCTCAGCAAAAGCACCAATAATCAGAGCTGGAGTGATCACAGCAAACATTGATTGAAAAGACATAAAAGCAATATGAGGTATAGTTACGCCATACGCTGCATAAGGTTCTGTTCCTACTCCAATCAAACCCAACCACGATAAACCACCCCAGAAACCTTTTCCCGGAGCAAAAGAAAGGCTATAACCAAAGATTACCCATTGCACGCTTAAAAGGCATATTGCCACAAAACACTGCATCAACACACTCAAAACATTTTTTCGCCTGACCATCCCTCCATAGAAGAAAGCCAGACCCGGAGTCATCAGCAAAACCAGGGCTGTTGAAAACAAAACCCATGCCGTATCACCTGAATTAATCATAACCAGCCTCCTCCTTATTTGCCTTATCTAAAAAACAAAGGCGTCCTTTAAATAAAGAACGCCTGCGTTCAATTTATGCTGTAACTGCTTCCGCACTCCGACGTGCTTAAGCATAAATCCATTAAAGCTGAGTTATAAGAAAAATACCCAACTTTTCGGATTATTATAAGTACAAGTAAAGAATTGGCTGTTTTGGTAACCCTTTTTTATCCTTTTTTCTATCCTATTGCCATCACCCCCCTCTCCTCAGTACGTATACGTATGCATTCAGATAACTCCATAACAAATATCTTACCGTCTCCTGTTGAGCCGCTTTTAGCACCGTTAATAATGGCGTTAATGGCTGGTTCAAGGAAATTATCATTTACAGCTATTTCAAGACGGATCTTACGCAGGAGATTACCTGTTTCTTTGGCTCCGCGATAAACCTCGGTAACACCCTTTTGCCGACCATGGCCCAAGGCCACAATACTAATTATTCTAAAACAGTATACGCGCTTTCACGGTGCTGGGTAAGGTCTAAACCGATAACCTCATCCTTCTCTGATACCCTGATACCAATAAACAGATCCACCAATTTATAAATAACAAAAGTTGTAACAGCAGTATAAACAATGGTAACAAGCACTGTTATTAACTGCACCAAAAATTGTTTTGGATTCCCAAAAAATAATCCGTCAGCTCCGGCAGGGTTAATTGCCTTTGAAGCGAAGAGCCCTGTTGCCAAAGCGCCCCAAATCCCACCCACACAATGCACGCCAAAAGCATCCAGCGCATCGTCATATCCTAATCTCGGCTTTATGATCGTTACTGCCACAAAACAAAACACGCTTACTAATAACCCGATCACAATTGCCGGCACCACCCCCACGTAACCGGCTGCAGGAGTAATTGCCACAAGCCCTGCTACTGCGCCGCTGACTGTTCCAAAAAGAGTAGGCTTACCATTACGCAACCATTCAATCAGCGCCCAGGAAAGTCCTGCAGCAGCAGCCGCAGTATTAGTAACCACAAACGCGTTTACTGCCAAGCCATTTGCCGCAAGAGCACTTCCTGCGTTAAAACCAAACCATCCGAACCAAAGTAATGCCGTACCTAAAACTACAAAAGGCAAATTATGCGGAGCAGGCAAATGATGATCAAGATTTTTCCTGCGGCCGATTACAAGCGCTGTTACAATAGCTGCAATTCCAGCGTTAATATGCACAACTGTTCCGCCTGCAAAATCCAAAGCTCCTAAATTTCTTAAAAATCCTCCTATGCCCCACACCCAATGGCAAAGCGGATTATACACAAAAGTCGCCCAGAGAATTGTAAAAACTAAAAACGCCGAAAATTTCATCCTCTCGGCAAAAGCTCCAATAATAAGCGCCGGCGTAATAATTGCGAACATCGCCTGAAAGATCATAAATGCCTGATGAGGAATTGTTCCTGCATAATCTGCATACGGCTCAAGGCCCACGCCATTTAAAGCAAACCAACTAAATCCTCCCCAAAAGCCTTTTCCGGGAGCAAATGACAAGCTATAACCGAATAAAACCCATTGCAGGCTTAAAACACAAAGCACAATAAAACACTGCATCAGAACCCCGAGAATATTCTTGCGCCTGACCATACCCCCATAAAAAAATGCCAGGCCCGGCGTCATAAGCATTACTAACGCCGTAGACATCAACACCCATGCTGTATCACCTGCATTAATCATCTCTTTCCTCCTTTTTGATTAAAAATCCATATCCAGCTGAAAAGTAACTGTATTTCTTAAATTTTTATTATTGTAAATGTCGTAACCAAATATCGCGGAAATATTGTTTGTGAACTTCCATGAAAAACCAACGTTAAGCGCCCCATAAGAAGATTGCGTTCCCTGATAATCAACACACAGCCAAAGTTTATCAGATATTTCTGACATGGTGCGCTCCCAGGCAAATAGCGGCCCGATATTGTCCCGTTCAGAATCTTTATCCCTTAATAATTTGGCGTTACCGTTAAAATATCCGGCGGAGAATCTGCCCAAATTAAACTTGCCAATATTAATTGTTTTTGCCCCTCTAAGATACCAAACATTATTATTTGTTTTATTGCGTTTTGTGCCGACATCATACACGCCGATGGCAAATGCTGGCATATTCTTAAAATAAGCATCCTCAGGCACAGCCGCTTTAAAATTAAAGTAAAACGGATATGTATCTAATGATGAACCAAATCCTTTCTTATAATCAAACCCTGTTTCAGCCATAATTTTCCCTAAAGGCTGCCAAACACGCCCCAATAAATTATCTTCAGGTTTGTCAGACAAAAGGCTGAACGTAGAGCCATAGACTTGCTGAATATATGTTTTTATTTCATTCTTGTCTTTGCTTCTTACCGGGAAATACAAATCAGAGCCGATATGTATTTTCTTATATGGCTGGATATCTGTAGATGGCGACCAGATCAAAGTTGTAGGCGTAGCGAAAACAATTGCCGCATTTAAAACAAAAAACATCAAACCAAGAATTATTACACCCGTTTTTTTCATTTATTGCATCCTCCTTTTAAAATAAAAAGCGCCTTTCTATCCAACACTGGAAAAAGAAAGACGCCCGCGTCTTAAAACCACCCTATAAACAAAAAAGCGTTCTTTATAGAACGCCCATGTCTTATACACCTCTGTGTGTATTTGCTGCGAAATATTGCACTTACATCAATACAAGTAAAAACCCTCTTTATCTGGTAACCTAATCCAGGTATTTTTTACACTTTCCCCTGATACTTGCCATCATTTTCACTACGCGCACATGAGAAACTCCGCAGCATTTTCCGATTTCTCTTGTAGTCAGCCCCTCGGAAAATAACCTTAGAAGCTGTTTTTCCCGGGTTGTAAAACCGTTGTTATGAATAGTTTCAGCAAGTAATTTACTGTTTAAAGTATCAAGAAAATTATCCGCAGAGGTATCCCTAAGAAGCAAGGACTCCTCAAAATTGTTCCCCTCCTGATTAACAATTGCCTCAATACTTACAAGCCTTGATTTATCTTTTATCTTACGTAAATAATTCCTTAAATGAAAATAGCAGCCCTGTAATACATAGCTATCGGTCTTATCTGTCAGCTTTCCGGATGAGTAATCCTGCCAAAGATGCACAAGCGCCTCCTGATAAAGATCGTCATCCCCAAGAAAACGGCAGTAGCCGTTTAATTTATAGGTAATCCGCCTTAAAACAGGAGAAATCTTCTTTACTATTTGTTCAAATTCCATACCCCTCATCCTTATAGAAAACAAAAAAGCGCCCATAATCCATTGCTGGATAAAGGACGCCTCAGTCCAAAAAAAAGCCTTCGCGGCATATTAACTTTGCCTTGAAGACCTCTGTGTCTCTATTACATCACTGTAATTAATTAAAGTTTACCACAAAATACCTTCTTGTCAAGTTTTACCTTTAATATCTCTGGCTAAAATAATTGCCTCGGCTATTTCGCGCATGGTTTTACGGGTGTCCATGCTTTGTTTCTGGATCAGGCGAAATGCCTCAGAAGAAGAAATATTGGCTTCCTGAGAAAGAATGTCTTTTGCGCGTTCAATAAGCTTACGTGTGGTCAGGGCTTCTTCGGCGCTTCGCGCACGCAGGTCAAGCTCGGCATTTTCAATTGCTACTGCCGCCTGATTTGCAAGTGCGGTTAAAACATCCATCTCCTGTTTGGAGAATTTATGTTTTTTAGATGTGTAACAGTTTAATACCCCGATTACTTTGGATTTAACCGATAGAGGAACGCATGCCAAAGAAACCAGATTCTCAGCCTTTGCAATATCGCGGTTTAAATAACCCGCATCCTTACGCACATCCTCCACGTAAACCGCCTTGTTTTCCAAAGCAACAACTCCGGCAATCCCCTGGCCTAATTTGATATTTGGTTTTTTATTATATGCTTCTGAGATAGATTGTGTTGCCCGCACCACCAGTTCTTTTTTCTCAGGATCAAGCAGTAAAAGCGAGGAAACCTTGGAATTCATCACCTCGGCAGTGACCTGCACCACCAAACGCAGCAATTCATCCAAATACAAACCTGAAGTGATCAGGTTAGCTATTTTGGAAAGCGCCTCAATCTGTTTAACATAAATTTGATAGTGCCGGGCTTTAGTAGTAGACATAATTTAACGCCTCTTTTCTAAAAATATTTCCATGCGCTTTAACGCCTCTTTTAAATTATCAAAACTTGATGCGTAAGAAATGCGCACATAATTATCAAGTCCGCTGCCAAAGGCAGTGCCCGGGACAACTGCTACCTTCTGCTCTTTTAACAAGCTTTGCGCAAAATCAATCGCATTCATTCCGGTTTTCTTTATTGAAGGAAAGGCATAAAAAGCCCCTTGAGGTTTATGGCAGGTCAAACCAATACGGTTTAAGCCGTCAATCACAAATTCCCGCCTTCTTTTATATTCACGCTTCATTTCTTCAACAAATCTTCTTCCTGAAACTATTGCCTCTGCTGCAGCCATCTGGGCTGTGATAGAAACACACATAATTGTATATTGATGTATTTTGGTCATTGCGGCAATAACCTCTTTCGGCCCGCAGGCAAAACCCACACGCCAGCCGGTCATAGCATAACTTTTGGAAAAACCATCCAGATAAACAGTGTTATCTATTGCTCCGGGCAAAGTAGCAAAATGCGTGTGATTAAAATCATAGGTCAGGTCGCAATAAACCTCATCGCAGATTGCCATAACTTTATGTTTCAATAATACCTTATTAATTTCATAAAGCTCTTTTCTTGTATAAGAAACACCCGTGGGATTTGAAGGATAATTTAAGATAATTGCCTTGGTTTTTTTGTCAATGTTCTTTTCCAGCTCTTGCGGCGTGATCTTAAAACCGTTCTTTGCCGTATTAATATACACTGGGACGCCGCCTGCTAACTCGGTAACCGGCCCATAAGAAACATAGCTCGGCTGAGGGACAATCACCTTATCCTGCGGCTCAAGAATAGAACGCAAAACTAAATCCACTCCCTCGCTGACACCGACAGTAATTAAGATTTCCTCATCAGGGCAATATTTTAAGCCGCATTTATCTTTAAGGTAATTGCTGATACCTAATCTTAACTTATATAATCCTTTATTGGAAGTATAAGACGTAAATCCGCTTTCCAAAGAATAGATCCCTGCCTCACAGATTGGCCAGGGGGTAACAAAATCAGGCTCCCCCACCCCTAAAGAAATAACATCCTTCATTCCGAGCACTAAATCAAAGAATGCACGGATTCCCGAAGGCTGCATTTCTTCCACTTTTTTAGAAATAATATTTCTCATCTTAATTACCGATTACGAATTACAATATTTAATACGATATCGCTATCCTCTTATTCTCTTGCTTATGCTTTAGTATAACACCATCTTCTTTATATTTTTTCAACAAAAAATGCGTAACTGTCCCGCGCACATTCTCCAAACATGCCAGTTTTTCCGCAACAAAACGCGAAACATCATGGATGGTCTTTCCCTCAATCACCACCAAAAGGTCATATGTCCCGGAAATTAAATAGCAGCTCGTTACCTCGGGAAAAGAATATATCCTCTCGGCGATCTTCTCAAAGCCCAGATCTTTCTGAGGAACAACTTTTACTTCAATAAGCGCACGGGCAAGAGAATCCTCCCTGCGCACCAATTCTTTATTAATTACCGCCTTGTATTTAATGATAATCCCATTTTTCTCCAATTTCTTAATTTCATCTTTTACTGTTTGAGGCTTTAATTTTAGCATCTTGGCGATTTCTTCCGGAGTGATACGCGCGTCTTTTTCTAAGATCTCAATAATTTCATTCATTTTTAATCCTCCCATAAAACTGAGTTACCTGTATCTGCGTAAACTTAAATTAAACAAATCCTCGGCCCCTGGCGCTTGTGTTCTGAAAGCCTGTGCATATTAACAACCTTAGAAACCTTTATTTTAGAAACAGAATGCCTTTTACCTTTAAACATACAATCCAGAATGTCATCCAACTCCGGATAAGTAATGCCCATCTCTTTTTCATCGGTCTGCCCCGGCCAAAGCCCTGCAGTAGGCGTCTTTTTAATAATCTGCTCAGGGATCCCTAATTCTTTTGCCAATAACACAACCTGCTTTTTTAGCAACCCGCCGATAGGCAAGATATCGTTTGCTCCGTCGCCGTGCTTTGTAAAATATCCGACGCTTAATTCTGACTTATTGCCTGTGCCGGCGACTAAATAATTATATTTATTAGCAAAATAGTAAAGCGTGAGCATCCTCAGCCGCGGCTTAAGATTTGCCCGCGCCATAGGGCTTGCCTCTGGCAAAACTTTTGTCAAACTATCAAAAATATTTGATAAATCTACAGTCTTAGTTTGTATACCTAAAGTTTTTGCCAGGAACTTTGCATCAATTAAATCCTGCGGCTGACTATGGCATGGTAAAAATAGGCCTAAAACATTATTTTTCCCCGCCGCTTCTTTTGATAAAGCTGCTACTACACTTGAATCTATCCCACCGGATAGGCCCATCACAATCCCCTTGGCCCCGGAAGATTTTACCTGCTTCTTTATCCAATTTATAATTTTACTGCGCATATGATTACTTATTACCTATTTAAAAGCACAAAAACATTCTATATCAAAAACCAGACATGTCAACGCGTATATGATCCGCCTAAACTCTTAAAACCTGAAACTAATATTGCTTACCAGAACATTGGCATATGTCCATTTGTCTGCAGGTTTCTTTGAATTAAGCATGTACCCGATATTAAAAGAAATATTCTTATTAAGCGCATAACTGATGCCTACAGTGCTGCGGTGCTCTGTAATCCGGTCAAGCTTACAGTCATAAAAAGGCTCTTCGCTTATAAATGGGCCGATTTCCTGTGTGCCAAGAATTTTAAAACCCTTGTAGAGCCGCAGGCTGTTACGGAAAATAGTTTTTGCTTTATCGTAATCATACTGAAAACGCAGGCGATTAGAAAGTTTAATGTTTGAAAACTTTTCAAAACTAAATTTAAAAGTATTGTCCAAATAAGATATCTCTGAACCATCCCACAAAGCTCCGGTATTTTTATCTTGATGAACATAATATGGTGTTATTTCCCAGAATTTATTAATTTTAAATGAAACTCCGGTCTCAAGTTTAAATAAATAATTATAGCTCATATCATTCTTAAAACGCCACTCAGGAATAACAACAAAACTTACTTTATCGGTAATTTCGTAAGTAAATGTCTCCTGGTTCCAATATTCCCAATCCCGCGCCGCACAAGCATGTCGGTAAATAAAAATCATGCTTAGCGCAGTTAGGCAAACAAATAATCTTCTCATTGGCTTATTTTATAATTTCTCAGGATGATGTTTCACTACTTTTGCCTCAATCATATAAATTACATCCTCGGCAATATTGGTTGTGTGGTCGCAAATCCGCTCCAAATGGCGGGCGATTAAAAGTAGCGGCACAGCCCGGTCTGCGGTTTTAGGATCTTTGGCCATATAATCATTTATAAGCTCATCGGAAACAAAATTACGCAGCCTGTCTGCTTCGGGGTCGGCAAAGAGGACTTTTTTAGCCAGCTCCACATCGCGTTTTATAAAAGCGTCAATAGCATCACGCACCATGTTCTGGGCAATAACAGAAAGCTTGGGAATATCTATCAGGGGTTTAAGTAACGGCTTATCGGCAATCTCCAAAACGCGCTGGCTGATATCCAGGGCCAAATCCGCAATACGTTCAAGCTCGGCATTGATCTTCATGCCGGTAGTCAAAAATCTCAGGTCGCTTGCCATCGGCTGATGCCGGGCGATTAAATCTATGCAGCGCTCATCAATAAACAATTCCAACTCATCAATTTTGTCATCAGCCCTGATTACTTCCTGCGCGAGCAGTTTATCGCGATTTTTTAAAGCCTCAATAGATTTATAAATCGCCTCCTGGGCCAAAACACCCATTCTTAGAATATCTTTATGTAATTCCTTCAACTCTTCATCAAAATGTCTTTGCACTATAGTCTCCTGTCTCCGGTCACCAGTCACCGGTAAATAATTAAAGTTTCTGTTAAATAGATTTTCTCAAATACTTAATAAAACCAGAACATAGTTTCCTAACATTTGTCGCTAAAGTATAAACTGAATTAAACTCTTCTTGATTGATATAATCTGAATCTAATGCCACATACAAATGAGATTGCACCTCGGAAGCAGATCTTTTCGCATATCCTAAGAATTGAATAAACTGCTGGTCCGAATCAGAATCAAACCCCTCAGCAATGTTTGCCATACAAGATACTGCCGCTCTCTGTATTTGCTCTCTTAATCCATAATCCCTATTATTAGCAATTTTCTCTCCTAATAGATAAACCGCTTTTGCTAATTTTCTTGCTTCCTGCCACACATCAGATTCTTCAAAATTTAATATTTTGATTCCATTTGTGACAACTTATCCGTATCTGCCGGTAATATAATCCTCTGTGCGCTTATCTGAGGGATGAGTAAAGATATCATCTGTTTTTCCAAATTCAATCAATTCTCCCAAAAGCATAAATCCTGTATCATCAGAAATTCGCGCTGCCTGTTGCATATTATGTGTCACAATCACTATTGTATAATTATTTTTTAATTCGCGCATTAATTCCTCAATACGCTGAGTTGCCTGCGGGTCAAGGGTAGAACAGGGCTCATCCATCAACAGAACTTCCGGCTTAACTGCCACAAGGCGGGCAATACAAAGCCTTTGTTTTTGCTCTAACGATAAACTCAATGCTGATTTGTGCAGTTTGTCTTTTAATTCATCCCATAATAACACCGACCTCAGGCTCTCTTCTGCCAAAGAATCAAGCTCAGATTTACGTATAGAATTATGAATACGCTGGCCAAAAACTACATTCTCATAAATTGATAGCGGAAACGGATTTGGCCGCTGGAACACCATGCCGATCTTCTTTCTTAAAACCACCAAATCTGCATCCGTATCCAGGATATTCTCCTGGTCTACGATGATCTCCCCGCTGGTGCGCACGCCTTCAATTAAATCATTCATACGATTAAAAATACGCAGCAATGTTGACTTGCCGCAACCCGAAGGCCCGATAATAGCGGTAATCTTATTCCCGCTAAAAGCAGCATTCACATTAATAATTGCCTGAAAATCACCATACCATAAATTTAGGTTCTTAGTTAATATTTTTGCCATAAATAATCCTATCCGAATTTACCTCTGATATAATCATCTGTGCGCTGGTCACCTGGCGCTGTAAAAATTTTATCAGTCTGGTCAACTTCAACCAACTCTCCGTTTAAAAAAAAGGCTGTCCTGTCCCCTACACGCGCAGCTTGTTTTACATTATTTGTAACCAGGACAATTGTATAATGCTGTTTTAATTTCAACATTGCTTCTTCCACTTTTGCAGTAGAAATAGGGTCTAAACCGGAACAGGGCTCATCAAACAAGACCACCTCCGGTTTAACTGCTAAAGTCCGGGCAATACAAAGCCTCTGTTGCTGCCCTCCTGAAAGCTTAAAAGCAGAAGTATTCAACCGGTCTTTTACCTCTTCCCAAAGATAGGCTTGTTTTAAACAAGATTCCACATTTTCTTTAAGCTTGGTTTTATTTCTTATTCCCTGCATCCTCGGCCCATAAGCCACATTATCAAATATTGACAACGGCAACGGCAAAGGAAGGGCAAAAACCATACCCACTCTACGACGGAGTTCTTCAACATCAACCTTCTTAATACTTAAGGTATCAAGATCAATTTCTCCGGACATGCGGAAGCTTAACTGCAATTCGTTTAACCTGTTGAGCATACGGATAAAAGTGGTTTTGCCGCTATTTGACGGCCCAATCACGCTTAGAATTTCATTTGACTGCACCTCAAGATTAACCTCTCTTAAAGAATGCACATCTCCAAACCAAACATTAATATTAGTTATTCTAAATTTAGTCATCTCTCAACCCAAAATGAATTTGCTGATTTTGTAAATAAATATCACTTTTACTTATAGCGGGTTCCGGGGCTTGATTTGAGCAGCACGTTGAAAATTTGAGCGGGCACGGATGCCCCGCTATTAACTGTCTGGCAGAGCGAAAATTTTCACCGAGCGCAGCCACACCTCGCCGGGGTGTGGCAAGCGGTGCTGCGAAAACAAGCCCCGGAACCCGCTGTCTTAAAATCGCCTTAAACAAATTACAAAGCGAATTCATCTTCATCACCATTTCTTCAGTTTCCTAAACTTATATCTTATAATTACCGCCACCAAATTTACCGATAGCACCATAAACAACAGCACCAAAGCTGTGCCGTAGCGGATCTTTTCATCTACATTCGGCACCTGCGTAGAAATAACATACAAATGATACGGTAGAGCCATAGCCTGATCAAAAATAGAACTTGGTAATTGCGGCAGGTAAAATGCCGCTACAGTAAAAAGAATAGGAGCGGTTTCTCCTGCTGCCCTGCCCACTCCTAAAATTGTCCCGGTAATAATCCCCGGAACAGCATTAGGCAAAACTATGTTACGAATCGTCTGCCATTTGCTTGCTCCTAAAGACAGGCTGACCTCGCGAAATGACTGTGGCACGCTCTCAAGCGCCTCAACGGAAGAAGTAATAATTATAGGTAAAATCATCAGGCCCAAAGTCAATGAACCAGAAAGAATGGATGCCCCGAATTTAAAGAAAACAACAAACAACGCCAGGCCGAACAAACCGTAAACAACCGAAGGAACACCTGCCAAATTAACAATAGACAGCTTAATCAGGCGGGTAAGAATATTTGCCCTTGCATATTCACTCAAGTATACTGCAGCCAATAAACCAATTGGCAGGGCGAAAGAAATCGCGCCCAAAACTAAATACACTGTGCCGACAATTGCCGGAAAAATTCCTCCGGCACGCATCCCCTGGCGTGGCATATCTGTTAAAAACTGCCAGTTAATTGCAGGAAGGCCTTTCTGAATTATAATTACAATGATTAACCCAACAGGCACTATAATTAAAAGCGTGGCAAGCAGTAAAAAGAAAAAAGCAATTTTCTGGGTACGTTGAGGGTTTCTCTTCATCTTCTCTTATGTAAAAATAGATCCGCGGTTACGTTAATCGCAAAACTAATCACAAATAAAACTATCCCGATGGCAAACAAGGCAAAATAATGTTCGCTTCCCACCACCACTTCGCCCATTTCTGCGGCAATTGTGGCGGTCAATGTGCGCACAGGCTGTAAGATAGTGTGAGGGATAATTGCAGAATTACCCGTAATCATCATCACTGCCATTGTCTCGCCAATTACTCTTCCAATCCCAAGCATCACTGCAGCAACAATTCCCGAGGAAGCTGCGGGAAGGAGCACCCTGTAAATTGTCTGCCAATGCGTAGCCCCCAAGGCAAGGGCACCTTCTTTGTAATTCTTAGGCACAGAATAAAGCGCATCCTCTGCAATAGAAACGATTGTAGGCATGGCCATAAAAGCAAGCATAATTGAACCGGACAAGGCAGTCAGCCCCGTCGGAAGATGAAAAATGCTTTTTACCCAAGGCACCAAAGTCACCATGCCAATAAAACCCAAAACAACACTGGGTATTGCCGCTAACAATTCAATCCCTGATTTTAATATTTCTTTTACTTTTTGCGGGGCGATTTCAGCAATATATACGGCACAGGCAATGCCAATTGGAACAGATATAACCGCAGCTCCAAGCGTAACTAAAAGAGATCCAAGGATCAAAGGCAAGATCCCTAATTGCGGCGGCTCAGAAATAGGATACCAGCTCTTGCCGAACAAAAAATTAAAAGGCGAAACGCTTTTAAAGACAGCAATGCCTTCCTTGGCAAGGAAAATAAATATAAGGATAACAAAAAATATAGAAGCTAATCCGCAAATCAGGATTAGCTTTTCTATAACAAATTCTTTAATCTTACGCATAGCTTATATTACTGAGCCTCCGATAAATAACTACTTCACCGGCACAAAATCAGTCTTTAAAACAATCTCCTGCCCTTCTTTGGAAAGGCAAAAATCAAAAAATTTCTTTATCTGTCCCTGTGGCGCATTATTGGTATAAAAGAATAATGGCCGTGAAATCGGATACTTGCCATTAATCACATTTTCCGTAACTGGAGAGACAAATTCCGATTTTGCATCCTTGGCCACTGCAACAGCTTTCTGCTTAGGAGAAATATAACCCATGCCATAATAACCAATTGCCCCGGTATTTTGAGTAATTTCGTCGGCAATTGCCTGCGAAGAAGGCAGCAACAGCGCGCCTGGGGTAAACTCTTCCTTTGAATTCGGATCATTCTTTCTTAAAACGTGCTCCTTAAAATAAACATGTGTCCCGGAATTTACCTCGCGGGACAAAACCACAATCTGTAAATCTTGCCCGCCAACCTGCTTCCAATTAGTAATTTTACCGGTAAAAATTTGCGCCAACTGGTCAATAGTGAGTTTATCCACAGGATTCTTGGGGTTTACTACTACTGCCAAACCGTCCAAAGCCACTTTTGCCTCGTAAGGCTTAACTCCTCTTGCTTCTGCAAGGCTGATTTCTTTCCCCTTAATATTACGTGAGCTCATAGCAATGCTACAGGTACCACTGATCAAGCTGGAAAGGCCTGTCCCCGACCCGCCGCCGGTAACAGCGATAAACTCACCGGGATTAACCTCCATATACCTCTCTGCCCAAGCCTGCGCAAGATTCACCATAGTGTCTGAGCCTTTCACCTGAACGCAATTTTTTGCAGGAGCTGCTAATGCTAAACTGCAGAAAAACAAATTTATCAACAAAACTGAAACTATTCTAAACATGTCTTCCTCCTCTTTTTCATTATAATATTATTCATTGTCAGTTAAAACTATGTTAAGCCAATGTAAAATCTATGTAAAATTAGAATTTTACATTCCAGTCAACCTGCACAACCTGATACGACCTTGAGTTTGTATAACCGAAATTACCCTTCATGTATTCATTATAGTAATAATCCAGGCCCAACCAGGTATTTTTGCCTAAACCAAAATCAAGGCCTGCTTCAAAACCTTTAATTCCTGTTTTTCCACCATAACGGTCAGAATCCGGAAGGATATCCAGAATTGAGTCTTTTCCAAGTTTGCAGTAATTAAACTTAAACTGCCAATCTTTCCATTTTTCTACTTTTTGCGCTCCTGCCTTAAAGCCCAACATCCAACCAGTATCATCACCCGGGACATCTTTTACAACATTTGTAACATACTCGCCGAAAAGTGCAAAATAAGGCAGGCTGTATCCAATTGCCTTAAGCGGCTCATTTATAGAAATTTCAAAAGCAGGAGTAAAATTTTTATAATTATACTTTAGCCCACCATTAACCGTGCTATTTGTTCCTGAGCTGGCTGTTAATGATTTCCCGACTAAACCTGTAAAATTATAAAATGAGGCAGCAATCTTTGCCGAAACCGCATCCGTTAATTGCTGTTTTAACCCACCTTGCAATACATACATCGTTGGGTCTGCTTCATCTCCGGCTGCTTCTCCAATTAAAAATACACCCAGATTAGAAAATAACTCAGTTTTAGAACCTATCTTAGTGCTTAATGCCGCTACCCCACCTTCAGGCGTAATATCCGTATCCCAAATCAAATCTCCCGGCTCCCAAAGAGGATTTTGCATTTTACCTCCGGTAAAACTCGCCCATTTCCAAGGAGAATAAGTAGCATAGGCATAATCAAGAACAATACTCTTTTTTGTAGAACTTGAGCCTAGTGTAATATTAGTTGAACGAGGGTCAGTAGTTGAACCTGTGGCGATACCAACACCTGCTTTTATTTTATCGTTTACCTTCCCCTCTAACCCGAGCCTCGCACGAATACGCGCCCTGTCCTGGCCATCGCGCGGAGATTGGGTATTCCCAGCCAGCTCTTTTGCCTGGTCATGCTGATATCTTAACCTGAAATCCCCCTTTAGCTTAATATTCTGCACCCAGCTTGGCAAGGCAGCGCTTTTACCCTGAGCAACTTCTTTTTTTACCTGCTCTTGAGTTTCAGTTTTAACCACCTGTGCCTCTCCTGGACTAAGTACGCCTTTTTCTACAAGCTTCTGCAGGAGAACATCAATTTCTCCGGCAAAAATATTTCCTGCATTTAAAAAAACGCTTGATGCCACAAAACACAACACCAGCCACAACCCCAACATCTTTTTCATTCTGCTTTCCTCCTTTTTTGTTACAAGCTCTCAACGCACAGCTTCCTGATCTGGCGAAGATTAAGTTCTATTTCTTTTAAAGACTGTTCAGCATAATCACAATCTGCATCTTCTTCCAAATTATTTAAAATGTTGCGCATTTTATTTAATTGCAAACGTAAATGGCTGATAAAAAAATCTTTACGTACTGATGACATCACACTCACTTCCACAACCCACCTCCTTTCTGTACCATAGTTAAATCTTAATTCATTTGTATTTAAATAAAATCAAGAAAATGTAAAATCTATGTAAATCATATTCAGGCATTTGTTACCAAGAAATTCTTCTCCGATAACACGGAAAACTCATTAACCATATTTACAAGAGTTAGAATTGAAAATGGTTTTTCTAAATAACAATCCGCCCCTAAAATATGCGCAAAAAGCTTATCCTGAGGGCTGTTTTTAGCACTTACTACGATCACAAACACAGCAGAATTATTATTAGCCTTAAGCTCGCGGCAGATCTGAAATCCATCTATACCCGGGAGCATAAGGTCTAAAATCACAATTCCAAATTGATCCTCTTTTAAAAGCCTCTGCGCCTGATAACCGTCATGGGCCTCTTTAACAGAGAAACCTTCTTTTTGCAAATTATAGTAAATTAACCTGCTGATATCCTTATCATCCTCAACAATAAGCGCTTTGCGCATACAAGACATCCTTTTTGTTCTTAAGCATACTGCCTATAAAAGGTATCAAGAGTTTGATTTTCCTCATTGATAACTTTTACAAGGTATTCTTTAATCACCTTTAATATTTTTTTCATCATGGCAAAAGTATAAGTTATGGGAGTTAAGGATGTTTGAAGGTAATGTAAAATGCGGGTAAATTCGCGGATTGGATTATTTAGATCCTTCAGTCGGCTTTAGGCCTCCTTCAGGATGACTGAAGCATGGCTCATTCATGATGACGAATATTGCCATTCTGAGTTGTAGCGGACGTTTAAACGTCCGCTACTGTGCCTTACAGGAGTATTTTTCAAGAAGTTAAACTGTTACTTGAATAAAAAGCGGTTATTCGCGGCTGATACTAAGGATTTTGTAACGAAGTTTTCCTGCAGGGACACTTATTTCTGCAACATCATTTATCTTGCGGTTTAAAAGCCCGGAACCCACGGGCGAGGTGATAGAAATTTTATTCTGTTCATAATCAGATTCGTCCTCGGAAACTAAAGTATACTCAAGCTCTTCATCTGTATCTAAATCTTTTAATTTTACAGTAGCTCCAATTAAAACTTCATCACAAGACATTCCAACATCTTCAATAATATGCGCGCCTGCTAATTTTGACTCAAGCTGATTAATCCTTGCCTCGTTATGCGCCTGAGCCTCTTTTGCTGCATCAAACTCGGAATTCTCAGAGATATCCCCATGCGCGCGCGCCTCAGCAATTGCCTTGGATATTTCTTTTCTCTTTGTCTTCTTTAGATATTCCAGCTCTTCCATTAATTTTTGATATCCATTTTTAGTCAAATATGCTCCACTCATAAAAATCAGGCCTCCTTAATTACCTTAAGCAGAATAAACCAAAATTTAGAACCTGCCCCCTCAAGGCTCTCCACTCCTACGCTTCCGCCATGCGCCTCTATGATATGTTTTACAATGGAAAGCCCTAAACCGGTGCCGCCTAATTCGCGCGAACGCGCCTTGTCAACACGATAAAAACGCTCAAAGATCCTCGCTAAGTCCTTTTCTGGAATACCCATTCCAGTGTCTTCCACAATTATCTTTACCTTACCATCAAAATCCTGATGAGAAATGTTAATTGTGCCTTGTGAACGATTAAATTTTATTGCATTATCCACTAAATTAACCAACACCTGCTCTATTTTAGCAGAATCAGCATTAACGAATAATTCTCCGGGCAGTTGATTTTCGGCGCTGACACCTTTTGCCTTAAACTGCGATTTAAAACCCTCCAAAACTTTATCAAGCAGTTGAGATATATTTGTTTTTTCAAGATTCAACGCCAAAGCCTTAGACTCAAGGTACGCCAAACTTAAAAGATCATTGATCAAACCGTCAAGACGGATTGTATGCTCATGGATAATTTCCAGGAAATTCCGGCTGTTTTCTCTATCCTCTATTGCGCCTTCTAAAAGTGTTTCCACAAAACCCTTAATTGAAGTAAGAGGGGTTTTTAGCTCATGCGAAACATTAGCCACAAATTCCCTGCGCATTGCCTCAAGCTTTCTGATTTCTGTAATATCATGAATAACAATTAAACAACCGCTTATGGAACGCTCGCCGATAATGATTGCGGAGGCATTGATACTAAATATCCTCTGCACCGGCCAAACCAAAGACAATTCTTGAGAAATAAAACCTCCGCTTGTTAATACTTTGTTTGCGATTTCGGCGATATCATTATTGCGGATCGCCTCAAGCAAATACCTGCCTTCCGCTTCTGACTTTTTAATACCGAATATATTTTCAGTTGCCGGATTTATAGAAATCACCTTTGCGTCCTTATCTATTGCCAAAACCCCTTCAATCATATTATCCAAGATGGCAACAGACTTTTTATTTTCCTGCTCAAGAAAAGCAATTCTTTTGGTAAATGCTCCGATAAGATTATTTATGGCAGAAACCAGCGGCGAAAGGCTTATCCCAGAGGAAAGCTCAACCTTTTCGTTTAGGCTGTCTTGAGAAATTTTATCAAGACCGGTAATAAGAGATTTTATTTGTTTATTTGTAGCAAAAATCATGAATTAATCCTCATCAAATTCAAAACGATACCCGTAATTCTTAACTGTAATAATGCGTTTTGACTGATTCTTTAACTTTTTGCGCAAAGACATAATGTGTACGTCTACGGTACGTGTTTGGATTTCCATGGCATGATCATAACCCCAGATAGAATCCAGAAGAAAATCCCGCGACAACACCCTTCCTTTTGCCTTAATTAAAGTAGTTAAGAGTTCAAATTCTTTTGATGAAAGAACAATTTGTTTTCCATTAACAAACACCTGAATTTTGGAAAAATCAATAGAAATACTGCCTATTTTCGTAATCTCCGCAGGCTTTTCGCTTTCCTTGCCCCTGCGCAACACCACCTTTACCCGCGCAATCAGCTCGCGAATACTAAACGGCTTAGTAATATAATCATCAGCTCCCAATTCAAGGCCGATAACTTTATCTGCTTCCTGCGATTTTGCAGTAAGCATGATCACCGGGATACCTGCGGTCTTTTCTTCTTTCTTAAGTTGTTTACACACCTCCAAGCCGTCAATCTCAGGGAGCATCAGGTCCAAGAGAATCAAATCAGGGCGCTCTCTTCTGGCCAAATCCAAGGCATCTTCACCGTCATAAGCAAGGGCGGTGCGGAATCCTTCTTTTTTTAAGTTATAATCCAGCATCTTCACAATATCTTTTTCGTCATCTACAATTAAAATTTTTTCTTTCATTTTTCCTTACTCCTGCAGGCATTAACGCACACGCCGCAAATATACTGGTCAACTAAACGCTGTTTCTGAAAATCCTTTAGCTTCTCAAAACAAACCAGATGATCAAACTCTGCCGGATTATTCTTAATTGCACCAGCCGGGCATATTTTAACACAACAAAAACAATCTCCACAGTTATCTTTCCCCGGATTGTCAGCTTTAAGAGGGAAATTAGTTAGAATTGTAACCAGGCGTAACTGGCTGCCGAATTTCTTGTTTACCAATAAATTATTTCTCCCCAACCATCCAAGGCCGGCTAACTCTCCTATTTTCTTATGAGAAAGATGCCCGGTTTGCTTTTGCCAATCAAGTATCTGCGAAGCAGGGATAGGAAGCGCTTTGAAACCCTTGCCTTGAATATAATTAACCAGCCGCAATGAAACCTGGTCAAGAGCATTATTTACCTGACGGTAATGATGAAAATATAATCTCGTCGGAGAATCTGAGATCTCCTGAAGTACTGCCTGGGAAAGCCTGATGCCAAGACTAATAGCATAGTCCAGATTGTTTACTACTTCCGGCTTTAATACAAATTCATGGCGGATTTTCTTGATATCTGCCACACCAAACAAATCCACTCCTAAGCCTTGGCAGAATTTCTTAACTAATAAATAATTCTTCTTTTTATCCATTAAATCTTTCTTAAATAAACCATTAATATTGAAATCGCAGCCGGAGTAACTCCGGAAATCCTTGAAGCCTGGCCTAAATTCATCGGTTTAAATTTATTCAGTTTCTCTTTTATCTCGCGCGAAAGCCCAGGGATAACAGCATAATCTAAATCTTGCGCCAGCTTAATTTTTTCTAAATCTTTAAACCTTTCCACTTCAACAAACTGGCGCTTGATAAACCCAGTATATTTTACCTCAATCTCAACCTGGCGCAAAGCAAATTCCGGGATCTTTTGGCCCACACCTGGCATACGCATTAAATCATGCAAGCTGACTTGCGGCCTTTTAAGAATATCCTCAAGAGTAGCCGGATTGCGCAGGCAAGGTGTGCCTAAATTCTCCAGAAATTCATTCACCTGCTGATTAGGAGTAATCCTGTGAGAACGCAAAAATTTTATCCCATCTTCAATTTCCTGTTGTTTGGCTTGGGCATCTTTAAGTTCGGCTTCAGAAATTAAACCCAAATCATGCCCGATTTTTCTCAAACGTAAATCCGCGTTATCCTCGCGCAAAATCAAGCGGTATTCTACGCGGGATGTAAACATCCGATAAGGCTCTTGTGTGCCTTTTGTGGTTAAATCATCAACCAGGACCCCGATGTAACTATTTGCGCGCGTAAGGACCAGGGGGTCTTTTTCTTTTGCCCGCAAACCGGCATTGATCCCGGCAACTAAGCCCTGAGCTGCCGCCTCCTCATAACCGGTAGTCCCGTTAATCTGGCCGGCAATATATAAATTCCGGATTATTTTTGATTCTAAGGTGGGGAAAAGCTGGGTGGAATCAACCACAGTATGCTCAATACCATAACCAAAACGAATAACCCGCGCTTTTTCAAGGCCTTCAACAGAGTGTATAATTTCAAGCTGCACATCTTCAGGAAAACTTGTGGAGAGGCCATTGGGATAAACCTCGTCGGTATTTAATCCTTGCGGCTCAAGAAAAACCTGGTGGCGCTCTCTATCAGAGAACTTAACAATCTTATCCTCAATAGAAGGGCAATACCGCACGCCGGTGGCCTTAATAATCCCTGCATAAAGCGGAGAACGATCAAGGTTATCTAAAATGATCTTATGCGTAGAAGGATTAGTATAGGTAATATAACAGGGAACTTGCTCTTGCCGGATTAATTTAGTAGAGAAAGAAAATGGCTGAGGCGGATTATCTCCGTTTTGTATAATTAATTTTGTGAAATCTATTGTATTTTTATCTAAACGCGGGCAGGTCCCGGTTTTAAACCTGAAAAGATTAAATCCAAGGCTTTTTAAGCTATCTGCAAGCTGGCTACTTGCCGGTTCATTTATCCTGCCACCACTAATTTTATTTAAGCCAATATGAATTATCCCGTCTAAGAACGTACCCGGGCAAACTACCACACAATCTGAAAGGATTTCTTCTTTCTTGCCTGTGATAACTCCGTAAACCTGAGATCCTCTGACAATTAAATCTTTAACCTCTGCCTCAACTATTTCAAGATTCTTCTGCCCGGAAACAACGCGCTGCATATATTGCTGATACAATTGCATGTCTACCTGCGCGCGGCTTGATTGCACTGCAGCGCCTTTAGAGGCATTCAAGATCCTGAATTGAATCCCGCTAAAATCAGCAGCCTTGGCCATCTCTCCTCCCAGGGCATCAATTTCTTTTACTAATTGGCCCTTACCAACTCCGCCGATTGCAGGATTACAGCTTAAAGCTCCGATGGTATTACGGTTTAAAGTCAGTATTGCTGTGTTAAGGCCCACCCTCGCGCAGCAAAGCGCTGCTTCAATACCAGCATGCCCGGCGCCAATAACTACGACATCATACTTATCCATATTTAAGTTAGTAAGTTAGGGACGGTTCTGAAACACGGTTAAAAGTGTCCCTCTTCTAATAAATTTTATGTTAGAAATTGATATTTTTTGTGTCTATTATAATAGGAGGTGGTCAATATGCCAAGACAGGCACGAATTATAACGGAAAATGGTTGTTATCATGTTATCACACGAGGCAACCAAAAACAATTGGTTTTTAAAGAGTTGAGCGATTATGAAATGTACTTAAGCATTGTTTCCAAATATAAAAGGAAGTATAATTTTAAACTCTACTCTTTCTGCTTAATGCCTAATCATATACACTTGCTTTTAGAAGTAAACAACCCTTATTTTCTCAAAAAAGTTATGCATGGGCTGAATTTGAGCTACACGATATACTTTAATTCAAAATATGATAAGGTGGGGCATCTTTGGCAAGACAGATTTAAAAGTAAAATTATTCAAAAAGATGAATATTTAGCAGAGTGCATGAAGTATATAGAAACAAATCCGATGAGAGCATCTTTAGCTAAAAACATAACTACTTGGCGGTGGAGTAGCTATGTTTTCAAGTTAGAAAACAATTCCCTAATAGACGAGCTTACTATCTAATTAAGGGGACACTTTTAAGCGCAATTCAGAACCGTCCCTAACTTAAAGAGGCTAATTTTACAAGAAGCGGCATGATATCCTGTCCCATGATCTCACCGATAGAGCCATCTTTTGCGGCTTTTTCCGAGAAATTCTTTGTGCCATCAGGCTTGATAGAACCTCCACAAACTAAAATCGGCACAGGGTCAGCAGTATGGGCCTTAACTTTGCAGGCAGTTGAGTGATCTGCAGTAACAGCGACTATAGTATTGTTTAAATCTAATTTTGCCAAAAGATTCGTAAAAAAATACTTGTCAATAGCGTCAATACTTTCCTTTTTTTTCATGAAATCACCGTCGTGCGCCGGCTCATCAGGGCCTTTAATATGCACATAAATACCGTCGTATTTGCCGATAGATTCAAGTGCAAGCTTTGCCCAAATCGGATAATCCACTTCTGGCTTTGAACTTGATTCCGGGACATCAATAATTTCTATACCGGTTAATAACGCGATGCCTTTTTCTACGGGCATCTGCACAAAAGAACCAAACTTTAAATTAAACAAACTCTTAATCGGAGGGAACACCGGCAGATGGTCTCCGGCATCGCGCGACAAAATTACATTCCCCGGCATTTTGCCTTCACTAACGCGCTTTTTATTTACCGCGGAGTCATTTAACACTTTGTTTGACTTTTGCGTAAATTCATTTAAAAGAAGCGCTGCGGCTTTAGCCTCGGGGTTATTTTCATATCCGGGCATAGGCTCTGAAACAGCAACAAAATTCTCAAACTTTTCTTTGGCAACCCCAAAAACCCCTTCTCTGTCATATGCAGGATCTGTATTTGTGATCCAACCGCTTAATTTGGAACGGATCCCGCGGATCACCAAGACGCCGCGATGCCCTATGGTATTCTTAAATTCAAATGTTCCACCTGACAAAGTAACCTTAGTATTAATTTCCTTTGCAAGCTCGGTTGCTTCTTCGGTGGTAAGATTCCTTCCCACACGCCTGTCCTTAATTGCTTTGCCGTCAGCGGCAACTGTTGCAAAATTAACCCTGAATGCCACATCGCCGCTATTAACCTTTATGCCTTCGGCAAAAGACTCCAGCGGGCCGCGGCCGGTATAATATTTATGCGCATCATAACCTAACAAACTTATTACCGCAATATCAGACTCAGGGGCAATACCCTTTGCAACCGTATACACCAAACCAGTCCTGCCTTTTTGGCAAAGCCCGTCCATATTAGGCGTTAGCGCTGCCTCAAGCGGGGTTTTGTTGCCTAATTCTGCAATAGGCTGATCGCCCAAACCGTCAAGCACGATGTAAACTATCTTCTTCATGATTTATCTCCAATCTAAATATTTGTTATTGAATAACTAATTTAACACTTTGAAAAACCGCAGGCATAACACTTCATACAGCCTTCTTCATGACGAAGCGCTCCGCCGCAATCAGGACAAACTCCAACAATATTACCGTGCTCCTCAAGCAAAGAGGTTCCGTTTTCATCATCGCTGGAATGTTTCATTGCTAAAGCTGATGCCTCAACATTTACATTTAAATGCTGGCTGTTTAAGAGCCTTTTTTCAACTACACGGGCAATTGCATCAGCACAAGAAAAAATCCTCTGGCCCTTTTCCCATGAAGGGCTTGGGCAACGGATATTGCGCAACTGCTCAATAATTGACTTTACTTCAATACCTGAACGAAAACCCAAAGACACCAAACGGCCGATTGCTTCAAGCTGGCTTGCTGCGCAACCGCCGGCTTTCCCCATCTGGGTAAACAACTCAAAGGGCTTTCCTTTTTCATCCTCGTTGATAGTAACATAAAGATTACCACATCCTGTGGCAACCTTAGTGGTCGTTCCAATGGTAACTTCCGGCCGCGGACGGGGAGCAATCTCTTTTAACGGCTGCGAAGATTCCTGCGGCTTATTTTTATCATCCTTACGCATAATATTTAAAACCTGCTCTTCGCGGCTTCCGTCGCGATAAATAGTAATTCCTTTACATCCTAACTCATAGGCCAACAAATATGCCCCGCGCACATCTTCCATTGTTGCATCGTGGGTAAAGTTAATTGTTTTAGAGGTAGCATTATGCACACATTTCTGAAATGCAGCCTGCATGCGCACGTGCCACTCAGGAGAAATATCATGGGAGACAACAAAAATCTTTTTCACATCCTCAGGGATCCCCTCTACATGCTGCACAGAACCGCTCTCAGCAATTTTTTCCATCAGTTCTCTGGTGTAAAAACCGCGCTCTTTGGCGATTTCTTCAAAAAGCGGCTCTGTTTCTACAAGCTTATCATTATCCATAACATTACGGTAAAAAGAAACTGCGAATAGCGGCTCAACCCCGGAGGAGCATGGCCCTGCGATAATACTGATAGTTCCCGTCGGAGCAATGGTAGTGATGGTGGCATTACGCATCTTTAGCGGAGAATCCTTTTTATCATAAATGCTGTCTTTAAACGCGGGAAAAACGCCCTTTTGAGCAGCAAGTTCCTGCGACTTTTTCATGCCCTCGGTCATAATAAAACACATTACTTTCTCAGCCAAAGCTACCGCCTCTTCGCTATTATAAGGAATGCCCATGCGGATCAAAAGGCTTGCCCAGCCCATTACGCCCAAGCCGATTTTACGCGTCGCCTTTGTGGCCTTTTCTATTTCAGGAAGAGGAAACTTGTTTACATCAATTAAGTTATCCAAAAAGTGAACAGCAAGCCGGGTTACTTCTTTTAACCTGTCCCAATCAACTTCGTAACGGGTGCCGATCTTTTTGTAAAGTTTTACCAGGTTAATTGAACCAAGGTCGCAGCTCTCATACGGCAGAAGCGGCTGCTCACCGCAGGGATTTGTGCTTTCAATGGCTCCAAGCTTTGGGGTCGGGTTACCCTGATTTAAACGATCAATAAAAATAATGCCGGGTTCTCCATTTTTATGCGCCTGCTTTACCACTAAATCAAAAACTTCTTTGGGATTGATCTTCCTGACAAACTCGTTGCCGTGGGGATCAATTAAATCATACTCTTTTTGCTCCTGCAGATTTTTCATAAAATCATCGGTAATAGCCACAGAAATATTAAAATTGTTTATCTGATCGTTGTTCTCTTTGCAGCAAATAAATTCCAGTATGTCCGGATGATCCACGCGAAGGATGCCCATATTCGCTCCGCGGCGGGTTCCACCTTGCTTGACCGCCTCGGTTGCTGCATCATAAACCTTCATAAATGATACCGGGCCGGAAGCAACTCCTCCGGTTGAACGCACCACTGAATTCTTTGCACGAAGCCGCGAAAAAGAAAAACCTGTTCCTCCGCCTGATTTATGGATCATCGCAGTTGCTTTTAAGGTCTCAAAAATTGATTCCATTGAATCATTAACAGGAAGCGTAAAACAGGCAGACAACTGCCCAAGCTCTTTTCCGGCATTCATCAGGCAGGGTGAATTTGGCAAAAATTCTAAGCTCGTCATAATACGATAAAATGAATCCCTGATTTTTTCAACCTCCTGAGCATTCTTGCCATAAAGCCTGTCTGCATCAGCAATGGCAGCAGCAACCCGCTTAAACATGCCATCCGGAGTTTCTATCACCTTTCCCTTTTCGTCTTTCTTAAGATACCTGCGCTCTAACACCTTAATTGCATTTTCAGATAACTCTAAACTCATACCCACCTCCTCGCAGAAAAACTTTCTCTGAATTTGTCAAATCTAAAACAAAGTATAGCAATCTTATAAAAAACTGTCAATAGAAAAAATACAATATATGGTGTCCATATCATGGCAGGATACAATAAGTTGTGCCGACGGAAGAATAATTTAAACGAGTTAAAGAGCTCTGCAGGATTCTCTGATGACAAGTTCTGTGGGCAAAAATACTTTTCTAAATTGAGCAGTTTTTGAAGAAACAACTTCTTGTGTGCCTTTTTTCATATTCATTAGGCGTTCCAGTTCCTTGACCCCCTCTTCTGCCATTTTAATAAGAGGCTGCCTGACAGTAGTTAAAGAAACCGGCCCATACAGCCCTGAGGGATTATCGTCAAAACCGACAATAGATAAATCGCCCGGAATGTTTTTCCCCATTTCCCTTGCCACGGCCATTACTTCAAGGGCCATGGAATCAGACGCCACAAATACCGCGGTCGGCGCCTCCTGCATGCGAAATAAATTCTCTACGGCAACCCTTGCCTGTCCGCGCGAATAATCTGTTTTGAAAATGTATTTTTGGTCCACTTCAATGTTATTCTTCTTTAAACCCTGCTTATAACCCTCAAGCCTGTGGGCTGCTGCCTGCGTTACAACATCTCCGGCAATGTGCGCGATCTTTCTGTGCCCCATGCTAAACAAATAATTAACCGCGTTTTCAGCTCCGCCAATATTGTCAACAGCAACACAGCTGACGTTTAAATCTTCAACATAATAATTGATCACTACAGTAGGAATATTATTAACAAGCGCTTCTTCAAGCTGATGGCGGTTGCCGATTATATCTGCAAAAATTATTCCTCCGACTCCTCTTAAATTAAGCGAAGAACGCACATCGGTTAAATGCAGCAGCAAGTCCAATTTAAAAACATCGCAAAGCGTGCCGATACCCCGGATCAATTCCAATGCGTAGAAAGAATAAAATACCCCCTCGTAGCGGGGGATCACCAATGCCACAATATTGCTTTTTCCGGTGGCAAGCCTCTGGGCAAAAATAGAAGGCTGAAAATTAAGTTCTTTAATAACCTCCAATACTCTTAGTTTATTTCTTTCTTTAACGGTAGGTATTTTATTAATTACCCTTGAAACCGTGGTAATAGACACACCTGCTCGGCGGGCAACATCTTCTATTGAAATATTTGCTGGAGTATTTTTTCTTGTGCGGGTCATTTATTCCAAAAAGTTACCTGACTAAATCACCGATTTTAACCGGCACATTCTCTTTCTTGATATCACAGGCAGAAATATTGCTGCGTACCTGAATAACCTGCAGCAGAGCAATAGACTGGTTGCCCCTGTAAACGTGTAAGCTATCTCCCTGCTTAACACCGGCGTTATTTCCTAAATCAATAATCAAGAAATTGCTCTCCCTGTTGATTGCCACAACTTTACCTTGCCCCGTGCTGTCAGGAGCAATAGAGGTTGTTGACTGCGGCCGCACCACTATCGCCGGCAGCTGCACAGCAGGTTCCTTTTGTCCCGAAGCCGGCTGTTCTGTGCCTTCTAAATCAGCTGTATTTTCTTTTGTTTGCCGCACAGAACTAAGCTGGTCTCTCAATTTATCCACATAATTAAGCTTATCTGATAGCATTGTTTCCATTTCATCCATGCGCCGCTGCAACACGTCTTTTTCTTCCTGGGTTTGCTGCAGCTTTTTCTCTAAATCAAATTTACGGTTATTCAGATTCTTTAGTTGGCGGCTCAATAAAGCATTTTCACCCCTTAAGGATTTTAGATTATCAACTATCTGGGATTTATCATTCTTTTCTCTTACCAGATCCTGGGCAATGCTATCCATAACCTTCTGATTATAATCCAACTGCTGCTTCATATCCTCTTTTTCCCGCTTTAAGGCGCTTAGGTCAATTTCCAAGGAATCTTTATCTTTTGCTGCTGCGCTGCCTGTGGTTTTTGCTCTTCTTGCAACTGGGTTTTTGCCTGGTTTAATTTTTCAATCAGCTCATCTTTTGCCTTACTAAGCAGATCATATCTTCTCTGAAGCTCTATTTTATCCTGACTTACTGTATCAATCTCGCGGCTAAACTGATTGACCTTGTTTTCCAGGCTACGCAGGCTTGCTGCATCACTTTCCGTCTTTAACTTAAGCGCTGAGTTTTCCTTTTTAAGGTCATCATTTAAGCGCGCCAAATTTTCTTTGACACCGGATGTTTGGGCAAGAAGAATCAAAAAAATCAGGGTTAAAACTGCAAGTCCAATGATAATAAATTTTGACTTTTTGTCCATCAAGCCTCCTATTACCTATAATTAGCCTACCAAAGCTGGGCAAACATTTTCTGCATCACCAAACTTGCCGCGCCCAAAGCCACTGCATTCTCCCGCAAATTAGAATAAACAATCCTTAAATCATCGGTTACTTCTCTAAATGACCACTCTTTTACAGTTTCTCCCACTTTGTGCAAAAACGAGTCTCCTGCTTCTTCAAATCCTCCGCCAATCACTACTGCCTGCGGATTCAACAAGTTAACTAAGAAAGAAATTTTTATTCCCAGCCGCTTGGCAGCACTCTCAAGCGCAATATTGGCAACTTCATCCCCTGAACGGGCAGCGATAAAAACGCTCTTTAAGTCAATATTATTTATATTACTGGAGGTAGTCTTAAAAAATTTATCCGCCTTAAGTTTATCTTTAGAAAGCATTGCCCTGACATCTTCCACAATCCCGATATCTAATTCCCAGCGTTTCAGAAAACAGGTATTTCCGGCGTTACAATTAAAATCATCCTGCTCTTTGTAATTATAAATAGACACCTCTCCGGCATACCCCTGGGCGCCCCGATACGCCTCGCCATTAATAATTATGCCGCAGCCTACCCCGGAAAACATATAGATCAGGTTTTTAAAATTTTGATCAAGCCCAAGCCAATACTCGCCGAAACAAGCGCTGGTGGCGTCATTCTCAATCAGGGCCGGGATGTTAAACTCTTTTTCAATTAAAGATTTTAAAGGCAAATCCACCGACGCATAAGTGTAATAGTGATCCATCTTCTGCGGCCAATGAATTGAACCGTCTGTTTTGTTAATTAAACCCGCCATTCCCACGCCGATACCCTTTATATTAGAACTTTGCTCTTTGGACCTGCGCAGGATCTCGCGGATAATGTCAAAGAGGCATTCAGAAATTTCTTTAACTGAAGCGCGAGGCCGGGCAACTTGTGTCTTTGTAATAATATTGCCTTTAAGATCCAGCAAAAGCCCAACCATGCTCATCAGGTTAAGCCCTACCCCAATCACATACCCTGCCTGCGGGTTCAAATCCAAAAGAACAGGCCTTCTTCCGCCTTCAGAAACATCTAACTCTTTCTCGTATACCAAATTGCGCTTGATGAATTCGTCAACATAATTGGAAATGGTTACAACATTAATGCCCATTTCTTTAGAAATATCCGGCCTGCTGATAGGGCCGCGCCTGCGCAAGATCTCAAGTATGTCAATATTGCGTCTTTCTTTTTCGCTTAAGTCTTCTTTCCAGAAATCTAAAGTCCGCATTTAAACATTATACTTTCTCCGTGGCTTTTAGAGAATTTTTATTACTTTATTTATACTACTAAAGAAAATATAAGTCAAGTAATTTTAACAAATTAGGTTAATTTATGTCCTCTAAAGTGAAGCTGCGCTCCACAATTCCATTAGGGCTGACTACAACTAAATTAATCTCTTTTGTCCCTGAATGGATATAAGAGGTGTCAAATGATGCGGAATCATTTGCTAAAGAAGGGGTTTTGCCGGTGTGCCCGGACCAAAGGTATTGCAGTTCTACCTGCATACAACCGGAGGGTGAAGCATAAGCCAAAGACTCAACTGCAACTGCTTCATCTTTTTTAGCTTTTGCGGGGAGTGATTTTAACTCAACCTTACTCATATCAAGATTAGCATACTCATCTTTAAAAGAAACGTCCAGAAAGGTCTTAAGACTATATTCTATAGGCAAATCTTTTTCTAATTCTTTAAGCCTCTCATTTGCAAGTTTCTGTGTTTCAACAAACGACCCTGAAGCCTTGTTTAATAATTTATCGTAATACTCTTTTGCTTTTTCTTTGTTGCCTTCCCATTGCGCCAACAAACCCAATTGATATAAACCGGAGATTGTTTGCGCGCTAACCGCAGGAGATTCTTTCTGCGCTAATTTCTCAAAAAGCTCGCGGGCGCCCTTTAAATCCCTTAATGCATAAGCGTCAAAGTATGCGGCCTTAAAGAGTGCCTCGTCTGAATAAACGCTTTCAGGAAAACGCAAAAGCTCAAGATAAGCATCTTTAGACAAAACATAGTCTTTCGCCTTCTCAAGATTATAAGCCCTTAAATACAACAGCTGCTCATCAAAAGTCGCTTTACCGCCGAGGCCTTCTATCTGCTTGAATATCTTTTCAGTATACACAGGGTCGGATAATGAGCCGTCTTTATATGAAAACAGCTTTGCCGTTTCAATCAAAACAGGGATTGTTTTTTCTTTCGGCGCTCCTCTTTCAATCAGGCGCTTTATATAAATATCGTAAACACTTTCTGACAATTCAAGATTACCGTCCTTATAAAAACTTTTTGCGCTGGACAACAAATCTTCGTCTTTGGCATTGCCCGCTAAAAGTAAACCGGAGTAAAGCCTGTAAAGCTCTTTTGCCTTTAATTTTTCGCCGTAAGCCTGCAATTGATCTGCGACATTTTTTATAGCGGGTGCGTTATTGATATTTTCTGAACTGGCCGTTGCCTGAGACATCAAATCATCAAGGCTTGCTTCGTGCAAATTATCCTGCTGGTCGCGGTGAAATTTCCAGGCCACAAGTTTTGCATCAAGTAACAAAGGATCTTCCGCAGTCAAAGCAGAAATGCTTTTTTGCACTGATTCAACAATTTGTGCCCTGTAATCGTTTCCTTTATTAAAATATTCGTCCCAGCTTTGAGTTTCTTCAAGATGCCTCAACTGGTTATAGCGCGAGAGAGCAATATAAAAGTTTGCCTGCCCGGTAAACTCTTTTTTCTGGTTAATTATTGAATTTAATAGATCAACAAATTCATTGTATTTGTTCTCTTTAAAAAATGAATCCGACGCCTCTTCAAATTTAACAGCTGCCTCTTCACTGCTTTTTGCCTGCATAATTTCTTTAGAAAAACGAGCCGCTAATAAATCATCCGCCCCGTAAACCAGGCCTGCGCCATAAACAAAACAAAAAACCAGAAACAAAACCCGGCTAACCGTTAAAATTTGTTTTTTCATAATCATTCTCTTATTCTTTAGAAATTAAAGGGGTTTTTTTGCCCTTAACTTTTTTAGGAGGGTTCTTCCAGAATTCACGCACTACATAATAAGCCTTGCGCGGAATACGCTTATTCAAACCATCCTGCATCTCTTCTGACAAAGCCACAATCCCAAACCACTCTTCGTTCATATTCTTGTTATTTTCAGCTTTAATATCAAAATAATAACTGCCGTTGGACCAGTTTGATCCGGTATCATGGATCTTCCATGTATCGGGGCTTGATTCATTATGCTTCCACCACTCATCACTCCATTCAAAGATAGTCCCTCCGAGGCAATTTCCCTCGCCTTCTTTATTATTTGCCAGATTATCGTAGATCTGGCGCCACTGAGATTCCAGAAAGAATGCCTGCATGTTTTGATTCTCGCTCTTTTGATAAGCATCATAACAATCCGCGCCAAATTCTGCCAGAAGCACCGGTTTGTCAAAAGTCATTTTTAAGGACTTAAAAAGATTGCCAAAAGTTTTTCCACGGTAAATAATACAGGCAACCAAATCCACATCCGGGCAATATTCTTTTGCATACTCCAGGCCGATCAGCTCCCCGTTACCCAGAGCTACCGGATGCTGCGTGTCAATTTTATGGATTTCATTTGCTATTGAATTTACAAAAGAATAATAAACTTTATAACGCATGGCCTTTTGTTTCTGCGGGTCAGGTTCCTTGTCAATCTCGTCGGTTGACCAACGGTTGATCTGGCCAAAGCAGGAATAGTTATTTTCATTGCCGAGGATCCACATTAAAATACCAGGCTCATCCTTATATAAATTCACCATCTCAAGGACTTCTTTGCGGATCTTCTCTTCAAAATTTTTATCTCCATACAACGGGCAAGGATATTCCCAAAACCCCAGCCAATGCCCAAGAATAGTGCGAATTCCGAATTTATCATATAAATCACGAATTACTTCTTTAACTTTCTGCGGATCATCGCCGGCTTGATATATCCTGACAGTATTAACCCCCATCTCCTGCATTAGTTTTCCATCAACAAGCCAGGGCTTATTTGGATCTGACCACCAGTCATAATCATGGCTCTGCCCAATAGGCACAGGATTATAGCAAACACCCTTTACAACATAAGGCTTGTTGTTAACCATTAACTGGTAATGATTATTTTTTAATTTTTTAATAAAGACTTTGGGCAGGGGCCGGCTGGACATGCCGGTGAATAAAAAAATACAGCTGATTAAAAGAATTAAATAATTTTTTTTCATTGAATAGTAGGGACGGTTCTGAAACACGGTTAAATCTGTCCCCTTGGGGGACACTTTCAAGCGCAAATCAGAACCGTCCCTAGCATATAATTTTATTCGTACTTTATTTCGTCCAAATAGAAGGTCATTCCATCCGGATTATTATCTACATTTGCCGCCCAGCAGAAACCACCAAAAATATAGGACATATCTTTGCCCTTTAAATCAATGGTATACTGGGTCCATTCTTTATTCAAGATCACCGGGCCGATTACAGCGCTGTCTGAATCAGAATATTCATTCATGATCCCGCCGACTTTAAACTCTTCTATTCTCTCCCCGCCCTTTGCGCCCTTTGCCCAGAAGGTGAGTTTTGTTGCTTTTGAGAGATCAAAGCCGCCGTCAATCGCTCCCCAGTTATTTGCAGGGTTCTGCCAATAAATACCCGCCCAACGCGCACCTTGCGCACCTTGGCCGTTATACGTGATCTTAATACAGGTGTCTCCTAAATAAGGATCATCCTTTGAAGCTCCGTCATACTTTAGATCTCCGTAATCACCCATCCAACCCGAAGGAATAAAGTGATTGCTGGAAGATGACCTGTCCGCATAAACATAAAACGGCATTGCTTCCTGTTTCTTTGATTCCGGTTTTATTGCCGGATCAGCTTCAAATTTCACATCATCAATATAAAAAGTTGCGCCTTCAGGATTTAGATCCGCAGTAGTAACCCAACCAAAACCGCCGCTGATATAACTCAAATCCTTGCCTGCCAAATTAATGGTGTATTGTTTCCATGCATCAGTAAGCTCAACCGGGCCCATTTCAATAACAGCAGAATCAGGGTATGTGCCCTTGATACCGCCAACAGTAAATTTCTGGATCACTTCCCCGCCTTTTGCTCCGCGCGCCCAAAAAGTTAATTTGGTCATACCGGTAAGGTCAAACCCGCCCTTTTTGCTTCCCCAGTTATTTGCAGGATTCTGCCAATACACGCCAGCCCAACCCTGATTTTGCGACTTTTTTGCGGTATAAACAAATTGCAAACAAGTTGAACCGGAATGCGGATTATCAGTGCTCTGGTCGTTAAGTTTTACATCGCCGTAATCACCCATCCAACCCGAAGGAATATAGTGATTTTCTTTTTTGCCCTTGTCAGAATAAACTACAAATTCTTTTGGGCAAGAAGCATCAGCCTTTACAGCCTCTTCTTTCACCGGCTCAACAGCCGCATCTTCTGCCTGCGCGCAAAACGGCATCAACAACACCAATGCCGCTAAAATTGCTAATTTCTTTTTCATTTCTACGCCTCCGTTTTTATAAATTTAGTTTTGCTGCTTTTAAAACTTTCCAAGTCCAGTCAAGATGCTGTTTTGTTTCCTCCTTTCTAAAATAAAATTTTACCCTTACTTCCACATTCGTTTATATTCAAAATAAGCCTTGCGTAACTGCCTTAAAAACGGGCTAAGCTTTCCATCACCCTGGCCGGAAACACCAAGCCATTCTTCGTGCATGTATCCGTCGGGAAACGGCCCCACCCACAGCCCCTTTGTATCATGACGGCCGGGTTCGTAGCCTTTCCACCATTCATCAAGCCACTCAAAAACAAAACCACCAAGCGCATTACCTGCACCACCGGCAAACGCCATATTATTCTCAATATCCTCCCAGGAACCCCGATGATATGAAGCCTGCAAAGCCTCTGCCTCATCGGCAATTTTTCCTTCGGCATAAGCAGGACAACCAAACTCTGTAATCATGGCCGGCCTGCCGATATATTCTTTTACCTGCTGCCACAATGAACCGAAGCCATAATCTCCTCGGTAGGCGTTTGTCCCAAATATGTCAATATCAGGAGCGAACTTACCGAATTTATCCATAAATAAAATATCGCCGCTACAAATAGCCACAGGATGCTCCGGGTCAAGCGCCTTTATTGTCTGTGCTACTTCATTGGCAAATTTAAAAAAAGCTTCAGGGTCCTTATCAGCATTACAGGCATACCCGTAAACATTTTCATTCCCCAAGAGCCAGAATAAAATATACGGCTCATCTTTAAATTCCATCACCATGTTTGTGACCGACTCAACCATTTTCTTTTTATGCTCTTCATTGTTATAGTCGGTGCCGGGATTCCAGGGGGCGCCTGAGCCAATGGCATATTTACCAAGAAAATCCCCCATCACAGTCATAATCCCGTAATTTTCATAAAGGTCGCGCAGGATTTCTTTTTTTATTTTTAAAGGGTGATGATACAGCCTGATAGTATTTACTCCCATTTCCCGCATCAAAAGAAAATCCCCTACATCGGGCTCATCATTATCTTGCAGATTGTTTTTATTCCTATCCACAAAAGCATCATACGGTCCGTCGGCTTTGCCGTTATTATTAAAATCTTCTTCCATCCAGTTTCCCATAGTCCCTTCATCAGGAGACTGCCCGACTTTTGTAGGAGCATAAGTAATTCCCTTAATAATATACGGGGCGTCATTTACTAAAAGCTGCCAGTCACCGGTTTCATATTGCGCCAAGCGCACCTTTCCTGTGCCCAAGGCTCTTTTTAAAACAGGTTTTTCTAAAGAGGTTTTTGGTTTTAATTTTTCAAAGAGCCCGATCTTTTCAAATTTACCCGGGTTAGTAATTACCACATCATTTGAAACATCGTTATCAAAACCATTAATGATCCTTATCTGGGCATCACTAAGCTTGAACCCGAGCTTAGGATTATTGCGCAGAAGATAATTTATTTTTGCAATTGCCGCCTGCCCGACTGACCAGGGGGTATGCCAATATGTCCAGCCGTAGCTGCCCGGAAAATGCACCACAATCGCGTAATAACATTTAATCGCCTGTTTAATCAGGCCGCTTTTTTCTAAAATTAAACCGGTATAAAATAATTTTACTCCCTGCGGCTCAGGGGCTAATGCCCATTTTAAGAATGCCGCCTCTAAATCAGGCGAATGCACAAAATCCCAATGCGGGCACTCAAGCCTTTTTTCTTTTTGCGCCTTTTTAAATTCCGGGTCCCATCTTACAGAAGTGGTGTTCGGATAAACCCCCTCGCCGACTGCCTGCGCCAGGCCTTCCTGATCCTTAAGAACATATTTATAATCTTTGGTTCCCACATTCTGAAGTTCGCCGTACTTTGCATAATCAACAAAGTCTTCTTTACCGGCGTCATATAAAACTATTTTTGTAGGGAGCTGGCTCACCTTGCAAGACGGTGTTGACCCCTGTTCTTCTGTGCCCGGACAAGGCGTAGGCAACTCTTCCTTAGGGTTGATTTTGACAATGCTTTCCCGCGAGGCCTTTGACACCGACCAAAACCATCCGCGCGGATCCCAAGCTTGAGCAAAACAAAATTTCTGTAAAACTATTTTAAATAATTTTAATGCCTGCGCAGGGTCTTTTTTAATATCCCGATACGCCTCTGCCTGAATAAAATAAGCTGTGCCCACATCATTTAATATTTGCACAGATTCTATCTCTGCTCTTTTTTTGGGAAGCGTCTTGAGCGAAGCCTGCTGTTTTTCTGCTTCAGCAGTATAAAGATCAATGCATTGCTGGGTATATTTTATAGTAGCGTCAAAATCTTTCGCGCCTTTTGCCTGCCAGGCCTTTACGACCAGATCTCCACTGGTTGGGATTTCTTCTGCAGTCACAGCCCGCAAACCAATAGCCGCAAAGCTAAGAAATAAAAATAAAACTGCTAATTGTAATCGTTTAATTTTTGGTTTCAACATTATCCTACGACTGCTCCCTGAGTAACGCCCTTAATAATGTATTTCTGCATCAACAAATATACAATAATAATGGGTAAAGCGGTAATCGTCAGCCCTGCCATTAATAAAGGATAATTAGTAACAAACTCCCCCTGAAAGGTTTGCAAAGCTACCTGCAAAGGCATAAACTGGCGGGAATCAAAGATGATCAACGCCAGGATATATTCGTTCCAAACGTTCAAAGCATTAAATACTACCAATACCGCTAAAACCGGCTTAGCTAACGGCAATGCCACATGCCACCAGATGCCGAATTTTGAGCACCCGTCAATGCGCGCGGCATCTTCAAGCTCCTTGGGCATCTTGTCAAAAAAAGTTTTCAATAAAAATATGCTCGTGGATAAGCCGACATTAATCATGCACAAAATGTAGCCTATCGGGGTATTGCGCAAATGCAATTTATTTAACAAGACATACAACGCCACGAAACTCCCCGGGATAGGGATCATCATTGCCGCCAGAAAAAGCGCAAAAATTATTTTCTGCCCGGGAAAACGCAGGCGCGAGAAAGCATAAGCAGCCAGAGAAGAAATAATTACTATCCCAAAAACAACCGCAGTTGTATAAAAAATGCTATTTAAGAAATACCTGCCAAAATTACCTTCTTTTACAGCCAGGTAATAGTTCATAAAGTTAACCTGCTTGGGAATTAATGATGGGTCGGAAAATATTGTGCTTTGTGTTTTAAGGCTTGAGGACACCATCCAGAGAAGCGGATAAACACAAGTAACCGCAACAGACAAAAGGAAAGCATGGATCAAAACATTGATGGCAATCTTCTTTGTCTTATAATAGGCTGTTGTTTTCATTATTTATGCCTTTGTATTCTTTGAAAAACGGTACTGGATAAATGAAATGACAATCAAAACCACGCCAAAGGTAATTGCCTG
The DNA here is from genome assembly GCA_016208765.1 of Candidatus Omnitrophota bacterium. GTDB lineage: Bacteria > Omnitrophota > Gorgyraeia > Gygaellales > Profunditerraquicolaceae > JACROS01. Next base: position 127,035 of record JACQXK010000004.1, read on the forward strand.
AGCGCAGGCATAACCAAAACGGGACGACCCGCGCATAGACGCTAATATTCTTAAAACCGGCACCGAAGTATGCCCGGCTAATTCTCCTCCGACCAAACCGATAATTAAAGCAAACGCCTGCATGGTCCCTAATACCGTCAGAATCGCCACTAAAACAATTACCGGTATCATTAAAGGTATAGTTACGTTCTTAAATGACTGCCAGGCATTTGCTCCGTCAACTCGGGCAGCTTCATAAAGCTCGCGCGGAATTGTCTGCAGGCCGGCCAGAAACAGCAGGAATCCCCATCCGAATCCTTTCCAACTGTGCACTATGGCCACAGTAGTAAGCGCAGTCTTAGGGTCGCTTAACCAATTATGCACCAAGTTCGGCAAACCGATTTGCGTTAATGTGCGGTTGATCATGTTAGCGCCATCAATATCATTAATAATGAAACGCCAGACCATACCCACAACAATCTCTGAAAGTACCGGCGGAATAAAAAATATCACCCGGTAGAAATTCTTTAATCTGATTTCGCGGTCGCATGCCCAAGCCAGTAAAAACGCCAGGATATTCTGGAAGGTCAAAGCAATCATGGTGATCCAGCCGGCATTTAACATTGACTGCCACCAGTTAGGATCCTGCAGGATGATCTCTTTAAAATTACCCATACCTACCCAGTTCCAAACCGGCATGATCCCGTCCCAGTCCGTAAAACCGAGCATAAATACATAAAAAAATGGAATGATATAAAAAACAGAAAAAATAATTACCGCAGGAAGAATAAACAGGTAATTTTCTAAAGTTGACTTAAGTCTCATTTCTTTCTTTTGGCGAGTTCGCGTTCCTTTACCTTTTGTATATCAGATGCAACTTGCTCCGGGCTCTTCTCTCCGAGGATAATTGACTGGATCCCCCTGTCAACAGCCTCAATAACCGCGGAAGATTCAGATACCCCCCAAACATTTGGATGAGTAGCCGATTCCATGCCTTTGGCAAACTGGGCAAGGATTTCCGGGATTTTATTCAGGCTGTTTTTATTTGCAGGCAGGTTATTAGTTTCCTGCGCAAGATAGGCCTGCTGTTCAGTATCCGTGAGCCACTGCAAAAACTTAACCGCTTCTTCTTTATTCTTTGAGCGCGCATTAACCATAAAAGAAGACCCTGCCCCGCCCCAAATTGCCATCGGGAATTTCTCAGATGCCTTTGGAGGAAGGATTGCGCCATAATCCAGGTTAGGATTCATACCCTTGTAAACATTCACGCACCAGGATCCATTAAAAGCAAAAACAGCTTTTTCGTTTGCAAAAAGCTGTTCTGCGGTTTTATTTACCATCGTGATGATGCTTTGATTTAATAAACCGGCGTTCTTCATTTCCTTAAAAATACTAAAAACCTTTACCCAATCAGGATCAGTATAAGGCACCTCTCCTTTTAAGGTCGCCAATACCTTATCTTTGCCCATAATGTTAAAAGCATAATTATTAGCAAAACAATCCACCATCCAAAGCTCTCCCCACCCGGAAACAAAACCCTCTATATTAGCTTGCTTGATCTTCGGCCCCAGGGCAATTAATTCCTCAAAGGTTACAGGGGGTTTCTTGGGATTTAATCCGAGAGCTTTAAATAAATTCTTGTTATAAAGCATCTGAATGGTCATTATGTCAATAGGCACACCATAAATCCCCGGGCTTACATTATAAACTCCTCCTGCTGTAAACTCATTCACCTCAAGCGCCTTGGCATAAAAACAATTTTTCCATTTGCCATTATCAGCATCCATATAAGGAGTAAGATCCAAAACATGCCCGGCTTTGATATAAGAGGCAAAGTCGCGTTTTTCCCCCAAAACACCGAATATATCCGGAAGGTTGAACCCTTGTGCTGCGGCACGCACCTTCTGGGAATAGGCGTCAGAAGGGGCAAAAAGCTCAAAATTTACTTTTACGCCAGTTTTAGCTTCATAGTTCTTGGCTAATTGCTGCAAAGGAGCGTCGCGGTCAGTCATCCAATACCAGATATTGACGGTATTTTTAGAAGATTCTTTTGAAGAGCCCCCGCAGCCGGAAAAAATAAATGAAAACATACAAAATGCCAAAAACATAAAGCTAAACTTTCTACCTGCCATTAAAATGCTCCTTTCCTGGACAATCCAACATATAGTTTAACATTTAAAAAAGGTTAAATCAAGGCTTGAAATAGCCGGCAAAGCTCCCTTTGAGAAGGAAATTAAAATTTATCATAAGTTTAGATAGAGGTCAAGAGTTTTTCACAGCTTTATTAACTATTTTAAGCCTGCTGGCAATGCCGCAGTATACGTGACATTCCCATTAAATCCGCTTTTTCCAGATTAATCCCTATCCTATATTTATGCAAATCCGCTTTTTGCGACCAAATCACTTTGCCGCGGGCGTATAATGGCTCGCCTTTCCCATATGTATCCACCCAGACTTCCAAAGGCGTGTTTTCCGGCAAAGGTATTCCTAAAACCATCCCCATACCTTTAGCGCTTATATCAGATAATTGCCCAGCACCCTCACTATTGTTGTTTAAATCTAAAAAACGCAAAGAACAATCTGCATTAAACCTGGCAAATATCCTTTTATCCGCAAAATTGTCTTGTGCCATTTTCACCTCGCATTTTGGAAAATATATCTTATAATAAAAATTCTAACTCTTTGCTGCTAATAAGCTTAATAACCTGATTTATCTGTCCATATCATACCCCCCTTTCTTGATTTTGCAAACAATTTTTTGTGTTTTTTTAATTAAGCCACCATCTGCGCCTTAACCAATACGGCATTTGCCCAAATCCAAACGCATAGCTCTGAGAAAATGTATTAAGTAAACAGCCGTAATTTAAATTTTCATTGCTGTTTCCTTTCATACTTACGGCAGAGCTGGATTTATATGAATGTTTCCCGATTTCAGATAGCAGCGCCTCTTGAATAGGAATTATATAGTCTTGATGCGTATATTCAGGAGACTGAGCAATCACGGTTAACTTTTGGCTAAATCTTGTTCTCTCAAAAAGTATTTTGATAGCGGTAACAATGCGTTCATTTAAGATATCGTTAAACCGTTCTCTGTTTCCACAAGAACTCAATATCCTGAAAGCCGGATCAATGTAGCAATTATTTAGTAAAAAATAATCAATGTCAAAATCAAGTATTATATCCGGATAATCTTTTAAGTCGGAGAAATACGGAAGGTCATAAACATGGATGACTCTTACATCAGGAATTAAACCTCTATTTTGTCTCCTTGCTTTTATGAGCAATTTCCGGACATTCTTTTGCTCTTTGGCTGGATTCATATAATGAGGAACAATCCAATACATCCTTGAAATAACCCCATGATAAAATAACGGCATTATCATAGAAGCGCAATCGTATTCAGACCACCAGTTTTGTATGGTATTTTGGCCGAGGCCATATATACGCGATGGCATACTCAAATCACTATGGGCATCAAAGTGGATTAATGTTGCTCCACGGGAAATTCTGCTTTTCAGCAAATACTCAATTACTACGTTATACATCTGGCCGTGATCTACCACCAACCAAAGGCCATCATTGATCATTTTTACGCCTCTTAATATAACACGATCAAAACACTGCATCATTGGAGCAAGCTTTACCGGTAGAAAAGTATGACTAACCTCATCAACTACAGCAACTTCAGGGCCGTTTCCTTCTTTCTTTATGGCGGAGCTGGAGTTACGCTGGAAGTGTCCCCTGTCTTCTGTCGCCGAGGAGGCGCCGCTTGTTAGCTTACCCACTGTCCCGATTGATTTGGAAACAGTTTCCGAGTTGTTCGGGAAACTGGGCTCTTTTAGCACCGCCGAGGATGCACCCTCATCGGAATTAAATATTGTGTCCCTGGAATTAAACACTAACCTTATTGACATTCCTCCTGCCATACAAAGATATCTATATAAATAAAGAACGCCGTTATTCTCAGAATAATCGACTATCATCCCGGATAAATCCACGACATCGCCATTTTTATCCTTCGCATACCCCCTTATTACCAAACACGTCGGCTGACCTATTTCTTTTCGTGCCAAAAGCAGTTTACGCCGATACATCAGGTGTAAAGTTTCCTCAGTTTGCAACAGCAACACTTGTGATAGAGTTTTAATCCTAAATATTTTATATGAACCATTATTAATTGCTTGAGCCCAAAACAATTCGGAGCGAAAACAGGCTGGATATAATAATGAGCTCCATAATCTGTTTCTGTCTATCCTTTTTGCATCGGCCCCTGCCTCACTTAAATCTACATCTTTAATTAAGGCCAATCGACTACCGCTACAAGCAATGGCAGAGCCGGAGCTATGCTGGAACAGCCCCCTGTCTTCTGCCGCCGAGGATGCGCCCCATCTTATGCGACCCACTATCCCGATTGATTTGGAAACAGTTTCCAAGTTGTTCGGGAAACTGGGCCCTTTTAGCACCGCCGAGGAAGCGCCACCGTTAGAATTAAATGTTGTATCCCCAGAATTACCACCAGAGTCCTCATCTATATACTCAAAAGCCGCATGTCTTATGGTTCTGCCGTTTTTGATCTCGGCAATCGGAATATCTTTGTAATCTTTAATATCAAAAGAAGTATTTACGCCTGATGATTTAATATGCCACTCCCTAAATGCATTCTCCACTAATCTATCAAGTTCCCCAAAAATTTGTGCTGCGGAAAAGTTTCCTTCTGTTAAACATCTTCGCTCGCCTTGCCTACAGATAGAGATACTAATAGGGTTTTTTTCAAAACTTGTGCGGACGATAACAATATCCTTGGCCATACCCAGGGATTCTACTATAGGAGTAGGGTTCCAAATGAACCCTATCTTTCTTAATCCCTCTAACTTAGTAGAAACAAATCTAGATTTACCAGTAGCACTCGTGTCTAATTCTGGATGCACATCATCTATCCTCAACACTTTCTCATTTTTAGGATCTACAATCTGCTTTATTTTATTAGATAGATCTCCCAAAGAATAATTCTCGCCAACAACATTTACGAAGCATGGCATAGAACCTTCAAATTCTTTTATAAGCGAAGCTGCTAGGGCAGCGCAATCCCAAAGAGGAATAAAATTATAATACAGAGCGTTAGCATTTGGTGGCATTTTAAGAAAACTTCCTTCCAAAATATTCTTTATAAATTTTGACACTATGTCTATAGGTTTACCTTTTTTAAATAATGGAAAAAGGTTGCCCAATCGCAAAACAACAGCCCTGAGTCCACTATAGTGCACCCTTCCAGCAATTGCATTTTCTATAATTATTTTACTTAATTCATATGGATGTTCAAGGTTATACCAACAATCACACTCACCCACTTTTTCCACTGTCTCTCTCTTACCATAAACCCTTAAAGAAGAAGTAAATACTAACCTTGTCGTTTTCATTAAATTCAAGTTTTTTAAAGCATCTAGAATATTAAAAGCCATTGCAATATTATTAGAAAAGATACTCCTAAATTCATCTTCGCTATAGCTGTTTTGTATTCGACTATCAGAAGCAAGATGATAAATAAAGCTCGGCCTTACCATACTCAATACTTTTTCCGTAGAAGCATAATCAGTTAAATCACAATGAACAATCTTTACCCTTCCTTCTTTTACCGCTCTTGAAAGACTACGGTTCAATGGTAAATCTGAAAGATAATCAACCCTGGAGGTGAGAACTGTTATGTCCTCTGCTACTGGATAATCAAGAAGTTGTGATAAAACCATAATGCCTAAATGCCCAAGCCCTCCAGTAATCAAAATCTTGTCTTTCTCTTTTCTAGATAAAGTATAGTCAGGCTTGCCTACTGACTCTATAAGGTCAAATAATAACGACGCTCCACTCTTCTCGTCTTCCATATCAACATCCAAAGTTATTTTTTCCTTTTCTCCGGATAACGGCAACCATCGCTCTTCCCGGTCATCAATTTCCATGGCATCTGGAGATGCAAAAGGCAAAACCCCAAATTTTAAAAGCAAGAAAAATATGTCAGCCAACTGAACAAAATGCTTTCCTTCTAATAGATTACCCTTCAATCTCAATAATGGTATATAATCAACATCTCTTCGCATTAATTCGTTAAAGACATCCGGATTACTTGATATAGTTATAGTCTATGTTTCTAAATATTAATATCAATTTGCTTTATCATCTCTCCAAATCTTAAAGTAAGAGCATATGTTCCAGGAGGTAAATTCAAAGTAGCCAAATCAATTTCCCCTTTAAAGATAAAATACTCGTCGCCATAATAGGAAAACGAGCGTTTCTCATCCAATCTTGCAGGAAAAACTGCAGTCGGATGACCTAAATCGTCTAAAGTTGGTTCTTTCTTCGCCGTTATTGCCACACCGAGCCACATAGCAAAATCCTCGTCTCCGGGTAAATATATATGAAAAGGAGGATTACCGCAAACAAACGGCCGAAAATCTTTTTCTGCATAAAGCTCAAACATTCCTTGTATATGTCTTGCGGCATAGTCAAGGGCTTCGGGCTTAGTCCGAAAAATCGCTTCCCAAACGTCCAGTTTCACAGCTGCCTCCAAAGAAATCTTGCCATCTGAATTAACCTTAATAATTGTGTCTGGCTCCGGAGAAACTAATGCTGTCCACAGATGCGAAACCTCTGCCTTTTGCCAGCGAATTTCCGAATCAGGGTAGATTCTCCTAGCTTCTATCTCTGGCGGAATCATATCTTTCAGTGGCCAAAAATATTCTCTAGTTTCTTCAAGAGCTGCTTCTTTATAAGTAACCCCCGCAGCAATACCTGTTGCTAAAATAGTTTGCAAATATTCTATTTCGCCATAATTCCCAGCTTCTCTCAATGCTTCAATTCTTTTATAAAATAATGCAGGCAGAAATTCATCTTTAAACCAGTTGAAAAATATTACTGGATAAGCAACGTTCTGCTCATGTAAGAATTGCAACAATCTATTTACTCTATTTCCCATAGGTGGACATACCGTGCATTCCATCTTAGGATTAAACCACTTCTTAAAAATACCTCCCATCCTTTCCCATCCGTCAACAGAAGCAAATCCTTCCCCAAGAGACCCCCCTCTTGAAAAAGCCCTATGGTCACAAGGATAGATTTCTGATGTAGCGCCTAAACAAGTACAAAAATAAGCAAACCAACAGCGATCATAATCCGGCTTTCCAATGCCTCTGGATATATCTCTTTCATCATGTATGGTCTCCACCTTAAACCTGCCATCAGAAAAAGCCATTGATAGATTAAGACTCTCAATAATTTCTTTTTTATCTCTATCATTTAATAAACAGGCTTGATCGGGCCTGATATTAACCTTAAAACGTATAAGATCAACGCCTGCTTTCTTAAGCCTTTCTGTTATCTGAACAATGCCTTTAAAATTCTCTTTTCCAATAACATACCCAACGTTTATTGCCAGTTTTGAGCCAGACTGATTCCTCATATTAACCAGCTCTTCAATATTTCTCATTATTCTTTCAAAATCACCTCTTCTACCTTCTTTCAACTCAAAGAAGCTGTCATTACCATAAGCGTCCAAGCTGATATGCACATATTTCGCATAATTCACCAATGTCTCTCTAACTTCTTGGCTCATCAATACACCATTAGTGAATAACCCAACATCAAAACCAAGCCTTGACGCTGCTGCTATCCCAAGAAGAGTCGTCTTTTTATTCACTAATGGCTCTCCGAATATGCCGGAAAATTTAATAACTTTCGTTCTTAATGATGGGGCAGCTTCTTCATTCGCAAGAAAAAAGTTGCAAAGCAACTCTAGTAACCAAAGAGGAGACATTTTTTTCTGAATTTTGCATCTTTCTTTCTCTCCGATGCAGTGCTTACAGTTTAGATTACACCCACCCGAAGGCTGAACTTCTATTTCATAAGGCAGAAAATCAAATTCCCCATTTAAAATTTTCAAAACTCTGTCATATTGCCTTGTAAGTATATTTTCTTCGTAATTAAACTGCGTCCCTGAACGAGATAAGAAAGATTCTAACGCATTCTTCCATTTCACCTTCAAAGAAAATGATTCTGCTTCTCCACCAACCCCAGAAGATAAGCAACTATCTATTGCAGCAACTTCAGAACCTACACCGTTTCCTTCTTTCTTTATGGCTGAGCTGGAGTTACGATGGAACTGTCCCTCGTTTTCTAAGGCCGACGAAGCGCCTGCGGCAAAATTAAAACTACAATCTTCAAATCTCATAATCTGCATATCAATTTCCTTATCAACAGAAAAATAATCTATATTCTGGTTTCTTGTAGATTTCTCATAAAATACATTTGGTTTGCGAAAGTTCGGCTTAAAATCAAAAATAACCCAGTCTTCTTGCCCATAGAAAAGCACTCTCACCCACATATGACCATATACAATTGATTCAGTCCAGATTGCCTGAACATTTTTTATCTTATATTTCCCAAATTTTTCAAATTGATCAAAGTGCGAATAAAATAATAGCAATATCGCCCTAGAAATAACCCCACAATCATTCTCTCCAACAATTTCATGTAATAAAACGCCAACAAAATTATGCACAAGAGGATCAACAACAATACGTCCATCAAAAATATCTTGAATTGGATAATTAATTGAATAATCTTTTAAATTTACCTCGGTTAAATTACTAAGTTTATTAGTTAAGGGCCGAAATTGCTTATAACGCTTATTCGCAATTAACAACACGTTTCCCCGTCTTTCAAAAATATCATTTTTATTCCAATCAAGAACAACGGACGATTCTATTCTTTTCTCCAACGGCGAAGAGACAGCTGTCAAATTAAGCATTGCATCCCCTGAGTTCCTCCCACCTCTTCTTAAAAATATTGAATAGAGCCTAAACCATTCTTGCATTAACTCAATCTTATCCCAAAGAAGAATTACAATATTAGAATCAATATTATTACAAAGGATTCCATTGCAATCTTCTTTAAAAATTATTGAATCACCATTAAAATATACACAAGAAAATAACCCTGCTTCTTCTAAATATTGAATATACGACCCCTGTTTCCTTCCCCTGCCAGTAAATATCTCCTCCAAACCAAAACGATGGCTTATAAAAAAGTAGTCCGTTAGCATAAGCGGAATATGAAAGTATATTTTGTAGCCTCCCTTTAAATAATTGGATGCTATTAAAGATTTTAAAAATATACCAAAATTTTGCACCATACAATAATTCATACTCCCGCCAACATGAACAAAAATTGTTGGGCAATCTTTATGCTTTTGCAATATCTCAATTATTTTTAGGCTATCAATATCCCCATGAGGATTAAACTCCTGTAATGGATCATACACATACCCTGCAAATTCTAGCCACTTCAACGTTGACAAAGAATCTGCTTTTTTTATTATTAAATGGGTATATAAAAGATATGTAGGAATATTTCCTCTAATTAGTTTCTTAATATCTTCTTCTATTTCTGCTGCACCTGCGATTTTCACCACCGAAGAAGCGCCCTCATCGGAATTAAATATTGTGTCCCCGGAATTGCAGGAATTGTGCGAACCAGGGATAGAATTGGCAAGATCAACCCAATCCCGCAATCTTCTTTGATTCTGCGTGTCCTTAAATGCTGCTACTATCAAACGAAAAGCACTACGTACTTGCTCGGAGGTAAGCAAATCTGTCTCTGTATGGAAAAAATTACGATCAGGAAAATTATCTACAGGCCCGAACTTTTTCCCGCCAACAAATCTTACTCTCCCCTGGAAATCTAAACCGGGATATGGAATAAGAGTTGCAAGCTCAATGAAGTTTGGCTGGCTTATACTAATAAAATCAATTGTTTTCTGGACTGAGGCAATTGTCTGTCCAGGAAGGCCAACCAAATAATAATGCCCTATAAAAAGGCCCAGGTCTTGTGCCCATTTAGTAACTAATCTAACCGTCTTTAAATCCACTCCCTTACCTATTTTATTCAACAAATCCTGGTCACCTGTTTCCACTCCAATATTTATGCCTACAAGGCCAGCCTGCTGCATCAACTTTAGTAGCTCCCGAGAAAGACAATCAGCCCTGCTATGACAAATCCATTTTATGCCTAAACCTACTCTGATGAATTCTTGGCACAGAGACGTTATTCTCTGTGGATTTAAAGTAAAGGTGTCATCAAAGAAGACAATAAAAAAAATGCCTTGCGAACGCAAATATATTAATTCTTGCATAACATGAGGAATGCTTCTTGATTTAATGGCCTTGCCCCAAACATTTGAAGCACAGAAAATACACCCATAAGGACAACCAAAGGAAGTCATCATTCCGAATCTAGAAATATTTCTACTATCTCCTAATGCATCTTTTAACAAATCAAGGCTATTGGCAGCAAAGGGGAAATCATCAGGCCTAAAATGAATTATTTGTTTCCTGTTGTCTACGATTGCCGTGGTTTGTTTATTCCCTGATTTGTCTTTAAATATGATCCCCTGAACACGAGATAACTGGTCAGACACAAAACCATACTTAGCCAAAATATATACTGCTCTCACCAATGCTTCCTCTGCCTGCCCCGCAAAACCAATATCAAATTCACTTGCTTGTAAAACCTCTATTGGCAAGAGAGTAAAATGAGGCCCTCCAATTAAAGTAATAATTTCTGGATTATACTCTTTGGCTATCCCTGCGGCTTGGACTGCTTCTCTGATAGACACCGAAGTTGCAGTAACACCAACAATATCAGGATTAAATTCAGCAAATACATTTTTTAGTCTTAATCGCGCAGCTTCGCCCCTTAGTCTATCAAACCCTGTCATTAAACATAATATTTTAACCTCATATTCAGGCATTCTGCTTCCCGGGAATATCTTGCTGAATAATTGAGGATCACGCAAAATACTGGACAAATATGTGCTGACTATAGAATCTGCGCGTAAATTAGGTAAAGGCTGGGTATCAATTAATAGAATTCTTTTGTTCACCGCCGAGGAGGCACCTCGCTTACCCACTGTCCCGATTGATTCGGAAACAGTTTCCAAGTTGTTCGGGAAACTGGGCTCTTTTAGCACCGCCGAGGATGCACCCTCATCGGAATTAAATATTGTGTCCCCGGAATTGTTCAATGTTGTGCCCCAGAAACTACCCACAGCCGAGGATGAGCGACTTCTACGGTAACTGACTTCATTTCTGGCATGTCTCCGGAAAACTTCTTGGCAGCCGAAAATAAGCGTATCCAAAACTGGCTGTATCGCACGTATTTCTTCAGGATTTTCGTCTCGCCAGCCGATTAAATCTACAAATGTCAAGGCGCGGCTAAGATTAACTTTTGCACCCTTGCGGATTTCTTCATTATGTAGCTGTTCACAAATATTTTCTCCGATGAAAGCTAATTGATGACGAAAATCTAATTCACCATCTTTCATTTTCATTTTATTTGCCACTATATAATAGTAATAGTAAAAAATACAGGCATGCCCCCAATAAAGCGTTGTAATAATTTTTGCGCTATTTTCAATGTCTGCAAAACCATATTCAAAGCGACAGTATTTTCTTTCTTCAAGATACTCTGCCTGTTTCCTGAATCTAACTGTTTTACCCGTCTTTTTAAACTGTATTCTTTTATCTGAAACGTAAGCAACAACTACATCAAACATCAGCCACTCTAAATCTCTTAACAACATTTTTTTTATATCTTTGTGAATTAAATTATACTGATAGGCACGAACACCGACATTCACCTGCACAGAAACTATGTCTTCTTTTCTCAAACAAGCATTTTGCATAATCTTACCTAAAGTAAGAACCTGGATAGCAGGACTCCATGCAGGACGAGTTTTGATTTCAACCAGGTTCAAATGTTTATCTTCATCTTCCCAAGAAGTACCACAACATTCTTCTTTGGTAGGCAGGATAGCTGCTATTCCCCTGAGGTTGCATTCATTTTCTGAATGTCTCTGGCTAAGCTCTATTTCCAAACCTATCGGGATAGCCACGAGTTGTCTAAATTCGCTCTCGGTTCTTACTACACGACTATAATTTATACCTAACGACATCAAATCTTTGCCACCTTGAGTGAGACTAAATGCTCCCTTGTCCACCGCCGAGGAGGCACCTCGCTTACCCACTGTCCCGATTGATTTGGAAACAGTTTCCAAGTTATTCGGGAAACTGGGCTTTTTTAGCACCGCCGAGGATGCGCCGTCGTTAGAATTAAGTATTATGTCCCCGGAATTGCCCCCATGAACCTTATCCTCAAATATTCTTTTAAGCACCCTGAAGTCCTTCGCCCAAGCCAAATCATCTTGAACTAATATTTCCCCGATTATTTTCAAGGCTGCATCTAAACCACCGGAAATTTTAGTAAAATGTTTAGCCAAAAATTTGCCTACGCAATGAGAGAAAAAACTATCGTCATTCTTTATGTCATCTCTTAATTCCTGGAAAGACAGATGATCATTAAGCGCCTCAAAGATTATTTCCTCTTTAGTTTCTTGTAAAACATTTACCAAAGGAATCTGTTTAATATGTGCATAACGGGTAATCGGATTTTCTCCATTTTGTCCAATCATCATTATTGCTGTGAAGACTTTTTCCTCTTTTCTGTAATCATAATTTTCCCAAAGCTGAGGAACTGCCAACATCTGGGAAATGACATCTAAGGTTTCGTGAACACCAGCATCTACTTTGGTAACTCTGCCTTTTAATATTTGGCATAAAACAAGATGCCCTATTTCTGCTGCAACATATTTCAGCCTACATTCTTGCATCCTTACAGGTCGGCCAAGATTAATTCTTTCTTCATGTGGGAGTGAAGTTATTGCTTCAGCATTACCAAAAACAATTTCATTACTAATTATTATCAAAAACATCCTGCCATCCCATAATAAAGGCCTTCTAAAAATCCCACTAGTAAACAACGCAGGATAACCTTTATAACCAAAGATCCTTGATGGACCACTGATTATCTTATAAGATTTCTTTATTTTTTCATAAAGAGCCTCCTCACAAAGGCCGAGCCTATACAACATCTTAATAATGTGGGCATCCGCAAACAATCTTAAATATTCTGGTTCATGAACAATCTCCCAAAAGTTAGATACCCAAAGCTTAATTTTAATCTTTGTTTCTTGTTTCAAATCAGTACGATTTGATTTTTTAATAATATCCATAGCGCCATTTCCTTCTGTCTTTATGGCAGAACTAGAGTTATAATGGAGCTGTCCCCTGTCTTCTGTCGCCGAGGAGGCGCCGCTTGTTAGCTTACCCACTGTCCCGATTGATTTGGAAACAGTTTCCCTAACAATCTGGAAACTGTTTCCGGTCTCCAAATTAAGTATTGCACCTCCGGAATTACCTACCGGAGAGCTGGTAACGCGACGATATAAATGCATATTTCCAAATACGCCTATTTCTTGAATGTCTTTATCAACGTCAAGTGTCCCCGGTGGAATTAACCCACTAATTAATGGATCTCTAAGGTCAAAACCTGCCAGATACATGACTGCGCCATTTTTCATTTGCATAATACTGAGTAAAAGCGCCAGGGAAAAAAATGAGCCATCTTCTAACGGGGGATAGATATGAAATACATCATACAATCTAAGATCTTGACTGCTGCAATCATTAAAGACCAAATGGACTCGGCCTGGATCAATCGCACCTAACTGAACAAGTTTAGAATAAATTGCAGATTCTTCATTATGTATCCATTTATTAATCTCAAAACGCGTTGCATCTATGCCCGTTACCGCATTGACTAACATAGCTAATAATCCACCTCCAAAAAGACTGCAAAATTTTTCATTCTTACTGAAATATCCTTCCTCTTGTAAATACCGAATAAAATTTAAAGCGCTCTCATAGCCTATTGCCGAATGAAGAGACGTATGATAACCGGGGCACTCAGCAATCCTGTCCAGGTATGCCTTGTATTCTTTTATAACTGCAGCTATTTTTTCTTCGGCAGTTAGTTGAGTTGTCGGCGGGATAGAACCATCTTCCACCACAGAGGAGGCGATACTTGGGCCGACAGGAAAATGCTCATCTATAATGAACTCTTTTAAAGAAAATCTCTCGGCTATAGCACCTAGATCTGCCTCTTTCCTGCTTATACCGGCTTGACCAGTGTAAACAAGATAACCCTGAATTGCCTGAGCATATTTTCCTTCCCAAATCAAAATCGCAATAGTAAGCCTTGCGCGCACATCTTCGCTAAACTCCCGAAAATCCATCGCCTGCCGCAATCTTGACAAGATCTGCATCCAATACTTCCCTGTAACTAAACTAAGGTCGGTTTTAATATTATTAGCCAGATTGCTCTGCGTCATTAGCCTGAATCTCCCTGGATTCTTACAAAAATATTTAATGATGTAATGTACTGCCTTATTGACAACCCTTTCTTGCCTCGGACTTAGAAGCGCAGAAACAATCTCATTTTTATCAGAGCAACTATCTTCTCCTGCATGCAACACAGACACAGGAGCCGCAGGCAAAAGAAGCGGGGATCTTTCTCTTTGAGTAGTGCAACCCCTGCCAAATGAAGGCTGGCTTCTTCTAATGAACGCCCTTCTCTTGGCTAACAAATGATAAACCCTAATCGCCTCCCGATGCCAAAAAATACTACAAATATCTCCCGAAATAAAACCGGGATGATTTCGCTTCACAAAATCATAATACGATAACTTTAGATCCTGATCGCTGATGTAGCCTTCCTCTTCCTTGCTCCTTGGATAAAAACCAAATAACCAATATGAACTTAGGCGGGGCTTTTTTGACGGCAAATATACACGGTATCTCCGGGACGAATAATATAAGTACGGGTCTTCTCTCATAATATCAAACGCCCATATATTAATCCCGCAACGGATCCTTCCGGTAACCAGTAACTCAACCGTAAACCTGCTCGTATATCTTTGCACCCTGCCTATTGGCATTAAAGCTTTTCCAACCGCATGAACTGTCTTGGTCTTTAACAAAATTTCATATGCCTGAGCGGTCAAAACAAAGAATTCGTTGAATTTTTCTAATAAACCTTTCTTAACCAAAGCACGACTGGTAATTTGGAAAAAAACTTCACTTAATCCTGTGGCTTTAACGAATAATTTAGGTGAGTTATGCTTCCTGGAAACAGCAAAAAACACTAATACCTGCGCTGCATTAGCAAAGCGCTTGCCTGAGGAACAAATATCCTTTTGGAGACAATACCTTCTCCAAACCCGCCGCACAAGAAACGCCTTCATCAGAATCAGATGCTACATCATCAGGAATACCCGAGAATATGTCTCTGGAAATAATTGGGCTGCTTGCATCTATCCTGTCCGCGCGGAATATCAGGCTGACAACCGTAGAATTAGGGACAAGATTGACAATACTCACATGCCCGTCTAAAAAAGCTTTGGCAAAATTCAACACATGAGTTAGCCCTAAACCATTGGCTCCCTGCTCTCCTTTCTTATTTTTGCTTCTGCCGAGGCCTTCAACAAAAAATAATGCAACTAACCCATTCATTTCAACATAATTATCTATATCTTTCAATGCCCTCTCAAGATCGATCAGGCGCTCAAATCTATGAGAATTATTCTTCAGGTATTCTCCTTGCTCAGGTATCCCGAGGATTTCAACGATAAGTTGACCTGTTATTTTGTCGCGCCAAAGCTTTTTTCTATCGGCCTGTTTTTTTATTTTTGAATATAGCTCGTCCAGAACAAAATGATCTATATTCCCCTGGTTCTCAACGCTTAACTTAAATACACCTGTAGTTGGTTCTGATAAATTTATCCTGATAACGCCTGACAAGTTTTCATCGTGGGCATTCTTCAAAAGCTCCCCAATTAAGAATCTCAGCATGAATTCAAGACCTTTCTCAAGAATAAGTTGCCTGTCTGCGTAGTTAATTATGCCTGCGGTATCAAGTTTCCAATAAACTTTGAGGCGTTGATTAACACCAGAGTATTCAATAGAATTGTGTTTTAAGAAAGGGAATCCGTCTATAATATGATTTAGCAAATCAGAAAAGTCAATTTCTGCTAAAAACGTATATTTGCTGAATGACCTTATTCTATTTATAGCCTTATTTTCTGCCAAGAGTTGTTCATTATCAAGACCGTTTCCTTCTTTCTTTATGGCAGAGCTGGAGTTATAATGGAGCTGCCCCTTGTCTTCTGCCGCCGAGGAGGCGCTTCGTGAATAGAGGGCTCTTAAAGCAACGTGGAGCAGAAAGGCCCTCCCATACCATTGATTATAGCCTATATCGAGTTTCCTAAAGATACTCATAAGCGCCTTATCAACTTCAACGGTTCGCGCGGAGAGCTCGGAAGAATCATTGATTATACATGAGAGAAGATTATCTCCAATTATACTGAGTTCTTCCTCAACTCTGCCTATGCCTTTCCAGAAGGCAGCTTCGTACTTCTCTTGCATAGAGAATAAACTCCCAGACTCAGGATACATCAACCTCCCTATTGATCTTTGCTCTGCCAACAATTCTTTATTAGCCAAGAGCACAAATACACCTTCTTCTCTCCAGAAAGAAAAGGACACCCCTGCAGGATAGGTAAGATAACTAAACTTACCCCAATTATTTCTGAAAGACATCAAATCGACGTTCTCAAAACAATCCAATAATAGCTCTATGTTCCTAGCAATGCATAGTTGTGCTTCAGCGTCAACCAGAACCCTATCTGCAGGATAATTGTCCTCTGGGCCATATGGCCCCTCTTTTACAAGTTTTCCAAAAGGTTCGCGCAAAAACTCCGGCAGCTCAAGTTCTTTTAGATATCTTAAATTATGCTTGAATCTCCCAAGCTTATTTAAAACCGCTCCATCCTTTATATCCGAAAAATCAAATGTACGGCAATACCTGACCTTTGATAAAAATTGTAACGTACGTGATGGCTCCAATGCAGAAATTCCAAATTCTGCACCTAAATATGGTCCGGCCGCACATTGCAGGGTTATCGGTCCTTTAGCGTGGTAATCAAGCCTCTTCTTAAATTCCACTGCCGAAGAGGCAGGACCGTTTCCTTCTTTCTTTATGGCAGAGCTAGAGTTATAATGGAGCTGTCCCTTGTACCACTAAAATCTGATTTACTCAAAGTTTGCCTCTTAATTCGCGAACTATTCCGCTTCCACCTATTGACTATGCCATCGCTTTCGATCTCAATAACTAAATTATTAATTGACGTTGCCATTCTTGCCACAGCCAAGCCTAAACCACGGCCCTCTAAACCGATGTTTACCTTTGTAGAATATAAATACTTTAAAACATTCCTAATTGCGAATCCTGAGAGATTTACTCCTTGATTAGAAATCTCAATAACGATTTCATCCTTATTGCGGCGGAATATCCTGCCTTCCACTGTTGTTCCAGGGTAAGCAGCGCTCAATGCGTTCCGGATAACTTCGTATATAGCGTTTGCTATGTCGTCCTCCGTAAGAAAAAATTGCGCTTCTTTTAGGGCGGACTCAATTTTAAAATCATAAATATACCGCTTGCCAAGAACATTCGCCAAATCTTGTAATTCCTCGCCAACCATCAATCCCCTTATCATCGGGAGAATCTTGACCCAGGAAAGCCCAAACCCTTCATATAATTCATGCAAGCGAGGGCTTTGAAACCTATACCTTTCTTCATTAGCCGGATCTCTCTCAATAACATTGAAATAGAATATCCTAGCCGTCCTATAAATTACGCGTATTACTTTTAAATAAAGGTCCATTAAATAAAAGTAGCGTTGTTTATTCAAGGCTATGACTTTTTTGTCTTTCATAAAAGTAGGGAATTCATCGACCAAATCATATAAATTAGTCATAATAAGCCCCAAAGTCGGATCGGCGTAATCTCTTTTAATTAATTCTTCTCCATTTCCTTTGTCATATATATCCAATAATTTACTGATAAGTTGATTTACTCTATTCTTGCTGTAATCAGTTTTACTACTTTGACCATGATCTGGAAACACCGAATTAAAATTACCGATGAGCTTTTGAAGCCCTTTAAGATATTTGGAAAGATAACGATCATATAATTTTATCGCCTCCTCCATAGCTATCCTCTCATTACCGATATTTTGCAAAGCGCTCACCTTACCAATTACCCGAAAAATTAATCGCTTCTTGATGCTAAAGATAAGCCTCTCAAAATGCTCTCTGAAATATTTCAAGAAAAGCTTAGTAAATAAATAAGCTGGTTCTGTTTTTTCCTCCGCAGCCGAGGAAGCGCCCCGCTTACCCACTGTCCCGATTGATTCGGAAACAGTTTCCAAGTTGTTCGGGAAACTGGGTCCTTTTAGCACCGCCGAGGATACGCCCTCGTTAGAATTAAGTATTGTGTCCCCGGAATTACGCTGATCTAAATACCAAGATAAAAAACGCTCAGTTGACCACCAATAAAATAGAGCACCATCGGAATGATTAAAACCCTCCCAAAAATATCTTTCATTAAGAGCAAAATTATAGAAAACCCCCTTATGATGCAAAAGATAATGAAAATACAAATTATCCTTAATTGCGGCTTTAGAAAAATGCTTTCTTATTGAAAACCCCGGAGTTCCGTAAATAGTATCGAAGATAAAATGAAAAGTAGCCCGTAATTTAGCGTTCTTTCTCAGCTCTGCGGCCCAAAGGAACCATTGCCAATGGCAAGATTCAAAATAACCGCCTGAGACGATAAAATCTGTAGCTTGCGGATCTAAAACAAAATCCTTGAGCTTATCTTTATCAACAGCAGGATCAACAATCAATTCATTATGCGGCTTCAAACAAGAATAATGACCTTGCCGGAGAATTTCTAAATTTCGGCCACAACCTAATCCTGTCTGCTTCATTAGATTTTCAATACCAACCTGTTTTCGTGAATCTTCAGCGTCAATGATGATATGCCGCACACCGTTAAAACACTCAAGAGGACGCATAGATGAAGAAGCATAACCCCATATAGAAGATATACCTTTGCTATCTTTGAATTCCTTTAATCCAAGCCTAACAATCCGCTCCTGTGTCCGCTTCCTTTGAACCTCTATCCACTCTGATGCTTCTTGCTTGGTCAATGTTAAATTCTGAGTGCCGTCACCTTTAGACAATTTTTTCTCTCCAAGGGGCCGGACAACCGAATTAAAATAATTAAAAATATCAGCAAAACGCTGTCTAACGGCGTACACAGAGATATATTCCATGCTATTACAACCTATTATTTCTTGAAAGGCAGCCATAGTTAACTCGGTTCCCAATCCCCTGCCTCTGTAATCAGGGGCAATATCTATATAATGGATACTCCCAAAGAAATATAGATATCCTTTGAATTCGCCAAATTCTCCATCCTCCAGAGATATGGCTAAACGTACAGAACGTAAAAAATCAAGCCTTAAATCACCGCCCATTTCTTCTCTTTTACCTTGTTCTAATTTTCTTATAAACCATTCCAAAGAATCATTTAGTTCGTCAAGCATCCTTTTACTATCTTCTGTTTTCCTGTCGTTCTTATTAAAATAATTAGAATACCAATGATATAATCCAAGCACAGCAAACCGGCATTGAAATATACTGAGCCTATCAGCGGGAACATATAATAAGGGAACCATTTTCCTGCCCTCGCTGTCAAGCGTATATATAAGATCCCGGTAATGCCTTTGTGGCTCATATGAATTGTAGCAGGCAAGACTGGTTTTCTCTCCCACCGCCGAGGAGACGGATTCTTTTCCGGAAAAATATGAAGCCGGACGCGTGCCAATAATTGCCAATGCGTCATCACCACTTTTATGAACCACCCATTTCCTTAAATAAAATTCCCCTGGCCTTGGCGAACTCCAGTAAGTTTCATTTGTATTAACGCGTATTCCAATAATTCCCACATCTACATTTATTGCCTTTCTTTTCTTGTTAACCAGAAAATGTTTAGTATCAGGAGTGTGGGCAACTATCTGAGGCACGCTTGCTTCAAGAAACCAGAAACGTATGTCAAAAATACCATGGTGTGTGCGCTTATTCCAATGGCCTCCGCTTATTACAGGATGATCATAATTATTACTTATTACCGCTCGCTTAAAAATAATATTAAATTTATTAACCAGGCTATCCAAATTTTTGTTGCCGCAAAAATCTTTATCTACACCCGCATGGACAACTATCCTGTCTTCAATGCGCAATGCTGCAATACTTCTTTCTTTTGTCACTGCTTGGCGAATTCTATTTTTCCATTTATCAGCAATCTTAGTGGTCCATTCCTGCGTATATTGCCTACCGATAAAATTTTGAAGTTCTTTTGGAACTTCAATTCTTTCCGATACATACATACCCTGCCTATCTGCTTCCTGAGAATCCCTATGATGCAAGTTAGCTAAATAGTTTAATTCGTGATTTCCTGCCAAGCGCAATACTTTACCGCCGAGTCTTGAAGCTTCTGCTTCTTTCTGCAATTTTGCAAGAATCTCCCAGCAAATTATTGCGCCCATCTCTGGATGCACATCTAGCACATCACCTGTCTGAACCAAAATAGCATCTCCGGCAATCCATTTAAGCTTGGCTATAATTCTTCTTGCCTCTTCCAATGTCTCACAAAACATTAATTTATTGGCATTATCCGGAGAGATAAATCCTGCCCTCCTGAGAATTAAAACCAACGTTTTCCATTTGGCATGCAGATCCCCGATAATTAACCCGCGTAGTTTTATATCCGAAGGCAGACTATTAATCATCCCCGAACCTATCAAAGCATTCAAAGGAATAAACCCCATCTCCCTTTGACGAATTAATTCTAAAATTTTGGTTATTCTTTTTTCTTTCTGGGTGGCGTCTAAATTCAACAAATCGTAGCCTAATCTGATAAAAGCCGGGATACGCGGCTTACTTTCTTGCATTGCACAGATAGGACTAGTGGAGTGATTTAAAGGCAGTATAAAATTAACTTGAGTTCCATAAAAAGCATGTTCTCCTTCTTTAATTTCCGGAGGAGATCTCCCGCTGACAGTCAGGCATAAGCTACTAGCAGTTTCAGGGCAGTTTCTTTCTTTCTTTACGGCAGAGCTGGAGTTATAAAGAAACTGTCTACTGCTTTCTACAGCTAAAAAGGTGTGATTACTATGCAGCATAAACTCATAAATCGCGATTACTTCCCCCTTATTCTTGCAATATTGAGCTGCTTCTGCAATTGTAAAAGCATGTTCATTAGCTAGCTCATACAAAACCGCAGAACGTGCTTGCGGGAAAATAATATATAGCCTGCCTTCGTTAGGGTACAAACGATTAACAGCGCCAGCAAATAAACGCCGCAATGTTTTATAATCCTGGTCATACATGGCAAGCGTACGCAAAACCTTATGGCCGCATTTGTCATACCATGGTGGATTTGAAAAGATCCTATGAAATCTTTCATTAGGCCCCAAGCAATCATAAAGATCTCCGCAGCAGACCTTCACATTTTTAAATCCACTCAAGTTGGAAACAGCATCATCAAAAGCATCTCTATTAATATCAGTGGCAACAAAACGGACACCCTCAACGTTCTTACTGCTCATAGCTATAGCAGCAGTCAATATTCCGCTTCCTGTGCCAATCTCAAGCAAACGGCATCCAGTGTGAATATTTTGGCCTATTACATCAACAGCCATATCTGCCAATTGCGGCTCATTATTAGGGAAAGTCGTTTTGGTAGCACGTATTCTTAGCGGGCTTGAACTTAGAGTAGAAATATGAAACAATTCTATTCTTGCTCTCACAGCCGAAGAGGCGCTGTAGATAGAACCGTCATAATTATTTGTTAACCACATGGGAGAAACCGCCGAAGAAGCTGAAAAGTTTCCCCAGTTATCAGATATAATAGCTATGTCCGGTAAGCAACAATGTTCAAGATAATGCATAAACGACGGAGTATTTATTCTCCAGAATATTTCTTTTACCCTTGATGTACCCTTATAATTATCCAGAGGCATGCTTCTCTGAAGGCCGACTAACGGATTAACCAACATCTGTATTTTAAGATCAAAATATTTACGCCATTGCCTCACTAAAAGATAATTCCTTTCAATAATCACCACGCTCCTCTGGCGATTAATCGTTAATAATTGCGGTGGCAAAGTCAACTCTCCGCAGCCATCTTCATCATAGAGATCCTTTAATTCATAAATTAATTCATTTTCCCTGCCTTTATTAAAATTCCTTATACTCCTTAGCAATCCTCGTAATACAATCTTTCTTGAAGAAATTTTATTATCATTTACGCTAATTTCATTATGCGACAACTCGTGATCCTGCCAACGATGGCGTTGCATTCTTACACGTGTAAGCAAATCTCCGTGAATTAACACTACATTAATACCCTCTAACCCTAACGCATATTTAATTTTTTCTGCAGTTGCAGTCTCAAATACAGAATTACCATCTAAAGCCACAACTAAGGCTTTATCAGGATTCAGCCTCATAGCAGAAAGAATTTTCTCTTTCAACATATGTATAGTAGAAATATTGTAACCATATCTATCCACCCGCTTATATCTCATCTTTTCTAAGAATTGCCTGTACTTGTCATTAAAATATAGGCCCAGTCTTTCTAATTCATCTTTCGGTTGAGCCGGGATTCTGGAAATACCTTGCCAATCTTCATCCTGCCATACTGCCGATTCTCTTTCATTAAGCCTCTTTCCGATACAGTTATGAACAATTAAGTCGTAGTCTGGGGATATCTTATGCACTTGATAGAATTCTCTAATTCGCGGCTCGCCAAAACAAACATTCCCTCTCTGCTTAAGATTATAATACCGGGTTTTCTCATCTGCCCAGACATAAACCGTAATATCAAACTTGATACCCAATAAATCTTGCAGTAACAATATAAATATACTATCAATAACAATTACCCGGCGGCGATTCTGCAGCAATAGCGATTCAACATGACGCTTGAATGACTCGGTAGTTAATTCATCAAAAAAAACCCAAAGAAATTCTTCTCCATACGGCCGAGCAAAGTCATCAACACGTAAATGTAGTGTTCCATCTATTTTCATTAACTTTACAAGTTCCTTACAAAATTCGGATTTTCCAACGCCTGACTCTCCGTCAACAGCCACAAGAATCGGGCGGTAAAAATCTGTCTCAAGCATTTTATCTTCAATTAACTCTTTCAATAAAGAAACAGCCTGAGCAGGGAAAATTGTGGCTTTAGCATCTGGAAAGATAGGTGAGACTTCCATTCTTCCTTGCGTGGTCACTAATGCTGCCGAGGTGGCGCTGCGCTTACCCACTGTCCCGAACGAATCGGAAACAGTTTCCGAGTTGTTAGGGAAACTGGGACCTTTTAGCACCACCGATGATGCGCCGTTTTCGGAATTAAATTTTGAATTAAGTATTGTGTCCCCGGAATTGCCGACAGAAAAACTTGAAGGATTTTTTTGCGGATTAAAAGGTATTAGAACGATTCCTTCCTCCGGCGGACCGGTTTCCAAAACCACTGAAGAAAATTGGCTTACTTTTAATATGGCCTGTTTTGCAGCAGCTTTTAATTTAAAAGGATAGTCGCCGCGCAATATCTCCCCTATTTCTCCCAACACCCACAATGGATCAGAATAACAATTTAAATCATAAAAAAGCCAGAAAATCGGAACAGGATTGCATGAGCCTGAATCTTCATTCATTTCTGAGAAATAGATATATTTCAGAAGGCGCAATGATTCTGCATACTTGCTTCTCTTATCAAGTTGCATGCACAAATAACTATAGAGCTCAAAAGCGCAAAATGACAACTGATTCGTCACAAAATTCTTTCTTTTATTTTCTCTGGCCCACAAACAAAAGGCAAATTTCATACATCTTGAGAGGCCTTCATTCTCAGCCAATTTAGCATACCAAAATAAAGCCAAAATGAGCTCTTCAGGAGATGCTTCCTTAGCGCGCTTACCATTTGAATCTTTAATTTTGGAATAACAATTATTAATTTTTGTTTGGCTGGAATATTTTGGATTTAAAATAAAGGACATAAAATCAATGAACCTGTTCGCTTTAACAGCAGCCTTCAGACGATGATACAAACTAAGAGAAAATTCAAGCGGCATACTTAATTGTTCTAAGCATTCTATCAGCAAACCAATTCCATCAATTTTGTCTTTCAGCGCAGAAGAACACATTTTCTCAGGATCAAAACCAGGCTCATTATTTCCCACTAAGTTTATTCTTTTTAAGAAAAATTTATGCATATAAGCAAAAAAGTTTCTTTTTCTATAAGCATCGTGCGCCTCGTAAGGAATACGAGAGAACTGATCTTTCCCATTAAAAGCTTCCGGATCGCGGCCGCTTTGTGATAGAAAATATTCCGATTCTTCCAAACTATCTTCTTTAAGCTCAAATTTAGGCATACCCCATCTATTCAGGAATATATTCATTACCCCTCTTATCGTATGGCCATTTTTGTCCCAAAAAGGATGTAACTCCATAATAAAACGCCAATGAGCCTCGGAGATTAAATCAATTATCCCAAGTTTATCAGGATTATTATTTAACAAATCAAGGATACTTTTGACGCCCTCTGAAATTTCTTTTCCGGTAAAAATTGGGAAAGTCTTAACAATATCACCTTGGCAACCTTCATCTAAAACAATATCTCTAATCTTACAGGAAAGGCCACTCCGGTATTTTCCTGCCAGGTCTGATCTCAAATCATACTCTCTGAAATATAAACAATTTAGCAATATTACATCTTCTTCAGTAAGTGGCCTGTTCGCACAAACTAAATAATTAATTAATTCACAGGAAGTGGCAATTTCAGGGCCGTTTACTTCTTTCTCTATGGCAGAGCTGGAGTTATGATAAAAATGTCCACTGTTTTTCACCGACGAGTGAGCTCCACGTTTACCCACTGTCCCGATTGATTTGGAAACAGTTTCCAAGTTGTTCGGGAAACTGGGCTCTTTTAGCACCGCCGAGGATGTGCCCTCATCGGAATCAAGTATTGCGCTGCTGCCGGAATTCCCCTTCCTGCGTTCTTCCTTTCTCCTGGCAGTAGCAATAATAAATTCATTGACTGATGCACATATGCCTCCAACGCCTAAGCCGCTATCTTTGATTGTAGCTTCAGGATCCCTGTCTCCATTAGCTGCACCCCAATTATTTATACCTAACGCCAAAACTGGATTCCTTGTCTCCGGGAAAGAAGTAACGATGCCGCTAACAGTATCTGCCAGAATCTCCTTCTTGGCGTCATGTATTGTGATAATAGGAACACCGTCGATAATCAATCTCTTAAGATTTTCTTTTAATGATTCGTTATCTAATCTTGTAACATTAATAATCCGAGCCGTAATATTTTGGCGCCTGAGCCACGATGTTGCCTCTAATACGTTCTTCATTATTGCGCCCGTTGCTATAATAATTACATCCGGATGTTCAATATCTTCCCCTTTTATAACATAGGCCCCCTTGCTGGGCTGAGAGGAACAACCTCTGTCTAATAAGGGGATGCTTAATCTTGAGGTCCGGAAATATACCGGCCCCTGCCTGTTTAATGCTAGCTTCACAAGTTGATAGGTCTCATTCTGGTCAGATGGCTCAAAGTATGCCAATCCTGGAATATATTTATATAAAGCAGGTTCGTAAGAAGATTGGTGGCTGCGCCCCCCCATAGCCGAAGTTACCCCTCCAACTGCCCCCCAAACAATTACAGGTAAATTATCCTGTGCAATAAATCTGATTTGCTCTGCCATAAGATTAACCATGGCCTCATAGACCACAATGACCGGCCTCTTTCCTGAATCAGCTAAGCCAGCGGAAATGTTGGCCATACATTGTTCACGAATCCCGATATCATAATATCTCCCAGGAAACTCCTTTTTGAAGACATGAATCCCCAAAGAATGAGAACCGGTAAGATCAGAGGTCAATAAAATAATCCTCGTATCGCTATTGGCCAGTTGGATCAATGATTGAATAAAGGCCGAAGTATTATTTTCGGGAATCATTTTTTCAGAGCTGAAGAACATTGCCTCAGCCTCAACTGAATCTGTGGCATCTTCAGGCATCTTCCTTATTGGTTCTTTTGGCCGATCAGAATTACATTTATGAATAAGCTGCTCAAGAGTAAGCCTGGTTTGCTTTTCTAATAAATTTATCTTTGCAATCAATTCGGCTTCCCCTTGCCGGAATAATCGTGGACTGGGCTGGCCATGGTGCCAACGTGAATTACCCTTCAAAGAATCCTTCTCCATATAGGATATACCCTTGCCCATGATGGTATTGGCTATGATAATGGTAGGCATCTTTGTTTGCTTTCTTGCCTGTCTCAAGGCTTTGCCTAACGCCGCAAAATCATGTCCATCAGTTTCTATAACGCGCCAACCACTCATTCTCCAAAAAGCCGAATTACAGGTCCTTGTATTTTTGGATGTTGGGCCGCTCAGCTGCAGATTATTTTTGTCCATAATGGCGATCAAATTCGACAGCCCCAAGAAAGGCGCGACAGCTGCCGCTTCGCTAATCTGCCCCTCTTCTGATTCTCCGTCTCCGAAAATCACATACGTATGACGCGATCTTCCGTCAATTTTATCAGCAAGGGCCATTCCGATACCTCGGCCAAGCCCTTGCCCTAAGGATCCAGTAGAAGCCTCTATGCCGGGAGTCAAATAAGCGCAAGGATGGGCATTTAATATAGAACCGTACTTGCGAAAGTTATTAAGCTCTCTGCGCTCAAAGAAACCAAATATAGAGAGTATTGAATACAGGGAGGCTGCAGCGTGGCCTTCGGATAAGATCAATCGATCGCGATTTTGCCAATCATCAATTATTAAATGCCCATCGAAATATAGAGAAACTAAAATATCTGTAACACTATAGGTCGCGCCAAAATGGCCGGCGCCGGACATTCTTATCATATCAAAAGCATCTTTTCTTACCCATGCGGCGACCAATTCTAAATCCTTTTGAGTAAATAGAATTTTAGGGCCGTTTCCTTTTATCCTTATGGCAGAGCTGGAGTTATGATGGAAGCGTCCCTTGTCTTCTGCCGCCGAGGAGGTATCATTTCTTGAATTAAATATTGCATCACCGGAATTATCCGAGATTTTCTTTATCATTAAATCACGCAGCAGAGTTTCGCCACCCATATAAAAAGCAAGAGAATTATGACTTCTAAAATATGTATCAAGCTCTTCCATCTTGATAATTGTTTCTTCTCCAAACAACTCAATAAAAGCTGGCATATCGCCTCTCATATAGATACTCAAGAACTCTTTTATCGTAATACCATAGTCTGACAATATTAATCTTATTATTCCCCCAATCAAACTTCCTGCCGGAGACGGAAATTCTGGCTTAAATCCGGTCTCAAAGCTCGAAAAAAGCATAAAAACTGTTTTTGAACGAGCAAGCTGTAAGCTAATTGCTTGGTTAGAGAACTCCATATAGGCAGTGATAGCCAGCCATTCTACAACACCTTCATTAACCCAAGTAATACCGTTACCCTGAGCAATATAATGGAAGGCTTCATGGAGAATCATCATTATTTTTCTATTTGTATTACAGGCCTGAAACTTATTTTCATTTAAAATTATCTTATGATAAAATGGCGTTAACATTCCATCCGCTGTAGGCATATGCTGTAAAATTCTACCAAATAATACATCCTTGGAGAAATCTTGAAAAGAAAAACCATATTTATCGCAAAAACTCCTAGAAATCTGAACAGCTATTTTAATCAATGCCTCTTCGTCTTTATTTGGCTTTCTTGAATACTCTATTTCTCTTAGGATGACCTCAAAGAGTCCTTTAAAAACCCGCAAAAGAACCTGTTCCTTGGTTTTGGCTTCCCAATCTCTCCTAATTTCTAGAATCCTTGCTGTGCCGTAAATAAAACTTGCTGAAAGGGCAATCTCAGAACTAAGTACTGTTTTCTTAAACTTCCTAAAAACTTTATTTACTGACTCAATATATTCTCTCGCGTATATTCTATTTGATTTACTGACCGCCGCCGAGGAAGCACCCTGCTTACCCACTGTCCCGATTGATTTGGAAACAGTTTCCGAGCTGTTAGGGAAACTGGGCCCTTTCTCCTGCGCCAAAGAAGCATCTGTTGCTGGCGAGCTGGATTGATTTTTAGGCTTAAATATTATTCTTTGCGGCAAATAGTTCCCATCTCCTCTTCCGCTAAGAACAGCTATGTAAATTCTTGTTCCCACCTGTTCGAGATGAATTTCTTTTCTAGTAAATAAGATTTCGGCGCAAGCTTGATTATAATTAAATTCGTAACTATCCCTTATCCCCTTAGCCTCAACAAAAAGAACGGCTGCATCAAACCAAATTAATAAATTGTATAAATTCGCAAAACCACAACCCCGGCGAGGACGAGTTCGCTCAAAAAGGTCAGCCGGAAACACGATTCTCTTATCAATGCCCAAGCCGTTATCAACTGCTAAAAGCTCAAAAATATTCCCCTTATCACTATTTCTGCCTTGAACCATCCTGCAAAGAATAATCATATTTCTATCTGCGGGGATATATTCGGTATTCAAAGCTAATTCGTGAGCAACTTTGCCTGCTGCCTCCTCAAGAGAAGTTGGTTGCTTATAGGCTTCTCTTACAGTGTCTTCAGCCATAAATTTACATCTACCCGAGAGAGGACTAACCAAACCATCATCGTATTCAAATGTTTCACGCGGCTCATCAAAAGTAGAAACGAATTTATAATCTTTAAACGGAAACCTATTCACAAAACCTTGTCTATCACCGGAATCAAGATATCGCATTAGAACAGCAAATAAATCATTAGATTCTGACAAACCTGGTTTAGATTTCTCCTCAACAACAGAAGAAACTCCTGCCAACGATGAACTTGCGCTACTTCTTGGCCGAGTTAATGAAATGAACGCTAAACCGATGAGAACTGAATAAGATAATGGTTTCGGCATAAAAAAATCAGCGCCTGCATCAAAAACATCTCTTCTGTATAAATCTGAATCAGAGCTCATAGCTATAATCGGGATAGTCAAGCCTATGTTTCTGGCCCGCCGAATCAATACCGGGCCGGTCATGCCCGGCATACAGCAATCAGTAATCAGAATATCAAAACTTTTCTTTGAATCTAATAAGCGCGAGGCTTCCAAGCCATTTGACACCATTACATATTCAATTAGAACTCCTTTACCCTTTTTTCTAACCCAGCTATTATAATGCTCAAAATGGCCCTTAATTGTCATTTGTAAATCATCATCATCTTCTGCCACCAGCACTCTTTTCTGGATAATTTCATCGGGAAGACGAATATTACAGCCTTTTTTATTATTCTCAGGCACTGGGGAAGAAACAGTTACTTCAACAAAAGGATTAAATCCCAAATCGCTCCAAAGAAGAACCCTCTGTATCCATAATTCCTTTGCAGAAAAGGTTGAAGAATTTTGCCTGATATAAGCAATGCCATGCTGCGGAGAGATCAAAAAATTATAGCTCCACAACCTGCTATAAGTTAAAACAGAAATATCTGATGCCTTGCTTATAAAACCATTGCCGCGGCCTGAAGCAATCTTTAAAATTTCCTCATATTCTTTAAGATAATCTGCCCTGCAGATTAGATACCCCCTGGCATTACGATAATCAAAATTATCCGGCAAGGTCTTGAGATAATAATTCCGAGTGCTGTAAACCGGCAGGTTATCGTGAATCAAAACAATCTTCTCGCCTTTAGTGGTCAAAACTACGATAATTAAAAATGTGCAGCCGTTAAAAAACTCCAGAGAATCATAGAGGAAATTTCCGGATATTAACGGTGAAATCCTCGTATGCCCCTTCACCCGGAATAAACGACGGCCCCCCAGCTTTCTTGAAGATTCCCTGCTGCTGATAAGTTTACCTGTAATGGCATTATAGCTATGCACTAAGCCGGGGAATTTTGATGCAGAAAGTCTGGCCCGCGGTAACCATGGTTTCGTGTTTAAAATACTGTTATATTCTTCAATAATCCTTATAAAATCAGCTTTTTCTTCCAACGCCGATGAGGCAGGTAAAATATCCTGAGGGATCCAATATTTCTTAATCTGCCCCAACAAATCTTTTTCCACAAGCTTATTTAATCTTTCAAGATTATCGGAAAAATGCTTAATCTGCTCTTCTATTGCCTCTTTTCTTAACCTAAACTCTTTGGTTTTCATAAGCAATGCTGCGGGCTGACCAAAAACATCTTTAAAAACATTCACAAAATCCATATCAAATGAGCAAGCGCCTTCTATTAAATAAACCAGTTGTAGTAATTCATTTCCGTAATCTATAATCAGGCCCTTTTCTTCTTCCCCAAATTCCTGCTTGCCTGCACAAACTAATAATTGCTCAATTATTCTACGAGATGATCCAATAAAATTAAAAACAGCTGCCTGCTTTATTTGAGCGGATTCTTTATTGTCTTCTATCGGAGATGCTGAGCCTTTTGCAGGATGAACAGAAACATCCTTTTTTACAGGAGAAATCACGCTTTCTTTTGGAATCTGTAGTAAAAGAAACCGGCCATTTATTTTAAATGCCCTAAGGCCTAGCCTTAAAGAATATTTCTCAATCTGTCCGCCAAGAAAACGCATCGCAGCCTCAGTACAAAACATACCACCATCTCTAAAACCAGAATTATTAACTTCCAAAGTAGCCAAAGCACTAACATTAACGAGGATCAGGCTTCTTTTTTTACCTGAAATCAAATCATCATAATAGCAAACACCTCCTGTCCAAGAACAGCATGGATAATCTTTGCAAATTTGAGGCTTGCAATCATTATGCAAACAACAGTGGCTTAACCAAGTCAATCTCCCGGATGCATCCATATCCAATACAACCGCCATTGCGCGGCAAGCAAATGTTTTATAAAGATAAACAAACAAATCTTCCGGAAGGATCTCGTTGCCACAAAATGATCCTAAACTATCTATATCATCAGCATGAGCTAAAATCACATCCTTGTTCAAATATCTGCCATCGGCATATTCTTTATTTAATGCACCGGATATTTCAACAGGATGCATAGAGAAGTCATTATGGTAAGGAAAGAAACAACACAATCCATCTGCGCACTGCTTGCTGCCATCTGGCCTTTCCCCATAAATAAAAGGCAGCAAATCTATTTTTCCATTATTTAGCGACGAAGAACTCTCGGCTGGTTTACTATGAACCTGCGCAAACTCAATCTGAAATCTTTCAGAGATGGATAAAGGAGATGAAACGCCTTCTGCGCGAGAAACAGAAACGTCAGCTGTTTTACGAAGCACATCCTTAGTTCCAAAAACAAAGAAAGCTGTCTCCCCCCAGCTGGCCAAATAATAATTATTGGTTAGCCCCAATTCTCTATTTAAATTAAGCATGCCTCTCTCACCGGCCTTCTTCTCTAGATAATCTAATCCCCACATCCCAAAGAAAATAATCACAGACCTATCTTGAGCAAGAATTTTAAAAGCATTATTTATGGCTTTTCGCATTTCTACCCGTTTAAATTTGAAATAAACATCACAAAGCATAAAAATCGCAGAAACTGAATTCATTTTAAAAGGAAGCTTGTTCAAGAAGCTTTCTTTTAAAATATGAAAGTTATTTAAGGGCTTATTTTTGAGATTACTTAGAATAGAATGAATATTCTGAGCATCCGGCTCAATGCCATAAGTTTGCAAATGGGGATAAATCTCTGCTATTAAACGGGAATCCGCAGCTTCACCACAACCAAAATCAACAACTAAGCTATCTTTTCTTAAATCAAGTTGCGATAAAATCTTTAGCATTTTATCCCCGCAGAAAATCCTTAAATCAAAAAAATCATTTTTACCCCCGGAATATACATCAGTACAAAACGAATACCCATGCTCAGCATCAGCAAATCTTAGCGGGTCGCTCAATTGTCCGGTTACTACCAAATAGTCTCTTAGGCTTTGCATATCCGGATCAAGGACTTCTTCCACATGAAAATCTATTACAAATTTAGGATATCTTACATTTAGATGCGTTAACTTCGTCAATTCTTGCTCGCTATAAACACCGTATCTTAAAAGCAATTCGTCAGGAATAATAATTCTTTCCTTTTCGTTAATCGGGCTAAAAGATTTTCCATAAAGAGGTCCAGATACTTCTATTATTTGACTGACAAGATCCGAGAATTCCCCTTCCATTGCCGAAGAAGAACAATTCCGGATAGACATAAAATACTTTCCCCTCACAGGGTCACCAGGAATAACAACTCGCGGCATTTCAAAGATACGTTCTTTTTCTAGAGAGAAATACTCAACTCTTTCTACCATTAGCGCATTACCGTCAATACCATGAATGGCTGCCCTGATAGTTATTTCGCTTGCTCCTCTTGCATGGCACCATTGATGAAAGTTTAATGGATTAGCATAATCAATAATCAAGATCTTTCCATACTTATTCAAAAGTGAAAACGCCTGTCTTAAAACAAGCTCAATTCCCCTCATGCTGTTTAAAGATTCATTGAACAACACTAAATCAAAACCTCCGGGGGCCGCAATTTCAGGGCAGTTCAAAGCAACACGCTGCATAATCTCAATAGCTGCATAAGCACTTCCGACATAAGCACCAGACCAAAAACCACACATCCATTTTTAAGCAAAAGTTTTTCTAAGCTTCCATCTCCACAGCCTACTGAAAGAATCCTGGTTTTATTCCCGGCACAAGACTCTAATATTAATCCAAGAATGAATTTTCTGTATCCTAAGCATGATATCGTATCCGTACTCATTGTTTTCCTATCTATGTTGTCATAAATTTGCCGCAATACCTGGGAGTAAACCCTCTCCAAGAAAGAACTCCAATTATCAATCGGAGCCAAAAACGCACTAATAATTGCCTCGTTTAAAGGAAACTTAGTTACACTTCCTTCCTTTTGATAGGCTTCAGCGCTTTTCAAATCTTCAAAATATAAATAAAGCAGAATGAAAAAACGCAATAAATCCTGATAGCTTAATAAATTAGCAGAAAAATAGCTGACAACTTCTCTCAGGAAAACGCATATTTTCAGTTCCACTTCTTCTCCAAACATGGAAGATAATCTAAGAATAAGAATTCTATCCGCTTCAGCATCATTAACCATGCCAGAAAAATTTTCGTTATCAACCATGCAAGATACTTTCTTAACCAAGCCACTATGCTTTCCATCATCGGATAATAACTGCAAAAGGCTATTTAAGTCATATTTACTTACTGTCTTACTCCCAAGCGCAGAAGACACACAAGAATTATCCATGTAAACTTCACATAAATTTCCATTAGCAAGAGATTTAAGAACGGAGGAAGAACTATATCCATTGTTAACGATAGAGAATTTTGTTCCCAGATTCATTCGGCACCAAAAACTATTGTTGATTATTAAATCGTACTCTGGAGTAAAAGCGTAAATATGCGGCAGCTTGATAGACATCTGTATTGCTTTCTCATTAGAAACTCCCCTTGATATAAGATTCCTTCGGCGAGTGGCCGGACTGGCGCGAATATTTAATTTTATATCAAACTGCGCACCCAACTTAAGAAGATATTCTTCAAGATACAATGCTTTGAACCCCTCAACAATAAGCACCTCTGTCCGGACATCTTTCAAAACCAAAGATACCTTATCTCTCAAACTATACCAATCAATTATTTCACATAACTGTTTAGATTCATTTTTATAATTTACGACAAAGTCATCAATATGCAAAACTTGCACCCTATAATCTTCTCTTAAAAGCGCATAAGAAATAGTTGTTTTACCCACAGCCTTCTTCCCATCAATGCAAACTAACACTGTTGTCCCTAAGGAAAGCTGGCCTTTTTTAAAATCAATTACCTCTTTTAAATATCCAAATGCCCATTTTGCCGGAACCGGTATTCCTAAAAAGTTCATAAATAATGAGGCTAATAATTTCAGGAAATTAATCGTTCTATAGATAACTGGCGACGCTTTAATATTTTGACCCACCGCAGAAGAAGAAATTGAGTCAATTTTAAACATTAGCTTCTCGCGAAAATCCCTATATCCTTTTTGCTTATTTATAAAATCATAATAAACAACATTCCTGCTAATATTGTCGCGGAATGTTTCATCAAACCCTATCAATAACGTTGGAACAAGTATTCCTTGTTTCTCAATATCTCTTATCAATCCAAGCCCCTGATTGTCTTTTAATTCGCAATCAATAATAAACACATTAAATTTTTTAGTTCTTAACAAGCATAAAGCCGCATCTTTGTCGCTAACAAAACTACGCTCAATTTCAATTGATCTTCCTTGGTCATTTAAGAAATAGTTAAACGAATCAAAATACTGAATTATATCTCTACGCAATGGAGCAAAATCAGTTACAACTAATACCTCCACAGTTATACTACTAGAGCTCGCTCTGCCTCTAATCTTAACCGCAGATGAAACGCTCCTCTCTTTGTTAATATTACCTAAAGTTTTTCTTAGTTTATTTTTAAGCTCCTCTGGGCCTTTTACCAATATCGCCTTTATTCCGATTGCCTTTGCCGGTTCAATATCAGTTTGCTTGTTATCCCCCAGAGAAACACATAAATCAGCAGAAACTCCCAGCTGATTAAGAAGCCACACAAAATCCTTAACACCGGCAGAACCCTGAGCAGAATAAACCGCGTTAAATAAATCATAAATTTCTAATATTCTAAGCACCTCTTCAGCAGTTATTTTTGCGGAACTTGTATACAGAATAAATTTATACCTGCCGGTGGCTTTAAGCTCAGCAAGAAGCATTTTTAATTCCTGGTCAGGAGTTTTTAAATATTTGCTAACTTGAATACCGGCTTGAGCCATAAATTTCTCTTCAGCAGATATCCCAAGAGCTTTTAAAACTTCTACATCCTGCACCCAACTGTTGCTTTTACCCTTTAATTCATTTCTAACAACACTAAACTTCCTCTTTGCGTGATTTATTGCAGGCAATTTTAATTGTGCTTGGATTAGCGCATAAACTAAATTCATATATGCAGCGATAAGGCTGCGGCAATTATGCAAGGTTTTGTCTAAATCAAAAATTAGATAATAAATCGGGCTGGATGAAGTTGGGAAGTTATAAATAGCAGGAGCTGTGGCAGCTATTTGTGCCGGCGGTGCCCTGCCACGCACAGCTAAATCCCAACCTGAAATATTAGTGATGTTTCTATTTTCCTTATCCAGCGCTGAAGACGCCCGGCTGATTATTGCGTTAGCAGCAGCATCCGGACTAATCTGCCAGAAATATTCTGCGGGTTTTTTCCTAAAATCACTGCGATATCTTGACCATGCTCTATCTAATTTATTCTGCGGTATACTTTTTGTAAGGCGCAAAAAACAATCAGCTTGTATTTGCGACCACGTCCGCCATAACGGCTTGGGAAGGCCCGCAAACCTTTCCCAGTATATATCCGGAATAATTGCCGCGTTTATTCTTCCAAGCCCTTGGCGCTTTGCAGTTAACCCAGTAACAAAGAAACCAACGGAAGAATAATACTCTGTTAACCCGTTCTTCAATTTTGCTTCTTCTTCATCCAAACCGCAAATAGCCCAAAGCACAAAATGGTGTATCTTGATCATAAAATTTCCCAAATTACTTATTTCTTGAACTCTCTTTGACTCGTAATTATTCCTTTCAGCGAATGCATAGGCAAAGTTCAACTCTTTACCGGCGGCTACGCGAAAATCAGGCCCATAATCCTGCAGCTTGAATTTCAAGCTATCCCAGCGATCTTTGGTTACAGGAAAAAAGAATTTAGTTTCCTCACCTTTCAAGAGTTTTAAAATATCAAACCCATATGCCTGCTTAAGATAAAATAAAGCCGACAGATCATCCATAGAAAGAGGCTCGCCAAAATCACTGATATTAATCCCAACGCCCTTCCCATTCTTTTCCCGGAGGGAATATATAATTTGAATAAGCTCATTAATGAATTCTGCTATTTTTATAGTTATATTACTCCTAATATTTAAATCTTGCTGCAACTCTAAAACGATTTTTCCTGCTATAATTTCACCAAAATTTTCCGGCGGGCTTGCAGAATGCTCCATATACACCAATGCTTTTTCTGCTCTGGCGGCTGCTGGAGAAGAAACGACATCATCATTTCCTACTTCTGTCAGAAACTCCCGCAAAAGTTTTGTATAACCTCCTAACATGTGAACTTCGTGCCCGCGATAAAAATCTACAAAACCACAAACCTTAACACCATTATATTCTAATTTCTCTACAATCTTTTGCTGACAATCAAATACAACTATAGGATCCCGAGTGCCTCCCATCCAAAATACCGGACAAGTAATTTTAGAAATTATATCCCCATCAAACACGCTGCCTTCTTTTTCCAAATCCATATCTCTTATCATTAAAATATCCCAAATAATTGTAGAAACTGGAGTTTGCTTACCACGAAAAAATAAATCATCAAAAAACTTTTCAGGAATAGGATTAAATAAATGTGCAATTCTGCCGAATATTTTCTTCACAATACTGCCTGATAATTTAGAATTTAAAACTCCGTCACGATAAAGCTTGTCAGCAAAACTAAGCATCATTAAATAAGCCTTAAGGCTCTTTTGGTTATTCCTAGAGGCATTATCAATCGCCTTAACCGCGCCAAGAAAATACTTCTCAAATAAATAATAAAACTTCTTCAATGATTTCGGGTATAAAGAATGCAAGAAATTAGCTGAACCCGCAGAAATAACCAGCGCTCTGACTAATCCCGGTTTTAAAGCAGCGAAGCACATTGAAAGCGCAGCACCCATACTGTGTCCAAAAACAAAAGCTTTTTCTATATTTAACTTCTCAAAAACCAATAATAAATCATTTGCCCTTACTTTTGCCTGAGGAGGTGCTGTGCCTAATGTTGAACCGTTATACCCACGCCAAGAAACACAAACGATCCTAAATCCGTCTTCAAGTAAAGCCCGAATCTGACAAGCCCAGTCTTTTAAAGGATCTCCCACGAGAAAACCATGCAAAAATACAGCTGTTGGGCCATTATCATTGCCGCCATACATAAATTTTATTTTGGCACCATCACTAGTAATAATTTCGCTGTGACAAAAATTAAGAGACCTTAAGAAATGCACTGCTCCTTCCCATTCCGAAAAACCGCCAGCATAATCCCCAAATACTTCTTCAGGCTTCATTTCAATTGGCGATGAAGAAAAATCTCCATTTTTAAAAATAACTCCGGCATCTTTCTGGCTAAAACCACCATCAATAGTAAAAAAGCGATGCGAGAATTTATTTCTTAATAAATCCCAAGGATAATATTCAGGCATAAAAACTACAAAACAAGCGCCTTCTTTTAATGTCTGGGCAACATAGGCCTCCAATAAATCCAAACGATCAGTACCACAACCGCCATAATAATGGTAAAGCAGATTATAATCTCCCAAAGGCGCCTTTAAGAAATCTCCTTGCATGAACCTAACCTGTCCTTCTCTTATCGTTCGTCTCTTATTTGGCGATAGATACAGAGATTGCCACGAAAGAGCAAGTTGATACAAAGAGTTGTTAAATTCACAGCCGAAAACATTAATGCCGAATAAACAAGCCGCCATAACATCAAAGAATCCATTTCCTGAACCAAGATCAAACAAATTAATCTCGGAAGGATTCAAATGAATTTCTCTTATTGCCTTAGACAATAAAACAATTGCTTCCGGCCCGGAGGGCCAATGCAGGCCCTTTTCAGTTTTCTTTTTTAAACCTGAGAAATATTTCTTAAAGAAATCAGACGCGTTTTCTCTGCTTATCAGCTCATCAAATTGCCAATTTAAGAAACTTATAATAAAATCTAATGCTCTTTCCCAAGCCTGCTTGTCATATTCATCGGCGCTTAAAGGCAGGCGATTATTTTCTATGACCGCCGAGGAGGCGCGGGTTTTGATTGCTTGGGTTAACGCAGATGAGGAGCCGTTAGAAGGATTACAGCGGTTATCAGATTTAACTTCCTCCCAAATCTTATAGAAGAATTTCTTAAATTCTGAGCTTAAGTTTTCAGGAGACGTAAAATTGACTCTGAGCATTTGCTCAAAATCTTCATTAGAGCTTTCCTGGAGATAATACCGGAATTGATTATAAAATGCTTCTCTCTCATAAGCTGAAGCTAAATATTCTTGAGATGAACGATAGGCGCCTAATTTTATATCGGGATTACTAACCCACTGCTTGTGATGTGTTAATACGTGTACTAAAATCAGGGGCAATTTAGATGAATTAACATAATTTTGGTTAATAATAATTGCGTAGCCCTGCTCAGAATTAAGTTTTGTTTTCAATCCTTGCTCAAATACAACAAATTCCTCAAGAATAACTGGTTTTGAATAAAAAGTTGCGCCAAAAATATACGTGCCAAGCTTTTCAAAATAGTAATCCGGCATGGTAATAATATTTAGCGCTCCTGCCTCTTCTTGCGTTATCCCGAAGTACTTAACAACATCCGGGGAAACTTTATTAATATCTAAACTCCTGGAATCATTCCTATAAGAATTAACAAATGTCCGATAAAAATCATCTCTATATAAAGATTCAATCGTGCTGCATCCGGAGAAAATAATAAAGAAAGCACTGAGAATAAAAATGGTAAAAATAAGAAGAAGTGTTGAGGATTTATGTTTGAGGTTTGATAAAATGCTAAAGAATCTATAAGGAACCCAACGCGGACGTCTTTCTAACCTACCGTTAATTGACATTGATTCTTCATAACTAATTATGGCATCACGGGTATTACGGACATACTCAACAAATCTATCCCATTTTGCGTCTGCTTCCGGATCTCCAAACCTGGGAATTTCAAAATAATATTCACTAAAGTCAAAATAACGCGGTTTCTGCTCCTTTGGTTTAACCTGAAACCCATCCGGCAAAACCAGATAAATAGCAATAAGGTAGCCATCGCTGTTATATAAAAGTTCAAATTCAGCAGTATTTAACAATTCAAACGGAAGAATATCCAGCCCTTGCGGAGCATTAAACCTATCCTCCAACTCAGGAACCTGAATCCTGTGTATAGTGAGGTTATTTGGCCCCTTCCTGATAGAAACCCAATAAGCCTGCTCCAGATCTAGAACAGACAAAAGTTCCCATGCTGGCATTCTCTGAACTTTTTCTGCAATTTCTCCCGAGATAACCCGAGGGACAAGATGAGAAATATCTGTTGCGATTTTTTCATTAGCTTCTTTTGCTACCGCGGATGATGCGCCCCGCTTACCCACTGTCCCGATTGGGTTGGAAACTGTTTCCCGATTGGGTTGGAAACTGTTTCCTTTCTCGTTTCGTAATGAATGCAATGCCACTTCTAAGAAATCAGGGTTATTCGTCAAGTATTCTACAATTCCAACATTTAGCCCAAATCCTGTTGGTCGTGAAAACCTCTTATCAGTACATAATAAACATGAAACGAGCCACGTCCACTCATGATCTTTTCTTACCACACGGACATATTTATTTATTACCAACCTGATAGTTTCGTAAGAGAGGTTAAAATCACCGTTAAATTTCCGGTATCCTTTACCTGTAATTCTAATTTGAATTATTTTCCAATCGCGCTCCCTTTGCTCGTTGCTTCTATACCGCAGGTGATTACAAACACCTGCTAAATAATTAATTAAATACTCCTTTAATTTTAAAAGCTCCCCACCAAGTATTGATTCTAATGCAAGTTCCTCGGAAGACTTGCCACTTGCAGGAATGCTGTCTATTTTATTTTCATCTTCTCTTCCGGGATTGGGGGCATCTAATGTCAATATTTCCCTTTTTGCTTTGTTGAGTTCAGTTAAAGCCTCGGCCTTTACTCTTCTTGCGATATAACGCTCCAAGGCGTAATCTAACCTTAACCCATGAAGGACTTTTTCCGGGTCAAAACATTCTATTGATCTGTATAACGCCTTTAGCCCGGCCTTATCAAACCTATCATTCTTTTCCTCGTTCCCAGGGAAAATCACTCTTTTTATTGTTTTTGCAATCACATAATTATAGATATTTGCTAAAACTATTCGCGCTGCGGCATTGCCTCTTTTTACTTCAATAATCAACTGACGAATTTCGTCATTTCTTAAATCCGGTGTTCTACTTGTATTCTGCGACTTCACAACTAATTCATCTATCTTTTCCTTACCGATAATCCTATAAACAGCATCTGGGTCATCACAAGATTGGCTCCATGGAGGATAACAACTTTGAGCTCTTGGATTATACAAACCCTGCTCCTGAACCGTATCAATTATCTTAAGCATTTTCTTAAGGGCTATTACTTTTTCAGTAAGGCTATTTCCTTTCATTAATGCCAAAGTCGGAGTAAATCTCCTTGGATAGCAATCCCACAGAGAAATTTCTCTCAAAAAATGAGTAGGAAGCAAGCTTCCAGGGCCTTCTAACTCACAAGTTTTTGAGATTTCAATCAAAATAGCCAACAATGCTTCTTTTGATACAGTCTTCCATCTGATCAAAATACAGTTTTCTAAACAGCTCCGCACAAAATCCAAATCTTGATAACACCTACCCTCACCAATAAACCCTGTTTCTCTTTCCGCAGACGAGGAATAATTCTCTACAGCAGAACTTGAGCTGCTTGGAGTAACATTTTTCCACCATTCATAAAGCGCATGATAATGCAAAGCATTCTCCCGCTCTACACCAAAATCTATGTAGCTAGATAATATGTAACGCGCGTTTTCGTTAATTAATATGGGAACCCACGCTTTATGCTCTTTAGACAAACCTACCCAAAGCCTAATAATGTTTTCTTTACTAAACCTATGATCCACCAACAAACACTGGATAAGATAGGCAAGAAATTCCGGATGGATAGTCTTTAATGAACCTCCGATATTTAAATAATCAGCCTGAAATAATTTCAACAGCGCTTCCCATAGCAGATCAGGGCGATGATAGTAAACAAACTCAATATACTCAGCTGAATCTTCGCCATAACTCACCATTTCTAACATTTTCATCTCAACATGCCGAAAATCATCAAGGCTCTTAGTTCCCCAGACAATTGACATCATCCCGGATGGCAATTTCCAACCCACCTGCCAATGAGGGCATGAATCAAGATAAATCTCACAAAGCCCATCCTCAAATAATCTTTGTTTAAGCCTGTGCTCAATATACCCGCCAAAATATTGATCTACATAGTTCTCAAAGATATCATTCATGCCGAAAGAACGATTTAAATTAATTGCATACACATTCATATTTTGCTTTTTTAAGAAATGAATAAACACCAAGACATCATTAATAGATACATCAATTTCTGAAAAATCACGCGGCGTGTAACTGGGAACTTTTGTGCACTGGAAATAATCATAATCAATTGTAACAATTACGGGAGTTGTTATTTCTTTAGCTAATAATTTATTTTTAACTCTCGTAATATCATTATCCAAAATAAATTGAATATCCTGTTTTGCCTTGGCATCCTCACATCCTGTATTCCAATATGGATATATTTGTATAATATCCTTAACAGTCCCTCTATTAAGTGCAGCTGCCAACCAATTATTATTATAAACCTCTACTCCACAGAAGGCCGTGTCTCCGTGATTATCAAA
The DNA here is from genome assembly GCA_016208765.1 of Candidatus Omnitrophota bacterium. Lineage (GTDB taxonomy): Bacteria > Omnitrophota > Gorgyraeia > Gygaellales > Profunditerraquicolaceae > JACROS01. Next base: position 168,456 of record JACQXK010000004.1, read on the forward strand.
ATTAACAACTACAAATGGAGCATCCGGATTTTCCCTCATCCAATAAAATAAATTTTTATGTTCATCTGTTAACAATAAAGTGGGTTTTCCTGCGCTTGATTTTGTCTCCTGCAATAGCGGGCTTGAAACACGAATTTCTCTTCTATGTTTCTTAAAACAATTTCTAAACTGTTTAACATCACGATATAAATATACTGAAAGCATATTTTTCTGGCGGGGATCAGCGATAATTCGTAAATAACCAAGGCAAAATACAACTGTGGCATTAATTTGAAAGCTTTTAGTTACAGTTAAATACGGCTCAAAATCATAATAATTATTAATGCTCTCTATGGCCCCTAAAACAAGAACTATTTCTAGTTTAACACCATCAATTAATACTAAATTAATTGCCTGCTCAAAAGCGTCACGAATACAGCATTCCCATAAACCGCCGGTTAAAAATAATGTAACTTTGCCGGTAGAATAATTACTCTTGAGCAAACTAGCAAAATCAACAAGATTGCTAAAATCAGACGATAGCTTATAAAAATCAGTTTCTCCTTCAATAATAAAACCCATTTTTTCTATTGCTTCAATCATCCTGCGCCTGGCATTATTATGCTCAGCCTTGCAATCCTTAAAACCAAACATACATACTTTTTCTTTTCTTATTGCTGAGGAAACGCCATCAGCTTTCTTGGCTTCTTCAGGAATAAAGCGTGTTTCTATTCTCTCCACCGCCGAGGAGACGCGGTTCTGCTGCTTAAGGTTTAATTTGTAATGTTTAGTGTTTAGACCAGCGGCTAATAACTCCGTTGGAGAAGAAATAACAGGGCTGCTGGAATCATCACAACCTTCTTCCTCGGAATCAACGCTGGGAAATTCTAATCTCTCAGACTCTTTTTCAATACGTTCAGCAACTTTAACCAACAATTTCTTGACCTTGTTACATACTAAAGAAATTCTAATTCTTTCTCTTCCCGGTAAATCATCAATTGCTTTTTTATTCTGACTGCGGAAAGAAGCCAAATCTGTAGACAAGGATTCTAATTGTGATAAAACACCTTCTAATTGATCTTTATCAAAAGAGTTTATCTCTTCGCTGATAGTGGCAAGATCTGTTTCGGCATCAGAAACAATACTAAGATCTAAGAGTGAAATTCCTAGTGCAGGAGGCAATGGAACAGTTTTCTTTAGAAAAGATTTTCTGGGTTTATTTTCCGGGGAAGCATGCGGTGCAGGCTGATAATTTTCTAATATCTTCTTATATGTCCTGCACCCGAAGAGGATCGGGAAAACCCTTTCTCCAAAAATGTCAATTGTTGGTGAAATACCCTGCCTGAGCACACTCTCTAACGGCAAGCTGTACCTGATATTGCCGTGCTTCCCTACTAAATCATACAATTCCTGTTCCAACTCATCTTTTAAGTCATTGCGCAGAAAAAAGAAATCAATTATTGCCTTGGCAAGTCCGGCCAAGTCATCTACTTTGCTCTGGATAGTACAGCCACGAAATCCGATATAATTAAATACCCTCTGTACGGGCTCAAGCGCAGCAAATTCTTTAAGGCGCGCCTGCTCTATTTGTCCGGCGGTAATTTTATCCTGCAGATCACACCAATCATCATCATTCTTTGGCTCCGGAATACTAAATATTCTGGCTACTTGGCCGCGGCTCAAAGCAACCCTGCCCAGATCTTTCCATAATAGTTCCTCATTAATTATAGGAGGCGCTAAGATTTTCGCCGGAGGCTTAGCTCCCGGCACAAGTTTAGCTGCCGGCGCAGGAATACCAGGCTGACTATCCGGTTGAGATAAAAGCTTTCTTGCCCGGCTAATGTTGCGCTCTACAGCCGAACGCTTCATTCCCAATGCCCGCGCAATCTCATCAACAAAAGGAACTCCTTGATCCAGATTAACTTCGGCTAAGCCTCTAAGGTGTTCGGCAATTTCTTTGGGGTAATTCCGCACTCTGCTTCTTTTCGCCTCTGCTTTAGACTGAAAGATAGCAACAGCTGTTTTCACTCTCTCATCACTGGAGCCTTGTAATAAAGTTAAGGCTCTTTTTAAATGCGTAGAAAAACTCCTGCCGGTCAAACTTAAAGCCTTGCCGATCTCTTGCCGCGAAGGAAGAGCCTGGCGCAAAGGATCTTCTCTAAATAAACCAGAGACATAATCATATATTTCCCGGGTGTAATCTCGTGCAGTTCTTCTTTGGCGCCGCTTCTCCACCTTCCAGGTTAAAATTGCTCCCAAGATTCTTTTATCTTGCGTAGCCTCCAATAAATCCAGGGCTTCATTAAAATATGCATAAACCGTAGAAACACTGCAAATCAACTTCTCTGCAATCTGTGCAACAGCAGGAAAAACATTAAGCTCCGGATTATCCGCAAATAATTTTTGCAGATAATCTGCGATTGCCTGCGGAAAGTTCTCCTGCCTGATGCCAGATTCCGGATGAGCCCTTCTCCATGATAAAACTGCCGTATTTATCCGCTCTCCCTCTTCGGATTCAAGGATCTTTAAAGCAGCTTCCATGAATTTATAAACTGTATCTTCCGTTATATCCAAAGCTTGGGCGATTTCCGCTTTTTCCGGCAGCTGTTTACGTTCAGGGTCATTTGAAAAAAGTTTTAGAATAAAATTAGCGATTTCCCGAGGGCAATCTGCATACTCCACCTTTGGCTTATCCTGTAAATACGGCCATTGCGCGACCGCCATGTTTATCCTTTGATCGCCGAGCGCACTCAAAATTGCTAATGCCTCCGGCAAATGATCCGTGGCATTACCATGATCCATATGTAATACCTGAGCAATATCTAATAAAGAAGGAAATGTTTTTAAATCCGGATTGTCACTCAACAGGCCCTGCATATGATTCGCCAGATCCTGGCTGTAATCACGCTGGGTGGCAGCACTTCTTTTATGTTTATACCAATGGGTTAAAGCAGTTTGTATCCGCCCATCTGGATTAGCTTTAAGTAAACCGAGCGCCTCTGAGAAATTCCTGCCAACCATCACTCGGCCGGCTGCGATTCCTACGGAGATCTCCTCCTGAGAAGGCAGGTATATTTTCTCCGGGTCATGCTCAAATAGCCCTTCCACAAATGCCGCGATCTCTATAGCATAATCCCTGGCCTTGCTCCTTCTTCTTCCCATGTGCGTTCCGAGATTTTTAATTGCCCGGTTTATTGCAGGATTACCTAATGCCTGTAATCTGACTAAAACCTTGGGAAAATAAGCAGCGATATAATCTTCTTCTAATCTTAGCGCTTCAGCGATTTCAACCTTCAACGGCATAATCCTGCGCTCAGGTTCCATCCCAAATAAATCTACAAGATAATCCACGACCATCTGGATACCTCTATTTTGACAGTCCAGATAATTTTTTTCGTGTTTCTGACGCCAGCTGCTAACAGCATTCTTTATCCGGAGATGATCCAGCCTATCCAATAAAATTAATACTTCATCAAAATAAAGAAATACTGTCAGCTTGTTCACCTCTAAGGCCTTGGATATTTGCCCGATATTCGGCAAACCAATAACATCAGGATTATCTGCAAAATACTTTATGATATAAGGGCTGACTTTCGCTAATAATTTATCTTTTGACCTGGAGGGAGTAAACTTTTGCCCAAAACCTTCTCCATGTTCTTTTAACAAATCTGCGGCTATTGCCGCAACAATCCTTTGATCTCCTTCTTTTAATAATGCTCGTAAGGCCTGTTTGAAATCGCGATGAACAGTTGAGATGCTAATAGTTAACGCAGCAGCAATCTCGCTTCCTGCCGGCAGTTCCGTGCGTCCGGCGTCTTGGCTGAAACACCCCCTGATATGATCAACAATCATTTGCACGTAATCTTTGCTCTCTCTTCTGCTTCTATTTTCATACCGATTAACAGCTTGTAATAGTCTTTCATTCCCGGAATTCTTTGCCAATCCCAGCGCCTCTTCGTAATTTCCCTGTATATTTGCTATGGTTAAGGTAAGAGCTTGGCTAATCTCTTCTTGATAAGGCAATTCCGTACAAGAAACATCTGCCTCAAAAACCTGCCTAAAATACTCTGCTATTCTTGGCGCGTGATTTGTTCTTTTACGCCCGAGAGAAACACTCTTTGTCTTGGTTGCTCCACTCCAGCAGGCGCCTAAAATTGCCGCATTAATCCGGGGATCGGCCAATTCTTCAAGCAATGCGATTATCCGGCCTGAATTATGGCTAACTGTTTCTCTGCTCATACCCAAAGCTGCTGCGATTTCTGTTTGTAACGGAAGGGTCTCTCGTTCGGGTTCATTTCTAAATAAACCTTGCAGGTAATTCGCAGCTTCCCGAGCATAGCACCTTTCTTGATGCGCCGCTCTCCACCCTGCTACTGCTTCTCTTACTCTTTGATTTTCTGAATCCTCTAATAATCCCAGTGCTGTAGAGAAATGCTTACTCACGCCTCCAACACTCATCTTTAAGTCTGCTGCAATCTGCGGCTGAAATGGCAATTCTTTACGGTCCTTTCTGATCCGAAATGAATCTTCAATGTACCCTGCAATTTCAACGGCAAAATTACGCTGCCTGCGTGAATTTTGATCGCCAAAACTCTTACGCCATAAAGCTACAGCGTGCTTAATTCTTTCCTCGCCTACACTCACTAATAGGCACAACGCTGCTTCATAATGCCCGGATACCGTCATCACATTTAAAGAAAGCTGCCTACCGATTTCTGCCTGCGTAGGTAAATTTTCTCTCCTTGGCTGCTGACTGAATAAATTTTTCACGCACTCTGCTATTGCTTGTGGGGTTTTCTCTTTGGCTATTAAAGTTGCTATACGTATACGAACATCATTAATTTGCATTAATCTCATAAGCAAATCTGCCCAATAATTAACAGAAATGGTTTCCTGACAATATCCTACTTCTAAACCAATCTCTCTTTGCGTGGGCAATCTTATAGCTTCCGGGTTCTTCACAAAATAATCCAAAATATATGCCAATATTCTTTGTATAATTTCCTCCTTACGCGCATCCTCCTGAGATAATGGCGCAGGTTTTCTTGCAGGCGCCGGGTATAACGCAGGTGCAGGTTTTACAGGTGCCACAGGCCTGGCATCCGGCACAGGACCAGCCAAGATTCTCTTTGCTAATTCAAGATTTAACAGATTCATTTGGTCAGTTAAGCTTCTATCAGCGCTTAACACTGCCTCCGCTACTTCTAATGCAAGCCCGCTCTCTTCAGCAATTTCCCGAGGATTAACCATCAGCCCTTTTGCTTCGATAACTACCATTGCGTCAACAACTGCTCTCCTTGCTTCCGATGTTTGTATCGGTTTACCTTCATTCCCTGTGCCCTGCGCTGGCTGAGCTTGTGCGCCTCTGAATATCGTTTCTAATTCAGGTTCTTTATTCATAAGCCTAAAGAAAAGTGACCTGTTGAGACCAACCTTAGCCACCAGTGCATCAATAGTTACTGGCTCTTGATTAGACACCATTGCATCAATAGCTTTCTTCAGCGTGCGGCACTGACTCAGGGCAATTTCTTTTTTTAACTCAGGGCTATCCCGTAAAACATCAAATAAATTATGGCGATCCAAAACTCCCAGTTCATTCGCAAGCCTATGCGTAGTAACAGGTAAACAACACCCTTTCTCTTCATATCTATGAAGCGCATTCCTTATCTGATCTTCCTGGGCATTCCTTAAAGTACTTCTGACAAGATCAAGCCCCAGGCACGCCTGCAAATCATCAGGGCGCAATCCGGTAGCTGTTAACAATACCCGATTACTGATAAAAGCCCCATTCAGCAGATTCGGGATTATATTCTCAACCACCCATTTACCTCGGGCAAGCTCAACTGCTTTTCTTTGAACAGGATTCATCATGATAATCTCAGAAATAGTCCTGCGGTCTATGCCTGAATAATCTGAAATTGCCATAATACAGGGAAAGGCATTTTCCGGAAGCGGCAGAAGTTCATTTATTAATACTGATAGGGCATACCAAGCATGCTCATCAATATATAATCCCAAAACCTGAAGCATCCTTATCCAGTTGCGCCAGATAACTAACTCGGATTTTCCCAAATCATTTCCCGCCACTTTTTTATCTAAATTAATTCCCGGCTCAGAAAAGTATTTAAATTTGTAGGTAAAGTAAGCTGCCATTGCTTCAGAATTACTATCTTCAAACGCTAAAAGCGCAATATTAATTCTTTCTGCCAAGGGGCCTGCCTGTGTATCCCGGTAAATTCTGAGGATCTCTACCACAGGCATTCTGCCTGTGCTGATACGTTTGCGTAATTTTCTTTCACTTCCCAAGGCCTCTGCCTTACCAGGAAAATAATAACGCTGCGGTTCTCTTTCAAAAAATTCAAGAATTTCCTCAGCCACTGGCACAGAGTTTCTAAGCGCGGCCTGTTGCCTGAATTCATCTGGTAGAATTTCTAAAAGTTCTTCTAAGCGAGATTTCTTTTCTTGCTGGGGCGGGGATCCATGTTCTGCTCCAGTGCCGACTTTCTTATAGAAAAACGAATATAAGGTAGGGGAAATTATTCCGAGCTCTTCGGCTATCTTTTTTACACCACGGCCTTCACATAATCTTAAATGAACTGCCTGCTTTATTTGGAATGATTTATAAACACCACAAAGCCTTGATAATTGAACTTGTTCTAGTGCCGGGAAAATGTGATCTTCTATCTCCTGATTGCTAAATTTTCCTGTCAATGAGCCGAGGCTAAAAGATGAGTTTTGCCTGATTAAACATTCAATAAGCCTGTCATAAATACTATTTGTTTTTGAAATAGTAATAAATTGTTCCTTGGCATTGCTTAATCTTCTGGCAACAGTAACAATCCCAAAACCTAATTTCTTGCCGACCTGGCCACGCTCCTGCCTTGGGTTAGAATAAAAAAGTTCTAAAACGATTTTGATTTCACGCATCCGCCAGTCATCAACCGGCCACTGATACAAAACCTGCCTAAATATTTGCCGTACTTCTGGATTGCCATCCTTTAATGACTCCAAAATAAAATCCATCAAGTTTGTTTCAATCTCAATTCTTAGTTTATTAAGAACTATTTGCTGTGCCTCGGGAGAAAGCAGGGAATAAAGAATTCCGCTAAATAGGCCTTCTTTGGCAGATATTTGCTTAGGTTCTTTTGGATCTGCCTTTACAAAAGACGCATCTGTGGATAAATCTTCTTTAGGGCTCACTGGAAGAGTATTCCCTGCCGTCGCTTGAGTAGGCAACAAATCTTCCGGTTTTATTATTTTTACTTTTCCCGGCCGCCGAAATTTATCCGTAGGCCTTCTATAATAAAATGCCCTCTTAGGTTTTTCTACCGGCCTTTCGGGGTCTTTTGGAGTTGGTTTTGCTGCAGCTGCAGGCAGAGATGGAATTTCTGATTTTGCTTTTGCCTGGCTCTTTGATGGCTTTAACGATTCTATATGCCTATCTGCTTCTGTTGAATATACAAATCTGGTAGCTGGCTCTTGTTTGGATGGGGCAGGCTGTCTATTTTTCTGAACAAGCGGAGGAACGGTTGTAACTTGTGCCTGCGATAGCTGAGGTTCTGATTCGGTTACTGCTGGATTCACCGGAGGTTCTGATTTAATTGTTTGTTGCGGCTGTGTTGGGGCTTGCGACTTTGGCGATGCGAGAAGCATAGGCATTTCCACAGGCTCTGAAACTTCAAAACGCAGCTTAGCGCCGTATTCTCTTAGCGCAAGGAATGCTTTATATCTTTTCCAAAGCTGCTGCTCTTGATCCTGACAAAATGCTTTTAGCGTTTCTATCTCTGTAGAGTAATGAGCTCTGATTTGTGCTGCTAAGTTTTTCTCTGAAAACAAAAGATTACTATCAGTAATAAATCTAGCAATATCTTCATAATCAGCTTCAACCTTAACTGTAGATAGAGCTTGTTTAGCCTGGTGTGGTTGAGACGGAGCAACTGGTTGAAATTTAATATCTTGCGGCTTTGTTGTTGAAGGCGCTGCTGGTTTAACCGTTGTTGGCGCTGGCGGAGGCCGGGGAGCTTGTGCTGGGATTACCGGCTTTTCAATAACCGGTGGTTGAATTGTTTTAGGCTGTTCATCAACTAGTTCTTCCGACCCTTGTAACTGGTGAGCTACTGGTTTTGCTGCCGGTTCTGGTTTAGGTAAAGTCTTTTCTACTTCTGCCCCTGGAGCTGGTACAAATGGCGCTGTCGGTTTAGGCGTTGCTGCTTCTTTTTCTGCCTCAGAAGCTAATTCCATAAACATGTCTTTTTTACCTTTCAACTGCGAATGCCCGGGGATTCTATTTTCTTCACACTCTTCTAAAACTCCAGCTATTTCAAAATATATTTCAGCCCTATCCGGGTTCTTTGATATTTCTCCGGTATTATGCGCCTTAAAATAATATAATGCCGCCGAGCGTAAATTTCCTTGCTGATAATGCTCTCTTGCCATCTCAAGATTTGTTTGGGTAGCTGGCTGCACTGCACTGCTTGCTTTTCCATGCTTAACCTTACAGAAAGAATTAGGCAGGCGGCCGGAAGGATACTGGTTCAGCCCTACAACATCGCAGAACTTGCCGACTTTTGCTATATATATTCCGTTTTCTATTTCTAATACAAAATATAATTTATTCGGTATTTGCCCACTATCATTCTTAACACAACATACATCGCCATGTTGAAGAACTTCTCTGATTAATAAAAGCACGTCTCTTGTATTGGTAATTTTGCCACCTTTAACGACCGCGCCAAAAAATCCTTTTCCAATACGATCATAACTACTCTTTTGAATTATATGTTCACTGATCTCTCCCCAGCCAAAAGCAGGGCGCTCTCCTGAACCAACCGACTTACAACCCATAGGCAACACAATCAAATCCATAAAGTCTGCTCGACGGCCATGATGGGACATGCGCCATCCTAATTCTAGTCCTTCTCTTTCAACAATTAACAGCGGCCTAAACCAATCATCAAATTTTGTAGGGGGAATACCCGCCTTTTCTGCAATCGCAAAGAACTTTGTTAACAGTCTAGCATCAATGATCGAATCATTTGTAAAACCGCTTTCTTCTTTTATGGCAGAGCTGGAATTTTGAAGAAGCTGTCCGCAAACCTTCTTCCCCGCCGTGGTAATCGCAGAAGAAGATGCGCCTTGCTGCAATCTTTTCAGTTCTTCTCTTACAGTTTGGAGAAATTTTTCAGGTGCAGTTAACGGATTGTTAACAAGACCTGCTAAGGTTAATCTTGCCTCTTCTCTTCTTGTTTTTGATAACGACCCTGCCACTTCACCATAATGGTGTATTGCCAGCCGCCGTAAATTACATGATTGATTTGGATCCTTGAATATCTTAGAACACAAAAATAGCCTCTTAACAGGATTATTCTCTCTTCCAAATGTAGCAAGGAAAATATCTATATCATCTTCTGTTTTCTGTGGAAGAGATTTGCGGCCATAATTTCCTTTCTTACTCCGAGGGATAACCACTCTTGGGTCATCTGTCCTCTTTTTAGAATCTTCAACTTCAACCTCAGCCTGCCAATCTGCAAAAATTACAGGCAAAATAGCCTTGATCTCCAGCTCAAGAGAAGCCCTGAACGCGTTATCACATAATAAAGCCGTTTCATTAACAACATTAACATGCTTTAAAAGCCCGAGAATATCGCCTATCAATTCTTCTTTTTCAGAATTAAATATACTGAGCAACCTTTCCTCAGTGCACGTCTGGACTGCTAAACATTCAATAATCAACCTGTTATCAATTATCCTTGCCCTGAATGTTTTTTGAGTAAGTAATAATTCTCTAACTGTTGTTAAGCGCCTCGCCATGGAACTGGTTAATATTTCTTTTATTCTATTTGAGTTTAAATTGGGAAATTCGCTCAGGCTTAGATCATTAGCAAGTAAGAGGACGGCTTCTTGACGTAAATTCTTTAAATCAGCAAATATTTCAGCTGGATCATTTGTTATCGTCATAGTATCTGTATCAACAACCTCAAAAACTCTTAAGGCATAATCCAGCCCAAAATATTCAAGATAAAAAGGCATATACCTTGATATGCAGTCTAAAACTAAATGCGGCAGAACTTCCGATAAAATATTTTCTTCATTATCGCCCTTGTTATAAGCTTGCGCAACCAATACGCCGGCAAAGTCTTCATTTCGCCAGCCGAAGAAATTATGCAATCCATTGATAAATGGCGCCAAGGCCTGCCAGGCTGCATTATGATATGATTCCCATGTTTTAATCTCCTCTTGAGACTGCTTGTCAAGATCAACTTTATTTACCGCTTCCTTCTTTTTTTCTTCTTCTTTGGTTTGATCAAATAACTGCTCTAATGCCGCTCTTGATCCCTCTTCCTGTCTTTTCCGGCTTAGCATATATCTTTCCATTTCCTGGTCAGCTTGTGCAAGAAATTCTGCAGCAGTAGGCCTGCTTTCTTTCTCTAAATAGGCCCTTTCTGCTGCTTCTGCATAAGCCAAAAACTCTGCTTCCTGCGCCCGAAGCTTCAGCCAACAATCATTAAACAAATTATCAAGGCCCTCTCTAATTTGTGCTGCTTGCTGTGCTCTTAGGTATTTCGCTTCTGCCAAAGCCTTTTGCTGTGCATTTCTCAACTGCTCTAATTTTGCCTGTAATTCCACAAATCGCCTGCCTAACTCCGGCATCTCGGCAAGAATTTTCCTGGCCTTTTTGCCATTACCCTTACTTGAAGGCGCAATTTTCAAAGCTTCATTCGCCAAGTCAAGAGCGTCTATCTGATCAAATTTTGCCAATTGCTCTAAAGCATTAAACAAAGGATCCAACTGCCTGGCTTTCCATTCTTTCTTCTTTCTTAAAACCCCTATTTCCTCCTGGGCAACCCTTGATAATTCATCAACCAAAAGCCTTGTTTCTATATTGGCTGCCTGCTCCGGAGTCAGAAGCGCAATTCCTGAAACAACTATCTCGCGCGAAATCTCATTTTGCCGCAGCCGCTTAAATAAATTTTCAGCGCTGGTGCCGGTGACTAATTCTATATGGATCATATTGGTGATTGTCGGGCCTAAGTCCAAAGTTATTTCTCCATCCTTTTTAATAACCTTCTTCCCCTGAGATGCAAATACAAACTCCAAACCTTCTTCATCGCGCCCAATGGTTTTAAATAAAGAATACTTTAGAAAATAGTAAGTTGTTAAATAGGGAGCATCATTTATAAGTGCATCAACGATAATTAACCCCTCTTCACATTTTTTATTCTCACGACAATAATCAAGAAGGCTGGCGATAGCCAGATGCAGATGGCCGTCAAGGTTCTGGATTGATTTTGCCGGCTGCTCAACCCGATACAAGAATAATAATGCCCTTAACATGGCGCTGCTCCTGGTGACGGAAGAAACAGGCCTTGCCAGGCTTAAGGCCAAATCAAAAATCTGCGTAGCAAGGGTTTTTCTTCTCAGAGGATCTACGATCTCATCCAAACCATGATTCAAGAAGCCGCCAAATTTCCCTGCCTGAAAGAATACCGTCAGATACGGCAAACGGCCATTAGAATCAGAACTTAACTCTGCCAGCAAATCATTTGCTTCTTTTTGCAAAATTGAATCACACGGATAACCTTTTAATATCGCCTCTTGCACTGTTAACAAAGCATCCTTGTATCTTCCAAGCAGTTTCAGGGCCTCAAATTTATTCAAATATATTGCAAAACCTGGCCCTGCAGCTAAAGCCAAATCATAATGTTTCAGGGCTTCTTCATAACAGCCATAAACAGAGTAGGCATACCCTATGGCATCCTGAAGGCTGGCGCGGATCTGCGGATCATTCACTAATGCCTGCATCCTGCTAAATGTTACTATTGTGTTAAGATTCCTCCCTTGCTGGCGATAGATTGTGGCCTGAAATTCTAATAAAGCGATAATAATTGTGCCTGCTCCTTGCTTTACCCTGACTTTCGCGGTTAGGCCTTCTGCAAAAACAAGAGCCTCAGCAGGCATTCTCATTGCTACGAAATGCCGGCACAAGTTTTCAAGCATCCTTGCCAGGAATATTGAATTCTCCGTAGAAAACGGATAGTTTCCTTCTATAAATTTGGCCACTGCGCGGGAACAAAAATCACGCGCCTCCTGTAGCAAACCTAATTCTGCAAGATGAATTGCCGTATGTTGTAAGGCCATAAAATCGCCGTGTTTAAAAGAATGCCCGATTGCTTCATTGAATAACCTCAATGCATCTTGAATAAACTCCGGTTTATTTTCAAGCAGCGCCCTCTTAAGAATAAATTTAGCCTCCCAGATAAAACGATATGCAAAACCTGCTTGATCTTGCTTAAAAGAACGTAAAATATTTTCCACATCTTGATTTACAAAATCATTACTCAGGTAAAACCACAGCAGTAAATAACGTAAATCATTATTGTTAAACCGGCCTGCCCTAAAATCTGCAAATCTCCTGGCAAAGAAACTTGACATCTCTGCATCTGAACGATAACCTTCAACAATATAACTGCCATCTGCTGCCTTCTTTTGTTTTTGATGATAAGCAATCTTCTCAATACTAAGATGTGTAAAAATAAGCATCTCTTGAATACGCTTGCGGGAATTTTCATCTACCACTTCCAACAAATCAAGTAAGCCGGCTATATTTGTTTCAGTATCAGCCCCGATTAACGACCGGAAGATATTAAAAGAAGCGGCAAGGTCACCGGCCTCAAATGATCTTTTTGCCTGTTCAAAACGCTGGCTTAAATCTTCAAACAAGCCCGATCTCTGTACCATAAGTTCTTTTTCTCTTTGCCTTAAAGCAGACTCTAACCCTGCAACATCCAAACCCTTTTCTTTAGCCCTGATAATCACATCCCTTGAAGAAGGCGCATCTAAGATCATTCCGCTGTATTTTGCGGTTTCCTCCCCAAGGATAATCTCAGAAACAACCTTACCCCTATCCTCCTGACTATTGGCTCCTAGAAGATTGAATATTTCCACTTTCTCATCTGGCACAACGCCAATACCAAATCCTGCCAAAGCTTCTTCTGCCTGTTCGCAGCTAATATACATCGGCCCGCATTCCTGTGCATATTTTTGAACAAACTCTTCTATCTTGCTTACTGCTGAAGACGAGATACCTTGAATAGCAAAAATGTTTCTGTCTTCTTCTTTCCCGGCTGATAAGGCAGGTGAAGCAGCAGAATTTACATTAAGCAGCTCTTGAACAATAAACGAATCCTTCCATACCTTTAAAAATACACAATCAAGCCCAATTCTCTTACGCCAATCTGAAAATGGTATTTCGTATTTATAATAAGTATACTCCCCGTCTTTGCTTGCTATCTTGCCATCCACAACACAGAGCCAAATTAATTGCTCGCGCTCGTACGGCTGAAGCTTAGAAAGAAAATTTAGACTAAGCATTTTTTTAAATTCTCCTATACGCACATTCACAGGCAGCCTGCTGGCGCGATTCCAGAGTAAATCTGACTCAAATACCGGCTCAATATCCAAACAACAGAATCTACGGTTTTTCCAAAAATATACTCCGGGGCCAAAGCTCGGATACATAGTAATTACTTGCCCATCCTCATCGCCGACTATAATTACTCTCATCAACCCATAGGCGCTATCTAAATAAGAAACAAAAGCCTCTCCCGGCCACCAGTCTAAAACATTGCCATCGGGCAAATCACGTATTGAGCGCGCGGACTTGACTGCTTTATCTAATACTGGGCCTATCGTTTCCGGAGAATAATTGGAAGGGAAATATATGGTGGGCAATTTCTGCAAATTTCCATCACGAGGAAAAACGTGCCTTCTTATGACATGGCTTCTGTTTTGTGCGCTCAGAGTTACCGGCAAAGGCGTTGCCTTTAATTCGTTATTATTAAGCCGGGTTAACAAACGCGACAAAACTCTGGAATAAATTCCAATGCCATAGCCATCTGAAAGCGATACAGAATGCTCGCAAAATTCCCTTGCCTTGTCAGCGCCGTCTAAAACAATAATCCTGAATAAAACATTAAGCATGGTTTGATATTTCAAGATAAACCCGGTACTGTCCCCGGGCGCAAGCCGTATAAGCTCCTGGGTATAGGCTATCGCATTTTCAAAATCTCCCTTTTGGATGCAAATCTTTGCCTGACGGCTCAGAAGATTTTGATTTAAAGGATCAATTTTTAATACCGATAAGATTAATTCTGAAGCTTTCTCAAATTTCCCTTGGGCAGCCAAGCTTAAACTTAATAATAAATACCCGGCAATATCATCGGGGAATAAAGCGGCAGATTTCCGCGCAATCTCCAAAGCCTCGTCAAACCTTTCCATCACAAACAGTACCGCATGTTTTTGAGTATACCCTACCGGGTTAAGAGGAGAAGTTTCTACACACATATTTGCTGCTTCAAGCGCATAACTAAATTGCACCTGCCTGAAATATACCTGTGACAATATCCAGTAACTAATAGCCAAAGATTTTAGGTAAAATGGAGCGCCCCTTCTTTGAAGGCGGGAATTGCTGATTTTAACTGCCTCATCAACAAATTCTTTTGCTTCGGACAATCTTCCCAAGTCCACATACGCCTGCGCAAGCTTGTTTAAAACAACCACATTTTCAGGATTAAGGCGTAATGCCGACATCAATTTAGGAATTTGAGCTAATGGTAAAAGTTTACTTGCCTCTTGGCAAATCTGACGAATTTGATCATTAATGTCAGGCCTGCCTGTCACAGGCTTAGCAGTAACTGTTGTTTCTGAACCTCCATTACAAATCAAAGATTTAAGATCAGTTAAAGCAACTCCGGCATTGGTTAGGCATACCTGCTTCACCTTTAAGATATCAGCTCCCGGGTGATTTATTGAAATTGCCAGAAAGAACCCACCCAAAAACTCATCTATTAACTTAGGCAAGTTAGACTCTCCATTTGCATCTTGCGGGTGGCTGCTAAAAACGGCTAACTTTCTTGAGAGATATGAATTTCCAAAATGCTCAACCAGGAAAGGAAACCTCATATGAATATAATTAGCTGCAAAAAGATTTAAGATACACCCGGGGGCTACGTTATTCTCAAAAGCTATTAATAAAAACTGCCGGCATTCCACAGGATTAATTTTCAACACTTCCTGATGAGGGCTTAACACTGCAAGGCTATTTTCAATGCAGGCCCTGCGATTAAGCCTGCTTACAAACATATCAAAAGTATCATTGGGGCTGTATTCAACATTATCTGATAATTCCATAAATAAATCTTCTTTTCCCAAAATCTGCAAAATACGGTAAATAATAAAAAACACTGCCGATAACTTATCGTAGCGTTTCTGGATTTTGCGCAACATTTTTTTGTTCTCAGGCTTGAGCGCAGACAGATCTTTCGCAATTAATTCCAACTCATCTTTTAATTCTGTAAAATAATCTTTTAACGCATTTATAAATCCTTCTTTGGGCTGCTCGTTTTCTATCCCTGCGAGAAAAAGCTCAAACTTATTTTCACGGTTATCCTTGCTGAAATGGTTAACTAAACTTGGAACAACAATTTTATATATCTGGTTTGTTTCTTCCTGCGACAAAGAATCATCTTTGGAAAGATTTCCGGTAAGAGCCAAGAAGGAAACCAGCAGCTCTGCGCCAAAGCTTAAAATTCTGCACTGCATAAAATTTTCAGCCTCATCAAATTTACTATTGCGGATATAAATAAAGAATAAGACCATTAAAATTGAGTTTCCTAAATTAGACAAGCCGTGGCTTTTTATGGATTCTTGCAGGATTTTTTCTGATCTCTGTGAATCATGATTCAAGAAACACCCCCAAGCCAAAAGCCCCGAGATCACCTGATTGTCCTGTGGTATAAATTCCTGCCCGGACAGAAAATCTACGGCTTCAGAAACCCTGCCCAATTCAAACATGCTGGAGACTTTATAATAAATTACATCAAGAGCAACAAAATCTTCTGACTCAAAACTAAGCGCCCTCTGCGCGAATTTCTCTGCTTCATTGTACCTATTCTGTTTAAAACGGATCCTGCTTAAAAGTGCAAAACCCAGGTTCTCTACCCCCTGCACAAGAAGTAAATTCTGAGC
This sequence comes from Candidatus Omnitrophota bacterium, assembly GCA_016208765.1. Classification (GTDB taxonomy): domain Bacteria; phylum Omnitrophota; class Gorgyraeia; order Gygaellales; family Profunditerraquicolaceae; genus JACROS01. Next base: position 184,461 of record JACQXK010000004.1, read on the forward strand.
CGCCTCTTCCGCACGAATAAAATCATTATTAGTCATAAAGTAAGAAAACAACGATGAGTACAGGCTCCTTGTCATAATCAATCTTTCTTCTTGTTTCAGTTTTATATCACCTCCGGGAAGATTTAAATATTCCCTCATCTCAAATAATGATTTTTTGTAATGTTTTGCAGCCAGAAGATACTGGGCATTATTAAAATAGCAATCTGCAAGAACGCGCTGAAAAGGGGAAAAAAACTCTTTACAACCTTTCATCTTTTTTTGCAATATTCTTTGGCACATTTCTATGCCTTCTTTCCATCTTTCCTGATAAATTAATTTTTCCAATTCACTGGCTGATCGGCGAAACCTTATTAATTCTTGCTGGCTTAATGCTGAAGAAGCGCTTTCATCAGCTTTAGAAATGTTGCCTATTTGCTGCACTCCCACATAAGCTGATGACGATGAAATACGGACTACTGCGCCTACTGCAGAAGAAGCTTCAGGAGTTGATTCGTCTGAAGGTAAAATTAAATTGCCTGAAATACAATATTCAGGAATAACGCGTAAGGGTGATTTTCCGGCAATAACTTCTAATAAACCAAGATTTTTTGACAAGTTTTCCCGGGCCTTAATTATTTCATTATAAGCAACGCCATTTAAACTTTGTTTTATGACTGAGATGTCTACGCCAAAAACCCGGTAAATTACATCAACAAAACCTTTGCATGATGAACAATCTTCTTCAATTTTTAAGACCAGCTTCCATAAGCTCTGCCCAAGCGCCGCAAAGCACGTTGCAAGCGCAGCTCCCATACTATGCCCAAACAAACAAACTTTATTAATGCCTAATTCCTTAAAAACTAAATCTGGGTCATCCACTAATACGCGCGCACAAGGAGGCATATTACCTATTTTTGATCCGCCATATCCACGCCAGGTAACACACACGATTCTATAACCTTGCGCCAGCAATGCGTGTATCTGAATAGCCCAATCCAACAAAGAATCTCCCACCAGGAATCCATGCAAAAACACCGCAACCTTGGCATTTGCTTCTCCATAAGACCCAAGCTCACGACAAAATATCTGCGCCCCGTCAGGTGTTTCAATACAATTTGTTTTAAAGCTAAGGGTTAAGAGATGCCTTACTGCCATTTCCCATCCTGAAGAACCGGTTTCATCAGAAGGCGTAAAATCGTTTTCTATCGCTCCTATGGCAGAGCTGCCTTGCCGGCCCGCTGTCCCGATATTTGCTTGGGCTTCTACCGCCGAGGAAGAAAAAGCTCCGGCACCGAGGGAAGCATTCTTAATTTGTTCTTCGCGCCCTTTAATAAAACCTAAATAGTAATCCGTAAAAATTTTTATTTCATCTGGATTAGTTTTCTCCTTCTGCTGCAAAGATCTTAACATTGCAAGGGCGTCTTTAACAACTCCCTGCTCATCAATAAGAACTATGCCCAAATCCAGTTTTTTTATAGTAAATTTTATCCCATCCATCTGCTTTTGATGACAAATAACCAGCGGCTCTTTCTTTGAAGATCCCCACTCTAACAACAAGCGACTATTAATTGCGCCAAATTGAGGCTGCTGCAGAAATTGTTCTTGCTCAACCATTTCCTGCGCCATTTCAAATAAAACATTAAAAACAAGCTCCACAGCAAGGATAGTCTCTTTATTAACCTCCAAGTGTAATTGCGTAATAAGCCCTTTAAGCTCAATAGCGAGTGAAAAAAATCCCCAAACCGGCTGCCTGGGAATTATCATTATTAAGTCCAACACGCATTCCAGGCATCTGATAAGCGGTAAAGTTCTTTGATATGCTAAATTAGGAAAAACTACTCCTTTTGGCGCAGAAGAAACAAACCCATCCTTTTTTACAGCACTACTGGACTTAAAATAGAAGATTCCTGAATTTCCCGGAGAAATCTTGCGCCAGTTAATATACCTGGTATCTCCGTTTATGCTGTTATCCCCTAAAAGCAATCTCAGAGCTGCGATCGGGGTGCGGTGCGTAAAAATTACGGCTCTCTTACCTATATATTCCGGCGCAGACTCTGATTTTCTTAAAAACTGTGACATTCTAAGTAAAACATCAATAAAATTATCCCCGCCACAAGGCTTAACCAATGCATTATTCCCAAAATAATATTTTTTGTATAATCTTTGCTCATCAGGAGTAAGCTCTTCAAATGATTTATTGCTAAAGTTTCCGGAAGACTTAGCAATAACTCTTTCATCGGTAACTAAATTTATATTCATACCTTTATTATTTAAATATTCAACAAATGCCTGTGCTGCTATTTTAGCCCGGCTCAAAGGGCTGGTAATTACTATGATATTTCCCCCTATTTCTTCTTGGCCCAAACCGCTCTCAAGCAACTTAAGCCAAATTCTATGAGCTAAGCCAGAAAGCCCTAATGCCGCTTGCTGCGTAGGCAGATTAATATCACTATTGCTCCTTCCCTGAGGGATCCTTTTTGCATTTGCCAGAGTTTCCGGATGGCTCACCAGACAAATCCCATTAAATCCCGTAGGATATGGAGAAAAATTATCAATTATAGTAAGCTTAGAAGTATCCCCGTGTACCAAAACCCCCGGCAGCCCAGAAACTTTTTTTAAAACCAGTGACTTGGCAACAGCCACTTTCACTTGTTTTATTAAAACATCATCTCGCGGAGCAAAAGCTAATGTAACCAGGGCCTTTTCAAATTCATCTAAAGTTATATAAATCTTAGCAAGAAAACTATAGGCATAAATATTTTTAGCCCAAGTTTCTATGGCAAGCATACTAAGAACAATTGCTTTGTTAGTGTCTTTTGGGAAATATATCTTTGCCAGACCAAGATACGCTTTAGATAAATAAGGCTGGTCATCAGCATTAATTTTCTTTTGCTTTGGTGATCTGTTTGTTATTGTCTGTATAACACTCTCAAAAAGTTTTCTTGCTTGGTTTTTCTTTCCCTTGGAAAACAATACCTCCGCCAGATTGACTATTCTTTGCGGGTCATGCGGATAATGCCCTTGGACGATACGGATCTGTTTGCCATCCGGACGATAATCACTCGCAGGCCTGCCTTTTTTCTTTCTGGTTTTCTGAAAATTATCTGGATCATCACCAAAACTGCGGCCATTTTTCTTACCCTGCAGTGGCGAGGAAACAGCAGCTTCGGAATTGCCTAAAGGACTTTGCGCAGTAAACACTGCTACCAAAGCGCCTAATATTTCTTGAGTTTGTAGATGTGATTGTGAGTAAGATTTATTGGGATGGGCTTGATTTAAAATTACTATTATAAATACCTCGGGAGGAGCGCGGATCCCGTTTAGAAAAACAACTTGCCTATCTTTTAAAATAGAGGTTTCTTGTCCATACCTTAATATTGTAGATCTAACCATTGTTCTTGCCAGCAGAAATCCATTTAAACCTAAAGTAAATTTTAGGGTTGGTTGTTGCGAAAGGCTACTGTGTGCCGACACAGGAATCCGGGGAATATCTGCTGTTTTGGCTACTGCTGAAGAGGCATTTTCGCAAAGTCTGTCCAATCTTTCCCGGGGAGACTCAAACTCAGGCGCTAATACTAAAACCTCTTCAAGAAATTCTATTGCCTTTTTTCTATACGCGTGCATAGCGGCAATTTTGTTAAAAAACCGATAATGTATTGATCCTGCTTCAAAAATAGAAGCCACATTATTATATATGTATGCCAAAATCCAAGCCAGGGCTTCTCTTTGCTCATGCTTACGTTGAATTCCTTTCTCATAAACGATTCTTTCCAGGAACTGCGGATCCGGCATTAAAACCTTCCCATTTGGAGAGATGGAACCTACGCTAATATGCACATTTTTATAACCTTCGGAATCAACAGCAACTAAATTATTGAACCCTAATTCTTCTAATAAAAGATACACAAAAAGAGACATCTGGCCACAGGCGCAAAGCTGCGAATTTAAAATCACAGAAAGAAACTCATTGCCTGAATCAACCATATTCTTAAACAGTTGCTCAAGCATTTCAATATCCGGCTTTTCAATAAACAGATAGCTGATTCTTTTAAAAGTTGGAGCAAACAACAAAGGCTTTTGGGAATCCATAGAAAAAACATCTTCTTCTTCGCGCCATTCATTTAACGCAACAAATACTTCTTCAACACTCCTGCCACGAAGATGCCTGCTTTCAATAAATGGCTGCACCAATAAAGTTCTAATTTTGTGAAGATTACCTGAGTGCTTAAGTGGAGAAGAAGCGCAGCCTGGGATAATCCCTTTTAATCTATCTGTATTCCAAAATAAATACCCGTCCAAATCTGCGCAATAGTGAATCCAAGAAAAAGTTGCTTTTAATTTGTTGAACCCGCGCAATGTTGGCCCAAAAAGCACGAAGAATAAATCGTTTTTCAGTAATATCTGCGCAATTCTCTCTTCAAGTAATTTCTCTCCTTCACAAGATGCACCCATGCCATAATAATAAACAATTTTACGCCTGCTTGTTTGCGGCAATAAAGAAGCCTTCAAATAATCACCCCAGACAAAAGAAAGCTGTCCGGGCCTTACTAACCCTTTTTTTATACCAAATTCATTTATCCGCAAAGATTCCTTATATAGCTGCCTGTCTAATTCCCAACCTTCTACTGATATTCCAAATATATGTGCCAAGCCCAAAGCAAACACACCATTACCTGAACCTAAATCCAGAAGGCTTAAATCAAAATTGTTTCTAAGCTTAGCGATTGCCTTCGCCGCCAAAACAAATGCCTCATCACAAGAAAGATAATGGACCCCTCCAAAGGTTAAACGCCTCGGCCACATACCTGACAATTTCTCTCGCAAATATCCAGAAGCCCACTTTAAATCAGTATTGAATCTGTCAAAATAATACTGCTGCATTAAAGCCAAATAATTAGAAGCAAGCTCACAAATACGCTTATCGCGGTTTGTCTTAATTAAATCCACCTTAAGAGTTACTACGCTGCTAACCACAGAGCTTCTTTCTTCTCTTAATGTATATAGTGATGTTTCAATTTTTTCTTTAGCAGCCAAGGCTGAAGATGCGCTGTAACTTTTACCCACTGTCCCGATTGGGCTGCCGGAAGGCAGGGGAATAGTCTCTGGTTTGTTTTGTTTAGCTGCTCTTAATACTATTTTATCTAAAATCTGCTGATAAAAACCTGCACTTCTTTTCTGATCGCTTTCTGTCAAATACTGCCTTAATTGCTCAGGATTAATTTTACCCGGGTGATTTTCATCCTCAAAGCCAAATCTCTTATCATGAAACACCTTAATTAATGTATTATTAAAAATCATTACTGCACTTCTGATGCAAATCCTGAAGCTACGCCAAGAAATCTTTTTAGCATTAAGCGCATCTACAAGCTCAGGAATAAAAGTATCTAAGGTGGAGAAAAACACCTTTCTCTGAAATGACGCAATATGCTCGGCATCACCATTATGCCCTTTAACCGGAATAGTGCGTAGATTGGAAACCCTGTCACCAAGTTTGTCTAATTTCACAACAAAGCCTATAAAATCTGCCTCACCCGCTATTTCCCGAAGATATTCACATTCAGGCTCACCTTTTTGTTTTGATATCAGCTTTACTGCCCGGCAAACATCCTTGCCAAAAAACTGCAACAATTCTTTTTCGCTCGCATCTTCCTCTTCAATGCTGTCATGCAATATGGCAACAATCAACATAAACCAAACATTTTTCCAGCTGAAATACCTTTGTATTTTAACCTCACGCAACAAAACATTGACTATATCAAAAACATGAATAATAGAAGGGGTTATGTTGTTCTTTCTCAAAACCCCCATTTGTTTCTTAGCTACAATCTGCACTGCCTTATTCAGCAGCTCCCTTTGCTCTAGTGTAAATTTAATATTTGTGCCTCTTAATACCCTCTTAATAAGATTATTAGACAACCTTCCGGAATAGAAATGAATATCTCGCTTTCTTATTTGCAGTTCTTTGGCAAACACGGTCCTTAAAGTCTCTATCTCCACATCAACCGGGATCTCTACACCAAACAGATAGCGTAAATACCCATCACCTTTTGGCTGAGGATTCAAAAACGAAACAATGTTAATATTATTAACCTTAAAGAACCCTGTTATATCCACAAACTTTATTATTGAATACTTGGCAGAAAATTCTATTGTCCATACCTTCTTTGGCCGCCTTGCATATTCTTCATCATAATAATCTTCAATGGAGGCTAAATCATTTTTCAGCATTTCTATGCTGTTAACGCACGAACGCTTAATCAGAATGTCTAAAAGCATTTCCCTCTGGTTATCCAGCCTTCTCATCTGCAAGATAATCCCTACATCAAGCCCCAATGCTTCAAACACCGCAAAAAATATATCATGCAGAATTCCCGGGCGCTCATGCTCAAAGACAAGCTTGAGCTTAAGAGTGGCCCGCTCTGAAAGTGTCCTTCCAAGCTCAGATACCTGACAATTAGTACTGTCAACCGAAGAAGATGCAGCCATTCTATTCGTTTCCTCACAAGAGCCTAATGCTTCCCTCTCTCTTTCAGCATTACCTGAAATATTAAACCTGAGTATTTCAATCTCTTTAAATATCCCGGAGAAATCCAGAATAGGATATGCTGCCCTTAACCTATCAGCTTCTTCCTCTAAAGTTTTAATAACTTTATCTTCTTGTAAGTGCAATTTTAACACTTCCAATACCCGCTTCTTAAACATATCAACCATCTGGATACTTAATTGTTCGTGTAATTTCTCTATTGCGCCTTTATAGTGCCGATTTGTTCTTTTACTTACATTAAAAAACTCATACACAGTAACTTTATCATAACCAAAATGCTTTCCGAGGCCAGAATATTGCAGTCCATTGAAGATCCTTGAGCTTATAAGCCTGTTTATATCTACCGGGGAAAGCGGACCAAGATTTACTTTATAACTTAATCTTTTTATTGCGCTCTCTAATAATAATCCTTCTTCATAGTTAAAAAGTCCGCTCAAATATTTAAATGCCATTGGCTTACAATCACGTAATAAGCTATTTAACACACCTTCATAACCAACTTCATTTTCTGCCAGCTTGGTTAATTTATCACAGGCCTCATTAAATCTGCGCAACACCTGAAAACGGCTGCAACCCAAAGCCTCGGCTATATCCGGATATTTCTTTCTTGAATCCGCAAGTTTAAGCGCTACTATTTTCTTGGCCAGGTCAAGCCCATTCCTCCCAACTTTGTCTAACCTGGTTAATAACGTTGCTATGAATTTATTATATTTAGCCCTTCTATAATCATCTAACTGCAAAATACAAGTAACAAGATTTTCTGTTAAGAATTCCCTGAGCCTGCGCTCTACCATATCTTTTGCCTTATGATTAAGCCCATTACCCAATCTTTGGTAAATTCCTCTTACACTAAAAGGCTTACAATTCCATCCTATTAATGCGCTGCCTATATACTCTTTATTTAACCCCTTTTCTACTGCAAATGGTACATCTAAATCTTGGACATTCACTACTATAATTTTTATCGCGAACCTCAACAAATCTCTCTGGAGTTTATTCAAGATTCTCTCTTCATATGAACTCCGCACCACACTCAAAAGCAAATACTCGTCAAAAAGATTGAATGCCATTCTTAACCAACAACGCCAATAACTGGCTGATAAAGCCTTAAGCTGCTCTTGAGATATTAAAATTATCGGGATAGGTTGATTATTGCATATATGCCTGCGTAAAACACCCGCCGGAAGGCCCAATCCAATCTCAATCTTTCTTAATGTTTCAATCATCACAAAGCTTGTTCTTCCTGCTGCAATATCATAAATAGTGTTTTTATCAATGCCGGATGCGCGAGCAAGCCTCTCCAGATTAATTCCATCCTGAACAAGCTGCCGGAGGATCATCTGCAAAGCTTTTATATCTACTGAAGATCGCGCTGAATACGTGCGTAACGATGAACTGCCTTTCCCGAGGCCATTTTCTTTTATCTTTAAAGGAAAATTGGCCCGCCTCCAAGACACCTTGCTATTCCTTAGTTTCCTATAAATCCCAACTCTACCGTAGCCAAACCTATCCCCCATATTCTCATAACTAATAACTTCACCGCTCTTTATATCAACAAAACAATGCCTGCTTGATTCCAATATATTCAAGAGATCTCCTGAACCTTCTTTTTTAGCATCAACAACCGCAACTCCACCCAAGCCGAGCAAATTAGCTGCCTGCTCATAGATTCCAAAACCTTTTAAATCAACGTCACTAATATTAACAGATTTGGCAAAAAATACATGCGGATTGGCGCTGATTAAAGAGTAAGCTCCTTTTTCTTTTATATCCTGCTGGCTATAAAAGATTATTTTTCTTTCTCTTTCTATTCTTTCTGCAGGATGCCTCCAGATAAAAGAAAACTTAAAAACTTTTCCTAAGCAATTAATGTCCTCCACTCTGATTTCTTCTGCTCCCATAGCAAATAACTCCCAAATTAACAGATCTCCGCGGGGGGCCATATTTAAATCAAGGAAAGCGGTATGCGAATAGCTGCCTTGCTTACTTTTATCCATAATATAACCATACAATTTATCTGAATGATTAAGATAACGAAAATCAACCTTTGCAGAATCAATAAAATCGGCCTCTGCTGCGTTTGTAGAATAAAATAGGGCAGCAGCATCTCCGGCTGAACAAATATACAACGCTGTCAAATAATCATTATCAGGATTTACCACTTTGCAAATTGCCAGATAATAATTAATACATATATCAATTATTAAGCTTCTGAATAAATCAATTTCTGTGTCAATATAAGATTTATAATCACTATACTTAAACACCTTTATTCCAAGGGCAGAAGAAACTAACCATTCCCTTTGATAAAAATCAGTTACACCCATACCGGCTTCGCTTAATGCCTCTTGACGCGGGCTAACCACTGATAATCCTGAGCTGGCACGATCTTTCATCCTGGCTTCTGCAACAAAACCACATAATTCATCTATTATTTTTAAATATAACCTGTTAACCGGGAACCCTTGCTTTGCAGCAGCGCTAATTTCCGTTTCTTTAAGCCTTTTTAAGTCCTCAAGAAAACGCTGTTTTTTAACAAGCCCCGCTTCACCAAAATCTCCATTTTCAACAAAATCCCTGATCCTCCTAAGAACAGCTATCTTTACCATCTTATTTTCATAGCTTAAATCAAGCAGGTGCTTCAACAACTCAAATTTATCAATACCGGCATTCTCCACATATCTTATTCTCTCGGAAACATCAATGCCGACAGCGCAATACAGCAAGATCTCTTTGATTAATGGCCATATTACCTCAACAACAAAAATTAAACCAAAGGTAGTTAGTAAAACACCTGCGATGTTTATGGGGCTTGAAGAATCTCCCGCTGGCTTGGGAGGGCAAAATTCATCATACATCGCCGCCAAAGTATCACCATCAAACTCTGGCTTTTTACTCTCCGCAGGCTGCGCAATAACCGGCTCTTCTATGCGCGTAGTTATGCCTGCGGCTGCAAGGAGAACATTCTTATCTTGAACCGGAATTATTTTCTGAAATGGCAGGCCGCGAGGAAAAGAAACATCAATCTCGGAATTATCGCTTCTCTTGAATTCATTATCAATAAACAAACCGAGCCACTCAGACAACTTATTAAACTGTTCTTTTGTGATGTTATCTATTCCCTTGATTCTAAACAAATAAAAGTGCGGACCACTGATAATAACTGCATAATCTCTATATTCACAGAGAGGAATAAGTGCGTCTATAACCTTTTTTGCTTCTTTTGCAGACGAATCATCTTTATCCAACTGGCCAAGAGAATGCTTTGTCTGCGAGTATAAAATATTATTGTTTCCATCTATGATAGAAACATAGATTCTTATCCCCAGTTCGTTTTCAATGTATCGGGAAAGCTCACAAAGCAGCACAAGCGGCCTGACGTGCATGAACCATTTTGCATTAACGCAAATATTCATACCTTCCTGAGTAGTTTTCTTCTCTGGAATAACGCTAGAGGAAGTTTTTATCAAAGGCCTAAAATTACCGTTAAACCCGCCGCTATAGCTCATGGCTACCCCAAACGCCTCATTTAATATATTTAGATATTCCGAAGGCCAGCAAAAATAATAGCTTAGGTTATAAAACAGTACCTGTGACAAGAAATCCACCGCCCTTGCTTCATCCCCAAGGCTGGCATAACATAAACCAAGATGATAAGCAGCAGGTACAAAATCCAGTTGGCTAAATAAAGCGTTTGTTAAAAGCTCAATTGCCTCACATAATCTGCCTTGCAGCATATAAATTTTCCCAAGATTTAAATACAGCCGGCTTGATCCCGGGCATAGTTTTATACCCTCCCGGTAACAGCAACAAGCAGCGTCAATTCTACCTTGAGATGTTAACAAATTACCTAAAGCAAGATAGTTATCTTCAAAATCAGGATCAAGCGCAATAGCTTTTTGATAAACAAGTTCCGCCTCCGGGGAATTGCCCTGCAAAAACAGGATATTCCCAAGATTATGATGCCCCAGGAGATATTCAGGCCACACCTCAACTGCCCTGCGAAAATTAACCTCGGCCTTTACATAATTATGCAAATAAGCACATATGTTTCCTAAACTGCCAAACAAGAATGGAGTAAGCGCCTGTTTTTCAAGCACCTGGATCACGGGATAATAAACACTAAGTATTTCTTTTGTGGGTGTATTTAAAGTAAGGCTGACCCTAAGCATGGCTTGTCTTACCTCCTCAGGGTTTAGTTTAAAATTATCCCTCAAAACAAACATATTATTTTCAGGAAGATACATGCTTGGGCTTAACCCATCCAACCTAAAATAGATTTCCATGAAAATACTGTTATAAAAATCAACCAAGACACCCATGTTATTTGGCATTCTAACCATAACAAGAGTGCAGTTGCGAGTAACAACCCCGGTAATTTTGTAATCATCCCGGGGCATATTTCTTAAAGCATAACTTAACAATAAATATAATAATTGCGTAAGGCTGTCTTTATAAAGTTGTCTTTCAAAAGTTAACCTTGACTGTTCATCCATGCCGCTCATAGACATTTCTTCATATATATCTGTGCCGTTTAAGGCATTAACCAAGAGCCTGGTTAAAAGACTTTCTCTCCCTTGCGAATTAACGCCAATAACGCTTGAATAAATAATAAGATACTCTGCAATCTTACGGACATACTCAACCCCGGAGAAATGCTTAGTTAAATACATAATTCCATTATCTAAGTCTATTTGCTTTAATAACTTTGCAAACTCTATAGTTAAATGCATTATATAGAATTCCAGCTCATCACGGGAATAACCGATGCTAATAAGAGTGCGCCAAAGAAAAACGCTAATCTTCTTCTCCTCTTTGCTCATACATCCCACTCCGGAGCTTGATGAAAACACAATTTTATGTTTTGGATCATACCTAACCGTAAAATTTCTGTTGAAATGACTAATCAACCGGCCAACCTTAGTTTGCGCAATCTGAGAATAGCTAAAAGATATACAGGCATCTTGCAATCCTGTTTTAATAAATTCCCGTAAATCCGCGTTTTCTTTCTCTTGAGCCTTCTCATCCATGAATAAACGAATATTCTTTTGGTTGTAGAATTTAAGAATATAGTTTATTCTGTCGCTACGCTCGGCAACAGGAATAAGCCGTACAAGCTCAAGCAATGTCTCCATATTAGAAATCATTCTAAACTCTAATTTCGGAACATCTTTTACTGCGTGAGCAAGGTTTTGCATAAGGAAAACAGCTGCTCCTTCACCCTCTCCTTTGAATATTTTAATATTATTACCATAAAATGACGTGCCGTCTTTGGTAAATCCGCCAAAGAACTGGCCTACGAACTCTTTGCCAAGTTTAACAATTATCTCCACAGATTTTGCGCCATTAATATTAATTTCATCTCTTATTACCGGTAAAAAACGGAATTCCTTTCCTGTCCTGGAAATAAAACTAATGCCGCGATAATAACCAAATACATTATTAATCATATCCTCTAAATCTATTGTACCAATGCATACAGCAGAAGAAGCCATGAGCGCCACGGGAAGAACATTACTCTTAAATAACCCGGTAACATCAATGCAATTTCTTTTCTTGCATGTTTTCTCAGACATTAAAGATGTCTCCAGAGAGAACGGTTCTTCAGTTAAGTCAAGAGAAAAACATTTCCCTCCGTTAAAAACATAAATTGCCTTGGCATTCTTATCAAAATAAGCCTTACTTTGCGAGTCAAGCTTAAAAACAAGCGCGGATTTTATTTGCTGGATAACTGCAGCTGTTAACTCAATCTGCAAAGCTGCGTGGTTTTTTAAAATATAAGAAGTTAATTTATCCGAAGCAATTACTTTAACCCCACTTACAAAACCATTGGCATCTACTATTACATCAATAAATCTACTATCCCCGGAGGCAATAAAATGCCGAGTTTCGTTTTTATCCAAGAAAGCTGAGCCGCCCTCAATAATGCCGCTGATTCTTTCAGCATCCTGCACAAAATCCTGTTGAATAATTATCACACCTGGAACAATAATTTGCGTTTTTCCGAAATTGCAAATCGCTTGCATGCCTTCTCGTCCTGCAATCTCTGCATCAAAATACTGTTGTTTTGCCAAATCCTCCACCCCATTTTCTCTTGCAGCAACCAATAGCCTCTCCCAGGCAGGCTCAAAGACTCTACGCGCAAACCAAACCAGCTCAAACTCAACTGACTCTGATGCCCTTAATATTTTTTGCCCTAACTCCTCAAAACTTAACCCTTTATTTTTAGTCAAGATGGATAATATCTGATGGCCTGACAGCTTATCGTTAACAGCACACATATCAGAAGCAAATATTCCTAAGGCTTCTTGCATAACTTGCCTAATGGCTACAACTCTGTTATCATCCTTTTGCTCAGATAATAACCCTGAGAGTGTATTTGATAAAAACTCCCCGCCATAATAATCCTTGAGCGCAGGGTAGAACTTTTCGGTCAATCTCAAAAGTAAAATCATTACAATTTGTTGCGCATTCATTTGCGCGCGCGATTCTTCGCTTGTGACTGCCTCGCTAAGAAACTCGTCTACCACCTTACGATATCCTGGGCCAAATAATTCTGTAAATGCCATCAAATAAGGATTAAGAATTAATAAATACAACCCGCGGAGCTTATCCCGGGCCTGATTAAATAACTTATTTTCTTTTTTCTTAGCACTGCTTTTTTTCTTTTTTCCGTCTTTAAACACCGGGTACTGATCAAGCTTGCCTAACTCCTGTTTGGTTTCTGCTGAGGCTTCTTCCAAGGCTGCGGCAAACTCAGGCCTTGAGCAAAATACATCAGCCGCCTCTAAAAATGCTGGTATTCTTTCCGGGGCCAGCACAACCGCCAATTCTTCCACCATAACCCTAAACAACTTTTGTTTATTATCTGCATCGTCTAATAGATAAAGCGTGTACTCCTCATCCGGATAACGCACAAAACAAGTAACTCCTGACTTTTCAAACAATAAAAGATCATTGCGAATGATCTTATGCGCGTCGTCTAATTCATTGTTCACGATACTAATAAGAATAAGTATCTGGTAATCCAATGGCTGGACACCGGATTTTCCTTCCAGCTGGATCAATTTCCTGAGCATTTTAGCTGCATCGGCAAACCTTAATTCAAGAAGATACAGCCGGGATAAATGACGAAAATTATTTGGATATTGCGGGTAAATATTAATTGCTGTTTCCAAGGTTCCGATCGCGTTCTTTCTGTCATTACTATAAATATACGCCTTTGCCCTCATTTCCATAATTTGCGCTTGTTCATGCAGACTCTTCACCTGTGGCAGCAACTGTGCAGAAAGCTTAACTACATCAGCAAATCTTTCCTGTAAAAGCATTATCTGCATTAACTGCCTCAAAGAATTTAATTCCTCCCCGGGGATTTTACTATTTCCTAACATTGTTGCTTCTGCTGCGGCATAATCTCCTACCTGCATAAAATACCCGGTACGCGCATAATTGATATTAACTCCAATGTCAGTTCGCACATCCTCTCGCACATCGTCACAAAGCTTATCTGTTGCATTCACCACCTGAAGAAAATAATCTTCCGCCTCTTTATACCGGGATTGCCTTAAGGAACAAAGACCGAGATTCTGCAGCGCATCAACCTTCAGCATGATTGAAAGCCCGGATATCGCCAAAACGCGGCTATAAATCGTAGCAGCAGAATCATAATCTCCTTTTTGCATAAAGTTATACGCGGCAATCATTTCATCTTCCGGATTTGGACGGAAATATTTTATCGCGGAACTGGCAGCTAACTTACCCTCTTTAGGAATAATTATTAAGGTAACGGCTTTTTTATTCTTAATATCATTGTAAGCCCGAACACTCCAGCCATGTTCTGCGGCCACGCTATAAATTGTTTCTCCTCCAATTCCTGAATGCCCGGCAGAAGAATCTCCTGTTGAAATTCCTTTTACAAATACTAACTGCCTATTAAGCTTTGTATCTATTAACAACATTTCCTTAGGAAATTCTCCGCTGTTACTATATTTAACAACAATTGTTTTTGTATTTTCGTACAAAGCAAGAACGATTTCCCCAAACTGACCCGGAATGGCTTTTAACCCATTCTTTCCTAAATTGCGCATCAATAAATCCAGATGATGCCTATTCACCCAAACCATTGTTTCTGAACTAACACGGCTAATAAAACTAAAAATAAAAGCCTTCTTATTCTCCGTTCCTTTAGGAGTCCTCCTGTTTATGCCCGTTTGTTCCCCTCCTTCATTAACATTCAAGTTTTGGCCAACAACAATTGTTGCCCTCATTAAATCAGCGAGAAAATAAGGTTCTTTCCGTACTTTCCCCTCTAAAGGAAAAATAACTTTTCTTTTTTGAGAAACACTGCGCAAAGCATCAAAATGCTCTCTTAATCCAGCCTCAATAAAATAACTGTCATTTACAAGCATATTTACAATATTTAAACGGTTTTTAACCCATGGCTCGTCTTTAATGTCATCAATCTTTATTCCACCGACCATTTCCCGCAACCTGACCAACGCCCCCAAAATAACTGAATCATAATAATAAAACATTAAGTCTAAATTTGAACTTTTAGGAGCAAATTTTGTAATAGTGTTAAGGTTACGATATAGTTCACTCAAAGCATCAAACAACCTCGCTTTTATTGAAGAGGCATCTGCAAAATACATCTGAACATAAATACGATCCGTTCCTATAGGAGTCACATAATCATGCCTGATTTTTCTTAAAATATCTTTTATTTCATCAATCTCTTTCTCATTGAGTTGCCTTGAAAAGACAGAGCACAAGCAATAAGACAAAAACGCCTTAAAAGCAAATATAATTATATTATAATATCTTTTAATTAATGGAATTAGACTTATTTTCCTCTCAAATATCGGACTTGAAGCCACAGAACCATGAAGGGCTTTATTAAAGTCTTTAGTAAGTGGCATAATAAGAGGCACGGAGTTAGAAGAGGCCCTACTGGCACATGGGATAAACCAGCCACGCCCCGTTGCAAAGCTGCAAATGTCCCCCACCCCGTTAGAAATAAGTTTAACAAAAGCCCAGATAAAATTTCTAACGGGGTAAACCAGCCACGCCCCGTTGCAAATGAACGGATTCTCCCCACCAGCCACGCCCCGTTGCAAATGAACGGATTCTCCCCACCAGCCACGGAAGGTAAAGAATCGCTCTTTGATGAAACATTTGCAACGGGGCACGGAAGGTAAAGAACCGCTCTGTGATAAGACATTTGCAACGGGGCACGGAAGGTAAAGAACCGCTCTGTGATGAAACATTTGCAACGGGGCACGGAAGATAAGACTTTGCCATAAATCAAGACTATTAACAGCACTGCTTGCAGTAAACCCTCTCACCACCGCGCCGACTGGAGAACTAGAAGTAGCCTTATTTTTTCCTGCTCTTAAAGACACTGCCACTCCTCCAACTGCTAAAACCACTCCTGCGGCAGCTATCGGATGAGGAAACTGCAGATTTAAAATGCTTGAGAAAATCAAAACAAAAGCTGGGGATGTATTGGTAATACTTTTATTTAAGGAAGTATCGAGTTCAGCCAATGCACGATAGCTTAAAATCAAACTAACCAAGCTTAAAACAGTTACCATAAATATGCGATAATTAAAAACTATCACATCCCCACCTACAAATATCTTTGCCAAAATTACCATGATCGGAAAAGATACAAAATAAGCCCAAGCCAACAGCTTTGTTATCGGCATAATATCCCCGGTCTTCTTTTTAATAATTTCTGCTATAGCATAGGTAAATGATGAAGCTATTGCTAAATAAACCCCTACTGCGTTTATGTGTGCATCAATGGCTTTATTCGCAGAAAATACAGAAACAGCAATTACGCCTGCTACAGCCATAAGTACTCCAATTAACTTCTTTAATGTTACTGATTCTTTAATCAGTAACGGAGCGATGAACACTAAAAATATGGGAGAACTCTTAATAATCACTTCGTTAACTAATATAGAATTATATTTAAGACCAAAATAATATAGCGGGGATGACAATATTTGAGAGAAAAATATGCCTAAGCAGATAATAAATACTTCTTTCTTTGATACTCTGGTGTTGTCAATGCTTGAAGTAACACTTGCAGGCTTTATTATTTTTTTCAGGTTAACCCATATTCGATAAGAAAGTAATATCAAAAAAGCATAAAGGTAGTAGCTAGTCTGGATCACTAATGGCTCTACTCCGGATTCAGTTAATTGCTTCCCGAAGAATGGCTTAACTGCTACTAACATTGCACAAAGCAAAGCCATAATTACGCATTTTTGCTTAGAAGTTAACTGCAGCGCGCTGGAGGCAATTGCATTAATAAATGACGCCGGCGGGCCGCGGGAGAAAATAATTTTACCAAATATAGAGCTTATAGTGGAAACCCGGCTTACCCGGGCATCATAAACAGGGCTGGAGGTTGTAATTATCAAAGCGTTTCCCTGTAATTCTGCCATTTCTACAAGGCCGGGAGAAGAATGTAACACTCCGGCATTAGCATCAAAAAGGTAACTCCTTATTCTGTTAACCCTGCCTGAAGCAGTTTGCGAGGGGCGAAAAACAAAAGTATCCAAGAATAAATCGCTCGCCATAACCAAATCTACGCTTTCATACATGAATTTACCAAACGACACTAACGCTGCGATAACTGAAAGATTAAAATAATCACCTTCTAATAAAAGCGGCCTTTGGCCGTCTTTAGAGTTGAATGTTAAGCCATCCACAGTAAACACATCGTCTTGTTGTTCATGCACCCTGACAAATAATTTCTTACCATCAGGACGGGTAAAAATTAGAGGATATGTCTCCCTGTCATCCCGACTCTTGGAAGCACGCCAGCCAAGAAAATTATCAATTTTAAGAGGGATATTGTGCCAAAAAGCGAATCCTGTCCTCAAAAGACCGAGCAGAGTAACACGGTTATTAGGAAAAATTAAGTATTCTTTTTTCTTCTGCACTGAATTATCAAAGCTCCTGAATTCAACCGTATCATTGGGATAATAAACATCAATAACCGCACCATTCCTTGATGTTTTCGCCGTATGTTTAGGAATCAGTTTTTCCCCGCTTCCGGACAAAATTATCCCCTCCGGCCTAAGTTCAAAAACTACAAAATTGCTTTCATCCTCTCTATCACTAATAACCATAAACCTGCTGTGATGCGGCATATCTCTATAAATATTAAGCCGGTGATTCCCGGTTGTCCTGTAATAAGAAGCTAACGAAATAACATCTCCTCCAAAAAAAATATTTCTGCTGTTGTTAGTTTCGGGCACAGGGCAGATCCTTCTAAGGAGGCTAAACAAGATATTTTTTCTCTCTGAGCCGAATTTATGCGCAACGCCTAAGCAAGCGTCCCTAAATGCAATAAACGCTTCAGAAATATCAATAAACAAATTCTCTTTATTATCTCCCTTGGCCACTTCACTGATAATCACACGGCCATCTAACTGAAATTCTAAAACTATCGCCTTTTCTGAATCGCGCAAAATAATCTCAATTTTTCGGTTTGTAATTAAATAAAGCGACATTTCAGAAGAGGTTGAATGCGGGCCGTTAATATTTCTTGCGGAGATTCTACCAGAAAGCATATCAGGAATAGTGATTCTTACGTCGGAAAACCTGAAATTCCTACTAATAGGCTCATCTGTATATTCCACTAAAACAACCATACCTAAATCTGCTGACTTTAAGTCATGAGTTTTCATCCAAGAATACAAGGCTGCTAACTTTTTTGACGCTGTATCAGCAGTAATGCTGGGCATACGCAAAACAACTTCAGTAGGAGTGGGAGCTCGTCCAAATTCATTCTTAAAAGCAGTTACAATACCCATAATTTCTAATTTCCTCTGTTCTGTAAAGACAGCGGATTTTGCCTTTCTTGCTGCAACACTCCTTTGTACTGCTAAACTGGGAAGTTTTTCTTCCGTGCCTTGCGCGTTAGTATTTGCAGCAGAAGAAGCGCTGTTAACTGCCACCACCGCGCCTACTGGAGAACTTGCATCTTGTTTATATAATGCTTGGTTTGCCTGCTGGAAATCTAATTTATGCGCGCCCTCAATATCAACAGACCTCCCCCCTAATTGCTTAATTAAATCCATTTGCCTGATTCTGCCGTGATTGACATAAAGCATCTGATTATGCCTGCCCCTAAAAAGATTCGCGATAGCTGCCAAGCCCAGCAGTTTACACATTTTTAAATCTTCAGGACAGGTATCTGCTGAACGATAAAAGTAATCCACTTTACCTGCCAAGCTTACGCCTAAGCCTGCAGCGGAAAAAACGTTTCCTATAAGCATGCCGGCATTCTCTAACTTTGGATGGCCAAAGGCATCAAGTTTTTTCGGGTCTGAGCCAGCTTCAAAAGCAGCTTTAGCTATAGGATTCTTTCCAAAGACCCTGGTTAATACAGCTGTATTTTCGCCATAATCCTTGTTTATCTTAACCCCTTCGGAAACAATTACTATCGCCCAACCGTGCTTTTTATAATAAGCTCCGACATCAACGGTTAGTTTGTCCAAATCAAGGTTCGGCTCCTCAGGAATCAACGTACGGCTTGCCTGTATCTGCCTGCCGATTTCTAATGCTACGAACCCGGAATTCCTCCCAAAAACATCTACAACCAAGACTCTCTTGGTGCTGATTGCATCAACTTTTCCGTAAACTATAAGCGGTATTGCTGCCTGCACGAAGCTTAGAAATCCATAGGTAGTGGCAGTTGACTCAGGCAAAGCAATATCATTATCCATAGTCTTGGGTAAACCGATAATCGGAAATTCCGGATGGTCTCTGTGTAAAAGATAAGAAACGCTATTCGTGTCATCGCCTCCGCAGGTAATCAGGCCGTCAAGCCTTAACGATCTAATATGTCTCCAGAGCAGGCCTGGAACACCCTTAGCAACATTTTCTTTACTATAGGGATTTGTTCGGCTGGTACGGATTACTGTCCCTCCCTGAGTGCGGTGCGGCTCGAGTTTATGCAATAAAAGAGGCTGAGCCTGGGAGATTAATTTTTCATCCACGAGCCCTTTCCAGCCTTCCCAAATACCGAATAATTCAATTCCAAACCTAGCTGCGGCTTTTGCCGCCCAATAAATTACCTGATTGTGCCCTGATGCCGGGCCGCCTCCGGTGAGAATACCGATACGCCTCATCGGGGGGAGGACGTCTGGAGTGACAGCGCTAGCAGCAACCAGTTTACCTGCCACCACCGCGCCTACTTTGTAGGGACGGTTCTGAACTGCGCTTGAAAGTGTCCCGCCCGGGGACGCTTCTAACCGTGTTTGAGAACCGTCCCTAATTATGGGGCTGGAACCATTTAATGTGTTTAAGAGTAATCCTAATATCTCTAATTTTTTGTTTTGCTCTAAGTAAAAGAAATACGGGTGAATGAAGATGGTGCCTTCAATAATTAGACAACCGGCAACTTTTGATTTGGTAAGTAAATTTCGCGAGGTAACTAAAAAATTAACCTCAAGCGGCGGAGCATTCTGTTGACAGCCGTTAGTTTGTTGAAACAATTTATTTAAAAGCGCTTCCAGATTTTCTTTACAAAATTCTGCGGATTGGCTGACTATTTGACCCGCCTCTTTCCCACATTCTACAATACTCAAAGATATTCTTCCTTGATCTTGATCAGGCTTTAGCGACAAAAACACATAAAAACCTTCAGGAAATGTTGCCGGCATACCAGACGGCAACTGCGATGGCACATCTAATGAATAACGTATCACTCCACCAAGCTCTGCGAGGCTGGATGATGCCTTACTCCGGCTAGCGGCGGATTCTTCTACAAGCCCCTTTGAAAACTCAATCTCAATATATGCGTAGCCATCTTCACTATTCCCGGCAACAATCTTGCCGCCTAAAATCTTCGTTACAATGTAATCCATGCTAAACATTCCCATGCCATGCCGGGTTTGCATCTTTTTTGAAGTTACTCCGTCTTTAAAAACCAACTGCCTGCCTCTTGCAAAATCATAGAGCAGGAATTCTTCAGGAAAAGCTCCGGTGTTACTGGCCCTAAAGATAATATTACCGGCATTATCTCTGCTGATATTTACCTTAACTAATAATTTACTTCTATCTGCGGCCGCTGTAATTCCATATCCAACACCGCTAAACACGTCTTTAATATTACGCAGGATATTCTCAACTACTCTCTGCATCAGGCGATTATGCAAATTAATAATCAGATCCACGGCGCTCATGTCCTCAGAATAAATATTAAAGACAACAGCGCGGCCATTAAGATCAACAGTAATACTCTGGCTGAATTGGCCCGCCTCCGGCAAAGTTACCGCGCAGCCAAGTTCTCTTTCTGCTGCCTGCGCAAATACCGTCTTGAGGCTTACCGGATCACGATTGATCACCGTATTTGTCGCCATAGCAATATAATCCATTAATTTATCTGAAAGCGGTCCATCTTTGCCAAGGATATAAGCGCGCATATCCTGGATTAATAATCTGGTTTCTACAGCAACTTCCGAAGGCTGGCTTAATTTTGTGCCTATGGCTTCTATTTCTGTTTCAAGTTTCTTTAATAAATTGACCACTCTGAAGAGCTTACCCGGAGAATCCAACGGCCCAACAAGCTCGGTATAACCTGATTCTAATTCTTCCAGAATTTTTGCTTTGACGCTCCTTGGAGTATTCATCAACCTCAAAAGATGATAACGAATCATTGCATAATTACGATGCCTAAAACTATTCAATACTATCTCTTTAACCTTCTTGTTATAAAGCCCCTTGAATCTTCTATAAACACCCAGATAAAAACTCAATTGCTGGTTCAATGCAAGTATGCTCGGCTCTAAGCTACTTACTTTTTGAATCGCGGCCAAAAGTTCTTCTCGGGCTGCCGATTCTTTTTCTACAGTATCAAGCATTTCATAATTTTGTCCGGCTTCCTGTAATGCCCTATTCGTATCAAGGGCCCAAGCATTATGCAAAATATCACCCAAAGTTTTTATCGCAGAAAACAGCTCTGTCTCAGGAAGAGATCTTGATAATCTAATTAATTTAGGAATAATATAACCTAAATCATGAACCGCTGCCCTTAAGATCCTGGAAAAATGCTCAATTCTCTCAATCAGAGAGCGCTCATTTAAGGCCTCTTGAGCCTGTAAGAGCTGCTCAGGAGTATTTATCCCAATAATTTCATCAGCATCAGCGGTTTTAAGCAGCCTGACTATCTTGTTCGCAGTTATTAAAATATCAATTAAATAGGTAAACGGTTTATTTAATAACTCGGCGCATGCTAACAAGTCTGCAAAAATGTTCTTTTGCAAGACACATATACCACCATTAAATAAACTTACTTTTTCCAGGTCTTGTGGGGTAAAGGTACGGCTGCCTTTTAAAACGAAACTTTGTTGTTCCAAAGCACGATCATAATCCCCTGACTCAATGATGCCAACAGCCCTGCCTTCTTCAACAGGTATAACCCCATATGTCCGGCAAGGCACAGAGTCTCTTTCCCGAGGCATATCAGCAACAATGATACTGGCATCGGCAACAGGATATTCAGGAAGATGATAACCTAAATGGCATTTGATCAATGAAAGCAAAGTCTCAGGCCTTATCCCCGGCACATCAGCAGGCATAATCATAATATGACCCTGGTTCTTCATCACTTCTAAAATTTTATCTTTAGACTGTTTTAAGACATCTGCGGTTTGAGAACCAATACATTCGTGAAATTGGATATTCAAATCTGTATAATTATTCCTGATATACTCACACACATAATCTTCTGCCACTCCAGTTAAGACCAAAATCGGAATATTATTGTCCGTGCCTTTTGAAACATTCCTTAAAGTATCCAAAATATAACCCAACATCGGTTTAATTTGCCCTGCAACAGCAATACCTAATCCGAGTTTTATGCGAATGCCCATATCAACCAATAATTTCTTAATCCTTCCGCTCTTGCCACCGGCAAGTAATACTATGCCGACATTTTTAACTGCGCTGTGTTTATCAGTAGCTTGTTCATCATTAAAAATTTCTGACATAGATACAAGCCTTACACCACCGGGAGTGGAAGTTGCGGCGCTTGAAGCCGAATAAACTTTATTTTCTTTATATTTATCAAGCATTTGGTTTATTGTTGCGGCTTTTTCTCTGATTTCTCCTGAATTTTGAATAAAGTCTTTTGATGATAATCTGGTAATTTCTTCTACTATGGGCCGTATTTGTTCTACAAAAGAGACAATATGCTTCCTCCTAAATTCCCCCCAAGTAACCCCTAATAATTTCACACGCTTAAATTTCATTTTATCAAACCCCTGCAGGCCCAAAAGAAAAAGGTGTTGTGTACTTTGAGTGCAAGCCAATACTGGATCGTCTATCTTAGTAATCTGCAAGAGCCTTAACAGAAATCTTTGCATTTCCCAAAGGACTTCTTCTCTGATTTCTGCAGGAGTATACTGATTAGTATTATTCATAAGAAAGTAAGTATTAATTACCTGCATCCTGTTCTTGCAGATATGGCAAAACAGGTTGAATACCGTAAGCCTTAACTCTGCCTCAGTCATTTCTAAACTTGAACGCGGATTGATAGATAAAAGAACGATCCTCTCTTTCTCACAACCACTTTGTGTTTGTAATACTGCTGCAAAAGGCCTGCCAAAACGGCTTAAAACTTTGCTCAATAATGAGTTATTTATTTCTTCAGGGGTGAAGTTAATTCCAAATTGCGCCATCAAATCTGCCAAATACCTGTTAAGCCTAGTTGTGACATTCTCCCTTAATCTTTCTTCTATATTAAAAGGGTTATTGGCTTTATGTTTCTTGTCTGCTGCAAATATCTTCTCTAATAATTTTTCTTCTTCGCGGTTCTTTCTCTTTGTCGCATTTATCAGGCCGATCAAGAAAGTTACAGTCTCAAGATCAAGCGCTGTTCTAATCTCTACTCTTTCCACATCCGCAATAACCGGCTTTAATAAATCCGCCACCTTTGAGGCAATGCCAAGATACCTTGCCTGAGGGCTAAGGAACATGTCATCAATAAAAAATAATAACCCGTCTTTTGAGAAACCGCCCCTGAAACATCCCCATGCTCCGGAATTAACCAGGATTTTAAACCTTTCTTCGTTTTCTTTCTTTGAAGCTAAGAATTCTATTGCCAGAGAGTATTCAGTCTCTCTTTTGGGTTTTTCCAAAGCAAAGATCCCGGATAATCTTAACACCATCCTATTTATTACAGAAACACTAGTCTCCGGCAAGTTAATCCAGCGGTCATTAAACGCTTCTCTTAATGTCTGCTCAAGCGACGATGAAACAGTCTGAGATAACCCTGCCACCACTGCGCCATAATTAGCAAAGCTGGATAAAAAATTAGAACCATCTCTATTGCTTAGAGCGCTACTTGCGGCAGGCCGAGTCACCTCAGCAGATTTTATGAGAATCTCTTCTAAAAACTCTAATGTTGCTTGTGGCGAACGCCCAATATGAATAGCCTCAGGAGTAACTGCTTTAAACTCATCATTAACTGCAAGAATATTACCTTTAGCTAAACATTCCTTGATTGGATCATCATTTCCGTTTTTATAAAATTCGTCACCAAAATAAAAGAAATTAATTTTATTTTCTTTCTTACCAACACCTAAAGAATCCGATATTGTGCTTATGAAATCCTCTAAGGCTACATTTTTTTGAGCAGTAGCACCGGTAATATCAATTGTTGTTCCTCCTCCAGTCCGGATATTAAAAGAAGCGCTTTTATCACCCAAACATCTACTGAAAGATACCATTAAGCTTTTCCTAGGGTCAGTTTTGTCAGACAATTCTGGGATAGGTTTTACAGCTAAGCTTCCATACATTGTTTGGCCATCATCAGTAACTATCACTCCTCTTGTTTCTACCCATGGAAATGCCATCTCTTTTTTTACTCCAGTATTTTTAGCTTCATCCTTAAAATCTTTAATATCTTGCGAAGGATAATATTGAATCGTAAATGGCGGATTCAGGCTTTCTTTCCAGGGTGTTTGCAGAACGAAATATTTATTGTTGCTTTGCGCCGAGTTTATAAACTCTTTCAAAGCTTCCCCCGTTAACCCAAAATTATTAGACGCTGCATTTTCTATAGCCTGATTGATAACTTTCTCTATAACCTCTTTATTCATCGCATGTTTTAGATTATATTTCCTAATATTACCATCATTAAGATCTTCTTCTCCTCTATCAGTAAAACCTATTTTTGTTGCGCCTCCGCTAACATAAAATGTTAAATTTACGAAAGCTCGTTGATCATTTCTCATCTGTTTCTTTATAGCATCAACAATCCTGCTCATTTGTTCCTCTTTTGAATTACCCGAAATAATAGCCACTTTCACGCCTTCTCGCAACAACCGCATAAAAACATAAGCAAGGCGCGTATAATTAGTAACCGATTCTGACTTCTTAGGAAGGATGGTTTTATCAACGTCAAATACAAACCCACCCTGCCGCCTGATTCTTGCCCAATTTCCTATGATATATGAAATAACTCCTCCAACAATAGGGTCATCTTTAAACAACCCTAATTGTCCATTTACCCACAACCTTCTATCAGCACTTAATGTTGCAAGGACCAACCTTCCTGCATCTTTCTTCAGATCAACTATTTTAAAACCTGCCTTTTTAATTCCAAAAAGAGAAATAATTGCTTCCCGCAACTCAGTAGAAAACATTTCTATTTCATCTGACTCAGCCTTAACTGCAACACCGCTAACTCTGCCCATAGACACATCGGTAACCTCAGTTAAATCATTAAAGGTTCTCTCAACATCCTCATCCCTTAAATAACTATCTAAGACATAATCAACGTAACTGCTAATTTCTTTATCAAACTCAACTTGTGCATCACTTTGCATATCGCTTGCGATAAAACGATAAATTTGCTTCAGCTTTCTTAACAACTCATTGCCTCTTCCGTCACGCTCCCTTCTCATTACTCCAAGATTTATCTTTACCGCCGATTTAGCATTTTCAATCGCTTCTTTAATTCCGGGAACAATGAGCACCGGAGCGATATTCTTTTCCAAAGAGACATTTGAATAAATAATTACATCAGCTGTTTCTATCGCTTCTTTTGCCTCTTGAGTGATGGAAACTGTTTTCGCACCCCGCGTTGAGGAAAAACTGCTAATAGCTTCCGCTACTTGGGGAACATGTTTTTTATCTATTTGCCTCGTTGAGATTTCTATATCTTTCTTTAATACCTGCATTTCTTTTGTAACCTCAAGTACTGTAAATCTATTTGGTAAACGATAAACAATGTCTTCTGTTACCCTGGCTAATTCATCAATAAAGGATTGAACATTAAATTCATGAGTATCGTTATTAACCAACCACATACCAATAATTGGCGACTTAGATTTATAATGCGTTAAACTTTCTTCTGAAAAGTGGATTGTTCCATCTTCCCTGATAGCAACCAGATGCTGCCTTTGCTCTGTCGGAAGAATTACCCGATCTCCTTTTTTCAAGCTTAAAAGTATCGCAATTTCATCAACAGCTTTCTGCCATTCAGGCTTACCAGTTTCTCCCAACAAATAAGCAGCTCCCACTAAAACCATGCTTCTTAATGGCATATTTTTCAATGAAAAGCGCTTAGTTTCACCAAGCCCATACCAAAGATCATAAAATTTCTCTAAATATTCTGCTAATTTCCTAAGTCGTGTTTTATCTTTATCCTTCCAATCGCCTGGGTCAATAATACTTTGCCCTTTTTGATAAATAGCTTTCATATTAGCAGATACAATACCTGCTGCTGGCCCTGGATGTTTTAACCCCATAATAAGTTTCTGGAATTCTTTCACATCGTCTATGCGTGAATCAAGAAATCTGCGTACCGAATCGTCCTGCGCAAGGTCAAGCAATGTCTTACCGGCCGTAGGAATACCTGTTGCATTAAATACTCTTGCTGCGTCACGCCAACTTTCCCCATCATCAATTCCGCTAATAATCACCTTGACCCTAACATTATCAAGCGTCTTTAATAGGTTTGTTAACTGCTGCCCACCCCTTTCGCGGCGAAATAGCACAATATTCAATGGATTATCAGCGCAGCCGGCAAGGAATGTGTTTTGATCAAAAATAGCGTTATAAAGAATATCTGCAACTTCCACAGGTTTACCGACTGTCTCTTTTGATAACCCTAAAGGCGGTTCAGCTTTAGCGCAGAATTTCTCAGATGCAGTAATGTTGAGCTTCCACTCTAAAACGCGCCTGATATCATCAACTCCCTTTAAAATAGTATAATTTTGTATATGCTTTATGAGGGACTCGGTGTTGCTAAAATCCCGAAGGTCGCGCCCATGGACAACCGGCCTAACCCCTCTACTGTTAAGATCGCTAATTAAAGAAACTATTCTTTCTTTTATAATCTCATGCCTACCTTCCACCACTGTGATAGAAGCAACAGGACTAGAACTATTCCCTGCGCTTAGTACCTCGCTGTCTTCTCGTAGCTCAGCTGACGCTGCCCACAAAGAACAATTTTCTCTTATGTACTTTTCATACTCGCTAATAAAATCATTTATTCTTGCCAAAAGCTGAAGATGTTTTTCATAGCTACTGATATTATCGGGTATTTCATCAAATAAAGATACGAATAAGCCACAAACATCTTTATCTTTGAATATGCAATCTGAAATTGAAAATAAATAATTCTGATAATCAATATAATCTTTATAAGAAGATGGATTACCTGTAACCTGAAGTAGCCTATTTCTAAATGCCCTTAGCCCTAAATTCTCCGCCTCCCCGCAATTCCAACCAAAAGGACAAATCTCTTTATCATCTCCGTTCTTTAAGACTTTCACTCCTTCTACTAAATCATGCAATGATTGAATATTACCAAGCTTAACAACTGTCATAATAATTCTTCCAATTCTTGGACGTAGATCCTTAATCCCCTCCTCAAAACCCTTAAGTTGCTCTGACATCAAGCTGATTAAACCCATTGCCTGATTTTCAATGTTGCCTATGGTCATCCCGGTTTCAAAGGAATTAAAAGTAAGTTCTTTTCTTGTCCTTAAATGCAGATAATCCCGCGCAGCCTGTTCAAAATTATCCATAAATGAATTAATGTTCGGCCGGAATTCTCCATAAGTAGTTTCTAAATTGTAGGCTACTACATAGCCATTCCCATCAACTATTTCTCCCGATACATTTCTTACAATTGGCCGCACCCTTTCAATAACTGCCCCATCCCAAGTTACAAATGCAGCAAAGGCCGCATTAATTAAATATTTAAGGTACCCCGTAGGCCCTGCTTCTTTATCTTTCCAGGAAAGCATGCCGCCGCTATCTGCCCCGCGGACAAGAGTCGGGGAATTAAAAACATTGTGATTGGAAATAAAGATAACAAAATAACGCAACTCAGGAAATTGTTTAAAAAGTATAGATAACCTATCAACCTGATGATTATAAAAATCGCCGAAACCTCTTCCACCTAAAATAATCAACGCCTTAGATTCAATAATCCTTGCCCTAAAGTCAGGATTAAATAGTAAATCAATCACTAAATTAATACACTTATAATCTACAATCCTGCGCACAAAAGCAAAAAATGGACGGTCAATAGGAGGTAAACCAGTTAAACGAACGCTCTCCTGTTCAAACTGTTCTTTAGTAATTCCTAAACTCTTTAAACTAATCTGGCAGGAGCGCTTGTCAAACCAACCTCTAAAGAGAGCGTTAATTAAAGACTTTTTCTCTTCCTCTTTAGACCGGATTAACTCGTCACTAAAATTCTTCTTTAATTCATGATTTTGCCTGAGCCTTGAAAATAGCTCCCAATAATCCTGAGCGCCGGTAAACTGCATATATTTACCTATTATTTTCTTAAAACTCTTGGCCTGCCATCTTTCAATATCAACACCTTCGGTGTTGCCAAAAAGATTGTCTTCAAGCACTTTATGCGAGAATTCTTTATAAATTATATCCCTGCAAACTTGGGTATGCCTTGTTGAACAACCTGTAATATAATTACTTACGGCTCCGCTCAAACGCACCAAATCAACAATCCCATCTCGTATCGCAAAACGGTATTCAGCAGCAATTTTTAATTTATCAAACAGATGCTGATAATAAAACGGCATACCTGCAGGTACAATTGTATGATTATAAAAATGCACCTGAGTATCCCGAAAAGCAGGATCATGCTTAAATTCATCCTCAATCACACATGGGATTGCCAAGGTTGAATTGACTTCGCTGATTGAGAATATAAATTTCCCAGGTGGAATAACTTTGTCTTGAACAAGTTTCTTTAAATGGCTTAGGACAACCTTGCGGTAAACATATGTTTGGGTGGCGCGCAGAGGGTTATCTGTTTCTCCTGGGTATGCCTCGGGGAAAATGTCAGGAGAATACATCCAGAATTCGCGCAGCGGAGAATCAAGATTGCGGAATAATTGTACTTTTATTTTATCAGGCACGCCATCGTTACGCGGCAGGCCGGCGATATCTACTTCATAACTATCAAGATAATCTAAACCTTCATTTAGGGCGATAGCTACAAGATTGGATATATTATCTTCTTGCGGGTTGATCCTGCCGATATTTGCCTCTAGATTCAAGTGCTCAATATCGGGGGAGCCTTCCTTCTTGATAAACCTGCTATAGAAAATACCATAAATAAGCATATGGTTCCTTGGGTCAAATCCTCCTTCAAGCACTTTCTCATAAATCCTATAAAATCCTCTGACTAAATCCGGTTTAAAGCTGCCCAAACCGCCTGCCATCATCAATTTTGCCAGTTCACCGATAGTATAAACAGCATCATCTTCAGAAAGCCCGTATTTACTGATCAAATGCTTGTGCATCTTATCAAAAAATTCCCAAGCCAATTGATACTCCATCTGGAGCATAACTAAATATCTTTCTTTTAAAGCTGAATGAAATGCCTTTCTTATTGCTCTTTCTTTAAAATGTTTAATGAAAAATGCCTCGGATTTTATTATTGAAGGGCGTTTGTGTTCCTGGTCGCGGATACTCTTTGAAACGCGCTCATTTAACGCAGCATCACCCATAATTTGGTCCACTACTTCTTCTAAGCTTTTCTTGCCAGAAGAGTAGCTTCCTACTAAATCTCGCAATATTCCCGCTTCTTTTCCGGATAAAGATTCATGTATTTCAAAAAGATTTTCAGTTGAAACCGGCGAAGAAACAGTTTCAGATAATCCTGCCACTACCGCTCCGAGGGAAGAGCTGGAAACAAAAACCAAATCAAAAATTGTTCTTTCATGCTCATTCATTACCAGTTTTAATGCCCCTATTTTTACTTCTCTATCCCTACCGCAATAACTATTGGCATTAACTAAAACATCTGCGAGCGCTTCCTTTAAAGTCTTGTAATCCAAAAGGATATTATTACCTTTTTCTGTATCTAACAATCGCAGGATCGTTTTTGCTCTATTACTCACGCCTTTCTTTTTATTAAGACCTTCTTGTATTTTGATTATGAGTAATTCTGCATTCTTTGTGTAATCAGCTAAGCTAATTGTATGAGGGCTAGCCCATATCCCCTCATAATCATTTATACGGTATTTATTATATGGCAACTTAGTACTACCTTTATTTTCAAGTAAGAAACATGATTGCTCATAGCCAGATCCTAATAAAGTGTAAGGCTGTAACAAAATAAAATTTGGCAGGACTATCATAAACATTTGCGGCGTGTTACGATAAAATCTTATATTCTCAGGATTAATTCCCAATTTAATTAAACTTGCAATGGTTTTTTCAATATCAGCGAGAATAGATCCTATATTCCTCTTTTCGTAGGCCTCGCGCAAACCGGTTATTTGGTGGCTAGGATATGGCAGGAGAAATTTCAACGTGCATCCGTTTTCTTTTGCTTGTAACAATATATCCCACAAAACCTCTCCTGACTTCCGTCTTCTAGTAACAACTTCTTCCGAATCAACAGGAGCCACCGGACGCTGAGCATACATACCGGCAATCAAAGAGGTGCCAATAATAGTAATTTCCCCTTTCTCGCCCTTATCTGTCTCTATCTTCAGATAATCTAAAAATCCCCCATCATCACCTCTGCCAAAGAATGCCTCTTCCCTATTTCTATAAAACATTTTAAAGCCGACGGCTGTTGACATTCTACCTAATTTAGTAATACATCCCACAGCTTCTCTTGTTTCCCTTAATAATCGTCTATGCTCTGCACGGCTCTCTTTAATTTCTTTATTTTCCCTCGCAGTCTTAATGGAAAAATGCATAGAAACAGCCAAGCTGGTAGAGCCGATGATAACACCGATTGTGGTGGGTGCAAACGGGAAAAATTTAAAATAGGGGCTCAGGACTACTATCGCAGGATAGGATTTTGCAATAAAAGAAAGTAGCATATTTGTGCCCAAGGCAAACCCAGCAATAACTGCGATAGACATGGCTATCCCCATAATAATCTTCCTGCCCAGGAACTCTGTCCCCGCAGGCACTGCTGAGCTGGCTCCAGTCGCATATAGTGAAATTTGCCTGCTCATTCCTACCACCACCGCACCATAATTAATGGGGCTGGAGGCTGTAATAATTTCCCTGCAGCCAGGCGAATATGGACGCACACCGACAGAATAATCTCTGCCAAACTCTAATGACGGAGAGATAGTAGAAATAACTTCTTGATACTCATCATGAAAAATAGCCGGGCAAATCTCCTTGGTATCCAAATCCAATACCAGACAAGCAATCAACATCGGGCAAGGACTATTTGTGACACTTACCAAAACATCATCAGCTATCTTCTGAATCTCCTGTTGATCCTGCGGAATTTCAGAGCATAAACGATACAAAATCCCAATTACAGCCTCCGGCCACGGTAATTTAGAAGCTAACCTAAATAATTCTCTATTTGTTTCAATCCAACCTATTTTCTTATTAACGCGCGCAAGATTCAAAAGGCGCATCACGTATCTTCTGTCTTTTCCTCTTAGGCCATGTATCGGCCTTAGAAAAGCTATTTTCTCTCTTACTCCCAGCATTGCCATCAATGTTTCTTGATCATAAACAAGTCCGGAGGTAAATTTAAAAAGAACACTATATCTGGAAAATTCCGGCAGGCCAAAGAAAAAATAATGCAGGTTAGGAAGCGGAAAATATTGATTGCGACTTGAGACCTGATGTTGAGTAAAGAAAAGTTTGTTTGTTACAAGAAAAGAAAATTCTGGAAAAGGAGGAGCATTCGGATTATATGCTTTCATTAATTCCAGCAGCCGGTTCAATTTTTGACTTAATTCTGCCAAATGCGCAGAAGATAAATTCCCCTCCTGTGACAATTCATATATTTCACGCTGAGCCAAAGTAACTCTTATTTTAGAGAATAAACCATTCGGATATTGTTCTAAAAGACTATTTTGGGCATTTTGCGGCAGGCCAAACGGGTAAGCTCCGATGGGGGTTGATGACGCGAAAGCGCTTTCGTTCTGAGGTAAAGAAAAACGGCGGCTGCCAAATAAATCCCGAACCCCACCAGCCACGCCCCGTCGCAAATGAACGGATTCTCCCCACCAGCCACGGAAGGTAAAGAATCGCTCTGTGATAAAACATTTGCAACGGGGCACGGAAGGTAATCCGGAGGCAACCGCCGAAGAAGCTAAACCAACTAATAACAAATCCCCGTCATTAATTTCATACTTTTTACCTCTCTTGAATTTCTTGATACTTCTTCTCCCATCATAATAATTGCCCGCACTTACAACCTTGACTTTTTGGACATCTAGAATTCCTAACTCACCAACCACTACTTCAAGAAACACTCCTTTACCATATTTATGAATACTCCTTATATTAAAATCTTTATCTTTAAACACCACGCCCTTACGATCAAGCTCGGTCTTCTTTTTTGCCACGTCCGCGGCCAATTCAGTCATGATATATGTAAAACCTGAGAGAAGTTCAGATATTTGTTTAAAGTTTTCCAGATAATCATCAGAAATTAATACCTCCACTAAATCAAATTTTTGCTTAAATCTTTTTAATTTATACTGCCAATGCGCAGCTTTACCTGAACGCATAGATTGATAAATATTTTCTGTTAACACCTGCACCTCATAACTATTACCATCTTTGGCCTGAAATGTTATCCCCCATTTTTCCTTAACAGGACACTCTTCTTCGTTTGTAAAATATTCATAAATAATTCGTTGCCTTTTAATACTCCAAGAACCAGGATTGGCGATATAAAATTTATCAATTATTTGCAAAACTGACGCTAAGGCGTCATTCTTTGAAACAATCGTCAACCCCAATAAATCCTCCAAATCAAAAACGCTTTCATAAAGCCTTCTTCCTTTACCATCTTTTTTATGTTCAATCTTTTCGGCAACAGAATAAGATGATTTAACCCTTGATAGAACCCTGGTATTCATCATCCCCAACTCGGCAAGTTTCATTCCAATTTCATTTCCTACTCCCTCTAAATAATCCTCGGCCGTTACCCGACTCATACCAATTACCTGTTCAATTTCGCTTTCTATTATTCTATACTTATTATCATCCAAGAACCTAAAAGTCTCATTACGAATTTGTTTGGCCAATGTATCAAGCCCAAACCTCTCAGCAAGTGGAGCATATATTTGTTCCATCTCTTTTGCCACATAAATAGCATCTTCATCACTTCTGGGAATCGTGGAAATAACCCCTAATTTATCCGCAATGGCTAATAATATTACATCATATTCCTTAGCTAATTTTATAATCAAGTCCGTAAAAAATTGGATGTTATTCTTACCTTTTGGATTAAGATTATAAGGAAGACTTGTAATAAGCTTCAATCTTTTAACAAGAGCTGTTATTTGGTTAATATTTTTGGAGGAAATCTTATCCTCTCCCAATAGAACACCTATTTCTTCATCCGAAACCTTGTGCAGCAAAGCAGCAGCTACTGCTAAATCACTCCCACCCCACTTCTTCACTGTCTGAGCAACTGCAAGAACATGGCCAAGATAGGATAACCCCGAAGGAAAAATCTTTCTACCGTAATGTTTTCTTGCTATCGCTTCAGCTTGTATTGTTAAATCTTTATTACTTACAGAAGAACTCGCAACTAAACAATCAACCACGCTATACAGAACCCCTTCGGGTCCACGGGATAAACCAGCCCCGTTAGAAATAAATCTAACAAAATTCCTAATAGAATTTCTAACGAGGTAAACCACGCCACGTTGAAAATGAACGAGTTCTCCCCACCAGCCACGCCACGTTGAAAATGAACGAGTTCTCCCCACCAGCCACGCCACGTTGAAAATGAACGGATTCTCCCCACCAGCCACGGAAGGTAAAGAACCGCTCTGTGATAAGACATTTGCAACGAGGCACGGAAGGTAAAGTTTAGCAATACTAAGTCTGCCAGCAACCACAGCTCCAAAGGCACCACTTAATGTCTGCGCAGGATTTACCCTAACCATTCTTATCTGGCTTCCCACAGCGCTGCTTGAGTCACCCGTTAAGCCCATACTTTCTTGAGGCAGTATTTTGCAAAAATTCCTAAACACTTCTTCCTGAATAGTTGGCCTTCTATTTTTTAACAATAAGCTCCAGTAGGAATTACAATCAGCGCTTTCAACAAAGAAATATTTACCCTTGTTGCTGTTAACATAATTAAAACCGAGCCCTTCAGGAATTTTTTCGTAGAGAAACTTCATTAATTTATAAGGTAGATTGATGGCATAACTTTTTGTAGCAACATGCCCCTGAAAAGGTGAATCTCCGATGCAAAACTCATCAATAAAACCTAATCTCCTGGCATATTGAACTGCTCCCAAGATCAAAATCTTTGCCCAATCCTGATAAACACCAAGCCATTTATATATTCTTCTCTTATTTACTTTATATTTGTTATTTTGTCTATGTTCATTAAGTATTGAATACGGCCGGCTTTGGTAACAATAAGCAAAAAGAACATTTCCATCCACTAAGAGCCTTAAATACGCAAATACTCCATTAATATGATACGGATCTTTTGGATTTCCTTTTATCTCTGGATCAAGTGCAATCATTTCTTGAAAATCTGGAACCAAGAGCGCAAGATCAATACATTGACCATACATACTTTCAAAGGCATTGTGGACCATAACAGTTCCATCAAATAGCCTTAATCCAACATCACCCTTAACATCCTCAGAATTAACAGGTCTTGAGATATCTAAGGCAAAAGGCGGAAGATAATTTATTGCCGAGCTGGCTTCTGTGCGCATCAGAGCGCCGGCTAATACTGAACTGCTGGTTTTATCAAGCGGATGAAACCCAAGCAATTGGTTATTATCAATGAAAAGTTGACCTAATTCATAACGCACTACTAAACCCATCTCAGCCAATCTATCTATCAATTGATCCTTGCTGACATTGATATCTTGGTAGGTCAATTTATCAAGAATGTGCCTTGATATAACATCGGCAACTTCTTTACCTAACTTTGATGGCGCGGTGAAATTAACTCTTCTAATACCGGTGTTTTTGATAAGCTTATAAACAAGATACATGGTTTTAATAAGGCCGGATCCATTGTCAAGGCCCATAAAAAAGTAATCAGCGTAATCAAAAACTTCGATACCGGCACGGATGGCCTCCTTAAAGTTAACGAAATCAACAGATTCAATTTCTTTAAGTGTATCCAGTTCTTTTAAAACCTGGCTGTATTTTTGTTCTACTAATTGATGATCAGGGGTTGAACAATACATCCTTAAACGGTATTCAAGAAACTCTTCGGCGAGATTTCTTAAATAATCAATGTTGGTTACGTTAATGTAGAATTGAGCGTTATCTCCATCAACATAGAAACCTTTCCTAAATGAGCGCGTATCAACGATGGTAACTAAACTAAGTAATTTGATGTATTCCTGTTGCTCTATCTCAGGTAGAAAATCTATGTTTAAGGAATGCTTTGAGGATAATAGATACCCTGGGGTGCGGCCAGGTAAAAACACCCCACCTAAATCCACATGGCAGGCGATTAATTTAAGGGCCTTTTTGATTGAGTTAGGCGATAACCCGGCTTCTTGAAGCAAGGGCTCAGAAAGATTTACGCTTATTGCTGGATGACCTTGAGTCTGAACTGATTCACCAAGATCATGGAATAAACAAGTATAATAAAAAAGTATCCGCTCTTCTGCAGTTTTAACAACATCCTTAAAAATCTTATGATATTGCGTGAATATCTCTTTAGGCATCAACCAGCCGTCTTTATCTTTATTAAAACTTTCTAGATCGTTCTGCTCAATGTATCCAACATAACGTATTAAATCAAGAGTATGCTCAAAAATAGTGACATCTAATTTCATTTTTGTCTTGAGTTTCTCTAAAGCAGGAATGAAACGGAATAGTTCACCATTCTCAGATAACTTTATAAGCTCAGCATAAATATTGTCGCTCTTGGAGAAAATTTTAGCAAGAGATGACATATCAAACTCCGAGCTTGAGGCAGACGAGCTGGTTTGGGTCCTCATCACCGCGCCGAAATAAATATTGTTTGTCATTGGCTCAACAGCTGAAGAAGCTGCCGGCTGGGAATCAGGTTTACGTGTATATACCTCTACAACACCCCAGCTTGATCCAATACAAAAATGATCCGGATTAAATTTATCTTCGTATCTTTCAAAGATTACCACTCTTGGAAGAGGATACCCTCCAACAATGCCGAATGATTCCGTTAATCCATCGTCCAAATAAGGCAGGCCAAAACAAACTAATTTAGCACCCGGCTTCATTTCTCTGGCTAAGCGTGCAATAAGTGCTTCGTAAGTTTCCCGGTCATAGGTTATTGGATTATTCATATAAATAATATCAAACCTAGAATAGTCTATTTCTGCGCGCGAGGCTTCATCAAAGTAAAAACTGACATTATTTAATCCCAGCTCTCTTCTTCTTTCCTCGCTTAACGCGGTTAATTTACTGGAACGCTCTACCCCGACGACAGTCACACCTGGATAAAGCTTAGCAGCAGCAAAACAAAAATCTCCCAAGCCAGAACCAATATCACAAATAGATTCATCGCCCCTAATACCGATTTTGTCCAGAATATATTCTGTTTCTGACTCACTGGTAGCAAAAAACTTGCCTCCTACCTGCATTGCCAGTGAATAAGGATTCTCTGTCGGTGTTAACCTGCTAAGCATTATCTTCTCATCCATTTTTCTCAAAAGCGCTCTTAGTCTTTCCTCAAATCTCTTCAGTTTTACAGGATCGTTTGCATAAATTCTCTGATAAAACCTGCGAAAGTCGTCTGAAATAACCACTGGTAACCACCACTTTGGATTATTAATATACCAATCTACTACATGCGCCATTCCATCGTTTAATGAAACTACAGGTTTCCAGCCTAATTCTTTCTTTATCTTTCTGTCTTTTACCGGATACCAAGGATCATGACCAGGACGGCCGGGAATAGCAGTAATTAAACTTCTACATTCCTTTGCATCTTTTGCGCCCATAATCTTTAAAACCCGATAAACTGTAAAACGGTTACGCCTCTGATTGCTCCCTGCCACATTATACGCTTCTCCACGGACACCACGATGTAATACTGCATCCACTGCGCGCGCCATATCCCAAACCAAGAGCCAATCCCGCTTACCCTCACCGCCTTTATAAAGAGGAATTATTAAATCAATTATCTTGTGGATTATCGCAAAAGGAATCAGCTTTTCCGGATGTTGATACGGCCCATAATTATTTGTAGCCCGAATTATCACCACATTTAAATCCCAAGTGCGGCTAAATGCCTGCACCATCAGATCTGCTCCTGCCTTACTGACTGCATAAGGATTACCAGGGATAAATTTCTCATCTTCTGACAAAGTCCTATTGTCATCTAATTCAACACCTCCATAGACCTCATCAGTTGAAATATGCAACATTCTAAGCTCTTTTAAGCCGGCTTGTTTACGCCTTGTATTTTCTTCTCTTATAGTTTCAAGAATAGTTAATGTTCCTCCTGTATTTGATTCTACAAACGGCATCGCTGAGAAATTAGAGCGATCCACATGGCTCTCTGCCGCAAAATGCACAATTGCATCTACTTCCGTTACCATTCTTTTCAATAATTGGCTATCACGAATATCGCCTTTGACAAATTTCATCCTGCCGGATAACTGGGGATCTCCAAACACACGCCCTAAATTTTCTCTGCGCCCAGCATAGGTCAAGGCATCCAACACAATTAATTGATAAGTAGGATGAGCTGCCAAAAAGTAATGCACAAAATTAGAACCGATAAAACCGGCCGCACCTGTTACTAAAACTATTGGTTGGCCATCAGGATTATTAGTTGAGAGATCGTCTGTTGCATGGCCGGGGTATTTTCTGACTTCCTCGGGAATTTCTACGTTGAAACTTTCTCTGTCATTAACTGGGGATGAACTTGCTTCTGTGCGCATCAGTGCGCCAACAGCCTTTAAATCAGACAACAAAAAGTTAAACATTTCATGACCTAAACTTAATGCCATCATCTGATGAGAAATATCTTCAGCAGTTAAATTATCAAACAAATCCCTTCTGTCTACCAAAGTAGCGCCACTAATTTCATTACAGCCAACCAAGATACCAATATCTATTGTTTTACGTAGTTGAGGCCAAACATAGATATAATCACCTATTGCAACCAAACAGTGGATAACGTCTCTATTTTGCAATGAATCTACTAGTGTCAGTAAAACTTTATTATTTCTCTCAATTTGATTAAGCTTAAAACAAATAATTCCTGCTGGATAATCAATAAGACTAAACACTTCAATATCGCCAAGCGTAAATTCTAATTTTCTCTCAAAACTCTCAATATAAGCGGGCTCATTCTCAAAGATTGCCTGTAAATGCAAGTGTCCAACTGAAGCCAGCCCACCAGAATTAAATCCCGGATGAATGCTCTTGCTCAACTGCAACACAGCAAAAATAGATTTAAGCGCGGTATTATCAAAAATTTGCGGCAACTCCTTCATAGGATCAGGTATAACAATAATATGGTTAACTGCAATAGGATTTTTATTGATGTCAATTGCAATATTCATACCCTCAAGCTGTAAGTTAAGCAATCTTCTTGCGGGGCTTTCTTCTAATAAAAACCGATTAAAATTTACGGCTGGATTAAATAATGAAAATTGAGATGGATTTTTCTGTTCAACAACTCTCTTTGCAGCATCGTAAACACCTCTACCAACAGAAAACCTTATTCTCCATGGGTACACTAATTTTTCTAATAATGTATCCTGGCTAGGATTAGAACTAAAAACCCTTACCTGCTTTGCCCGACGAGACCATAATACAGAAATAGTTGTATCAAAATCTAAAACGCCTTCACTGACCAATTGTCCCAATATCCAACTAGACTGAGCGTAGGCTAATGTATAGCTATCTATTATTTCTATTATTACTTTTTGCAAAGACAAACTTAAGCCTGAATCAGTTAATCCTAATAACTTCAATTCACCCAATATACAAAATTTCAACTCCTCACTCAGCACTTCATTAGCCTGTACAACTTCTATAATTCTCTCCAGGCTTGATAATACAGTCTTAACCACTGCTCCAACAGCAGAAGAAGCAAGATATTGTTTATATAAATCAATATATTTCTGTGCTGATGTATCCCAGCTATTATCTGAGTTAATGGCATTATAAATTACTCGCTCCCAAATGTCTTTATTCCAATAATGCTTAATTGCTTCTCCAGTGCCAAACATAAGGGCATTGCCATCAAAATCATTAAACACAAAACCATTGCCTTCGCCTGCATGCTCATTAAAATGCCTAACAGTATCTGCTAAACCGCCGGTTCTCCTAACTACAGGAATTGTCCCAAACCTCAATGAAATTAATTGCGTTAAACCACACGGCTCCTCCTTAGAAGGAACCATAAACATATCTGAACCAGCATAAATAAGCTTATCTATTGTTTTAGTCAAAGGGTTATCTATTGAAACAGGTAGCTTGCTTGCCATGTCAAATTTAACACTTAAGCGCCCATGATACCGAGGATCAAAAGCTATTCTCTCAAGTTCATCTCTTAACCATCCTTTTTCATCTGAAACAACAATTACAATCTGATAGCCGAGATTTATCATCTCATCAATTCTGTCAATAACCAACTTAACGCCTTTTGCTTCTGCTAGGCGGGAAATCATAGCTAATATAGGCGCATGAGGATATTGATTTAAACCCAGTTCTTTTTGCAGCAAAGCCTTGTACTCCCTTTTTAACTGTAAAACACTAGGCAACGAATAATCACCACCAATACTCCACCTATCATAATCTATTCCATTAAGGATGCCAAAACGATTCCCGGTCTTATTCTGCATTACTCCTTCTAAACCATGAGCAAATTCAAATCGTAAAACTTCACCTGAATATGTCGGGCTAACCAAAACCACAGCATCAGAAAAATTTAATCCTGCTTTCATTAAATTAAGCTGATGATGATACTCTAAACCGTCTACTGTATAAACATTTGGATCAAGTCCGATAACCTGCAACAGTGATCTATCAAACAAACCATGAAAACCAAGATTGTGAACATTATAAAATACCTTGCTTCTACGAAGATTTGCAAATCCTTGATGTAAATAGTTATAATGTGTCCTTAAAATTGGTGCTGTCAAAGCAGCTTGCCAATCATGTAAATGTACAATATTTGTCTTTAACCTAAATGCTTTTGCCATTTCTAAAGACGCCTTAGAAAGAAAAGTAGCTTGTTCAAGCCCAACTTGATATAAATAACTATCTCTCTCAACAGAAGGAATATCCCGCCCAAATCTTGTCTGCAAAACAGCATCAATTATGTCTGGCCTTGTAGTCTTACTTAAATAGATATTCTTAGAATAAACCGGATGGCTAGCAAATAACTGTTGTACCCCACCATTAACAGTTTCCCATACAGAAAATTGTTCTATCCTGCCCCCAATAGCAACAGACAATTTTACTCCTGTATCACTAATACCATGTTCTTTGCGATCAACAGAATCATATAATATTGTTGCATTAGCTACATTACAACCTTTCATGGCTTGAGAAACCGGAAGATCCTGCAACACATCTCCTAATCCACCAGTTTTTGAATAGGGGCCGATTTCAGGAGATACATGCAAAATATGAATATCTTTATTATCTTTAATTGCGCTTGAGGAGATTGTAACAACTACTGCACCCACTGGACTTGATGCTGGGAAGATTTGTGGTTCTCTTTGTCTTTGTTCATCCATGTGTAAGGCAGGACCAAGGGCAACTAAAAGATGTTTTAACTGCTTAAAGTCATGGATTAATGCGCCGGTCCCTGAGCCTTTCAGGTAATGGTCATTAGAAGGAAGTATGC
>JACQXK010000027.1 GCA_016208765.1 Candidatus Omnitrophota bacterium
GAGGCCTTCGCATGGCTCCCCTCAAGTTTAAAATCGCTCAGCCCGGGATTGCCATGGTCAAAGGTCTGTTCTTTCCAGCCCTGCGTAGTATGACATGAGCTGCAAGCATTCTCCTTCATATTTTCTTTATGAATACTCTTGTGGCAGCTATCGCAACTATCATATTTCAGCGGCTTAAATTTCAGCATCTTATTGACCTTGTCTGCCTTTATGATTTTCCTTTCCAGTATCTGCTCCGGATGACAGCTTTCGCACTTTACTTCAGTATGCTTGCCTGTCAATTTGAACTTTGAAAACCCGTCATGATTAAACTGCAGGCTCTTCCAACCTTTGAAGTTGTGGCATTTGAGGCATTCAGGCAGTGTCTTCTGATGCACATCGGTATGACAGCTAAGACACTCATTAGTCAGCCCTATAAAGGTCTTCTCCTTTTTATGGCAGTTACGGCACAGGATTTTGTGTTTGTCTTCAAGCGCGAAGCCTGTCAATGCATGGTTAAATTTATTATTATCAATAGGCATGATATTAAAGTCTTCACCTTTATGCTCTGTATGACAATTAATACACTTTCCTGAAACTTTTACATGAAAGCCTTTGTTTTCTTTGAGTTGTGCCATAAGTTTCTTATGACAAGACTTGCAGGCCGTATCAGGGATTCCCTTCCCTAACGTGTGGCACGCGACACATTTTGTGATACTGGATAGTTCCTTGTGAGAATTTGTTAATTTGCCAGGG
Source organism: Candidatus Omnitrophota bacterium (assembly GCA_016208765.1). Taxonomy (GTDB): domain Bacteria; phylum Omnitrophota; class Gorgyraeia; order Gygaellales; family Profunditerraquicolaceae; genus JACROS01. Next base: position 736 of record JACQXK010000027.1, read on the forward strand.
GAGACAAATTGGGCTGAACTGATAGTGCTGCCAAGCGTTAAAACAAAGGATATTATTAATATAATAGTTAGTTTTATTCTCATACTTCGCCTAATTAAATACTCTTATTCCGTAGTGATATGGCACTGTTCAGATTCAACATATGCTATAAGCATAAGAAAAATACCTTTGAACATAAGTGGTTTTAATCACATTTTTTAATATAGATTAATTAATAATCAATCTAATTTAAATTGCTCTCAACTGACTGCAAAATAGATGCCGGGAGGAAAACAACATGTTAACCAATTAATATTAGGGAGGATTAATTGTGTACTAAGGAAATTATCTACAAATACAGTCCTTAATATGTATGGATTTACCTACGGCTTTGCCAGAGAAATACAAGCAATGCGTTAACTCAAATAATACAGACATTGAAAAATATATTAATTAACTCGATGACTATAATAGAAATTATGCATGAGGCTTTGAATTAAAGTGTGCACGTTCCGATTAATGAATATTGCGTTTAAGGCATCGACAATTAATTGATTTTCCAACATCTGCATTATTTGAAATGCATTTTTATGGTTAAATGCACTGAATTATGTCATAGCCAGCATCCTTTCTATCCTTGTTCCCGTTATAGTAAAGTTAAGAATGAGAATCTTCTTAATTGTCTTTTTTCTGATTTACGGCTCTATTCATCTATATGCCTTTCTGAAAGCAAAAACAGCTCTGTCTTTAAGCTCTAAAGCATGTGTACCACTTATCATCTTCATGGCTGTTATGACTTCCTCGCCTGTGATTGTCCGCAATCTTGAAAGATTTGAACTCGAATTCTTTGCGCGGCTTATGTCTTATACCGGCTATATATGGATGGGACTTTTAATATTGTTTTTCTCCCTGGCTGTTTGTATGGATATTTACAGGCTGCTGGTTTATCTGCTCAATTTAATATTGCATAAAGACTTATCTGCCGTATCTATCTCCGCAAAGTTATCTTTTTTCATTCCGGTCATATTTGCCTTGTCAGCCGGTTGTTACGGATATTTCGAGGCAAGGGATATACAGATTGAGCATTTAAAAATTAAGGCTTCAGGTGTCCCGGAAGAAGGCAGGGGCCTTAAAATAGTCCAGATCTCGGATGTCCACGCTGGATTGATTGTCAGAGAAGAAAGGCTGAAAGATATCATTAAAAAAGTCAAAGCAGAATCTCCGGATATTCTCGTATCTACCGGTGATCTCGTGGACGGGCAGATAAACAGGATGGAAGGTTTTGCAGAGATAATAAGGGAAATTAAACCCCGATACGGTAAATTTGCAATAACCGGTAATCATGAATACTATGCGGGACTTGATCAGGCGCTGGAATTTACCCGGAGGGCGGGATTCACCATATTAAGAGGGGAGGCGGTTGAAGTTGCAGGGATTTATATTGCGGGAGTCGATGACCCTGCGGGCGATCAGTTCGGCAAGTTAAGCGGACTATCTGAAAAGGATCTGCTGTCAGGGCTTGATCGTGATAAATTTAAAATTTTGCTGAAGCACAGGCCCCTTGTTATTAATGATGGGGCCGGCCTGTTTGATTTACAGCTTTCGGGCCATACGCATAAAGGGCAGATATTCCCTTTCAATCTGGTAACAATGTTTTATTATCCAAAGCATGCTGGGCATTTGGATCTTCAGAACGGCTCTCACCTCTACGTAAGCCGGGGCACCGGCACATGGGGCCCGCCGATACGTTTTTTTTCACCCCCGGAAGTGACTGTGATTGAACTGGTGCATGAAGATTAACCCGAAAAAAGTATTTAACATAATGCGGATGTTGGAAAATTATTTGTTTTCGATTCCTTAAACGCATTTATAATCAAGGTTAGGATGCAAACTTTTATTCAAAGCCATATGCATAATTCAAAAATAAATTTATCGAGTTAAACCGAATGCCTAACTCGATGTAAAGCGAGTGAATGTCAATTAAAAATTTCCCTTTCATTCGCATTTCTTAAGGGAATGCTAATTATTTTTCAATGTCTGCATTATTTGGATTAATGCTGCATGAAGAAGCAGGGGCAATTCATGAATTGCCCCTGCAAAAATTAAATGGTGCTTACCTGTTCAAAAGGCTGGATATAATTATCACGAGACAGCTCCGTCTCCCCTGATAATTGCATGTCCTCTGTCTCTTCCAATCCGAGCTGATCAGTCAACCAGAGCGAGAGCAGGCGGTAGTCATCCGAACCGCGTGATATCCGCGCGGTAAAAATGACAGGCTTGCCGCGGCCAGGGGCTTCTGCAAGTGAAACATTTTCATTGATAATCGGTGATACTTTCCCCGGGAACATTTCCTTTAGCTTGTCCATAATTTCCCAGTGGATCCGGCGCCGGGGATGCGCGCGGCAGGGGACAATCGCCTGTATGTCAAGGTCCGGTTTCCGTGACTTGATAGACTTAATTGCTGAGGCCATCTGCTTTACACCATTTAATCCAAGAAAGGAGGCTTCAACGGGAACGATCACATGTTGACAAGCCATGAGCGCCGACATTGTGAGAACATCCAGACTAGGCGGACAGTCAATGATTACGCAATCCCAGTCTCCTCTTGTCTGCCTGAGGCAGCTGGTGAAAATCTCATCTCCCGGTCCATCTACGAATATCTGTCTTGCCGCCACAAGATCGGGACCTGAAGGCACGAGGTCCAATCCCGGAACACCAGTCTGCACTACCGGCAATGCAATAATCCCCTGTAATGCATCAAGTAGCTCCTGCCCTTCGTTTATCACTCCAACACTTATACTTGCGCTTCCCTGAGGATCAAGGTCGACAAGAAGGACCTTCTTGCCCTGTTCACACCAGCACGCTGCAAGATTCACTGCTGTCGTAGTTTTTCCGACCCCGCCTTTCAGGTTTACTACAGAAATCACCTCTTTCATAAATACCTTTACCTCCCCTGTTTTTACCGGCCGCAAGAGTGACCGGATTAAAGTAAATAAGTAACATGTATTCGGATTTTTTTCTGGCAAACAGCTTGTAATCTATATTTTATTTTGTTAATTGTCAACCGGCATATATTTTTATTAATTTTGATTATCTGCATCACGGCGCAAATACCTCAGTTATGCAGCTTGTGTAATTCCCCACTTTTGAAAAGAGGGACTAAGCATTTCACTGTTGTAAAGAAAGAGTATATCTCCACGTGACTGAGCGGTTACCAATAGTCATATTTTTTTAATTGACAGACATGTCATTCGATGATATATTACAATTTATCAGGAGGGGGTTCTCCTTTGATCTCCTTGAAAGAATAATTTCTTTGTGGGTAAGTGACATACTTATCCGATGAAAATTTAGCATAATCTTTGTAGAATACGCCATAGCTTACTAGGGGTATTTCACATTTTCATAGAGGTAGATTCTTGGGTCATTACAATATGATATCCTTCCGCGACCGACTTATTCTTAAAAGCATAACAAGATGTTCTGTCCCTTCTTTGATAAATTCAGGAATAAACAAATTTGAGCGGAAACTTGGAAGAACTTATTTATTTTCGAATCCTGACCTAGTTCATATAGAACCAACGACTCATTGCAACTTAAGTTGTACCATGTGTGGAAGAAGAAGTGCCTGGAATAAACTTATAAAGAATGCATCACATATGACCAAAGAAACTTTTCTTAAGCTTATTCCATTCCTTAAGACTTCAAGGCAAGTATTTCTTCATGGATGGGGAGAACCTCTCCTGCATCCTCACTTTTTGTGGATGGTTAGAATATGCAAAAAATACGGTTCCATAGTGGATTTTCATACAAATGGCCTTTTGCTGACTAAAGATAATTGTGAGGAACTTGTGGCTGCTGCCCTAGATGGAATTACGATATCAATTGATGCTGCTACATCAGATACATATAAAGCTATTAGAGGAGGTGATTTTAAACAGCTATTATGGAATTTAGAGCAATTATCTCAAATTAAAACCCGTGAAAAAAAGAATTATCCAAGGGTCAAGTTCAAATACACGCTTATGAAACAAAATCTTGATGAACTTGCTCTTTTAGTTGATTTAGCCATTCAATATCGTATCCATAAAATTGAGATTAATAATCTTGTAGCATGGCCGAATCAATCTCATCTTCAAAAGCAGAGTCTTTTCGATCAGTGTTCACATGTGATGGATATTTATTCGCAAGCACTTAACAAGGCTAATCAATATGGTATCTTGATGAATTATTCAGGATTAAAACCTAACATCATAAAGAATCACTGCCCTTTTAACAATTTCACTGTCCTTTGTGACGGATCAGTGGGTCCTTGTGGTGCTCAAAAATTTATTTTGGGTAATGTTAATACAACCTCTTTAAGAGATATTTGGAATAATCAAGAATACAGAAAATTGAGAAAACAGTTTTATACCTCACAATTACCTCACCGATGCGATAGATGCTATGTACGTACAAATACTGAAAAAGACTATGTTAATCCAGACATGTCCTATGTGCAAGAAACCCTGGAACTCCGCAGATGGGATATGTGTGATAAAAACAAACCTTCCTGAAAATGCAAAAAGAATTGTCTGTAATCGTGTGTACACGCAATAGGTCGTTTCATCTTAAAGAAGCTCTTGATAGTCTTGTCAACCAATCAGTTGGAACCAGTCTTAACTGGGAAATAATCGTTATCGACAATGCCTCTGAAGATGATACAGATCTGGTTGTGGGTAGAGCTATGAAATCCACTGGGATTGATATGAGATATATTCTTGAAACGAAAATTGGTTTATCAAATGCACGGAATAGAGGACTTTGCGAATCAATAGGAGACATTGTAGCTTTCATAGATGATGATGCTATTGCTGATGAAAAGTGGCTCGAAGAAATTATGTCTGTATATAATTGTGAGAATGTCATTAGTGCAGGTGGGAAAACAGTTGCGCTCTGGGAAATATCACATCAAAAGAGGGTCGATGAAGAGTTGTTTTTTTTTGCAATGGGTTACGGTCCACAACAAAAGGATGTCAGAACGCTAAATGGGTCTAACATGTCTTTCAGGCGTAATGTCTTGATGGGGATAGGCGGATTTGATGCTAATCTCGGTCGAAAAGATAAATGCCGCCTATCGGGAGATGACAATGATATGTTTGATTCTATACATAATAAAATGAGGCGTTCAAGAATTATTTATAATCCAAGAGCTATAGTTTATCACAAGGTGCTTCCAGATCGACTTACGAGGGAAGAATTAATAAAAAAACATTACTGTACAGGTATTGGCCTCGCAGTCGTAGATCGAAAACAACAATTACCTTGCCTTATATATAGACTGCTGCGTCGAATAAAAAAAATAACTTTGTTGGTAGTTATATTGATAATCAGACTGATGTCCGGAAAAGATGTGATGTATTCCGATTTATTCTATAAGCTACAGGGACACAAAGGTTACTTTAAAAAATTAATTTTTGGATCAAAAGTGGCATGCAATAAGTGCCCGATATTTCGAAATACCACCTATTTCGGTTAAAGTTTTTTTATTGCTTACTATGAATACGAGGGATACAAAGAAAGTCGTACATATTTTATGGTCTGGGGGGATAGGTGGAATTGAAGAGTATACCCTGACACTTCTGAAGCACTTTGATTATTCAAAATATAAAATCTATTTATGTATTCTTTCAGAGAGGGGATTGATATTTAAAGAGACTAATAAGTTAAGTAGCATTCATGTCACTTTCATTAACATGAAAAATGGATTTGATATGTTAGGTGCTTTTAGGTTTATCAAATACTTAAGAAGAGAAAAGTTTGACATCATACATTCCAATATGCGGAATTTCTTATCTACTGCTGTATTAGGTTTATTTACTTATAAGACCCCAAAAATTTTAACGCATCATCTTAGTCCAGGTGATCTCAGACGGTTTAAAAAAAATAAGTTATTCTATAGACTCTTCTCTAAAGTTTTCTCTAGAATTATCGGGATATCCAATGCAACAAAAAATTTTATGATTAACAATTTAGATGTTAAACACCCTCATGAAATAGAAGTTATTCATTTCTGTATTGATTTGAATAAATTTAATAAATCCAGCACCATCCCGTCTGATCTGCTTGATCAAGAATCTAATAAATATATAATTGGATTTATTGGACGAATGGTAGATTTCAAAAGACCCTATCTGTTCATTGAAATTGCTAACGAGCTTTTGACTAAAAATAATTTTTATTTTTTAATGATTGGAGATGGTCCCGAATTAGAAAAATGCAAGCAATTGATTCATCATTATAAAATTGATGAGCATTTTAAATTATTAGGATTCAGGAGGGATATTCCTGATATTCTAAGATTATTTGATGCCTTATTGTTTACTTCTGCTGGAGAAGGGTTCGGATTAGTGCTTATAGAAGCCATGGCTATGGGTATTCCCATATTTGCAATTAATGAAGGAGCTGTGCCGGAGATTATCAATCATAAGGACAATGGAATTCTTTTGAATACAACAGACCCAAAACTTATAGCTAAACAAATTTTAGAAGTCATTGAAGATAAGACACTGATTGATAAAATCAAAAAACAATGTATAAAAGATATCCATTCTAAATTTTCCCCAAGTGTGTGTGTTCAGAAATTAGAAAACGTCTATGAAAAGCTTTAGTTGCCTATAAGTAAAGATGATAGGAGTGTGTTTTAATTTATTCTTAATTCGCTTAA
>JACQXK010000028.1 GCA_016208765.1 Candidatus Omnitrophota bacterium
TGCCGATGGTACTGCCCGTCCGCAAGCCGTTAGCAAATACACGCATCCTTTGTATTGGGAGATAATAGAGCAATTTAGGAGAGAGACTGGCATACCTTTAGTGATTAATACTTCGTTTAATGACAATGAACCTATAGTTTGTACACCTCAGGATGCGATTGACTGTTTCATCAAAACTCACATCGATATGCTTGTATTCGCGAATTATGTTGTCTACCGTTCTGAAAACAATTTGCATTACGAGAGGGCGGTGTAATTGGGGTTTTGAGGTAAATTGCTATCCCTGGGGCATTAGAAGTTGAACTGTAATTTATTGCGCGAGGGTGCTAAGAATGAATACTATGGAAACTAGATTTGAATTTGGTAAAAACTGGAATGGGTTTGTTAAGAAATATTACAATGAGGAGCGGTTAGCCGCATCCCAAAAGCATCTATTACAATTTTTAGAAGTTACCGATTTGAAGGGCCGTTCGTTCCTAGATGTGGGCTGTGGAAGCGGATTACATTCTCTGGCTGCCTTTCGTGCTGGTGCTGAACGAATAATAAGTTTTGACTTGGACGAATGGTCCGTGCATGCCACAACATATTTACGATCCACGGTTGGTGATCCGGATAAATGGACTGTTTATAATGGATCTATACTTGATAAAACGTTTTTAATAAATTTGGGAAGGGCTGATATAGTTTATAGTTGGGGTGTTTTGCACCATACTGGCAATATGTGGCAAGCTCTTGAAAACACGCTAGGGCTGGTAAAAGAAAGAGGGCGGCTGTACATCGCAATTTATGACAGAGAAGTCATTAAGCCCTCGGGTGAATACTGGTTAGAAATCAAACAAGCTTATAATAGTTCTGGTTTTTTGGGTAAACGTTTAAAGGAAGTTAAATATATATGGGATTTTGAGCTAGCTCATAGGCCTTGGCTACTACCTGCTTTTTTACGCAAATTACGCGAGCAACGTATGCGTGGGATGGCATTTTACCCTGACCTAAAGGATTGGTTGGGGGGATACCCATTCGAGTTTGCCTCTACTGAGCAAATAAAGAGTTTTTGTGAAGAGGGAAAAGAGTTAAAATTAGTTAAGGTTATATGTGGCGAAGCCAACGCTGAATATCTATTTAGCGCGGAGCTTTCAAGGTGAAGTTTTAAAATACCAAGATATATTCGTTGGAGAGTAGTTTGTAGCTCAAGATATCTATAATTTAATTCGGTGGTACTGGCTAATTAACATAGGTATTAGCGCAAAGACAAGGATATAAGCATGGTTGTCGCACGGTAACTAACAAGGCATTGTCCAGCAATAATGGGTTTTTACAGTTAGATGTGATTAAGCATGCATATCATTAAATTCCTTCTTAGATTATTAAAGTTTATTGCGGATGTGCTGCGTCCAAAGCCTTACATTTTGTCGGTGATTAAATTTATTAAGTCGGTGTGTCGCAACAGAAATTTGTTAATTGAAATGTCTAAGCGTGACATTAGAGATCGCTATGCTGGTCAAACTCTTGGAGTTGTCTGGGCAGTCATTCAGCCGATATTTTTGATGGCAGTATATTTATTTATCTTTACTGCTGTTTTTAAAATTAGGCTAGAAAATGTCGCTACTGGCGATGGCCGAGCAATTTTGCTTAATGATTTCGCGATTTATCTGCTTTCTGGATTAATCCCTTGGATGACCTGCCAAGAAATAATGACCAGAAGTGTTCAAATAATATTAGGAGAAGTAAATCTTGTCAAGCAAGTTGTTTTTCCTGTTGAAATATTACCTTTGAAAATAATATGGCCAGCAGCCTTCACGCAAATTATAGCAACTGTACTGTTTTTAGCCTATATATTGGTTCGCTATCATACATTGCCAGATACAATTATTTTGTTGCCTGTACTTTTTGGAGTACAGATAATATGGATGGCAGGGCTGTCATTGCTTCTTTCGCCAATTTCTCCATTTTTCAGGGATTTACGTGAATTAGTGTCTATGATATGTACGGTGCTGATGTACGCTACACCTATTTTTTATACAATAGATATGTTGCCCAAAAGCATGCGCTCAATAATACTATGTAACCCGTTTGCTCATCTTGCTTTATGCTTCCAGGATATATTTTATTACGGTGCAATAGTCAATCCATGGTCTTGGTTTCTTGTAATTTTAATATCAATCGTTAGCTTTGGCTTTGGGGTGCGAGTTTTTGTTACAATAAAGCCAATATTGGGAAATGTGCTTTGAAA
>JACQXK010000037.1 GCA_016208765.1 Candidatus Omnitrophota bacterium
GCGCTGACTCGTTCAATATTAATGACGATTATTCATACGACAAAAAAACGTTTACCGGCGGATAAACTTCAGGAATGGCTTAAAGAATCATTAGATATCATAGCGAAGAATCCGAATGTTAATGTATGTTCGCTTTTACCACCGCTTAAAGATTAAATTCTAAAAAATGATAAATTCCCCCATTCACTGACCGGTTACCAAAATTTGATGATGAGAGTGTGTGCTCGACGATAAGATAGCTAAAAAAAGATGGTTTTTAGCACTAATGGGTTATTTTTCGCCTGCAGGCAGACGAAAAGGCAGGAATCGTTGAATATGCTCTTCTTCCAGAAGGCTCTTATCCGCAAGGATTTTGGTTAATTGCACTTGTTCATCCGTGGGAGTAGAGAGTTTTAATCTCTGTTCTCCGGAGGCGCTTAATTCAACTAACTTACAACTTTTAAGATAATTATAAATGGATTGAGCGGTTAATTCTTCAAAATCTTTTTTCTGCCTGGTTAAGTGCATTACCGTATTGTTTAAAAGGTATGCCAATACGCAAACAGTAACGTGCGCTTTGATTCTGTCTTCATTATGATGATAAATAGGCCTAATTTCCACAAAGCTTTTTAATTGATGAAAACTTCTCTCTATTTCCATCCTGTTCCGATAGGCGTCAATAAGCTCTTTAGGAGAAGCTGTTTTTAGGTTGGTCATTAAACAATAGATGCCGTCTAATTTTGCCGCATCCCGCACGGCTTTTTTTAAAACCTTGTAACTAATCTGGAATGTTTTTTCTTTAGCGATTAAACGAAAAGAGAATAAGCTGGAGGCAGAGCGTTTTTCTAAATATCTAATAAGCTCTTCGCGCAGCAATTCTCTGTGCCTTCTGCCGCGGGCCTGGGATAATTGTTGATTTTTCTGATCTAGGTGTTTTTTGATAGAGGCTATTTTATCAAGGCGGCAAAGCCTTTCGGTTAAGAATTTCTCAGGATTAAAGCAAAGGATATACCTTTTGCCTTCTGAGGATGGCAGCTCTTTGTAATAAGCCCTTTGGGAGTGGCAATAAAAATAATCTTTTTTGGTTTGGACGTTATTTTCGTTTATGCTTCTTAAATAATTCCAGGGCATACCTTTAATCTTGGCTATTGAATTCCTGCGTAAGGTAACTACATACTTAAAGTTTTGGGTTTGTATTTTCTCCATATTGGTTATGCTGACCATGCCTTTATCCATAACTAAGCAGGTTTCTTTGAGATTAAAGAGAATTTTAAGTTCTTCGACAAATCCTTGGACGGTTTTGGTATCCGCGGTATTTCCTTCCAAGACCCGCCAATAGAAGGGAAAACCTTTTTTGGTTACGGCTAGGGCCAGGATAATTTGTTTTTTGTCTCCGCGGTGGTCCCGGGATAACCCATATCGCGCTAAATCGCTATTACTTTGTTCAAAGTAACTGGAAGTTATATCATAAAATATCAGTTCATAATCATCCAAGCCGAGCTCATTAATTTTACTATATAAATACTGTTGTATTTTTGAGGTAAGCGAAGACAATTCATCTAATGCCCGGTATATTTTAGTGGGATTAAGGGTTAGATCTAAAATTCGCGGCAGGATAGTTTCTTCGTACCAGCGGCTTACCTGATAATCGCTTTCCGGGGATAGAGAGCGGTTAATCGCTAAGACTTCAATTGTTTTATCTTCTATTAAGCTGTCTAAACCCCAATATTGCCAAATTCTATGCAGTATCGCTACAGCCAGATATTCAAAAGATTTCTTACAGGTTAATTCTTTCCAGGAAAACTTATGGCCGGCTTTACCGGCTAAGGAATCTTTAAAAAAAGCTATCTCATTCGGTTTAAGCCTGCCTAATTGCTTTATGGTTTTATGCCTGACCTTCTTTTTAGCTTTATCCCAGTAAGTTTTTACCAATCTCCAATAGCGGTATTCGCCACCCGCCTTTTTGATAACAGTCTCCCTTAAAAACATCTTTATTGCCTCCTGATTAGCACTATGCATATTTATATCACCTATAGATATAAATGTCAAGTAATAATTATGCAATAGTTAGCACTATATAAGAGGCAAAAAAATATCTTTAATCGGTTAATAATCGACGATAAAAGATACGGGAGGGGGAATATGGCTGGAAATTTTTGGCGAAAAAGGCTTGACAAATACTCCAAATTCGCCTAAAATTGATTGTATGGAATACATAGTTAGATCATTAGAAGAGAAGGTCGGGCATTCGCTTGAGCGGAATAAAAGTGTGCTTTTATTGGGCGCGCGGCAGACGGGTAAGACTACTTTGATTAATCGTTTCGCGGCGGATCTGTCTATTTCTTTTATTCAGCCGAATGTTCGCCAGCGCTATGAGAAGTCGCCGCATCTCCTTAGAGGGGAGGTGGAGGCGGTTGTTTCTAGAAAGCGCCCATTGGTTATTTTAGATGAGGTTCAGAAAGTTCCGGATATTCTTGACGTGGTTCAGGATATTATTGATAGAGGGATAGCCAATTTTATTCTTACCGGTTCAAGCGCCAGGAAATTGCGCCGGGGCGCTAAAATTAACCTGCTTCCGGGTAGGGTTATCGCGTTAAAAATAGACCCTTTTAGCTTGTTGGAGTTTCCTGCCGGGGATTTAAACCAGAGGTTGCTTTATGGTTCATTGCCCGGTATTCTTGCCGATAGTAATGATTCGGATAAAGAAGCGGATTTGGAGTCTTATGTAACTACTTATTTAGAAGAAGAGGTTAGGGCGGAGGCGGTAGTGAGGAATTTGGGGTCTTTCGCGAGGTTTTTGGAGCTTGCGGCTTCTGAGTCCGGCAGTATCATTAATTTAAGAAAATTGTCTCAAGAAATTGGCGTGGCGCACACGACAATTGGCGCGTATTACCAGATTTTAGAAGATTGTCTTATCGCGGAAAGAGTTGAGCCGCTTACGCAGAGTAAAATCCGGAAAAAGTTGACGAAATCGGAGAAGTTTTTATTTTTTGATTTAGGTGTTCGGCGCGTGGCGGCAAGAGAAGGAATTAAGCTTTCGCGGGAGACGATGGGGAATATCTTTGAACAATTTATCGGCCTTGAGTTATTGAGGTGCGCGCACGCTTTAAATCCGACGGCTAAGATTCGGTTTTGGCGTGATCCCGATGGCCCCGAGGTAGATTGGGTGATTGATAAAAACGGCGCTTATACGCCGATTGAAGTTAAATGGACGGAAAACCCTTCGGTGAGCGATATTCGTTACTTGGAAGTTTTTCTTTCCGAATATCCATCCGCGAGCCAAGGGTATATTGTTTGCCGGGTTCCGCGCAAGGTTAAGCTTAGTGACTGCGTATTTGCCTTTCCTTGGCAATCTGTTGACGCTTTGGTTAAGTAGCGTAATTCTAGGTGATTTTAGGATTGCGCGAAGTGTATGTTCATTATCTCGCTCTTACTTTTAGATAAAGAACCAAATAATCCTCAATGCCGCAGATAGCCCTTTTATTGTGTTTTTAAATAACCTAAAGTTGTTATTTGCGTTATTAAAAAA
>JACQXK010000038.1 GCA_016208765.1 Candidatus Omnitrophota bacterium
CTGATCTGTGGTCTTGCCGGGTTTTAAGAACCGCTTCATAAGAAGCGATATGCTGATGGCTTGAATCGGGCTGGAGGATGCTATGGAGCAGGTAACAACCAGGGAGCCAAGCCTTGAGATAACAGCGCTGGAGGAGGTGGTCCCTGGGAATAATCCAGGCATCCGCTGCCTCATTTCATCCATGTGTAAGGCAGGACCAAGGGCAACTAAAAGATGTTTTAACTGCTTAAAGTCATGGATTAATGCGCCGGTCCCTGAGCCTTTCAGGTAATGGTCATTAGAAGGAAGTATGCCGTTATCAATTAAGGTATCAGAATACCTCATAGCTGCTGCAGTCTTTATACCCTTAAGCATAGTGATGTTTCCTGTGGGGATCTCAAAACTCCAGATACCTTTTATGGGTTTATCATCTTTAAATGACGGCGGTAACAAACCTCCATTTGCATTAAGCGCCCTGCGTAAAGATCTTAGATCAATATAGTGATACATCCTGTTATAAGGTATATCCTTAAGGCCGTATTTAGCTTGGAACAACTGCCTGATTCTATTTATCATCTGCTTAGCTTTTTCAGACTTAAGCGCAAGGCCCTCAACCAGCATAACCAGTTTTTTTGTAGCAAGATACTTAGTTGAAAATAACAGGCCGCCTTTTTCTCCAGTAAAATTATTCAAGACCTCTAAGAGATGATTAACACGATAAAATTCATGAAGCCTGCGGTAGAGGCCATAGAAGCTTATATCCGCTGCCAGCTCAGGAACCAACATGATCATATCGTTAGTGCGGTGGATGGCGATGGTTTCAACGCCGGAGTTTTCCAGATGCTCAAAGGCCGATTCATGCACCCTAATATAATCTCCTGCAGCTGGATCATAACGGAAGATACCGTCTTTACTGGGGGTTTCGGCATAGATGATGTTAAAGCCGTGATTAGGATTGGGGTTACCTAAGATTTCCTCCCTGATTTCTTCATTATCATCTATGACAATCTTTTTAATCTCCGGCACTTCATAAAGATCCTTGCCGTTATAGAGATAACCTGGGGCATTATCATTGATTACAAGCCTAATATTTTCTAACTTAAAACCAAGAATACCTTCTGCATCAAGCGCCTTTAGGTCAGAGATAACATCCAGAGCAAGGGAGTTGGTTACTGCCAATAGCAGTTTGACATTCCCAAGGGCACCGGCTATCTTTTTATTTAGTTCGCCAAAGGCCTCTGGCGCAGGATTAGGCCTGGTGATTGAGTTATCTAATTCCCTGAATGATTCTGCCAAATCATTGTCTATTTTTAAGGCTTCTTTAACCAGGCCTAGTTTTAAGGACATTAAATGCCTTATACCTAATTTCATATGGAAGGCCTGACAAGGATTTTTCTCACCCAGTCCTTCAATATATGACGTGGTAAAACCGGTAATAATTGCATTCAGGTCATCTATCTCATCAAGCGTATTCTTAAGGTCCTGCTGCTCTTTAGCGGTCAGGCCTAATTGTCCAAGATTAATCACTCCACCTGAGATGAGTTCCTTTACTTGCGCCCTTGCCTGTTCACTTAATCCTGTCTTTTGTAATAATTTATCTCTGGCAGCTTCTAAATTTAATTTGTCTGCCTTAAGTTTATCAAGATTGTTCCTGACAAGATTTGCCACTTCCCAGAGATCAAGGTTCCACATCCGGAACTTTTTCTGAACTTCGGGATTGTTTTCGTCTTTTTTAGAGATAATCCCTGCCCTGATAAATGACTTCCAGAGCCTGGAGGCTTCACCTGCTGCGAATTTAAAGTAGGCGGATTTTCCCGAGAGCACTTCTACGACAGAAGCCTTGTGGTCTACTTTTGTGATTTCTTCCTCAAAATGATAGAATGGCGCAGCTCTTACCTGGTCTTCAAATCCTTCAAATTGCTCTGCGTTAAGCTGATCTGTGGTCTTGCCGGGTTTTAAGAACCGCTTCATAAGAAGCGATATGCTGATGGCTTGAATCGGGCTGGAGGATGCTATGGAGCAGGTAACAACCAGGGAGCCAAGCCTTGAGATAACAGCGCTGGAGGAGGTGGTAGATCAATGATTTTTTGTCTGGAATTCGGATCAAATAAATCTCTGCAAAGGTTATCTATTATTTCATGTTTTAGATCTGTAGCTAATACAGGGTTTTTATTTAATCCTGTGATGATTTCTGTAAACAAAATATCAAGTGGATGTTCTTTTTCTGCTTGAGGGCCTTCTTTATAACCATCAGGATTATTTTGATGCCAATCCCATGCGCTCTGAATAATTTCCTCTATTCCTTTAGTAGGGACAACTCCCAATAACCGAGAGGATTTTTGATGGCTAATTGCTAATTTGTCAACTTCACCCACAGGTTTTCCTTCAATAACAATCTTAGTCTGAATATCCGGACATACACCGCTAACAGCTTTTACTACCGCATCCCTTATCTGTTTAACACTAAATCCATGTTGAGTACCAAAACAAACAACCTGAGGTTCTCCACCCCTTAACAAATATTCTAATGATTTGCTAAACAGACGCGCAACATCACCCACATAAACATAATCACGAATAGCGGTACCATCCGGGGTATTAGCCAATACGCGAGGCTTAAGCATAGGATCCGCCTTCAACTCTTCTTCAGATGGTATATGCCAATAAGCCGGGTTTCTTTTATCTAAGGCGATAAGCAGCAGTCTTGGGATAATATGTGTTTCGGGTTTATGATCTTCTCCCAAGTCACGGGCTCCACCGGCAATATTAGCATATCTTAGAGCCATATATTTTATACCTTTTTTATTGGCATATTCACTTAATACTTTTTCTATAAAGACCTTTGTCCTGCTGTAAGGATCCGGAGGGGCAAGCTCTGAATTCTCATCAAAGAATTCGCCTTCCTTCAGGTTACCGTCTCCAAAAAGACTTACGCTTGTTGGCTGAACAATATATTTAATTCCATGCTTTACCATTAAATCCAAAACTCTAATAAAATTAAAAATATTGTTGTAATAGTAATACAACGGCTTGGTAATAGATTCATGCCCCAAAGTATGGGCTGCAAGATTAAATACAGCTAATGGCTTGTAACACTCAATTACACTTTCCAATCTCTGTGTATCAGCCAAATCCCCAAATTCAAATGTTGCATTGCTGCGCCGAACAGCTTCCTGATTACCTTGCCGGAGATTATCGTAAACTATAACATTGTATCCGTTATTCACCAATTCTCTGGTGACAAAACTTCCCACATAACCAGCCCCGCCTAAAACTAAAACATTATCTTTTGCTATAGGCGATGCGGCTTGAACATGGCTAAGGTTTTCTATTTTGCTTAAGAATGTTTCATCAGATAAAAGGGGTGAAGATGATGTTGGATTATTATCAGCATACGATTGACCTGAATATCTTAAGCTTATTTTGTTAATAGCTTCATCTATAGCAATACGAATTCTTTTGTCTGGATCGTACAAATCTCTAGAATCCTGAAAATGTGACATATTAATATCATCAGCATAGCTAGTAATTACTTCATATGGTTCCTGCAACCCCATTCTCGCTTGCACCAAGAATGGGATGCATTTTATGTTTCCAATTTTACCAATTTCTTCTATTACGAAAATATCAATTTTGCTAAAAAGAACCTTCATCAAGCTTTCATTACCTCTTTCCAAAGCATCCAAGGCTTCGGATAAACGCTTCATTTTGTCTCTTTTCCTAAAAAATAACACGGAGCTGCCAACTAAGAAAGACTTCCCTTCTGTTCTTGCCACGGCACCAACCCTAGCTCCATTAAACATTGCTACTGGAGAGCTGCCGTGGCGAACATCAGGAGAAATCAACGGGCTTGATGAACCGCCTCTTGAAGAATTTCTTATCATTTCTTCTGTTTCACAAAGCGCTTGTTTGGCATATTTAAAAGCTCTCTGGCCAAGAAATACTGAAATTTGTTGCAAACGTGCTTCAATCGCACTGCGCATACCACTTTGAATAGAAATATTATTACGATTTCTCTCAAACAACATCCCAACGCGTACAAATTCTTTACGATATTTATTAGCCAAATACATTTCTGCTATCTTACCTAAGAAACAAATTCCCAAGTATACACAACCAACGAATCCTCCGACTTTAAAGAACTCTTGAGTTGTAAATTCAAAATAGCTGTCACCAAAACTTCCTAATCTTATGCTGTATGGAACAGGAACAATAAACATAAAGAATAAAGCAGATATAGCAAGTAGATACCCACGAATCATCTCCCAGCTTAAACGTTGCAAAATAGAATTATAACTAAAGTTCTTTGGAATTATATATAAGAAAATTAATAAAGGAATTATTATTCCTGTCAGGAATGAAGTTACCGCAATTACAAAATACGCTATTCCTCCGGTGGTAAGAAAATGGTTAAATATAGTTAGCATGCCTACGCCAGAGATAACTCCAAGAGTTCCTGCAAAAAGATCGCCCCAGCCTTTTAGAACTGTCTTCCCTGGTTTATTTTCATTTAAGAAAGCTCCTAAAGACATTGAAATAGCAAAAAATGTATTAATAAACAAACAGACGGCGTTTGTTAAATCTAAACCTATTAAAAACATTGTTAAATTTATTACCATCATTGCAATGCCAATACCGAACACTTTCTTAAAGATTCTTAACAAAAACACTCTTTTCACAGCATCAGACCTATTATAAGCACCTCCAGCACCAGATTGCTCAAAAATATATCCAGCACCCCGATAGCTTTCATCCTGAGAAGCAGCTTCTATGCCCCAGCGTGGAGCAAAAAGATTAATATCAGGAAGTAATTCTCGTAACCAACGAATAAATCCTACTACTTTACCTGCGGCACGGCCAATAGCACCTAGTCCATTAAATTTGGGTGAAGTAATAAACACCAATGCCAAACCAAACAAAAAGTATGAAACTCCGGTAAAAGGAGAAATATCAAATAAAATATCTACACCTTGTAGCAGCATATTTACCAATGCTATTGGCATAATAACATAGAAACGTCCCCAATTACGCCTGGTGTCTCTTTCTGAAACCGCTTCTGGGCCATATTCATTAATGGTCTGAAATAGAAAACCACGCAACATAGGACTCAATCCTTTTGACCAACGAGGAGGAGCAGCACCAAATTCACCAACGCTCCAGGTTTCTCTCAACTTAGTCCAAATAGCATAACTTAAAGCAAACTGCGGATGCATCCCACATCCAATAAGATTATGAGTCTGACACCAGGCATCAGCAATATCTTCACTAAGCTGAGGAATATTTGGACCCAAACCTATTAAGCCAAAATTATACCAATCTGCAAAACGAGAATATGGGTAAAGTTTTTTAAGCTTCTGAGTCAACGGAATAAATGGATGGTTAGGATTATCTAATGCTGCAAAAACCATTGATTCATAAATTCTCATGAAATTACCCCAACCAGTTACAATCTTGTCATTAAGACCAAGCAAACCATACCCGTGTCCACCCTCAACCAAAAATGAATGCCTACCAATAGGCATACAAGTATTAGTTGTATTACGGAAAGCCGGCATAATTACCATATTAGGATTAGCAATAATACGACGAATGTCAAACATCAATCTTTGTAAATCTAAACAATTAGAATTACGATCAATAATCAAAAGCCCTTTAACGCGTTTTCTAACCGCGCTTGGCAATGCATACATCCCATCCATAGCTCCGGATTTAGCAGTAGATGGATTCTTAACATGCGTAAAGTCGCATGAACCACCAGATAAATATTCAAACAAGGTTTTTAGTTTCTGGTATTCAGGAAATGCTCCATGAGACGCCAATACTTCATAATTAGCAGGATCTCGCAAATCAGGATCCCCAGGCTTACCAGCAAAATCATTAAATTGATTATGCGTAGGTAAAAGTAAGAAATGCCTACCTAAGCCTTCTCTACCCAAAGCTTCGGCAATATCCATAATATTAATTGCGGTATCAAACACGTCTAAACCTGCAACAATTGAAAGCTGTCTTTTGACAAAGAAAGCAATTCTTATTCTATTTCTATTATCATCTCCATTAACTTCAAATCTAGCAGAATAAGCAGGATGCGATGGATTACACAAGCGCATGTCCTCCATTTGAGCTAAATTCCATAACGAAACCTTATTTTCTTTTTCCATATCAAACAAAAGGTCCAAACAATCAGAAATAAAATTACTATCTACGTCATTAAGATTCTGAACTAATTTATTCTCTTGAGCCCATCTACGAACAAAATCTAGAATAGCATTTACAGAACCATAATTATTCGCAAGTAAAGATTGCCAACGATCTATTGCTGCATCTGTACCTTGACAACGATTTATTTCTAGGCCTTTGTCCTTACCATGATCCTTATTCTTATGCGAAGTCAAAGGATTACCTACATAGTTAATAACAAACAAATCATCACTCGCCTTAAATTCTTCAAATGAGCGTCCTGAATCATTCTTTGAACCGTGATCTTCTTTAATTGTGGCAAATAATGCAGTAAGAATTGAAAAAATACCAAAATGAGCTGTATAAAGAATCATCGCAAATCTAAGTTGCGCAAGAACAACGCGAAAAGTTGCACCTGTAAGACAATGCTCCAAGAACCACGGGAAAGTACCCCAGGCAATCAAAACACCTGCGATCATAAAAAATGCATACTGGAGAAAATCTATTAAAATTGCCCTGGCTCTGCCACTACCTATTGTCGGACGGAAATTACGATAATAAGATAACCCTACAAATGAGCGCTTCCAGAGCAAACAAGATAATGCCTCAACAAATAACAAGGACACAACTACAGTTTTAAATATCAACATGCCAGCCATAAGTTTAACCGGCATAAAAACAAACAAACAAATGCCAGCAACAAGCGGACAAATTGATAAAATACGGAAGAATGATCTATTATGATTAAACCTAGAAAATAAAGAGTATTCTATAATAGAATTAATTATAAGGCTAACTACCCCTACAACCAAAGATACTAACGCAATGCCTGACAAAGAGGCAAGTATGCTAAACAAAGATACGCCCTGTGCAGCACAGAATAAATACGCAATAAATAAGTTTAAAAACAAAGCATGCGGCAAATAATAAGTAAACTCTGCTGCTAAAAGCGGAACCGAGCGGCTACCTAAACCAATGATCATTTTTATATCTCTCGGTGAATTTCTTAACAACTCCACAAGATGACGAACAACTCTAATTAAAAGTCCTAATTTCTTATTATCGTGGTTAATTATACTGCTAGACGCGCCAAATCCTTCTCTTCTTGAAAATTCTCTAAAATGTTTTTCACTAAAACTACCATTTGTCACTCCATATTCTTTAATTAATTTCTCAAATGCAAGCATATCACCTGTATTTAGATAACGCCTGATTAAGTGCACTGCCTCGTAGAAGTAAAGCTGAACCTTATCCCAGATTTCTTCATCAGGAGTACTATGCATATCCGGATATAAAGAATTTTTACCACTTGCCTCCCTACTGTATTCTCTTCCCAAGAAAATTGAAAGACTCTTCGCATATTCATCAAGGTTATTTAATAAATTCTCTTCGTTTAAATTATCAAATCTATGTGCTCCTGCAAAAACAAAATCGTAAAAATACCTAGCATAACTGGAAAACAACATACTCATATCAAATTTTGCTGTTCTGCCGCCCTCGCCAGGAGTTTCAGTAACCAACAAAACATTCATCCTAAGCCTATCATAGGATGCGTCTCTAACAGCATCAGGAATTAATGCTTGATCTTGTGGTATCGTCATTCTCATCTTTTTAGCAACCCTATTGTAACTTTCCCCGCTGATCATACCACGTATTAACTTAATTATTGGAAAGGCCAGCAATACTACAATAAAACCCCAGAAAGAAACAGAATTTACGATTGTCCACGGGTTACTAAAATGATACGAAACACGCTTACCTTCCTTATTAAAAGTTTTATAGCTTATTTCCGGATCTTTAAACAAATTAACGAATACTCTTATATGATCCAGAATACTTACATTATAAGATTCCCATTTTTGAGTCTGCTTCCCATCTTTAAACTCAATTTCAATACATTTGCCCAATAAATTTCCTTCTTCATCATGCATTACAAGAGGAAATTCAAATGGGCTTGTAGAATCATGCGAGATTATCTCTTTCTGAGCAGTGAAAAGCCTTACTAAATATGAAGTTATCCTCTGGTTTTCCTCGCGCACCAAATGCCCACTTCTATTCCAAAACTCTGTTAATTTGTAATTCTCGTTAAATATACCATAACGATAAAGCAGGTCATTACCGGTGCCAATCTTTTGGTCATAAACTTTTGACAAGGAAGGAGAAATATCAAAAATTAAGTTGTCTCCGGATTGAAAACTTAAACTCGCAGGAAGTATACCCATAGGAGCACCTAACGCCAGATAACTATTCCACATATTAAACACAATAATATCATTATCCTTCCTGGGCTCTTTAACTAACAAAGTTCTTCCTAATGGGTCTTCCGGTATAATATATTCGTTAATTATTTTTTCTTTTGCTCCAGTTATGTTTAATTTACTTATATCAAACACACCAGAAGGAATAATCCCTACCTTACCTTCTTTCTGATAAACAACCCTGCTTACTTCAACAACCATAGTGTTGCAATTTAAAGGAGCCCCAAAAAGAAATAGATAATCTTCCATGCTTATAGGATTTAGCCCGACTTTCTTTTGAGTAGCAACAAAATAATCCCTTAGTTGTGCCAAATTCACCTTTATAGCACCGTTATTAAATATAGAACCTACATCAACACGCCTTGATTTAGACATAGAAGCAATGTGATTATTCCATACTTCAATTGACTTTGTAGGATACCCATCTCCATCCCAATCCAAATTCAGTTGCCATACGCCATCTGGCCCCTTTTGCGCAATCACTCTTGCCAAAGGATCATCTTTAACCCTGATAATTGTAAACGTTGCGCTGCTTTCTTTTCTTAACTCTCCGATAGCAAGTTCCTTTTCTTCAGCCTGGTTAATTACCTGCGTAACAGCGCGCGATAAATCACCAAATCTTGAATAGAGGCCCATAAACTCGCCAAAAATACTCATGTATTGTTTGCCTGTTAATAAAACAAATTTAGAATATAACTCTTCTTTTTTGTATAAATTGAATTTTTGTCCAACGGTAGAAACAACAGGTTTTTTGCTGCCTACAGATGCATTCCTGCCGATTTGCGCATGATTTGTATCAAAAACCACAATATCAATTAGATATTTTTTATCTGTGCCCGGTATATAGCTTATATAAGCCATTTCTTCCCCGTTAACATCAAATCCCCTGACAACCGGGCGTTTCCTGCCAATCATCAGCTCATCAGCAACACTCCAATCAGAATAACCATCAATTTTATCATTAGTCATAACTACATGGCCTATCACGCCCAATTTCACCAGAATGATATAATCATTCTTCCCCTCAGTATTAAAATAACGATAGATCCTGCCCGTAGGTTCTTTTCCTACATAGCCATTAAGCTTAATAATTCCTTGCGATAAACTATCTTGGCTATTTTCTCCGACATCTACCACAGCCACGCCTGAGACCAAAACACTATTTCCCTTAGGATCTCTTATAGCCTCTGGCCGGAGATAAAAATTGACTATTTCTTTACCACCCCTGCTAAGACTAATACCAAATGTCCTTTTAATCTTACCTAATAATTTTATTTGCTGAATAAGGTCAAACTTAATAACAACCTGTTTGCCTTTGAGCTCTACGGTAACGCTTCTTTCACCCAGATCCACTGCATAGCCGTGTATACCTTGTTTGCCTACATCTATGTGCAACACATAACTTCTTCTACCATCTTTGTCAGTTGTCTCGTTAAAATAATACAGGCGGTTAGTGAGTTCTTTTCCATTGTAGCTATTTTTCTTCATAATTTCTGCGGTCAAAAGCTGGTTGGCAATTTCGCCAAAGTCAAGCACTGCCACACCGGAAACAGAAATATCTCCATCATTGCCACGAACCACCTGCGGACGGTTAAAGAACTGCGCCAGTTCAATACCAAATTCAGAATCAACGCCGTAAGTCTTGACTACTTTTCCGATAATATCATTACCGGCGACATCCTGAGTTACTGATATTCTTACGTAAATCCTTACGTCTCCAGTAGATAAATCAACGTTTGTTGCCGGAGGAGTAATACCTTTAAAGAAATCTTTTTTAGGAGTAATTGCACACCTACGCACTATGCCTACTTTAGAGCCGAGCGTAGGATAAGTTTTATCTGCACGGGTAATTTGGCCTTCATAAGAAAGAGTGTCATAATCTACATCTTTCTCAAAATCACCAAACACAATTTCTTCTGCCTGCGGATATGCTCTCCAAACAGGAATACCTCGGCGATTTGCTTCAACTACCATTAATCTTCCAAGTTTATACCTGCTCAAGAACAAAGTACGACGGCCTCTTAAGGTATAATCAATTAAAGCTCCAGTCTTTAATTCAAACACAGTACCTTTAATAAATACATTTTTACCTCTCCAAATACTCTTTAACCGCGCCAGTTCTGCAGCATAATTCATACCATAAGCGTTAAGGTAGTTCGGCTTGCCCACAATTAAAATCTCCGGGCGAGATTTTTCATTTTCATACCAGAAACCTGGAACTTCTTCTTTGTTGCGGATATTTACAACCTCCATACGCCCTGATGCATCAGGAGGCATTATTTTTCTGACTATTGCATAAGGATCTCCTTTCATACAATCAGACCAGAAGAAAGTCTCAACAGGGGCATCCATTGGAGTGTTCAACCTCAATATGTCTCCAGTCCTTAATCTAATAGAACTTTCGCCTGCTCTCTTGCTGACAATCGTAGGTATTCTTGATTTTCCAGCAATCATCGCAGCTGCAGGAAGCATTGCTAAACCATAAGGATTCGGTGCACCCCACTGGCTAATCATCTGGGTATAAACAGGCTTGGCTGTGCCGTTTTCTCTGATCCAGCCATAACGATCTTCTTCGCTATCAACCTTATCAACTTTGCCCGCTCTTGTCATATCATCCTTGAAGGTCATAAAGGTAACACTTAAGCCGTTAGCTTTAATCGCATTCCATACACCCATAGTTAACTGACGTTGTGAATCTTCTGTCCTGCCAAAAGAAGAGTAACCAGCTTCTGATAAATACATTGGAACAGATACCCCTGCTTGCCGACAAGCTGCCTGCCACTGGTTAGATACCTGGCCAACATCTGCTCTATATGAGTTAATGCCGACTAAATCAACTCCGGTATCAACGGCCATCTTAAAATTTGACGGCACATCAGCAAATGCTGTGGTAACCACTGTATTTGGACATTCTCTATGCACCCGGGCAGTAATAGTTCTTAATAAATTGAACCACTGGGGCAATTGTTTACAAGTCCAATGATAATAATTATTCTGATGCTCAAATTCGTTACCAAACTCAAAGATTACTTTATATTTTCCTCTCTGAGCAGCAGCTAAAACTTCTTTGATATAAGGCATGTAATTATCATCTTCAATATTCACTAAATCTTCGTCTCTGACATTTCTGATATCCATAATGTCATAACCCCAGAACTGAGTAAGCTCATCATAGGCATTAAAGTTTAAAGGAATGCTGATAATGATCACCTTAGTTGCACTTCTCTCAAAGATCTTATTCAAGAATTTTACTGGAACAGGATAATAGGTACGATGCGCGTCTCCAATCAATTGCAATATATTACCTTCTGTAAAAGTCTGGGCATCTAAAGTTAAGCCATAAAATGGCTTTCCATCTACAGTTGGTTTACCGTGCCTTAAGTCCAATACAGGTTCAACAGCAGGATAAGCAAAAGCTTCAGATGGACTAAATAAAGAAGAAGCTAAAGATAGTAATTTTTCAGTAAAATTAACCTGTTTATCAGCATCATGACGATTAATATCATCACCTGCTGGAGCAGCAAAAGCCTCAGATGGACCGAATAAAGAAGAAACCAAAGATAACATTCTTTGGCCAAATGTCATTTGCTGTTGCGGAATAATTTCATTTGTCATTGTTGCAGAGATTCTTCCCCCTTCGGGCTCAGAATGACGCAAAGCTGGAGTAACACCCAAAGAAGCATACATTTCAGTCTTATTATATAAAATATCTGAATTATCAGTATATGGACGGTAATATTGATGCTCAGCTTGCTGTGCTTCTACCCGATCCTTTTTCCTAAGAAATATATATACTCCGGCTCGCGCAGGGACTTCAGTATCTTTGAGAGCGATATCGCCAAAACTATAATGTGATTCTGCCCAACGAAAAGCTGCTACTAAATCCGGACTATACGAGACAACAACAGGATCTTCTTTCCCGCGCTGGATCATTAAAGTATTCCAGCTGATTATTCTTTTTACACGTGTGCCTAATAGTTCTGAATCAACATATTCAGTAACAACCCGGGAATTATTTGCTGGATGCGGCGCGTTAACTTCCGGCAACACCTTAACTTTTCTTATATCATCCCGGAGTAAATCATACGCAATACTGATATTTCCTGTATCTTTTGTGTTGAAAAACGCAAATTGCCAGCCCTCTGCTAAAGTAACAGGTTTAATTGTTAAGGGTATTTCTTTCACATGGCCTGGATAATGATACCTAACATACGAACCTTCCCCGGGATTAAGATATTCTACAAGATATCTTTTGCCATTACCGTCCTGGCCGCAGAATATAGCATCTACCAACAAAGGTTTTTTCTTGGAAGCAGCAACATAAGCTTTGCTGTCCTGAGTTTTCTTATACCAAGGCCTATAAATATCCTCTTCATCTCCCGGTTTAGATTCTTCCAAGCTAAACCCTGCCAAGCCCTTTGCCTTTGCAGAAGGCAACAAAGCAATACGCGTCTTGGTTACTGGATCCAAATCATCCAATGTCGGCACATACACTACCTGCCCACCAAGTTCAATCAATTTAGCAAAACTGGTTTTATTTAATGTATCAATATGCTCAACCGCCTTTTGCCCCATATCAATAACCATCAATTTCCCATCGTCGCCTTTAACCTTCATAATTACATTGCCGTCTTCATCGCGCACGCCATAAAGCTTTTGCTCGCGGACAATCTGGGCGAATTCATCTTCAGTCAATGCACGGCCATCATCATAAACCATACCGCCGTTTCTTAAACCTTCCCCGATCCATTCTAATGCCTTTATGCCTAAATCCACGACGGCAAAGGTATTGCCATCAGGCATAATCAGCATCTGATCAGCTTCTTCATCAAGGGTAAGCTTACCAGTGCCAGATAATTTAGCATTCAGATAAACTTTTCGGCTTGAACCTAAAAGCCTGACAGTCAACCATGGGCCTTCACGCAAGATACCCATCTCTTTAAGCTGCGCATCAGTCAAATCGCCAAGCCTGCGCAGACGTTTGTAATCAGCGCGGTCAAATGCAACAGGGGCCTTTCCGGGGTAAATCTTCATGCCCCATTCACCCATTAAAGGAATATTCCTGTATGATTTCGGCGAATAAATAACATTGTAAGGCACGCCGTCAACAATCATAACATTGCGCTCAAATTGAACAGGCGCCTTGGGATAAACAACATTAGTTCTTGAGGCAGGCTTATGCACGCCGTAAATACCCATCCACTTATCAAGCCCTGCCTTTACCGCACCTTCATTTACCGGGTGGATTCCAAATGGTTTGCTGCTCTTTTTCTCCTGAGCCCATCTTAGGGCCGGGCCAAATACTGCCTGGACACTCCAAGTTCCGTCTCCATTAGGGATAATCGCATCCATTCTAAAAGATGTAGAGAGAAGCGGGAGTTTCTTTGCCTCAACAGAAATGCTGTAATACTGCTTTCCATAAACATTTTGGTTAAACCCGGTTTGTATTTTAACGCCCTTAGGCAAAGTGAAATCAAGCGAGACCATAAAAGTTTCTGTGGTTGCTTCCATTTCCATGCCCACAGGCCCGGTAACGTAGCTTCCTCCTACTCCCGGCAGTAATTTTTCAAATCCGGCTCTCTCGGATGTGTCTTTTAACCAGGCCAGGGAAAGATAAACACCTCTACTCTTTTTACCTTTGTCCTCTTTGTATCCAATGCGCGCGCCGCAGGAAATTAATGATTCATCAACCTTGATATCTGAAACAAGGCTCTGCGGCTGTTCGCCTCTGGAAACACTCTCCCAATCCTGCCAATGGAAAACCTGCGTGTGTTTACCAAAAATTCCGGTGTATCCGGCCTGAAGCTCTGTATAGAAACCTTTACCCAAATCGCGGTTAATGGTTAAATTATGGCTGGTAATGGTGTTGCCGCCACCGGTTTTATAATCAGTGTAGCCGGAATAAACCAAATACATTTTATCATTAGGTGTAACTCCCAAACTCTCAAAGAAAACCAAGCGGTATTCTTTTTCTTCTAACACCGGAGCGTTTTGGCTCTCAGGCCCGGTGGCAAGATAACGCAGCCTGTTAACAAACTCTACTCTTGATACTGAAACCCATTTATCTCCTTCTTTCTTTACCACAGCAAACACACCGCCAGCCTGCGGCCTGCCGTCAGCCTTATTCTCCTCTATTCCCCAAACTCCCAAATCTATATCCGCGCCAAATACACGCGCCAAACCCTGGCTCCAGATAATATTTCCCACAGACCCACTATCTACAAAAGGCATAAAATTTGTATGCTTATCATTCAGGCTCACAGTTTCATCAAGCTGGGCTTCGGATAATAAGAATGGCATAGACAAACCATTATTATCTGCTGCAAATTTTCTGATCTGCCCTGCTAAAGACATCACAGCATGCTTCTGGCCCATCAATATCCGCTTTTCCCGTAAAGCCTCTACCATCAACCTGTTGATCCTGTCTAATGACTGACGGCTTCCTTCTTTAGCATCCGCATACTTGTCTAATGCCTCTGTAATCACTGTAACCGCCTGTTTGCGCCAGGCCAGATATGTCTTGGCCTGTTCAAGAAAATACATTTTTACATTATTCTCCACCTCAAGCTGGGAGAGTTGTTTATATACATCAGGGATCAGGATTGTTTCGTATTGATCAATAATACCTGTGTAATAGTTAACTAAAAACTGATTATGAGCCTGTTCTGCCTGCGTGCGTAATGCCTTATACTGATTTACCTCGGACTGATAAGTAGCAATTTGTGCTAAGAGCGCCGGCCTCCATGAATTTCTGTCATCTATTTCTTTTTGCAGATCAACCATGGTTTTGTCCAGATTCTGGTCTAAATCAGCAAGGCTTACTGTCCTTTTTCCGCCCATTTCAATTTCTATCTGCCTTCTCCAAAACTCAAGGCCGTCAACTAAATCAGAATAAAATCTCAACCTATCCTCAGTAACAGCATCGGCAGCAATGGCCTGATAAATATCGCTAAACCCGCGCAGCTCGCGGCGCATCTGCATCAGCTTAAACACCTCATCCCAATACATATTAGTTAATCTTGTCAGATGATCTGCTTTTGCATTTGGATCCCTTCTTGCCGCATCTTCAAACGGCTTATCTCCCTCTAAGACAGGAAGCATTTCTCCTTCTTTTACCCCAAAAGGCTGGGTGGCAAGCCTGCTGAAATCATTTTCCACCACAGCTTCATTGCTTAAATAATCCTGGTCTTTGGCGAATTCTATAATACCGGCTCCCAAAGGACTGGCTTTTTCATCATAATACCAGCGCAGCGCTGTTCCTGTGGTAAGCTCAATCTTTAAACCGTTATCAAATCTGATTTCTTCCGGCTCGCCGACAATTTCAATATTAACCAATTCTTTTTTATCATAAATAAACTGTGTGGGAATTCTTGGGCTGGTGCTGTAAACTATAGCTATAGGAACATTGATCTCTTTCTCAGCAATAACCAAAACTTTTTCTCCGTCTATCTCAACATACCTTGTTCCGGCGGAAAACACAATTTCCCTTCTTCCTGACTTAAACTTAAATTCCTTACCGGCAACCTTAACCTGCAAGCCCTGATCCCCTGTCCTGATATCAACATTATCCCCGTCAAAAAGCACCGCGAATTTCTGCTTGCCGGTTTCTCCCATTTCCATCGCCCAGCGTATCAATGCCAAGTTAAGTGACGGCATCTTCACATTACCTGCATAAGGATCAAGCGGCAGGCCCTTGGCATCATAAACAACAGGAGGAATATCTTGTTCCCTTCTTACCTCGTAAACTTCTCCGGTGACCGGATTGACTTCCGCGCCAAACTTGCCTTCCTGTATGGAGTTAACGTAGTTACGCGCATAATTAAGCCTTAATATGGAAGGCAGGACAATTGCCTCACCGTCGTGCATATACCAGCCCACATCCTGAAGGAATTTCCTGGTTTCCTCTTCAAACATCAGGGTTTCGCTAATGATCTCATATTCCCTGGAGGAAAGATTGTGTTTAACAATATACTGATACTTGCCCTGACGGATGGCGAAATAAACGTCATCTGCGTTTTTATTAAAAAATGCCTGGCGATACGCCAAAAGCTGCTGCGTCCCCAGGAAAACAATGGCTTTATAGTCCTTGCGTTCAAAAGGAGATTTTAAATGAAGCAGCCTGGATATTACATTGGTTACCTTTTCCCACGGGAAATCCACTTTTACAGGCGTAACTGTTTCTTCTTCTGAACCCTTGATTACCCTGCCTGTTTTAGGATCATAGCGCATATTCAGCAGTGCTTTTGGCCAGGCAGCGCTTAAAATACCCGCATTAAATTCCCTGCCGTCTAAATACATGATCCCGCCGCGCTCTTCAAGCTTTTCCATTTTTGGCGCTGAATAAAGATCAATTATTGCATCTGCCGCAGCCAAAGTCCCGATAATGCTGATTCCATTCTTGCTTAACCCATAAACATTATTTAAAAGTGAAGGTATTGCCCCGTATTTACCGCCCAATTGCAGGCCTATGCCAAGGTTACAATCATCGCCAAAAAGCGGGAAGGAGCCAAAGTTAAAGGAAAACAGCGAATTAAATAATCCGCCCGGGCCGATCTTTATGATCGGAGCCAGATTTATAAGATCTTCTCTTTCTTTCTCAGTCATGGCCAATCTTTCCTGGATTTCTTTCACCCACGATTGAGCGCCATAAAGCGACCTGACCATATCAAATACCGCATATTCAGCCTGCTTTAAACGGTAGGTCTCCTCGCTAAAGCTAAAATTCTTAAGCATTGAATCTAAATTCCCTGCATTGATCTTCGCCCCGGAACAATGCGGGTCAAAAATGTTTGCGCCAGACTGCGCAAGCAAATTCCAAAGGCTTGAAACTAACGCTCTGCCTCTTGAGGTGCTCCAGCCAAAATATGTAGAAACATCCGGCTCAGTAGCATACTCCAACATACCATTTACTGCAGCCCTGTTTTGTGAATCAAGCAAGCGGCGGGAAAGTTTTACTCTGCCTGTTTTAGCTGCTGCCAATGCCGCAAAACTTGTCCATTCAAAAGTTACTACCTGTTTTTGATCTAACCTTGCCCTGCCAAAAGGAAGTCCTTCAACCTTAATTTTTTCCCCTTGTTTCCTATAGTCAACTTTAATTACCTGCCCCTCAACAAAATCCAGCATCTGTTCTTGAGCAGGCCCGGCAATACCCGCAAGTATCGCCCATGAATTAAGATCGTTGGCATAATCCGTGTCCCAAGTGTTAGTGTCAATACGATAGCCAACTTTGAAATAACCTTCCTGTGTAATATAAGCCGCAGTCAAGTAATCTTGCAGGCTGTTGCGCACAAGCTTATAATCAACATCGCCGGTTAAAGCATATAATTGATTAAATGCCGCATAAGAGGAAATTTGATGCTCGGTAGAAACCACATTATAAAGATCAAGATAATCTTCTTTATTATTGGTGAATCTGAACATCGTCATTCCATTTGCGCTTGTTAATAAATTCTTCTGCATAAACCTTGCGATATTTTCTGCC
The DNA here is from genome assembly GCA_016208765.1 of Candidatus Omnitrophota bacterium. GTDB lineage: Bacteria > Omnitrophota > Gorgyraeia > Gygaellales > Profunditerraquicolaceae > JACROS01. The sequence goes on from JACQXK010000038.1 coordinate 17,896, forward strand.
ACATGGCGGTATGTGCCGTCTCCGCTTGTTCTTTCATAATTACACAAAGCAATGATCATATGCGCAAGCGGGCCGGCACTCTTATTTTCTATGTGGCGCAGGTCGGAAAGGATATAGGCATTGTAAAAACCATTTTTCCCATCACCAAAGAAACGAGTAAAAAGCCTTAATAACTCTGCAGCTTTTTTATTCTCTCCGGCAAATGTCAGGGCATCAATCAGCACTGCAAAATCATACAGGTATGTTTTGCCGAATTCCGCCGGGTCGTCTGCAAATGAAACAGGCATTAACTCAAGAAATGCCTTGCGCTGCGCGTCATATCTGGAAATCTTCAGGTATTTCTCGTATTTGGCTGTTTTCTTCTTAAGTTCAAACTCGCCTTTTTCAACGCGGATATAAGAAGCTTTTCTGGCAATTGTGGTTTCTAAGCCCCTGATTTGCTCTAATACCTGTTCCTTTGCTGCTTCAAAAGCGCGGAAAGCCTTAATATAATCCCAAAAACCATTATATTTTTTGTCCCATGACTTCGGGCTTTTTAACAGATGGACCCTTGCCTTTAAAGCTTCAAGGTCTGTTGAGATTGTTTGTAATGGAATCAGGAGATCGTCTGCTTTCTTGGTAAGATCAAGCTCTCTTGGGATCCTGCGCCCTAAAGCAGCTAATGCCTGCGGCACGCTTCCTAAATCCCTGATACCTGAATAATCAAGAGGCTTATAAGGCGCTGGTTTTGGCTTTGGCGTAACTGCCGGTTCTGGGGAAGCTTTAGCGCCTGTTGTTGGCCCGGATTTAACAGCTTGGTCTGCTGGTTGAGGCTGAGCTGTCTGCGCAGGAGCTGCTGTCCTTGCTGATACAGGTATTTTAATTTGCCTTTCCGGGAATATACGATTAGGATTCGCTCCAATTACGCCCTTATTATAATCATACAAATCCTGCCACTTGATCCCATATCTTATGGCGATTTTGGAAACAGTATCACCGGATTTAATTGTATAGATAATATCTGCGGGTGCGGCTGGTGCTTGACGAGGAACAGCTACTGGGTCAGGCCTTCTTGCTACCGGAGCAGGCGCAGGAACTGCCGCGGGAACTGCTGCGGCAAAAGCCTCGGTGGCGCCTAAAGAATTGAGGAATAATGCTGAAGCTAAAACAACTGCTTTAGCTTTCTGTCCAAAGGTATTGTTGGCTTGTTTTGCAGGTGGAGCGCGCGACATAGTGGTTTCTACCGGAACCTGTCCTGGAACTTTTACACCTTTATTTATTACAACCTGGGCTGGAGCCTTAGGCGCAGCAACAATTTGCCTGTCTTGCGCCTTTGTGCCCTGCTCTTCTTGCTGCCTGATCTGATCGCGAATGTCAATGCTGTTTGCAGGCTCAGTTACAGGCACTGCAGGTTTCTTATCCTTAAGCTCTGCTAATTCATCATAAGCCTGCTGCAAAGCTGTTTCTCTGAACATCTCCGCTTCCTGCCCAGATACTCCGCCAAAACCCTGCGCGCTTAATTCTGCCATAAATTCTTCTGTAGTTGCTCTTTCCAATCTATAAACTTTTCTCTGCGCCAAAAACAACTCTAATGCATGCTTTTGTTTTCTTAACCCTTCAAGCTTAACTGCGCCTTTTTCATTATTTATTTCCAGCTCTAATAAAGCAATCCTGCGGCTGAGCTGATTATCTTCTGATTTTTCTTTTGCGCTATTATTCTCCCTGAGAACCTCATCCTGCAAGTCCAGATCTACAATGCGCGCCAAGATCATAAATCTCTCTTTTTGCACATCGTCTGCCTGGGCCAAAGCCTTAAATTTATACTCAACGCTCATAAGCATAAGCCGGCGCGCTCTTTCACTTATCCCCTCCTGAGCTTTAACTGCTCTCACAGAAAATGCATGACGGATATTTAATAAATTTTTAGAATCTTTACCCACCATGCCAAAACCAGAAATTATCTCATCTAAATTCGCGCTTCTTAACAGCCTTCTTAAATCATCTGCGGAATTAATACGCACGCGATAAACCCTATCAATTACCCTGATAATATTCGCCCGGCGAGAATGAGAGAAAATTCTGTCAAAATTAAACCTGCCTTTAAAAGACTCTAATAACTTAGCTGTTTCATTCCTGTCTAATTCTTTACTAAGAGGTTTTCTTCCCACATACAAAGCGTGGAAATCATCCAGATTTAAACCGCCGGGTAAAATATGGCCGTCTTTATTTTTTAATATTTGGCCATTCTGATACAAAGGATAAAAATTATACGCAGTAGCAAATATGCCGGGCTCTTTATTGCCGCTAACCAAAGAATATGCAAATTCTGTCAAATCTGCTCCGACAAACTGATTCACCGAATTTAAAGCGTGGCTGCCCCAGCTAATTGCGCCATTCTCGCCTTCAAGGCTTCTGCCGATAATATCCAGCTCCGTGCCGCCGAAATGCTTTAACACCGGATGTTCTGCCAAGAACCCGCCTGACGCAATTACAGCATTAATTTCTGCGCCAATGGTCCACATATAAAGCATGCTGGAGAAAAATTCCCCTGATAAGCTTACCCACAAATTCTTATAAGGATCAGCAAAGAAAGCTTTTTTACGAATAGATTGGGCAACATACAACCCCAAACCTAATAATCCAAGCGGCAACAATACCGGGAATTTTAACATTAATACAATCGGCGTAACTACTGCCAAGATAACTGCCAAAGCAACTATATCAGCCTTAAGATAAAGCCATTGCCTGCTGGAAATCCTGGCTACTTTTTTACCCAGCCCGTTCATTACTACCTTCTCAAATAAACTATTTCCCATTGCGCCCCGGGAAATTATATACTCTAGATCGGCCTTAGCCTTTTCACGTACCTGTTCTTTATCGCTGTTTAATGCCTGGTAATAACTCATCACATTAATGCTTCTTCCAAGCCAAAACTCAATAATCCTGTTACGGATATGTCCTAAATTAATTACCTTGAGCCCAAAAACAATGGCAAGAGTACCGAAAATATCTCCCGTATGATAACTTAAATGCAAGGCGCTAAGATACGGCTCAAGGAATTTGATTCCGTAAACTGCAGGCAATGAATTAATTACTGCATCACCCAGGATAACCGGTGCAAAAATATGTCCTAACAAAGAACTCAACAATATCAATTGTAACCTGCCAAAGAAGAACATTGTAGTTGCAGACAAAACAGGGAAAGCAACGTTTAACCTGACAAAGAAAAATGCAATATGTAATACGGCCTTGGCCGGCCAACTCAAGTTTGCATATTCAGCAGCCAATTTCTTTTCAAGATTATTAATAAATTCGGTTTGCGCTGCCTCAAGCTGGTTGTCATGATGCTTAAAAATTAAACCTGTTCTTTCCGCGTTATACAACGCGCGGTCAAAAAAGAAGTTGCGTAAAACATTCCAAAGATAAGGCATGGTATACCCCAGCACAGCCGCGATGATGATAAGTTTTACGCTGGCTATTCCTGAGGTTAATACCACTGCCAAAGATAAACCGATATAAGCTGCGCGGGTCTTTAATGTAAAATGGCGGATACTAAACAGGTCGCGGAAAGAGTGCCTTTCACCTAAGGTCTTCTGAGTGTGGACAGCCTGATGTGCCAAGCGTAAAGCAATAAGCCTGGTTAATAGCATGCCGAATGCAAGTTTTAGAAATTTAACACCGCTATACTCTACACCGTGCTTGGTTAAGAAACTTGCAGTTAAAAGCATGCTTATGCCAAGCATAATAACTACTGAAGGCAGTAATTTGGCAAGTAAACCAGCGCTGATGATTAACGGTGTAATCTTGAGCCCGCCGATAATAAGCAAGGTACCGGCTGCCACATACAATGCCGCAGGCATGGCTTTTTTAAGTGCGGCGGCAGGAGTGATCTGGGTTTGCGGATTTAGCCGGATATTTTTGCGCGCAGTAAAAGAAGCATACAACAATCCAAAAGAGGCTGCCGATAAGACAACCGGCAATAGCGGCAAAAATCCTTTTATGTTGACAAGCAAACCAAACAGAATAATTATAGTTGCAACTGATGCGATCTTTACCGTTTTAACAACTAAATTTCTGACACTACTGGACGAACAAATAGTAACCAAACTCCCCACCGGCCCTGCGCGGATAAGGCCCTTGTTTGCAACATCGCTAAGATATTTTCCTGCTCCAAAATTATTAAATAACGCCGATGAGCTCTTTGCCGCTTCCTGTGAAGCAATCGCCCCAACCACAGCGCCCACGGGTGAAGACGTGCCCGTCTTTGTCACCATCAGCGCTCCAACCGGAGAAGAAGACTTAACTATTGCATCAAATGGTTTAGAAAATACATTGCCATTTTTAGAGAAATTAAATGCTTTAAAGAATGCCCCGTCACCAATCCTTGGATCCACTACGATGCTTACAGTAGGATTAAAATCTGTGCCATGATATTTTGCTATTTCTTTTTCTTGTTTCCAATCAACTAATATCAAGCTCAGGAATTTCAGTAATAAAATCGGAGAAAGATACTCATTACGCCTGCTATTTATAACTCCGAAGCAAAAAACAACTATATTATTATTGTTTTCGTCATATCTATACACAACGGCTCCTATAGGATGGTCGCCATTGGATTCCTTCTTTCCAAAATCTCTTTCATGCGCAAAGAATACCTTTAATCCGCGCTTAGCCAATACAGCATGGATATAACTCCTCTCATATCCGATATCTAACAGGATTTTGAATAATACACTGTCTTCTACTATCTTAATATCTCTCTCTCCGGATATGCCATATGAGCCGCTATATTCTTTTAGCAGCATATGTGCGGAAAATATAGAAGTAAGGACTAAACCGGGTATCTCCACCATATCCCGATATTTATTTTCAAATTCCGCAACAGCATACCGCATTGTTTCTCCTGCTGTTCCAACAGTATTTCTTGCTTCATTATCTCCATCTATGGTATCAACGAAATTCAAGATGTACTTAACCTGGTTTTTGAGAAAATTCAGCCTTGGCAAAAGTATCTCTTTTTTAATCTCATCCCATGTGTTATCAGTTAATTTCACCGAAGCTGGAGCACCGGTGATATTCTTGATAGATTCAACAAATAGAACAGGATCCGGATCAAGATTAGAAGCAATTTCAGCAACAGAAGGTTGTTCCATGCTTAAAACCTCTTCAATAAATTTAAGCATACTCTGACACCCATCTATTATTTCGCTCTTTATCACATCGGGAGAAGCCAGATACGAAGCATAAGCCGGATCTTGCATAAGTTTAATATTACCAACAATCGGCCCTATGGAATTGCCCATAAAATGGTTCAATGTCTTAAAAAATGCCCTAAACAATTCGCTCCAGCCCATCTCAACAACAGCCGAACTGGCTTGCGTGGTGTTAATTGCCACTACCGCCCCTACTGCAGATGAAGCGGTGACGGCTTTTTTCATCAGGTCAATTATAAAGGCTTCATTATCAGCAAATCTCTTTGTGAACATCTCAATAAACAAAATGCCTCTTTCTCTGAAAGTAGTCTGTTCCGGATCAACATTCTGATCCCTGGTAATAACCATTATGTAATCTTTCATAAACTCCCGGACTACTTCTTCGGCTTTTCTTAGGTTGCGCCCGCGTAAAGTTTCTAAATTCAACAAGAATGTTCCTTTTATATCAATTAAAAGTTCGTTATTATCCCTATGGGCCTTAACAAAGTTTGCACCAGCATTAATACTTGCTAACACAAACTCCATTTTCCCGATTTCGCTCTCTATCCAAGCAAAGGCCTCTTTTCTTTTCTCCGGCTCTGATACTTTTTTAAGACGATATAAAGCCCCATTGATCACGAACATCGCGGCGTTAAGGTCATACTCAGAAATCTTGGTTATTGTCTGGCACAACATACCAAAAATATCCTGCGCGTCTGTTTTTGTTCTCTTGCGTCCGCCCTCTATACTCTTGCTGAACCCTATGATCAGTTGCTCCAACGCGGTTAAACCCTTCTTATTATTTTTCTTATATTTAGACAAAGCATCCTTAAATTTATCAAGGGTAACGGTAAATTCGCTCAGGAACACTTTGATCATTTCTTTTGATTCCTCTGAAACGGGCAATTCTCTTGTAACTTCGTCAACACTGGAAGAGGCAACCACCACAGCTCCTACGTTATTGGTTAACGCAGAAGAAGCATGCCCGGCGGTAACAGCTTCAATAGCCTGATTCCTTAAATTGTTTCTCTGTTTTTTAGTTGCGTTGATAAACCGGGCGTCAAACATCCTTTCAAATAACTCATTAAGGAATTTCTTTGTTATCTTTGCTCCGGTTTCTCGGGCTAACTTTACAACCTCTTCAAATTCATCTACAAACACATTAAACAACTCTACAACGCCGTCTGATTCCTTAAACAATGTGTCACTTAAATCAATTACCGCGCTTGATGAGCCTTCTGTCCTTGCCACAGCTCCGAGATCATTATTCAGGGCGCTTGAGGCCGCTTTACCGGAGACAGGAGACAGGTGACTGGTGACTGGTGACACGTGACCGGCGACACGATTAGAGCGGCCTTTCTGCGTTGATCTTGTAGACCGGGATCTTGCCGCGGCAGGCAATGATGAGTCGTTTAAGGACCATATCACGGTCATTATCTGTGAGTATTTCCCAGGAATCTGCCCGGCCATTACGGCTATAGACATTACCCGTGCGGTCGTTAATAAGGAAAAGCCGCAAATGACTGTTGTCTCTACCCGCGGCAAAGATAGTTGAGTCTTTAGTGAATTCCACCATGTGGTCAAAATCAATTTCTGAATAGTTAGGTCTACACATTTTGCACCTCCTGTTAATTTAAAATATGTGGTTAAATTTGATTGTGGCTCTACTGCCACGCTATAGTTTAATATTTTAGTAACTGCGTTGGATGCAGATTTAGTTGTCACGCAGGCGCCGAAGGAGGTCAGTCCTTGGAGGGAGGCCTTCTGGCGGCCTGCGTAAACAACAATAGCCTTAACTATCGTTCCTGCCACGGAAGGGATAGAATAAGGCTTGGTTAAATTTGTAATCGGGCTGGAAGTTGAACGAGAACGATTTCTTCTAACTGGCTTTTGATTTCTTAATAAACCCTGCAAACCAACATCTCTTTTACCCATGCTTTCTTTAGGCTCGGCAGTCCAGCGATTATAAAGAACCAAAAGTAACGTGCCTGCTGCATATGCCAAAATATCATATGGATCATAGGTAAGATTTTTCCAATAAAAGGCGTGAATAAAATTACGGGTAGATTCGTATTTAGTGAGAATCTCCTGCGCGCTAAGCAAGCTGAAGAAAACCGCCGCCGCAATATTTGCTCCTATAACGCTAATTTGGGTGATCGGTTTAGCCGCCAAACCATTTTCTAACTCGCTGTTATTTTCTTTAATATACCTTGATAACTCCACAAGCCCCAAAGCAAAACCCATATAAACTGACACATCAAGGAAATTATAGAACCAATTGTGGAAAAACCAGTTAAGATTGGCAAAATTAAAAGCAAAATTAAATATTACTATGCTGGATGATAAAGCCGCAAAACGCATATTCTTCCTGATAAAACCATAGAAAGCTGCGGCAGAGAAACTCACACAGGTTAACGTCCAGAGAATTCCTGATAATGAAAAATCAGCAACAAAAATACTGGAAAGCCCTGAAGAAGCAGTTGTTTTAGTTGTCACGCAGGCGCCGAAGGAGGTCAGTCCTTGGAGGGAGGCCTTCTGGCGGCCTGCGTAAACAACAATAGCCTCATCTACCATTCCTGCCACGGAAGGAGTAAAATGAGGCTCGTTAGAAATAAAAGCCGAAATAATCTCTTTTAAATAGTATTTTAATAATTGGTAAATAGAAGACAGGGAAACAGAACTTGAACCAATCCTGACAACTGCTCCATAATTTACAGGTATTGCGGATGATACAGTTTGATTTAATGGATAATCTGCGGGCGGACCACGGGCACCATACTTTTCAACGAGAATTTGATTTCTTGTATGAATAGATGAAGACGCACTTTCTCCGATTAACGGAAGTTTATCATCTTCTCGCCTTAAACCAATAATTGCACTACTGGAACCTCTGGATTTACCTACAGTTCTTGCTACTGCGCCAACATTTGCTGCAACAGGTAAGCCTGTTTCATTGCTCCTGCTTTCAGCTGCACCTCTGGCACCTACGATTGCACCTACTGCACTGCTACCAACTAAAGCTCCTAATTTTCTGCCCGCTTGTCTGTTACCACGACCTGACATTGGGCTAATGCCAGTCGCCACGTTGACACCGCCAGCTTGGCCAAACAGCTGCGTACCCGCGACTGTTGACATTATTGCTGACGAAGATACTACCAGTCCTTCCGTGGCGGGTTTAATTACTAAAGGTAAAGCCGGTGATGATCCAAGCATTTCCGCAAAAGTTCCTAATCCTCCCACTACCGCCCCAATGCTTGTCGGAACAGGCACTCGTGCCGGCGCAACTGGCAGATTTGCCGGTAATTGATTTTCTGCAGGGCTTTGAACTGGAGAAGAAGCCTGATCCAAAACAGCATCCACATCAATAACTTCTCGCGCAAGATAGCCATCAGTAAAAGCAACTATGCGTAGAGGTAACTTAGGGTTATTATTATTGAATAAAGACAGGTCTAAAGACATTCTGCCTTCTAAATCAGACGCAGATTCAAATATCATTTCAAGAACTTCTTTTTTCTCATTTTCCGAAGAACCGTTAAACAACTCCACATAACTTTGCAATCCGAATGCAGCGCTATACGAATCAAATGCGCTAAATTGTCTGCCGCCTTCTCTGCCATAATTATCACCGCTAGTCTTAAAGCTCAATCCTATTATAGCTAAAACAGGATCTGCATCTTTCTTCGCGATAGCTTCATTAATCCATTTCATCACTTCATTAGAGACGCTATCTAAAACACCTGCTAATTCACGTATTTTATCAACCGAAGCGCCCTCTGCCATCGCCTTACCTATATTAGCCCTTGCCTCAACCAACTGCTCTTTTATCGCGGCAAATTTGGCAATTTCTGTTCTATGCTCTGGGGCAAGTTCAATAAACCTCTGGCCGTTCTCCACAACCACCGGCGACGCTGCAGCATTACCCTGCCTCTTCGCCGCTACCATTGCCTGGGCAAGGCTAGCGATAGCCTTAACTTCTTCATTTTCAACCAAAACACTACTGGCTGAAACATCTACCACAACAGGCTGTCTTGATTGTTGCGCCAATGTTTGCCAAGCCAAAGAAGCAACAGGTTTGCTGGAAAATTCTCCAGCAAAATAAGTTCTTCTGACGGCCGGATCTCGAAAAGAAAAATGTTGTTTATACTCAAGTTCTGAAGCTCTTGAGCTATAAAGAGGGTTGATTTTCTCAAAACGACGAGCTGATAATAATTCCCCTGCTTTAGAATAATAATCTATTCCATAGCTATACAAAAATTTGTTTATAAGCTTTACTTCAAACTTATTCCCGCCAGCTACCACTAGTGCACCTTCAGGTTTTAATGCTTGAGTCATTGCCCAAATAGCTGTTTTTTGTTGTTCTGGTTCCCAGTAGTGTCCAAGCACGTTAGCAGTTAAAATTAAATCTACACCATCTCTCAATGCTCTTATTCCTCTACCAGCAAAACTTCTAACATCAGGGAAAAGAAGAAAATTATCATTAATCCCAAAATCCATTCTTATCCCAACAGGAACTTCTTCTCTTTCCAATCTATCCCGAGCCGATACAAGATGTTTAACAGTATTATCCACACCAATCAGGTCAACATTACGATATCCAGCGTCAGATAAAACACGCGCAAATTCAAACACAGTCGGTGCTCCGCTATGGCCAATACCCAAATCAACAATTGTCAAATGCTGTTCAGGAGCCTTACCGGCGCTCTGTAAATATCCAACTACATCCTGATGCACTAGTCCAAGCCGGCCCGGATAAGTTACACTCTGTGTACGCTTGTTAAGAGTAAACCTTGTAGCTTGAGCAGTTGGCGAGGAAACTATTGCTGAAGAGGCACTGGCTTTTTTCTGAATATCCACAGCTACTGGCACAGCTTTAACTACTGCATGGTCAACTTTAATAGTTCTTACTATATGATTATTTTCACCCCTTACAACAAGGTTGGATGGGTTGCCAACCTTCACAACTTCGCTTACTGCCTTAGGAGAAGCGCTTTTAACATTATCTGCTAGCGCTCCGGTAACAAGGCCAAATTTTACCCCGCCCGAAATTAAAGCAGCCACTACCACAGGAATAAGGAACTTCACCGGATTAAATTTAATCTTACCAACGGCATCGCGAGAAATCATTTCATCAACTGTTTCAGAAATAACACCACCGCTATCAATTCCTGACTTAGCGGGCCTTTCCAGAGTATGCCCTTGAACAATATCAAAAGCGTCAAACCCGATACCAATAACGTTTGCCCAACGAGCAAGTCCTTTTTCCTTAACAACAGAATAACTTGCTCCAGCAATCTGCATGGCGTTTCCTACCTGACTCACTGCTCCACCGAAGAAAACATCAAGCGGAGTGCCAAGAGTAATCGCCAACTGCGATAACCAAGCGCCTTTTGAGCTGTTATTTCCAGAAACTAAATCTATAGTTCTTACTGCAGTTCCCAAGCCGGCAACTGTTGTTAATAAACCACCCTGTACATACGAGAGAATTTCAATAGATGGAGCATGATCAATAGCAAACATACTACCTAATACACCGACGGAAGTTAAAGATAAACCTGCAGCAGTCCATCTTAATCCCTTACGCAAATCATTAGAATTAATTGCTGAAGAAGACTGGTTAATTATATTTCTTGGAGAGACATAAGCGGCAACAATAGATGTTACAACTGGTGTTGCAATAGGAGCCGATAAAACAACTTCTTTTTTACCAGTAAGTGCTGTTAATACAGCTGAGGAAACGATAATTTTCTTATCTACGGCCTGATTATTTTCTGGAGGCTGAACAAAGAATGCTGCGCGTTTTAACAAATTAATTAAGCTTGAATCTTTAACCTCTTGCAGAGATCTTATTAATGGCACCAAAGGAGCATTGTCTTTTTGCTTGGTAAATTGGGTTGCTTTAACAACTGCCGGGCTGGCCTTAACAACTCTTTCTATCTGCTGATTTTCGTCATTTAAAATAAAGTTTGAAGGTCTGCTCACCTGCACAACCCTGCTTACTGCTTTTGGAGTAGCACCAGAAACATTATTTGCCAATGTTCCGGTAACAGGACTTAATTTTACTCCACCAAAAATTATTACTGCTAATGCCAAAGGAATAAATAACTTTGCCAGATAAGACTTCATTCTTCCAACAGATGAAAAAGTTGCTCTTTGTGCGCTTGCAGGAGTTACTGATGGGATTACCACAGGGGTTACTACTGGAACAGTAATTGCTTGTTCCGGCGGGCTGCGTCCGCGGGAAGCTTCTATTGCTGCGCTAACTACCTTTTGTGCTTCAGGAATTCCCACTTTGTCGGTGGCTGATAAAGGCACATCGGAAGACGCATTTTCTTTTGAATCAGAAAGCGCCGCTAATACAGATGAGGAAGCGATAATCTTTTTATCTTTAGCACTCTCTACTTCCGGAGGAAGGCCATAAACTGGCTTGCGTTTTAAATTCATAATAATAGGAGAACTTGTATCATCATCTTCCTCTGGCTGCTGGCCATTAGTTTGAGCTGTTGGCGTAACAAACTTAATCTTATTTCCATTGGTACACTGCACAAAATCAATAATATAATCCATTGCTTCACCAGTATTTTCCATTTCAAGCATTCTTTCAGATAAGCTTAATAATGAATTCCCTCCCTGATTAATGGTTCGCTGGATTAAATCCTGAATATTATAGCTTCCCGGGCAGAATTTAGCTAAGTGCAAATTTTTATCTTGATCTAAAAAGTGCAATAAATCAACCATGCTATAATATTGAACCAAAGCTTCATTTAAACCCCACTCTGTAATACCTAAATCTACACGTTGAAATTCTTCATTATCTAACCCCAATCTATTCTGAAATTGGTTTAAAAAGCCTTCGTATTGTAATCTGGTATTATTATCTATTATACGCCTCGTATCGTGCTGCACATAATCAATTACACTGTGATGCAACTCATGAGCTCCTCCGCCAACGTTATACTCGCCTACAACATTAGTCGTAACAGAAAGTCTTCCTCCTGAGGAAACCTTATAATTAAAATTCATTGCAGCATCAAGTCTAAAATCGCCAGTTTCCTTATCCACCTGTGCCGGGGTAACCGCATTAGTTTCTTCATTTCTGATACTATTTGCCGGCATCAAGTTTACCCTGCCTCTTTTACCCCTCATTGCTGCCTGCCACATTCCAACCCCCCATCTTTCATCAACTGCCGCCTGACCTCTTGCTATCAGAATCTCTGCTTTTCTCTGAAGAGATGGACGCATTGCCGCTGAAACTTCTTCTGGAGTAGAGGTAAAAAGTGCTAAACCGCGGACATTATTTAAAGCTGCTCGATACTGAGTTATCATATCATTTAATGCTGCTTGTCTTGTTTGAACCATTTCTGTAGTTAATGCAATAGGTCTCCCATTTCGTAACCGATTTTCCGATCCCCTAGCATTAGAACCTTCTGTCAACCTCTTGTTTAGAACATTTTTTGCATTTTCAGCGTTGTATATTTTCTTCTTTAAATAATCAATCGCTTGTCCCCTGCTAAACACATTCACCCTGCCTGCCATTCCATTAGGCGAAAGTATTTCCTGCAAAATTTCGCTTAATTGCGATGCTTTAGATGGGGATAAAAATGCCCCAAATGGCAAGAAATTTAAAGCCGCCTGAATAAACTGTTCAGTTACTGTCTCTTCAACAGTTCCAGTTACCACCATGCTATAAAGCCGCTGCCCAATAATCTTTCCTGCTCCCAAAGAGCTTTCTCTTGGAGAAGATTTTAACAACATCCCGGCACCCAAAGTTTCTTCTACTCCTTTACCTATTGCCTGAAATTTATATCCGAAGTTGCGCCACTTAATCGCCCCAAAAGCTGATTCTGCAAAAGGCTGTAACCCCGCTAAAGTTGCCGAGAAAATTAAATTAGTTCTATCTACCTTCTTAAAGAAACCGCTTAGTGTCTTTGGTGCCTGGTCAAATGAATCTACTTTTATATCACCAATCTTCTTCTTATTATCTTGAATATTGTCACCCTCTGCGTAAGAACCAAATAACCCGGCAAAATATGCTCTCTCAGCAATCCTACCAGCAACCCTTAGCTTGCTTTCGAAACTCCCTGCTTTATCAAACGCACCCAACAAAACTGCATATTTATCTCTGCTTGCCGGGCCTTTGCCCTGTTTTGATTCTTCAGGCGTAATCCAGAAAGCTCCGTAAGTAAAATTCAACAGCGATTTTTCCCAATCTCCATATGCTGCAGGAGAAATGTATGTTTTAGTAAAAGCTGATAAAGACTCCACTACTCCTTGTAACGGAGCAATTACAGTAAACAAATTAATCATCGTTCCTCTTAAAGCAAAATCCCAAGCTATACCTTTAGTTCCTGCTAAACTAAGTCCGGCCACTTGCCGCGAAGTTTTATCAAGAAATGAATCCCTTAATCCCGGTATACGGGAAGCTACAGATGCAACCAAATTAACTGTTCCTAGCCATTTCATACCAGTACCAATTCGCCCAACAATTAATCCTAAATCCGCTCCATTTTCACCAATTGTTGCACCTTTTAAACCGAATGTACCCTCTACAGCCCCCCAATGCTCTAATCCATAACCTGCGCCAATCATAAGGGTAGAAGAAATTATCGGATGCTCTACACCAAATAAATGTATATCACTTAATTTAAATTTACCAACCTTAGAAACAAAATAAAGAGCCGGCAAAATCATCATTGCCTTGCCAATATTTTCCCCATATTTTGTACCAGAGAAGCCGTATGTCGCTAAACCAGTCAATGCTGTAGCAACAGGAATAACAAATTGCGGGCTACTAACAGATTTCCAGAAAGTTGTGGCTCCGGCATTAACTCCTCCTACCGCGCTACTGGCATGTCCTTCTCCCGGAGGAACGCCGCCTTTTCTCCTCGAACTAAATACCCAATCCCACATTTTTTCCCCGCCATTAATTACATTTTCTCTAATACCTTTTGCTGCGCCGCGTCCAAAACCTATCTGAGGCTCTAACGGGCCTTTAATATAAGTTTCGCGCGCAATAAGGCCAATTTTAGTTGCACCCAGCATATTAGCGCCTAAAAATAAAGCGTAGCGCCAATGATTCAACTTACCAGCTTCTTTATATTTATATGGGTAAACTTCTAATTTCTTACCATCTCTTTCTACCAATACTTTCTCTTTTGTTGTATCTAACTTTTTCTGGCCATATTCATCTTCCTCAATCATAAAAACTTTCTGCTCTTCAAAAAGATACGGCCGGGTTGCCTCAGCAAAGTCAGGTTTTCTTTTCTGTGGATCAAGCTTCCAAGCCCATTCCTCAAGCTTGCCATCAACCATTTTCTTTGTTCCATAAAATAGCGCAGCACCAGAAGCTAAATTGCCAGCTAATAATCCTGCTTGGCCAGCTAATCTTAATATTGGGAATACATTGCGCAAACCAACTCCAAATGCTGCACCAGCAATAACATCTGTTTTCCAACCATCGCCAAACAATTCTCCTGTAAGTTTATAATTCGCATAAATTCCACTTGCTACACCAAGAGATATATAAGGAGCATAATATGCTACACTGTGACCTAAAGCCTTCCATCCTTCTAATCCATTAGCCACAGTACCAAAATATTTTGCTTCAGTCCTCCCCAACAACGACCTCTCTAAAGCAGATTCAGTGGTACCAGGAAGACGTTCCTTCCTAGCAACAAAAGCTCTTGAGCTCAACACACCAGACAAACTTTTCATCATTAATAATCCACCGATACCAGCAAGCACTAATCCGGCGTCTGCCACATAATTCCATGACTCTGAGGGCTTATCTTTAGGACTATTACTCATTCCCCATCTATATAAACCATATCCTCCGACAATCATCCCAACTGAAGTACCAATAGCCCAGCCTCTTCTGCTGTTATATTTCGCTTCCTTTTCCCCTAAACTATTCCAGAATTTACCTGCCCTGGTTTTTCCTAATTCCCCGGAAACTAAACCTAAAGAATTAAATACCGCGCTCAACCCAAAAGCACCTTTAGCTACAGTATCCATACTATAAGCCATAGCAGTTACCTGACGGGAAACATCCTCCAGGCTAAACTGCCCGCCGCTCATAGCATTACCTACAAAAGTAGAAAATACCGTATTCCAGACTACTAAATTTGCTGCATCACTATGAGTCTTTACAAAAACAGCTCCTAACCGCTGCGTAAACTTATAGTTTGTTATTCTTAGGCCGGTATCGGTACCAATAAGTTTATATGTCTGGCCTTTTAATAGTCCCTTTGGAATATTAAAATACTCCGATTCGCTTATTCTAGTAGCCATTGTTTTATATCCCTTAGTAGCCCCTATTAAACCACCCAAGAACATACCCCACTCTGCACCAGTTGCAGTAGGCACTTCGCCTGTTTGGTCAATCAACATCTGTTTTGCATGGTCCGCAAAAGAAATTAAACCATGTAAAGTATCCAAAGGATGTGCTGCTGCAGAAATAGAATAACTTCCGCTTGCTGCCTGCGCAAAAGTATCTGCAAAAGAATAAAGATAAGCGCCTACAGCCGCGCGCATCCAGCCAAAACTGCTATTCTGCTGCACATCTCTTAAATAATCAGTTACCTGCTTTCTTTCTTGCATTTTCAATTGGTCAATTACTGCATTAGTTTTGCTGTAACTACGTTGCCCGGAAAATACGCCTATAAAATTTCTACCAGAATTAACTAATACACCCCTTAATACTGGTCCCAAGAAATCCAAATTCCCGCCCTTAACAGACTCAGCAACTACCCTGCCGTTTGCATCCAAATCATATTTTACGCCGGCAAGATCATATTTTGCAAGAGCAGTAGAAACAGTTAGAGGATGAGTAAGAAGACGCACCGCACCATTGCCAAACAAACGAAGCTTAGAAATCTCATTAGTTTTTTCACTTACTTTTAAGAAAATGTTCCCTGTGGCAAAAGATGGCTTAAGCAATGCCACTCCGCCCCAGCGCGCAACTAAACCTAACCCTGCGCCTTTAAGCGCGTTAGACCAAGTGTGGCCTTCTTTTGTGAAAAACGGGTAAATCCCAGCGCCGGCAGCAGACCAACCAGCACTATAAATTAAATTACCTCTTAGAGGCGTTTTCCAAATCCATTGGAATGTCGCACTTTTTTCCGCCTCATTCAAACCTAAACCAAAAAGTCTTGCTGAAGACACATAAGATAAATACGCAATATTGCGCGCAACGAAGCCAACAGCAGCGCCCTCAAGAAAGTTTCTTCCACTCCAGCCATTAACAGCGCTATTAATCAACCCGCCCGCACCTGCCCAACCTAAAGAATAACCAATATGTGCAGCGCGGCTTGCTTTCTGCGCTCCAATAAGATAGCTCATTCCCTTGCCTAAAGCCCCAACTCCTCTTAATTGCCCAACCGCAGACGGAATATATCCCGAAGCTAAAGATACAGCTCCCTCACCAAAAGTCAGCGGTCTACCGGAGCTGGCAATACTTCCGGCATTACCAAGGGCGTATGAAGCATACGCAAAAGTTGCTCCACTTTCTAGCGTCCTGCCAGATGCAGCAATAATTTGTGTGGCAACTCCTGCCACTCTTGCAAGACGACTTGCCTGAACAACATTTACCGCTGCCTCAGTAAAATCCATTGCCCCAGCTCCAACACCAGCGCCACTAACAACCGAAGCAGATGCTCTGGCAAATTGAGCTGCTTTTCCTAAAGCAGCCGGAGCAGCACCCAAAACACCAGCAGTAACTCTTTCAGACCAAGTTAACGTTTCACCAGTAAGCCCGTATTTTAATATTTCCGCTCCGGCAATAGAATATGCTGCGGCTCCGGCAATCATAATTAAAGATACACCTGTAGGAGCGCCTACGCCAGTTGCAGACAAAACTGTCCCAGCGACATAAGCTGCTGCTGCTCCACCGTATATTGCCGCAGATCTTGTTGTTACCGCATCATCCACTACCGCGATCGGTATATAACCGTGTTTTAATGCCCTTTCAGCAAATGCTCCCATAAATACCCGCTGCGCCTGCGCATAGGATGTCCTTAAAGCATAATTATTGAATACCCTAACTTCACCTGAGCTTACATCAATATCACTAAAACTTATATATTCCATTATCCCGGTTTGTGGGTTTATCACCAATAACTTGCGGCTTCTCTCAGAATCACTCCTCCAAAAAGCCATTTGGCCACGCCAGGAATCAGTAGTATTAAACAAAGCTACCATATTCTCTGCTGCCCTTGGATTATTAGATAACATTTCACGCAGAACTTTTCCCCGCGTCTGTACACTTAATGCCTCAGTAGACGCCAAAAGCGTGCCGCTATTAGCTTCTTTTCTTGTCTTTCTTTCAAGCCATTTCATTTTTCCGTCGGCAGAACGATAACAATCATAGGCAAAACCAAGCTGCTGAAGCCACGGCTGCAGAGTATAACGAGTATCGCCTATCTGAATATACTGCTCAAATACACCTCTATTAAGACTACGAACCCATCGCCCTTTTTCTCCGGAAGCAAAAGCAACATCTTCTGACAACTGAGTGCCACTCGCATTTGCCAGGCTAACATAAAACAACTTATTTGAATATTGCGCGCCAGATAAACAAAGATACCTAACGCCGTCAATTTCTGTCTCTCCTTTTACATATACCCGCGCGCCATTAAACATATAAGCCATTTCGCCTTGCGGAGTTTTTACCTGCCTTAAACCAGTGCCCGGAAGCACTTCCAAGCCGTAAGGCATATAATCGGTCAAAAGCGGAGCGCCAACCTCTGTTTTCTTTCTTGTCTTGCCCTCTTGATAAGAAATGCTTAATTGATTACCATCCTGAGTTACGATCACCTTATCTAAATCTCCAGCAGCTTGGGCTTTAACTACAATATTCATTATGCTGGTTAACCCTGCGCCTAATTGAATATTAAATTTATTTGCTATATTGGCATACTGTATTGCCCTAGCTTTGTTATCCACTCCGCCGGCAGCAAGATAACGCGAGACTAACATACAGGCAAGATCTGGGAATATATTGGTTGGGCCAAATTGCTCTGCTTTAGCAAGGTAAGCACTTCTTGTAACCGGATCAACTGTGCGTTTTGCCATTTCTGTGTAATACATCTGCATTACATGAAATCCAGATAAGCTTTTTCCATTAGCCGCGTTAAACTCAGAGGTAGTCAAATGCAATAATTTTCCATCTTTATATACCACAATTCTCACAGTACCCTTGTTACCCGGAAGCCCGTCGTACGCTTCAGGCCTCGTGATTAATTCTCGCACATCAACAATTCTACCCTTACTATCTACTGTAGTTTCTCTATGAGTTAAATCCACTGGTATCAATTTACCGTCTTTATTTCTAAACAATCCCGCCACATGCGGCTCTTCCAGGCCATCTATAATCCCCGAGGTAACCCTGCCTTTAAGCCCGGTTAACTCAGCCAATTGATAAAAAAGAGTAGTTGCAGCAACACAATTGACTTTTCCAGTACTTGGATCTTTGAGCTCTTTTGTTAAAGCAGTGTTAAGCAAAATAAATGCTTTTATAAAAGCGACCTTGTCTTCTTCTGTTTTCTTTAAACCTCTTAGAACACCATCAAGATCTTGCCAGCTTGCTTTAGCGCCATTCGTATCCAACCATTTCAACGTCAACATAACTAATCTATCAGCGCCTTCTTCTTTAGGGATCGGCCTCCCTCTATTTGCCTTTATAAAATTCCTTAGCCACTGATCAAGATTCTGTTCCTTTCCTAAAGCACCTAAAGCAGCTAACGGATCAAAAGCCCCCTGCTCAAATTCAGGCATGACTAATTGGCCGTCTCTAACTTTAAAAACTGCTCCACCTTGGCTAATCGCTCCACTTGATATTTGACCATTGGAATCAAAGGAAACTTTACTAGAACCATCAAAAACTAAATCATTACTTCCAACTACCTTGCCATCTTTATCAAGAATTGCCTGATATTTCAAATTACCCTTAAAGCCATTACTAACAATTTCATAATTTCTTAAGTCTTGAGATATTGATCCGCTAAAATTATAATTAAGACGAGTTAAGAAATTAGAGGAGGCTCCAGAGACCTTGCCATCAACACCTAAACTTAAAGTATTCAACCCCCTGTTTGCTGCAACAGGCTTTTCTACTTTGTCTTCACCCACACCAGTTTCCTGCTGACCACCAGTTGTTTGAGCATAAAGAGCCTGTTTTCCATTAGCTAAGGTCACGCTTACCTGCTTAGTGCCATCTCCTTCAACTCCAGTAACCGCTCTCCATTTACCAGGTTCAGTCATGAATCTGGCTGATGTATCTATTCCTTTAATATTACCTGCTGCATCCCAACTTACTCTCTTGGCAAATTCACCTAAAGCTCTTTTCTCATAAACATCAGTAAATAATGCTGTGTATTTCTTACCATCTAATGGCTGCCAGTAACCTGCATGTCCGCCTTTTATCTGCCCCTTTGCATCAAAAGATACTTGTTCTCCTTTTGTTCCAGTAAAGGTTAGACCGCCGTCGGCAGCAGCATAAGAAACAGCATCTTTATCTCTAAATTGTCTAACAAGATTTTTATCTCCTTTATACCCTTGATTAACTACTGTATAATTCCTTAAATCTTGGCTGATAGAACCACCAAAGTTATAGCTTAATCCTGCGATATAGTTTGAAGATACACCGGATAGATTACCATCAACACCTAAATGCATTGTCTGCGCATGGCGGGCTGTAGCAGTAGCAGAACTCTCTTTATCTTGAGGAGAAGCGTTGGTTTCCTGGCCCTGAGATCTTTCGCCAAACCAGGCCTGTTTTCCATTAGCTAAGGTCACGCTTACCTGCTTAGTGCCATCTCCTTCAACTCCAGTAACCGCTCTCCATTTACCAGGTTCAGTCATGAATCTGGCTGATGTATCTATTCCTTTAATCTTACCATCTAATGGCTGCCAGTAACCGCCAAGCTTGGTTTCAAGGGTACCATCTGCATTAAAAACAGCTTTATCTCCTGCCCTCACAAAAGCTAAGCCACCTTTTGCCAAAGAATCATTATTTCTGCTCAGCTGAACTGTCAAAGATGCATCCCCAGAAAAAGTTGAATGCAAAGTTGAATTTCTGAAATCTCCAGACAAATTCATAGAGGCAGAATTAAGCTGAGACACAGAAATGTCTGCTATCTGCACACCAGAAGATCGAAGAACGCCAGAACGTTTGGATAATGTTAGCTCCCTATGGCTATAACTTACCTTATTATTATCATTACCTGATTCGTCTTTCCTGAGTTCCGGCTGAGGTGTCTGTGCCAAAACCAATTCATTATCTCCGCCAAATTGCAAATATGGTTTCCCTGCGGCATTAACTCCAGCCACCAAATCCTGCACCGAACCACCAGGCATAGTTAAACTTCTTACTTTAAAATCAAGCCATTTCTTACCACCATCCTCTACCCAGAAACTTACACCTTTAAGTGTTACATGCCTTAATGCCACATTATTTCTATCAGTCAAATCCACATAATAATTTCCCGACGCATTAATTCCTCTCCACCCTGACTGGAATCCTCTATCTTTAACAAATCCATTTTCATTTAACGTAAATGTCTGCCCCTTTAAAGAACCGCCGTCTTTACGCGCGGCGGCAATAATTGTTCCTGTCCTACCTTGTTCTCCGGAAACAAACTCTCTAATATCACTTCCAATTGCATGCCTCGTATTCTCAAACATCGGCGAGAAGTTGATGTTGGTGCCGAGGTTAGCAGAATTAACTTCAAAGATTGCTGCACGCTGCAAGCCGCCAGAAGCGCCCTTTGAATGATATCTTTCTGTATCGCTCTTTGGATTAATTTCTTTGGTGGACCAAGATGTAATAGGTAAAGTTTTAATGTCGGCTTGCTTATTCTGCGCGCTGTCTTTTTCATCAAATTTAATTTCTTCAGGAATAACCATAGCTCCATAGCGCACTTCTTTAAAACGAAGATAATCTTTGCCCTGCTCGGTAACTAAATCTCCGACTTCAACTTCTTTCTTAACACCTGTCTGCCCATATTTATAAAAAGTAACGGTAGCCTTCTGGTTCTGCTTGGCAACACCGTTTCTTTTCCACTCACTACCTTGATAAGAATACGGAGTTCCAACAGCAAGCTCGGTTAACCTCTGAGTACCGTCATTTGCCGAGACCAAATCCGCAAATACCATTGCACTTGCAGAACAACCGGCAGCAGGAGTTACTTTATCTTTACCAACGATAACTGCAGGATTCGCGCCTTTAACTGTATACTCAGCGCCATTCCAATTAAATTTTTCTCCTAAAATACGCGAATTAGAAAAATACGGATTTAAATTTGCACCTTGGCCGGTAAGGCCCAAAATAATATTCCCAGTTGCCCGCATAGTGTAGCGGTCAAGAGTATGATTATTAAAAACAGACTGCACGCCATAAGCCGTGCTTGATTCGCTTCCTGTAGCAGGCTTAGGAGTTATCGTCGGCAGTGTTCCGGCGTTAATTCCCACTGCATCCACATAGCCATTTTTATCAGCGTAATAACCAATAACTCTTCCAACAGTATCCCAATCTTTTTTGTCGGCGACTCCGGAATAAGCAACTCCAGCGCCGCTTAGCGCTTTATCTAAAGCTACCTTATTCGGCAAGCCAAACTCATTATGTCCAATATCCCATTTTGCACCAGATAACGGCGAATAAAAAGACTGCCAATAAGTTCTGTCGGCAATAGTCTGCGCGCCTTGGCCATTAAAACGCAAATCCGTCCGGCCCCCGCTATTTTCCATATTTAAACCCATCACCTGCCATGGCAAAGTGCCTCCGTCCCTAATCGGCTCAGGAAGAAAGTTTACCACCCTTTTATATTCCGGCACGGAATTTCCTTCGGGCGAATAAAATATAATCTCAGGTAAAATTTCTACTCTTTGTCCTGGCTTAAAACCAATTTGATTGAATCCCGGATTCCAACCAGCACGATTACAATAAAGAGTAAAGCCCGTGTCTCTACCATATTCATCAAGTACTCCCGAAACTTTAACCAACCCACTCTCCACAGAAAATCCATCATATTCTGAAAGCCTTACACGCGTCGGCGCAGTTACAGGCACATCACGCGGAGCGCTATCTCTATCTAACGCATTTACTCCAGACGGATTCATTACCGCATTAGCCATAGTCCACAATGGAACAATTACCGACATCTTCCCATCTCTACCCTTATCAAAAGACTGCTCATTTAAACTCACCCTAAAATCCAGTTCACTTCTCTGCTTGCTGATCCATACGTAACCAGTATCCTTGGCAGACCTGCTGCGGAAAGCGCTCTCAGCATGCGCCACTTGCCCATTAGCCTTTGTTTCAAAACCTTCAAATTTACCTTCCATAGGAGTGGCAAAAAACTGTCCAGTCTGCCCTTTTGCCGCCGGAACAATAGTCTTATTATTAAAACGCGCTTCCACTAATCTACTGTTGCTGTCAAAACGCTCCTGAATAGCCACAGGCTTTGCAGCAGCGGTGGTATCGCTAATAAATCCGTAAGTCGCCCTCCACTCAGCGGTCTTTGCCGGATTTGTAGAAGCCTGCGCAAAACCATAGGTGCTGCGCACGGTGTTTGCCGGCCTCTGATTAGGATCATAAAAAGTAACGCTCATAGACATTGGCGAGCTGACTTGGCGGGTAATATTGACATTTGCATTGTTAGACCTGGCATCGTAGGCAACAAAACCTGAATTATAATTATTTGTCGCCGGACTGCTATAACCTTGATAAGAATTGCTGAATATCTCATCTCTCTCACGCAGCCAATCTCCGGCCCCTCTTATTTCCTTAGCCTCTTTTTCAGATAAAATTATATCCGTGCCTTGCGGCTGGGCAATTAAAGCATAGCCGCTAAATTTTTCTGCGAATTTTTCGGTCGGCAGAAATTCTTCTTTATGCTCGTCACTATAATAGATCTTATCCGGGGTAATCCGGGTTACTAAAACGAAATGGTCTTTTTTAAAATGCGCAATGAATGGCGCTGCATTTGCTGCATTAGCCGAATTGGTTGAACTAAAATCTAACTTAACCGGATAAAGCTTGTCCCCAAAAAATTCTGCTGATTTTGAAAGGGCAAATAAAGAATTCTTAATTTCAGTTGGATTTCCTTCAGGCTTAACAATGTCATTTAAAATATCAAAGGTTAAAGCCATAACCGCCACATCCTGCTCCTGAGCGCTTATTCCTTTGTAAACTAAATAATCAAATAATGCCTTTGCGCCGCAAGGCTTGCCAATTAACCAATTGTAAATTTCTTCAATGCGGCCCTTAGATAATTTTAATGGCTTGGCTAATTCAATACTCTGTGTGGGAGAAATCTTAATGCTTGTAACCGGCTTACCTGAAAGGTCAATAAGGACATTTTTAACTGCTGTGGGGACATTCAAATCTTGAGGATTCCTGACAATTGAGGCAGGGCCCATATTAACTGAAGGAGCATAAGGTTTGTTCCAGAGTACACGCCAATCATATTCAATGGCGTGGGCAACCTGCTCCGGTAGAAAAACCGCTACCAGGATAAAAGCAACAACTCTGATCCAGCCTTTGAAATTTGAATGAAATGGTGTTTGTTCGGTTTGGATTGTAGGATTTGTAGATTGTTCAGATGAGATTACAGTTTGTGGGACAGGCCTGCGCAATACTATATAAAAAATAATTGAGAGCATGCGCCTCCCCTTACCCCAAATTTCTTTAATCATCGCGTTTATCTTCGCGCTCGTCATAATTTAATTAAAGAGAATTAAAATCTGTTTGTGAAACTGTTTAATAAGCAATTAAATAAAAAACCGGATTGTCAAAACCTTGTCTCGGTTCGGCAACCCGGCCATCCTTTGATAATACTCAATTTATCTTTTAGGACCCGTGGCTTTGCGCCCCCCGATTACTCGTCCCGTTCAATAATCTTTCTAACGGGATCCCGCTTTTTTTGCGGGAGGGTTTGCCCTTCTCGTTCCAACCTCTAATTGCATATTAAGTATATATGATGCTTACAAGTGTGTCAAGTATATTTTTAGTACTTTTTGAAAGTGTTTTCTTTCTACTCTTTTCTGCGGTTACCGCCCTATTTGCAAAGGGTTTAGTTGCTGATTAATTTTTGTTTCCTCTTTGTTGTCATTCCCGCGGACACGGGCATCCAGGCATTTAAACGGTTGGATTCCCGCTTTCGCGGGAATGACAAACCTCCCCTACGATTTTCGTAGAGAGGTGTCCAATACTTCTCTATTGTCATGCCCGCGGACTCCAGCGGCCTTGCCGCTAGGCAGGCGGGCATCCAGGCGTTCCAATAGCTGGATTCCCGCTTTCGCGGGAATGACGAGCATGACGTCATCCTGAACGAGCCACGCGAGTGAAGGATCCAATAAGCTCAGATTGGACAATTATATTGGACTTTATTTCACTTTGGACATTTTACAGGCATTTAATAATGTCCAAACTGAAACCTTTAAAATTCTTCACGGGTTTCTCCTGAAGTTGAGAAAGTAACAGACTTATTTGTTTCAGTTGAGCTGCTTAAATCAGGATCATTGGATGGCTTTGCTTTAATATAATCCCACCTATAACCAACAGTGTCATCTCCCATTAAAGGCTTAACAAAAGCCTGCGGCATACCGTTAGCATTCCATGCCGGAGGCAGCATAATTGAAGCACGGCCTTCATAGGCAGCTCCAAGAGTAAGATCCTCAGGATTATCCTGCACCAAAGTAATACCATTGCCCATATCCACCAGTTGGATCTTAAGTAATCCATCTCGTGCCTCTTCCAAGCTGATAATAGATTGTGCGGGATCCTGCCAGCGGCCCAATTCTTCACTAAGTTTCTTTATTTCTTCCTGCACTTCCTTTAATTTCTTTTCAGCTTCTTTTTTCTGCTGGCTATCATCACTCATCGCTTCCAAACCTTTATTAATATTTTCTTCTTGTAGAACTAACTCTTCAACACTGCTTTTCTTATCCCTCAGATAATTTATGTCTTGAGTATAAATATTATATGCTGTGCGAATATTTGCCTCAATAGAATCTCTATTGTACGCTCCGTTACGGGGCAGGGTAAATGCCGGCGCCAACTGCAGATTATTTTCTGCCCGATAACCGGAAGTAACGCCCCATTGCAATAACGGCGCATTTTCTTCGGTATTAAAACGGGTATACTTATAAACACCCGACTGCCAAACCACATTTGCCGGAGCGCTAAGCTGCCCTATCTGTTTCACATATTCAGTCCTCTCAAATAATTCTCCCGAGGTATGCTTATCTGCCTTGGCTCTTTCAGCATTGAACCTGTCAAACACAACGCGCTTTGTAAGCGGCAGATCTTTCTGCTCTTGGGCATCATCACCTTGGATAGCCTCAAACTGTTTAAAGTCAAATACAACACTCTGCGCAATTTGCCATATCTGGTCGGTTAAGCTGCTTGGAATTGCTGAATCAAATTGAGGTTTATTGCCACCGGCGTAAGCCGCATTCAATGCCTCTTCAAACATACGCTTCCCCTTGTCTCTTAAAAATGCTGCTTCTCTGCCTGTGTTTAAATAC
The DNA here is from genome assembly GCA_016208765.1 of Candidatus Omnitrophota bacterium. Classification (GTDB taxonomy): domain Bacteria; phylum Omnitrophota; class Gorgyraeia; order Gygaellales; family Profunditerraquicolaceae; genus JACROS01. The sequence continues at coordinate 43,590 of JACQXK010000038.1, forward strand.
ATATAAGGCTGCAGTGCCGGGCCTGAGCGGGTTTCAGAAAGGCGCCATGAGTAAGACGGATTTCCATAAGGGCTGTGCCCTTGGCCGATAGAATAGAAGTTATAATTGTAGTCTGTATTTGCCCCGACGGAAACTGGAGCGTAGCCAGATGGCTGTATTTCAACTGTAGGAACAACTTCCGGCTTCTTAGGCTCCGGATCCCTCATCATTACCTCAAGGCTGCGCGGCAACCATATCACGCTGGCAGCAAGCATGTTAGCAACATGGTGGCGAGGAGCTTTGTCTGGATCATAATCCTGGATAACCGCAGTTGTTGCAGCATCTCTTTTCATATTATTGCTCGGATAATCTGAATTGGATTGCATATTCCAATCTTCTAAGACAGTTGCCCAGCCAACAAATTTAACGGTAAATCTTTCTTTGTCTTTAGCAGACATTTCATTCCAAGCATCATGATTATTGGCAATATACCACAAAAGCATTGTATTATGCGAAGTTGGCTTGTCGCTCTTAAACCCGCGTCCAACCCTTCCTTGTTTTTTATACCAACGCCTCACAATGCCATCAAGTTCTTTCACCAAATCCGGATTATCAGCAAACAATTTCTCTGCATCCCGGTAAGAAACTTTCACCACTTCCACATCTTTGTTTTCAACTGCAGCTATAAGCCTTTTTGTGGCCACAGCTTTAGCGGCCCTTTGCACCGGATCATCCCTGCTAAACAGCTGTTCCGTCGCTGTAGGCAGTTTTGGAAAACGAATAACTACCCGAGCCTCAACAGGAACAGGGCTCTGCCCTTGAGGAGCAGCTGCTTGATCTTGCTTGCCAACTACGCTTTGCTCTTGCACATACTCCGGAGGAGTAATCGCGGTGTAATCCGTTGTCCTGGTCAATGCAGAACCAAACGGGCCGTAATAATATTCGGTTGTCTTGGGCAATTGCACCAAATTCCAATTACCATTGGCAAAATCCTGGCCATCCTCACTAACAAAATCCTGCCCGAAATATTCTGTGCTTCTTGCCCTGCCCCATAAATCAACTCTGGTGCGCGATAAAAGGCTGGTAACCGGCGAGAAAAATACCGGCCGCGCAGAAGAAAATTTGCGGATAATTTCTTTTTTATCTTCAAGTGACAAAGCCAATAATTTTTCTTTTTCGGCATTAAATTCCTGCACTGCTTTTTCATCCTGAGCATCAGGCAATTGCATACGTTTTACAAATTTATCAAACTGCTCTTGCATAAACTGATCCTGAGTAACAAGGTCACTCTTTTGAGCCTTAAGCATATCTTGTGTCAACGCCTGCATTACCGGCTGGGCGATAACAGAACGCCCATAGGTCAACTGATCCAGAGGCAATCCGCCGGCAACTGACAAAGAATAAGTGCTGTTTACTACTCCGTCGCCAATATTAGGTAAAGATAAATATTTACCCAAAATACCTCTTTCCTGCGGCTTAAGCATTGTTGAACTGCTGGCGCTAAAATGCCGCATAAATAATGCTTCATTAGTATTTAGGGATGCGTCCATACCTGCGGCCTCATCTCTGCGCTGGTAATGATAAATACCGCCGATTTGCCCATGGCCAAGGCTTGAATCATACACGGAATATTCCATTTGCCTTGCCTCTGCCATCTGCCTTGCCACAGGCAGAGCTTGCTGCATCCAATTATCTTCACCTTCTCCGCCTTTCTTGCTAAAGAAATAAACCGACTTATCTCTAAGCGCCCAACCTTGAGTAATTTCTGCAGTAGTAACAGGAGCAGAATCAGGTAACTTAGCGCTATACACAGGTGTTAACCCTTGTGCCGCAACCACCCACTGGAATATTTCCTGGCGCGGAATTGATAAATCTTGAAGTTGTCTATTTATTTCTGGTAAAGGCGCTTTTATTGCATCCATTTCATCTCTCAATCCATTAATGCGTGTCTCCTGGATACTAACAAAATCCTTAACCTTACCTTCAAAAACACTGATTTCTTCTGCACCAAGCGCATCACGATTCATAGATTGTCCAGCAAGCTTATTAATATTTTCTACTTGCTCTTCTTCCCCAGCAAAAACACCAAACTGAGCATTTGTGGCAACCACAAGCGAAATTGTATTAACATCCGGATTTAAACCTTGCTCTTTTGCCTTCTGCAAATCTTGATATGCTGCGTAAATCGGATCTGCTTCCAGCTCTTTTTTCTTTTTCTCTTTTTTATTCACTTGCTCTGCAATTTCAGTTTTCTTTACTTCTAAGCCAACTATTTGCTCAGCTGTATCAGGCTTATATCTCTTCGCAGTATCAATAAATCTTTCTGCCTGCTCTCTTAAGGCCTTTCTTCTTTGCGTTTCCTCTTTTACTAACTCGCTTGTAGGCTTAAAACTTGCGTAGGTGCGGGAAGAGCGAGGCAATATTGGATTTGTAAAAACAGCAGAAACAGATGAAGCCAGCCTTGAATTTGCCTGCTGGCTCAATGATTCAAGCATTAATGCCCTATTAGCTTGTAACGGGCTGTAACCCTTTGCCCGCATTTTCATATATTCAATAAAACGATCCTGCTCATTAAATCTTGCCTGCAAACCATTCATTCCGTTAATCGGCGTCCTTAAATTAACCGGGAACAATGTGGCATTAACCGTTGACAGGAATAAATTATCCCCTATATTTTCCAAGGTAGCAGGAATAAACCTGCCCAACACATCACGCATGCTGAAATTAATTCTTCCTTTGCTGATTGGATCCTCGCCCAGAGAAGGCATTCTCCTGGTTTCTCCGGAGTAATCAAACCCAGCTATATTTAATCCATAAACAGTCCTGGTAATTTCGCGTGTGCGCACGCGGAAATCCTCCGGAGCAAGCTCTACTTCTTTTCTTTCTTTGGAAGATAAAACAATTATACCGGTTTCTTTCTTACCAACAACAACACCTTTCTCATTTACTACATCCATTATCTTACGGGTATCTTGTGCTACCGAATACACCGTAGTAGTATCTGCATCCAATTCAAATTCTCCGGTGGATTCACTTCTTGCTGTCCCGCCTTGCGCTCTTATCTGGCTGACTGAAGCATAATGCACATCGCCAGTGGCAGACTTTAAAGAAATAAGCGGATCAGCGGTATTTTCTGTCCAAAATTTAGTCCCGTTAATCTCATATCCGGGGAGAGTAATCATTTTTAATGGAGAACGCTGAGACGGGCCGGCAAAAATAAATTCACCTTCTCCTAAAATATTATACACATCAACTATCTCAGTTTTCTGAACCGATTTGTTAAATTCTTCTCCGCTCATCTCTAAAATATTGCCATCGGTAGAGATAAAAGTGTGTTCCGGAGAAGCATTGCCTTCTTGGTCAGTAGCTCTAATATAAGTCCGTCCATCTCCGGCAAACCGATAGTATTCTACGCTCCGTCTTGGACCCGACTGGGCAATCGCAGCCCACTGCTCTGAAGAAACTTCTTTATTTTGTCCATCACCTAATGAATGCAAAATAACACCAGCTGGCTTAGCCTGCTGGCTAAATTTCTCCGGCGTCATAAAAGTCCTCTGGCCACCTGGAGTTGATGCTCCCAAAAGCACTCCAGTAACTGTACTCACGCCCTTTAATGCCTGTCCACTGCCATATTGGACAACATTTGCGGATAAATCTTCCAACGACACTGAGATCTTCTTTTTAGTCGTTCCTTCGCTTTCCAATTCAACACTATTGCTATCCTGGCTATAGCCAACAATATGATAATATTGTATCTCACCTGAACCAGAACTAAGGCCTACTCGCATAGGAGCATTATTTGATGCTGAAGTTTCTGATGATTTCTGCTGCAAACTTACCGCCAACTCTCTGCCGAAGTCATTTTGAAATTCATCCATTGTCTTAAGTTTTTCACTGCCGGCAACTATGATCGGCTGTTGATCACTTTTTTTCTCGTCTTTGTTTTCTTCCGGTTTATTCGCCACAAAATCAACAACCATTATATTTCCAGTAGCTATTACTTGGCTGATATTACCATCTCTGACATAAACCTGAATATCTGTTTTCTTTGCTCCTTGCTTTTCTTTTACCTCATCCAATGTTTCAGAAGAAAAATCTATATACTGGCCATCGGGGGCATGAGCCCTTGTTATATCTTTTGCCGGTGCGCGCAAGACCAAAGCATCAACCACTGAACCAGCCACTACACCACTGGCAAGATGTAATAATTCCTGCAATGCCTGCGGTTGGCGAATTTCATTCACCCGGCAATACTGCCCCCAGGCAATTTGCAAGCCGGCATCCACAGCATTATCAATTAGCGACTTTGCTATATATTTAGAAAGAGATAAACTTCCTCTTGTTCGCCAATAATTATCCTGGACTTTATTACCTGTTTTATCATCTGTCCAAGTCGTTCCGGAATACCATGTGTTTAAAACATCTATATTAGAAAACACACCGCTAGAAAAACCGGCAATTGCTCCAGCACCTACGCGCTTAACCAAATTATCAAAAATCTTATCATCATCGTCGCCGTAATGAGTCTTATACCCCATTGCTGATAAGACTGCAAGCTTAACCCCCAAATTAACAAAGGGTGCCAGCCCCATATTCTGCACCGCCTTAAAAGACTGATTCAATATGCCAAAATCACTCATTGTGTTTCCTTGCACATCAGTCATCAATCCACCGGTTGCATTTAACAAAGCAGCTGTGTTAACATGCGCTTGTGTTAATAAATTCAACGTACTCAGTTGTGCCTGAGCAAGCTCTCTTCCTGAAACCTGGAGCAAAACATTTTCCTTTTCACCTGTTGGAATAATAAGAATTACTTTTTCGGCAGATTGTAAAATACCAGCGAGCGCTTTATTTTGCGCAACATCAGAAAGGGCGATACTCCCAGCATTATCTATGGACGCTGTTGCCCCATTTAACTGCGCAGCTGTAAAAGAATATTCTTTACCGCTAATATCTCTGATAGACACCGCAGCCTGCTGCGCCTGATTAACCGCATTTAACATAATAGCATCTGCCTGATCCAACGCTCCACCTACTGCACTTAAGCTATACCCTCCCACATACTGCATTAACGACCTATAAACAGAACCCTTGTTCATATCAATATCAAGCGTATATGTGTCTTCACCAATTTTTAAAACTAGCGCCTTCTGCAACTCTCCAATTTCTCCCGTATTAATTCCTTCCTGCAATGATGTACCTTTAGTAGTTTTGCCTTGAGATAATTCCTGGATACTAATTTCTACAGTTTCAACCTTACCGTCTTTTGTTTGCCGCGTAACTTTAACTTTGTCATTTGACGTAGCCTGATCAGAAACTGCATCTAATGCAGAAAATGCCAAGTTTGAAACAAATTGGTTTACAAAAATCCCGGAAACGCTGGCTCCAAACTGCGACACTAAATCAGCCAGCAACTCATCCCACCCGGCTTCTTCAAGCTTATCCTTTATTCCCTGCTGTGTCCAAAGCTTAAATGTGCCGACAATCATATCGCTTGCCAAATGCACCAATGGCTTCTTTACAGATAATTCAATCCCATATTGAAAATAAGGGCTGCGCATACCGTAGCTTGGTGAGAACTTTTGCAGCAAAGCTTCAATCTTACCCATAACAACATCAAAGGTAGATAAATTACCTAACACACCCTTAATAATATTTTCTTTAATGAGCGCTAAACTTTCTTCAGTAACCTGCGCTGTTATCTCTTTTGGAAGAATTTTTACTGCCTCACTTGCTGCCTTTTCCAATGCCTCTGCTGTAGGCTTTCCGCCTGCCTTGGCTACACTGGCTACTGCCGTTACCACAGCATTTTTTATTGCAGCCTCACAAACAGAGCTTATTACTTCCTCAACTATCTGATCCACGCCTTCTTTGCCAAGCGTTTTCAATACTTCTTGAGGCAACTGTTCAATTGCTTCCCTTGCAGCGCTCTCCATCATTGCCAGCGAGGCTCCTTTTGGCAATTCTTCTATTGCCTTTTTAGCAGCGCTTTTAGCTGTTTCCTTTGCCATTTCTTTTGCTGACTGCGCCACGCCGGCACCATAAGCCACGCCTACAGAAACTACCATACCGGCAACCATAGAATAAAACTGCCCCTTAGTAACCGTAACCCCAGCCACCTCAAACATCGGCTTTGCATACTGATTATAATTGTAATAGTAAAGCGCGTAACCAGTTACATCAGAAGCAGCAGAGCCCGCCGCTGCTGCAGCAGCTCCCCATGGGCCCAGAGCGTAAGCTCCCAAAAGTATTCCCGCATCAGTTACTGCACCTGCCAAAGCGCCTCCGGCAAAAGACTCCAGAGAAGTAGTGTTGCCATAATTGCCTTCTCTTGCCCAAGCCGGAGAAAGGCTGCTAAATAGAAAAACACCCGCCAGAATTAAGTATGGGATTTTAAATCTTTTTAGGTTAGAGAAAAAGTTACTTTTCATATTTTTAAGTGGCAAATACTTTTTGAAACTGTTTAGGATTTAAGCAAAAATAAAACCGAGCTGCCTTTATTCAAACTCGGCAACCCGGCTACCCAAAAAATGATTCCAAATAAACTCGGTAAACTACATTTCTCCGAGGGGCCCGTGGCTTTGTGCCCCCTGATTACTCATCCCGCTCAATAATCTTTTTAACGGGATCCCGCTTTGCGGGAGGGTTTACTCTTATCGAACTGACCTTTATTATTTACTACAATGCAAGTATAGCATTCATATATATATATTTCAAGGGTGTTTTTAACTCTTTTTGAAAACGCTTTCTTATGCATTAAGATTCTTCAGCCCCTTCGCGGTGAGGCATTCAACACTTTTCTATTGTCATGCCCGCGGACGCCAGCGACCTTGCCGCTAGGCAGACGGGCATCCAGGCGTTCCAACGGCTGGATTCCCGCTTTCGCGGGAATGACACGAGCGCCAAGGAAGACCAACCAAATGAATACGTCATCCTAAAGGAGCGCAAGCGACTGAAGGATCTAAGATACCCAGATTGGACATTATCACAGCTATTAATGTCCAATCTGACAGATTATTTAGCTCTAAAACTGGTGATTATTTTATTAAAGATAGGCTCATATTTCTTATCCTTACCTACCTCATAAGCATAGGTTAAGACATAAAAATACTTTCCCTTGCGGAAAACAACGCTGGTCATTCTTAAAGTAAATTCTTTTATCTTGGTGACAAATGAAAATTTCTTACCTGGCAAAAAACCTGCGAATGCGCTTCCTTCCTGTTGATCATACGCTCCCGGCAAATTGCGTAAAAGTTCTTCACGATTTAACTCGTAAAATGTCCCCAAAGAAACCTGTTCCGGCAATTCTGTTACTACCACGTTAATATTTTCCGGATACACATCCCCTTTACCTTCAAGCGGCGCCTTGGCAATCAAAGCCACCTTATCCATTCCTTCTTTACTCCAGGAATTTGGCAGTAGTAAAGAAAATTTATATTCTTCATTACTATATTTCTGCCAGAATAAATTACACCCTGCCAGAAAAAATGTGATCAAAAATATAATAAATAACTTACGCATAGTATTGCGTCGTCCCCGCGCAAGCGGGGATCCAGGCATAATGACATTTGTTTAGAACGCCCCCTTGGGAATTAATTCCCCCTCGGTAAATTTAATAATGATCGGCCCGGCAACCACAATCATAACCGCCGGCAAAATACAAAAAATCAAAGGAAAAAGTATTTTTAGGGATGCCTTGATTGCGTATCTTTCACCAGCCTCAAAACGCATAGTGCGCGTATCTTCAGAAAGGTTCTTAAATGTTTCCTCAATGGGAGTACCCATTCTTTCAGACTGCACTACCGAGCGCACAAAACTATTTACCTCGGGGATATTTAATCTTCTTGCCATATCCTTTAATGCCTCAGCGCGGGTTTTACCCACCTGGACCTCGCTTAACACCACGCCAAGCTGTTCAATAAAGGGATTATATTTACTTTTCTCAACCACCCATTTTATAGCCGAGAGAAAATCAGCTCCGGCGCTCACACACATATCCAAAAGGTCAATCGTCTCCGGGAAAATACGCACAATATCCTGTTTTTTCTTTTTGAATTTATTAAGCATGATCGCATCCGGCACAAAAAAACCAAAGAAAACCCCCAATAAGCCGTACAACACAGAAATAAACGTAGTGGCAATAACACCGCAAAGGATCGCTAATGCCAATTTAAAAAAAACTAATGCATACACGTTCATATCAATACGCAAAACCTCAGACTGCTGTTTTAATTTTTTAATGTACTGCAGATGAGAAAGCGGCTCAATAATAAAGTTAAGCGGCTTTAAGAAATTATCAAGCGAACCAGCCATGCTAAACGGCTTCTTCATGGCAGCTGCCATAGAATTCGGCTCGGTAATAAAATATGTGCGGCGCCTGCCCATACCGGAAACAATGGATATAAGCAGGTAAAAAACTATAGCCAAAACCATAAAAATCACCACTAAATATATTGTCATATCCTTCTTTCTATTGATCCTTAAGTCGGCCGAAGGCCTCCTTCAGATGACGGTAGCGCAACTACATCTTAATCGTACTGATCTTTTTAATTAAGAACATTCCCACTATCTGCAGCCCAACCGCAGTCATCAAAAGTTTTTTCCCGGTTACAGTAGAAAGCATCACGTCAAAATGCTCAGGATTCTGCCGGTAAATAATGTAAGTAAAGACAAATGGCAAGAACATCATGATTATACCCTGAAGCTTTCCCTGCAGCGTAAGGGTAGCGATTTTTTCCTTTAATTTAATATTGCTGCGGATAGTATCCACCAAGCGCGCTAAAACATGAGGCAATTCTCCTCCTGATTCGCGAGCGATCAAAATTGAGGTTACCAGAAGATTGACTTCGTCTATCGGGACCCTCTCCCTGAGATTTTTTAAAGATTCCTCAAGGCTGACGCCGAGGCGGTTTTCTTTAAGGATCAGGTTAAATTCCTGCGAAACAGGCGCGGGCATTTCTTCGCACAATACTTCAATTGCCTGCACAAAGCTTAATCCTGCGCGGATAGACGAGGAAAGTATGCGCAGGGTATCAATGAGTTGGCCGCGGAATTTCTTCAGTCGCTGTGCGCGGGCGATCCTTAAAATTACCTGCGGAGCAATCAACCCTGCGACAAACCCTGCGGAAAGCACAATGGGGTTCCTGGCAATCAAAACAAAGGCAGCCCCGGCAAAAACCAAAGGCAGGAAAGAAATCAGGAAAATCTTGCGCTTCTCCCAAAAAAGAAATGATTCTTCAAGCTGGGCGGAGAATTGCTGGGTCCTGCGCTCATGCATTTTTTGGTAAAAGTCAAGCAGCATCGGGACGATGCTTTCAGATATAATATATGTGATGATAAAAACAGCGAAGAAAATAAACAGAAAAAGAAAAATTTCCATAACTATAGTTTATTCGTTTCCGACCTGCGAGTCAACTGTTGTTTTTTCCGGCTCATAAACTTCTCCCTGCCCGAAGGTATCGGCAGTATCGCGGATCTTTGAGGTAAGGGCGTTCTTGATATATTGCCCCATAATGATAATTGCCGCGATAATTACCGCGAAGACAACGGCAAACTCAATAATGGACTGGGCTTTATTTTTCCTGGACATAAGACACCTGCACAAAAGAACCCTGGCCTTCCTGGCCATAGTTGTTATTAAACACAGAAACTTCCGCCTTACCGGAAGAAGATTTAAATTTTAATATATATCCTCCTTCTACCAATTGAGGAATTGTTATCCCGCTTAACGGCAGTTGCGGGGCATTCTTCATCGCAGGCAGCCTTTCTGCTTCACGATATGCTTCCTGCATATCTATAGGCTCTTCAGCTTCCCAACCCAAGGCCAGCATTTTATGCCGGTAAAAGTTCATCAAATCCTTGCTGGATTCTTTACTGGAATAAAATATAAAGGTAAGCTGGTTGTTCTTATTGTAAAGAACCCTTATGCTTTCCGGAGGGCGGGGTATAAAATCAAGGTCCTCTCCGGCAACGTCTTCTTTGGGCAAATACCCCTGCGCATTTTTCCAGTTGCGCAGCAATTCTTCCGGGCCGGGGGCGTTTTGCGGCTGGAGGTATTGCGCGATTACCACCTGATTTTTACCCTGCTTTGGGGTAATCACAATATTTACCACTAAATCTTCTTTTCTAAAACGCAGTAACCTGCCGATTTTTCCCGCCCTATCCTGCACAGGTTCAAATTTACTTTTCTTAAAATAATCTTCATAAAATTTATTAATGGTTTCTTCTTCAGCCTGCGACTCAAACAAGAATGACATGATTTTCATTCCCTCAAGCTGTGTTTGATGCGTATCCAACATAACACTTTGAGGAGGAACAGGAACAGACAGCTCATCCTGAGAAAAAACAGGGTCTGTAGCTGTAAATAATAAAAATAAACACACAGCTAAAAATCTAAAGACAGTTTTAATACGCATGTGTCAATTTAGTCTCAAACAGGTGGCGCTCCGTATCAAAGAAGCTCCAGTCACTGCCCTTGCAGCCGAAAATATTAGTGATCAACTGCCCGGGATTGAACTGCGGCCTGATTGTTTCTTCATCATCTAAATCCGTATGCTCCCTGAAGGCAACGCCAACCCCCGAAGCTGAAACTTCTCCGTACCTTAATTTCCAAACTCCCAGGTCTTTTGGCTTTTTGTAACGAGTAACCTTGACCACCAGCGGATTATCATCTGTCTGCGCTTTGGTGCGGTCTTTTAACTCCAGCCCGGCAAAGTCTATACCGGTAGGCATAAACTCTGTCATACCCTTTACAATTGCCTTAGTAGTCTCAATAATAAATCCAAACCCAAGCCATTCTAAATACCAGGGAATACTTAAATTTCCTGTTATGAAATTTAAAAGGCAATTCAAGATTTCTGCTATCCAACTATAGAAATTAATCGCATAAGTACCGGCGCCTGTAACCTGCACTTCTATCCAATTTTCATAATTCTTATAACTGTCTCCATTACTATAACTATTTCCTCCTCCTGATGACTTATCATTCCATCCATAACCGGAATTAACCTCAGCCTCGCTATAATCACCCGGCTCTACCTTGCCAAAGCTATCGCGCCAATAACCATTATGTATATCTTGCATAAAATTAGAAAACCCGCTTCTGGCATACCTGACTGCGCTTCCTGTTTCACCTTTCATATATTCATCATAATATATGCGCAATTGATCGTTAGTCAACTTTTCAGGCGTTGTTTTGTACGCGTTGGATAAAAAGCTTTCAAAAGTAGGCTGAGGCTCTTCAACACTAATATTATTAAATGCGTATTGAACTGCGGTTTTCTTGGCATTAGTCCAGCCCATATTTGAATCACCCATCGCATGTAACAATTCAATGAACATGTTAATAAAAAACGCTACGGCCAATATAATTACTATTACCCATCCTAAAACAGGTATGCATGCGGAAATAATTATTGGGATAATTACCTCTGTTGCCCTACCGGACATCATGTCGCTTTTTAAGCCAAGCCCAAGGAGCGTACTGCTTAACACGCTCGCGCCTGAAAGCGCACCCGCATCAGCGGCATTTGATACCTCAGTCTTAAATATGCCTAACTGCCCCAGATTAAGCGTGATCATTGCCATTACCAAAAACACCGCGATGACGGCCACAAGAAAAGGAAACACCTGCCCCTTTTCATAATGGTTTTTATTCTGGGAGAATTCCTTAAATATCATTTCAAGACCTCTTCTTAGGCACTTAACCTATAGCGCTTATTGAGCAATAGGAGTTAAAGCCTGAATACACGCTGCGCGCTCAGCCTGTGTCGGCTTCAGGCAACATTTTCTATATTCTTCTTTTTGGTTAACAACTTTCTTGCCGGCCTCTTCAATTATATTTGCGCTTCTATACGACAAAAGGTATCCTAACATATAGTCTGCACCGACGAAAAATGGGTCTCCGGGGGGACAGGGTTGATACAGCCATTGCCAATCGCACCATTGATGGCATTGTGCTTCTGAATTAAATATGGGAGATGCGCCAAGAGCGGCGAAACACCACCGAAAACCAAACCAAGGATCTTCTATCCAGATTTTGCACCATTGATACCTGCCCCCGCCAACTTCTTTACAATTTTGTTTCGGATGATTTGCCCTCCACGGGATTGCGCATTGCGCTTCGGTAAAATTCTCATCTTGCCTGCCATCATTACAAAAGTCACAGGCCATGCCGCTGTTTTCTGCTGCGCAATTCAGGCATTTAGCCCTGTTTCCCGCGGCGAGCGCCCCGCATCTTTGACAGGAAACAATGTAAGCATTACAAGCTGCTGCATTACATCCGGCTTCAAATCCGGAAAAACAAGTTTTACAAGATACGGGGCTATTTGCACAAGTTTTACAATCATTATTCAACTGAACCTTGTTACAGTTTAAATCACTGCCGCAGTAAGTTGAAATCGCCCCGTCAAACGCAGCTGAAGATTGGGCGCCGCAAACACATTGGCCAAAGCACCCGCAATTAACGTTAAAAGTATTAACAGTTAAACCGCATCCTTCTTTGCCCAAACAAGATTGTTTACAATCTTCACCGGGCTCAAAAGGAGTAATGCTATAAATCCTTTTATTTATGGAATCCTCGCATGCCTGTCGCAGCCCCTGATCAACAATGTGTGAGCACATACATTGGGCCTGTTCTTCAACCGACCGATAGCTGCTGCAACGGCACTCAAGCTGCTTCTGCGGGTTATCCTCTTTCACATTACAAAAACATCTTTGCTGATCCGCAAAAGTTGCCTGGCTGCAACAACCGACCATGCCGTCTCTTTTCTGTTTAAGTTTGGCGCCTTCAGTTTCAAACTTAGAGGCCAGATCCCAAAGCTTGTGTGCTGCCTTTTTCAATTCACTGGCGGTTTTACCCCAATTACCCCACCAACAGATTTCCCACGGGTCATCGCATTGGCTTGCCTTATCCCACATACTATTGGCGTTTCGCCAAAAATTACAGGCCATCCCGTCTCCGCAGCGATTTCCCCCGATTTTTCCGCAATCCTCATTCTGCCCGCAATATTGTTTCACCTGATTAGTCAGGGCATTTACCATCGGCTGAACCCTTGACAGACAGATACAACGGGTATAACAAGGACACTCCTTATTAAATTTTCCATCTTTATCAAAACAGGCTTGATCATTATTACATTGCTCAAGGCACTCTGAGGGGCTGAACCCGCCGCCCTCAAATAAACCTTTACTCCAGGCATCAACCTGTTGCCCGGGTTCTCCCTTAAAGACCCACTCCTCGGTTAATTCCAAAGGCCTAAAAGGCACAACACTAACAAGATCTGTTTTTTGTTCCTGAACGGCAGGTGTCCCTGCCTGAAGGCGGGTTTTTTGATAGATGACATCGCGCGCGGCATAATTGGCATTAAACCAAACCATGACCCTCGCTATGCCGATTACCAAAATAAGAATGCCGACAAAAGTAAAAACAAAATCCAGTATTGACTGGGATTTCTTTTTATTCATTGGCATGAAAACATTATGAACATGAAGTTGTTGTCATGCCCGCGGACGCGGGCATCCAGACGTTCCAATGGCTGGATTCCCGCATTCGCGGGAATGACGGTTAAGTTATTCCAAAGATGTTTCCCAAGTCTTCTGCCTGACAATTTTATTATCTACTTTGTCTTTGCTGTATTCCGCGGTAGTGCGGACCAAACGCCCGGTATCCGGGTCTCTCTCTTCTTTGCTGGATACGCCAAAACTATAAGCTGCAGGCTGAGCATTATATTCATACTCAGGAAGCTTTCCTTGCTCCCATGGTTGCTTATCATCCCACGGCTCTTCATCTACAGCCTTATCAAAACGGGTATAAATCTTAGTTTCAATATTACTTGTCAGCTCGGATTTTTTACTGGTTCTAATCCCGTTACCAGCAGGAAGATTTTCCTCCCGCTTGGCATACGAATCATATTTCTCAACAACGCGTCTTTCTTCCTTCCAAATACTCTCCGGAGCTGTAATCTCGCGTTTGCTGCCGTCAAATCCTACAACTTCTTTCTTCTTACGGGCAAGGCCGGTATCAGCATTACCGAGCGGCTGGCCGTTGATTTCATAAAACGCGTAGGAAGCATCATTGTCAACACCCTGCGGCCCCGGCATTCCCTTTTGCCACATCAGGCTTGCTGATGCTCCTATTGTTGAAGGCTGCCCCTGGCCAAAACCACCTAAAAGATTAAAAAAACGTGCGTCCTTTTTTATTGTATATGAAACCGTGCCGTTTTTTTCGTAGGCTTTTTGCATTGCTATGCGAAAGGCGTCCATTTTAAGCTTCTGCTGCATTTCAAGCCTCTGGCCGAAACTTAATAAAAGCGAAGCGCCTAACAGCATCATGCTGCTAAGCACCGCTAATTCCACTACTGACTGTGCCTTCGCATTGCGAGAATATATTTTCATTTTAATTTATATCTCTTGCCGGGTCAACTATTATTTAAATACTTACCCTCCTAATTTGTCATTAACATCGCTGCTTAAATTATTGCGCAGAGCGTCTACCTCATCCCCAAGATCTTTCTTCGCAGGAAGAGCGTGATTATCTACAGAATATGCTCTGAGCGCTGAACGAAAATCTTCTCCAACAGCAACGCTCAGGCTATGCTCAGTGTTTCCGACTGAGGAAGAAAAGCTGATATTCCGAGGAGAAGATGTCTCGGTTAATTGCGTATCCTGCTTATTCTGGCTCACAGATTTAGTTACCACAGAATCATCGCCTTTATACTGCTGAGTGTCCTGCCCCCACCTGCCCCAGAAACAATAATCCGCGCTTGCTGCGACTTTTGCGCGCAGAGAGCGGGAAACTATCTTCTGGGTAAAAAGCCAACCCATTGACAATACCGCCAAAACCGCTACCCACATACTAAGGCTTTGGCCGCAACGGCTGTTAAATAACTTATTTTTCGTCAGCAAAGGCATCCACCCCCTCTGTCTTACTAAAAGCATTGGTGGTTTGGCTCTGAGTTACAGTCATCCCAAGAGGAATATTATCGCTCTCAACACCGGTCCTGGAATCAGAATAGGTAGAGGTTTTTGTAATTGTGGTAGAGGCAGTATGCCCGGGGGAATATTGCATCCCGACTTCATCTACCTCTCTTTTGATCCTGCCCTCATAACACCTCTTTACATAAAACTGCATGATCATCAGTGCGCTGAGGATCAGGCAGAACAATACCGTATATTCTACAATGCTCTGCCCGATCTTAGACTTTTTCAATGCGCGAAACATAACTCAGCCTCCTGATAAAAACGATATTACTTGGCGTATTCGCCCGATAAATCTTCTGCGTTTTCCGCAGTATATTCAGACCAACGAGTCTTTTCCTGGTTAGCTGAATCAGTTGAAGACTTCGTAGCCATTGTCATTTCTCCGCCTGTCCTCTGATTAACAGAATAAGTATCCTTCTCCAAAGTATTGACTGACGCATCTATTCCTTCGGGAAGAAAATCTCCGATCGCACCAGTTGTAGCAGAAGCATCAACTATTTCCTGAGGGCTATTCATTGTCCTTTTATTAAGGACAGTGGTCCCTCCTGCAGAAAACTGCTCGCCCATTTTATCCGCAGATTCCTTAAGGTTACCCTGGAACCCTCTTTTTACAAACACCTGCATGATCAAAACTGCAGCCACGACCACACCCAACAAAACTGCATATTCAAGTATTGACTGACCTCTATTACGTTTATTAAACATCTTACCAATCACCTCCCTTTAAATAAAGTTATTCTGCCGCATCCAGAGTTTCAATGCTGACTGCGCTGGTTGTAGTAGTCTGGCTCTGTTCACGATCTTCCTTGCCGCCTTTATGCAGAATGCTCTTGTCTACAAAAGTCTTATCATCAACGGTTGTTTTACGCAAATCCTGGGTATACAAAGATTGATCGCTACCTGAAGTGCTGTAGCTGGACAAATCAAAATCTGAATCGTTCGCCTTATCTTCTTTTCCCCCGGCTTGCTGCAAGAAATTCAATGACTGCGTGCTCTTATCGCGTATGCCGCCTTTTAAGGCCACAGACAAAAATCCTGCCGCAACTGCCACCACCAATCCTAATGTAATCGCGTATTCTGCTGTTGATTGCGCTCTTTTACTTAAAAACATTTTTGCTCACCTCCTCTTAAATTTTATTCTTTAAATATACCTGTTGTTAAATCATTGGTCGTGTTTTGAATGGCATCTCCCGCCTTATCATATGCGCCCTTTATTTTCGTTTTAACTCCTCCGAACAACGCCACAACAATTACAGTGATCACCGCGCCCAATAACAGAGTGTATTCCAAGATGCTCTGGCCTTTCTTAAAATCACGTCTCATTTTCTCACCTCCTTCACAATAAGTGAACACTTGCCTATCCAATAAGGCAAGGTGCCTTTTTATTTTAATTCGTCCTGAATCTGTTTAATTCTTGCGTTCATTGAACGATATACATAACGCTGCGTAATTAACAGTGCCCCGGCCACTACGGTAAACAATAAAACAAACTCAATAATACTTTGTGCTCTTTTATTCCTAATCAACTTGCACCCCCATAAATGCTGCTATGGTCTGAAAATGATTCTCAAACACATTATTCTTTGTTTTTAGAAGAAAATCAGTGCTTACTAAGGCAATCACAGCTACTGCTGCCAAAAGCAGATATTCTACGAAAGATTGTCCAATCTGGTTTCTTAAAGACTTTTTAAATTTCATTAGTATCTCCTTAAATAAAAAACCGACGTCTCTTTTACTTTCAAAGAAACCTCGGCTTTCGGTAACCCGGCTAATGCTCTCGCTCTTGACCTTAAAGCTTAAAGCAATGAAGACAAATCTTGCGAGCGTCATCCCGTGGCTTTGCGCATCCACCCCTCCAAGAGTGGAATTGCCTTTTCGTTGCCGCCCTTCAACTACATCATAAATATAACATGCACAAACATGGGTGTCAAGGACATTTCAGCTCAAACAGGAAAGCGCTTTCTAAACCTGAAACCAAATTGACTTGTTGTCACAAGACTTAATCTCACGCTCATTTAACCTCAGGCAGGCGTATTTGAGCTCCCTTAAATAGCGAAAACCCTGCGCAGGCTTAAAAATATAAATTAAATCATTGCCTTTGTGCTCAACATGCACTTCCATGGAGTAAAACTGCTCTTTTACCGTCGGAAAATCAATATTTTCCGCGCCGGCAGGAAAAAAATACCTTTTAAAATATGCGTCTAATGCCAAAAGATACTGATTAAACAAGGTTAATGTGTCACTCTTCACATATTGCTGCAGGCTTAATGATTCTGCAGAAAAACCCTGCTGCGAACTTGCCGTGTAAGTAAAAAATTCTATTTTACGCTGAAAGTCCTGCAGGCCTTCTTCAAAATTTGGCCAATGCTCCAGATAAAGCACAGCCAGATCTTCAATTTTAATCTCTTCCGGAGCAATATTTGAAAGAATAAAAAGGCGAGGCTTATCCGAGAGGGAGTTTTGTAAAACGCACCCTCTTAATGTAACATTATGCGTTGCATGTGGTTGCGATAGGCTGACTTCAATTGGAGCAAGAAAATATTCCTTATTTAGGGTGCTAAAATAATATGGCCTAAATTCCCCTGTTTTCTTTATCTTTCTATAACCACTGTATTGCCAAGGCCATAGCGCAAGAATAAGCCTTCTTTTTTGCGGTTTCATGGTGAAGATCTCCAGCTCATCCAAACGGTTGCCATAAAAAGTTAATGAGCGGATTTGCTTTTGCTGGTTTTCTAAAGCCAAAAGAAAATTCAAGAATTCAACTGGTAAATCTTCCCCTCCAGGGCAAGAATAAAAAACAAGCGGCTCATTTTCAAAGAAATGCCTGTTTATGTAATTCTTTGCAGCCAAAAGAGTTGTGCCAAAATCATAAGGCACATATGCTGCCGACCAAACTGTGCGTAACTGCCCGTCTAAATACAGGCTCTGCCCGTCTGAAAGCACAACCTTGATACAACGCACAGGCTCAAAGGTATTAACGATCGTACGAAACACATCTATATTAATTTCTTTAACCGTTTGGATACTATCAAGATATGCGTTAATTTCCTCCTGGGAGAATTGCTTTCCGGTTAGATTTGCTGCTAAAGAAAGCCTTTCATAAGATAAATTTGCCAAACCTTCTAATTGCAAGTAAATTACGCTTTCAGTAATTAGCGAAAAATCACCTGAGACAAGTTTTATCCTGCGCTTGATCACCTCGGCAATATGTTTAGAGCCTTGCAGGAGATAATCCATGGCTTTCAACAAGATCAAACCATTCAACAGGATTTCTTTTTGCGGTTTTATTTCAGGCAGCACCTCTGGTATTTCTGCCACGGGGGTTTGCTCAGTAACAGATTCTCCGACGGGAATCTTTTCTTTTTCACCGGTTATCTCTATGGGCAGGTTTATTTCTTCAACAGGCTTTAAAGGTACAGCTGCTTCGGGCATAATTACTGTTTCTTCTGGTTTTGCCTGCGCAGCAACCGGCATGATTTCTATTGCCGGCTCGGCTTTTACTTCATCGGGCTGTTTCAAAATGCCTTTTAAGTCATCCTGAGAGAGGGCATTGGCCGGCCGAAGGATCTTAACTCTGCGGCGCTTACAAGGCCTTCCTACCGGCATGCTTAAGCTGGCATTCTTAATGATAAAATTAATACTTGATTTGGAAAGCTTAATATTAAATTTGTGCTGAACCAAAGAGGTGAGGCCACGGCAGCTCAGAGAATGATCATTCTTTTTTTCCTCTAAGACGAAGCTGATTACCTCTGATTTAATTTTGTAGATTACGCCCATGCTCTCTCCAGATTGGACATTTCCTCTACAATATTACCATTTTTATGCGGCGTGTCAAGCTCTTTATAGATTGGACATTTATTCTTGAACAGCTAAGATATCACCAACTTGGGCTTGAGATGCGGAAATACTGCCTGCGGAAAATTCTACAACATAGCGCGCCTGCCAGAAAATCGAGCTAAACTTAAACGGCTTAAGCGCAAAAAGCATAGCAACAACTTTGTAATTTTTGTCTAAAAAGAGCGCATCAATAGAGAAGCGCATAAAAAAGGTGTGAATTGAATTGCAGGGTTTAATTAATAACGCTGTATCTTGCGCCAAACTGCTTCTACCCAGCAATCCCCTGGTCCTTGACCAAAAATTATCTGCAATAATCAGCTTCTGGGCAAGCACAATATTCTTAGTTTGATTTAGTAAGCGCATTTAGATCCTTCGCTCGTTCAGGATGACGTCTTAAAGACATCATCGGACAAAGCAATGCCTTTAATTTTAAGCTCTTGCACAAATGGAGGGATGTAACCGGTAGCCGTAAAATTTCCTAAAACCTTGCCCTGATTGTCAACGCCGGTCTGACGAAAATTAAAAACGTCTTTTAAGCCGATATGTACTTCGTCTTTCATGCCGCTCAACTCTGATATTTGTATTATTTTACGCGTCCCGTCGCTAAGGCGGGCAGTGTGCACAATAATATGCAATGCAGAAGCAATCATCTCACGAATAGCCCTGATCGGAAGCTCTACTCCTGACATAAGGATCATAGAATCAAGCCTGACTAAAACATCCTGCGTAGAATTAGCATGCACAGTCGTCATAGAGCCGTCGTGGCCTGTGTTCATTGCCTGAAGCATGTCCAGGGTTTCTGCGCCGCGGCACTCTCCTATAACAATTCTATCGGGGCGCATACGCAGAGTGTTACGAAAGAGTTCACGGATAGAAATCATCCCTTTCCCTTCAATGTTAGGCGGACGCGACTCTAACCTGATCCAATGCTCCTGGCTTAATTTAAGTTCAGCCGCATCTTCAATAGTAACAATTCGCTCGGTATTTGGGATAAAAGCTGAGAGGATATTTAAAACCGTAGTCTTACCCGAACCCGTCCCACCGGAAACAATAACATTCTTTCTGGCGACAACACACGCCCTGATAAAATCTGCCATTGCCTTACTAACAGAGTTCATGGCGATTAATTCTTCTATCTTAAATTTTTCTTTTCTAAATTTACGGATCGTCAGCGTCGGCCCGGTAAGCGCCAAAGGCGGGATAATCGCGTTTACGCGCGAGCCGTCGGCAAGGCGGCTATCCACCATCGGCACAGATTCATCAATGCGCCGGCCGGTAGGAGCAATGATACGCTCAATAATCGTTTTTACCTGATCATTAGAAATAAACTTTTTGCTGGTCAGCTCTATTTTTCCATGACGCTCAATATACACTTCATCTTTGTTATTAACCATGATGTCGGTAATGCCGGGGTCTGCCAAAAGGTCTTCTAAAGGGCCCAACCCAAGCGCCTCATCAACTATTTCCTTGATAAATTTGTTGCGCACCTCCATAGAAGAAATAAAACTGCCGGCCTCATCGGTGAGTAAGTTAGAAACAATTACTTCTGCTTTCTTCCTAAGCTCATGTTTTTTCACCGCGTCGCTAAAGATCTTGACGTCTAGCCTTTTAATATTCATTTCATCAATCAGGCGGTTATGGATCCGGCGTTTGATCAAAAGCACCTGATCGGTTTCTGCTGCCACCTCTTCCTCTTGCCCGGCAACGCTAACACCGAATTCTTTCCAAAATGCCGCAGGCTTCTCCAACTGCTCCTTACCTGCCTCAAGAGCCCCGATCTCTCTGTGAGAAGTATATAATCTTTCTTCAACGATAAGTTTGTGCGCGAATTTCTTGATTGCCTGAGAGATGCCGGATTTAGGCACATCTACCACTACCGGAACGCGGCGGTTAATAGAAAGCCCGACGATTTTACCCTCTGAGGGCAGTGCCGCAATAATCTCGCTGGACAAATTAACCTGCAACTCTTCAAGGCTGATACTTGAAACAGATTCTGAACGGTTAATCACCACCTTGATCATCGTCAAAGGAAAATGCATTGACTGCAAAGTATCCACAACCCACTTCGTCTGGTATACAGATAAAATATCCGGAGTTACCAAAAGAAGGATCAAGTTTGACTGATTAATTGAACGCATAAATATTTCATTAAAACTCTTACCGGCATCAATTACAACATAATCATAATCGCTGGCATATAATTTAAAAATTGTATCAATGCACTCAGGAGGCAAAATCGCGGCCTGTTGCGGTTTTAAAACCGCAGGAAGGAAATCAAAACCAAAAGCAGTATGCGTAATAAATGCCTGCTTTTCCGCATCAGCCTTTTGTCTTTTAATGGCTCCGGAGATATCAATCATTGATTTTTGCGGGCCAAGATTAAGCATCCTTGACAGATCCCCTACACCCTGCAAATCAAAATCCATTAACAAGACGCGTTTTTTCTCGTCGCGGGAAAGGCTCGCGGCAAGATTAGAGGCGACAAAGGTTTTACCCACTCCACCTTTTGTGCTGAATATTGATATTACCTTAGACATAATTTACTCTAACTGATAGGAAATCGGGATATCCACCCATAATTCTTTAGTGCCGATTGTCGTAGGAAACGGAGGATACTGAGAAATCTGTTTTGCAACTTTTAAAGCGTTATCGTCAAGTATTTTATAGTTTGAGGAATTCTTAACCACGGCATCCAGCAAATCACCTTTGTAAGAAATAAGCAGGCTCAGTTGCACTGTCCCTTCAAACCCGGATTGCTTTGCTTGGGCAGGATAGGCTAAATTCTTCATAATCTTTTGTTTGATTATGCCTGTGTATTTTGCAACAGGGTCTAACGCATACTCGTCTGCAACTTCAACTGTAGAAGCAGCTTTTTTTGCCTGCTCCATGCTAATATCCATTTGTTTTGCATCTGGGGTTAACGGTTGTTGAGGTTTTTCGGCATCTGCAGGCTGCTCCTCGGTTTTCTTTTCCAAATAAGGAGTTTCCCTGCTGACAATCGTCGGGGTAATGATAATATATAATTCGGTATCTGCTTTCTGCCCTGTGCCGCCGCCGGTCTTGGTTACTCTTTTTCTAAAAGCTCCCCCAACCAAAGGAAGGTCCCCGAACCAGGGAACCTTGGTTACCTGTTCCTCGGTTTTCCTGCGCATCAGGCCGCCGATGGATAATGTCTGCCCGTTCAACAGGAATAGCTCTGTTGAGGCATTGCGCTTGGTTAATGGGAATGCCTTTGCAGTAATGTTGGTCGCTGTGCCAAGAGTTTCCGCCTCGCCGTAATCGCTAACCTCCATTTTCACTCCCAACTTAATACGGTCATCGGGCATTACTGTTGGTTTCATCTTAAGCTTAATCCCAAATTCTTTATACTCAACTTCTGTGCCGGAAGAACCTGCTGTCGCCGCCACAGAAGTAGTGAGCACGGGCTTTTCTCCTCCGACGAGCAATTCAGCTTCTTTGCCGCTTTGACAGGCAAGCCGCGGACGGGAAAGAATCTTTGCCTTACCCTCCTCTATTAAAGCATCCAGCTTTAAGGTAAATGCGCTGTCTCGCTTAACATTTAAAAGCCTGAATACATTAGAAAATGCCGTACCACCAGCAGCCAAACCCGGAGAGCCTACTTCAGTAAGACTGACAGAACTCGGCCAGGTAACTCCGAGAGTTTTGCTTGCATCCTGATCAAGTTCTAAAACCTGCACATCAATTTCTACCACAGATTCTTCTTCGCGGACAGTAGTCAAATTTATTGTTTTTGCCATTAAAGGGCCGAGCGCCAAAGAAATTTTTTTAATGTCATCGTCGCTTTTTACCCTGCCTAAAAGCATTACCTTGCCTTCCTCATCAGAATCCTTTGTATATACCTCGGGAAGATCTAAAGTTTCGAGCATGCTGTCTATTCTACGTTTAATATCCTTCATATCTTCTGTATAGACCCTTATTTCCTGTGACTTTTCTCCGGAAGCATCCCAATAAAAAAGAGTAGTTGTGCCTCGGCCTTTGGCAGCAACAATGATAGTATCTTTGCTGACCTCTACCACATCAATTACCTGAGGGTTAGAAATTACTATTCTCGTCGGGTTAGAAGCAGAAATAGGCCGCGTGTCTCCGACATACATAACAAATTCCTCGCCTGATTTATCCGCAGCGCCCAAAACGCCAAAACAACATAAAATTGCAAACCCCGACACAATAAAACTCTGCAAGATTCTTTTTGTCATTATTTTTCCTCTATTTATTGGATAAAGGCATTCTTTCTTTGTTTAAGCCCCGATAAATCTCTACGAAACCTTTTTCTTCCCGCGGCTTTTCAGCTTCCACGTTAGAAGGAGTTATATAATTTAACAAGGTATCCCAATCAGCCGGCTTGGTTTTGTCAATCTGGGTATCTCCCGGAGAGCGCAGCACCAGCCTGATTTTTCCTTGTTCGTTAACAAACGATATTAAGTTCGCCTCTTCCGGAGAAAGCGCCAATGTAATTAAAGGTGAAATGTCTTTCTTTTTGTCGCTGCCTTTGGATTTAAAAATCATTCCTGCTTGCGGAGATAAAATTTCATCTCCAACTGCCAGCACTAAAACGTTTTGAAATAAAGGCACAGTGCTTTTATCTTTTTGCTTTTCATTATCTTTTACGCCCATTGGCCCGCTGTTAGGCAGGGCAATAATAGCAATCAAATCCACAAAATCACCCGGCTTAATCATTCCTGCCAAAGAAGAGATATTGTCTACCGAAATCGTGATCGCCCTTTTCCCTGCGGGAGTAACTTCGGCTAATCCGCTTTCTTTTTGGGTATATTTTTGCTTTCCGCCACCTTCTATCTGCGTGACCTTATTTGCAGTGATCTGTTCCCCTTTTAAAATATCTTCAATAACACCCATTCCCGCTACTGCATCCATAGCTGTTGCCGCATTAGGACGGACATATTTTTCAGGGATTACTTGCGCAACAACCATAGAAGGATCTATAACTGTGCCGCGCGGAAGATCCTTATTTGCCACCAACACTGCCACCATAGAAGATTGTAAACGCTTAAATTCTTCTTTAGCGTTCTCTGTAACTTTTTTCTTTTCAGTCTCTATTAGATACTTGACCGTAAAGACAGTAACCACTGCCAAGACGATACTGATCAACACCATCGGGATTTTTTTCTGCATATTCTGCATATTATTTAATTTCTCCCTCAATAATTTCTATTTTTGCTCCGCGGTTTAGCTGATCAATCATATTTTCCATTTTCTGCTGCTGCTTTAAAAATACGAGCGCGCGCTTAATATCATCCCACATTTCAGACAATGTCTTTTGCTTACCCCCACGCTTACCTTCTAATTTAACAATATAATAACCGTCGGGGCCTTTAAATATGCTGCTGACCTTGCCGACTTCCAGCGAATCGGAGAAAGCCACTGTATCAAACTGTTCCGACTTTTTACCTCTCTGCAAATATCCAAGGTCGCCTCCGGATGCCGCGCTCTTTGCCCTTGAGCGATCTTTTGCAATAGTGGCAAAATCTGCTCCCTGCAAAAGCTGGATCATAATATCTTTTGCATCCTGCTCGCTGGGAACCATAATCTCCCTGATCTGCCGCTCTTCGGGTTCCTTCAGCTTATCTTTATACAAGTTATAATATTCTTCAATTTCTCCTGAAGTAACATCCACATTTTCGGTTTCTTTACGCACAAGCTCTAAGACAAGCAGATTCTGTTTTGTTTTTTCAAGCGCCAAAAGAATGTCTTCTTTTTTATCAAGCCCTTGCTTTAATGCCTCCTGATATAAAAGTATCTGGCGGACCTTGTCATTTTTCAAATACTCAATTTTTTTATCACGGGTGGTGATTTTTAATTCCGGCTTATCTGCCGGGACGGAAGCATTGTAGGCCTCTATATCCTGATTCAGATCTTCAAGTGTAACCGCTGTGCCGTTAACCTTAGCTACTATCGGCCCCTTTCCCACAAAAGCCGTAGAAACAGAAGCAGATTTTTTCGCCGGGCTCTTTTTTTGCTGCAACATCGGGAGCTTATCGCAACCTATTATTACCATGATAGCACAAAATAAAACTAAAAGGATCCTTCTGTTCATCTTCATCCTCCTTTAAAACTACTCTTTTTTTATCTCGTTAATAATCTTGATCAACAATTCCGCAATCTTGGCGATAATATATAGGAAAAAGAACAGGAACCCGTATACAGCCAAAACCACAAGGCCCATCCAGCGCGGATACGTGCTGGCAAAACCCAGCATGATCGCAGCTCCCCCTACCGCTCCAAAAAACAAAAAAATCCAGGCAGCAGCTTTCACCACCACACTGGCAAATTTAAGAAACTCTAAATGTTCGCGCATCAAACCTCCTTGTTCAATATATTACTTGATTATTATCATAAAGAAATTAAGAATGCAAGATATTTTTTAAATATTCTAATTTCAATGGGGAAAACTGCTGCTATCTTAGTATTTTTACGTAGATTTTTTCGTTACGGACATGCTCTTGGTGGCAAGAGTTATATTGTGCCTATACTCTGAGATTTACAACTATTCGGTGGTGCAATCTCACCCAGCTATTTATTTGGTAACGGGAGAATTTAGTAGCCCCAACCGGATTTGAACCGGTGTTTAGTGGCTGAGAACCACGCGTCCTAGACCAGGCTAGACGATGGGGCCAAAAGCAGAATTCTTATTTTAGTTTAACAACATCATCTCGTCAATTAGTTTCTCCAATGAAAAGGGGGCACTGGCGTTCGGCATGATCATTTCGGCTGATAAGCCTACAGGCGGGCAGCGCCCCCTAATTTATTTATTTAGATACAAAGTTTATACCGGCTAAACTTGATTGAAATTCTTCTCCTGTTTTTTCCGACTCAAGCGCAACTAAAAATTGTTTTAAACCGGTGTCTGTCGCGCAACATTCTTCTTCCTGCTTTCTTAATATATCTGCCATCAGGCTGATTACTTTATCTATTTCCTGATCAAAATTATTTACAGCGCAACAATTAGATAAATACTCTTTAATTCTTTGCGCTGAAGGAGTAATTCCTCCATTGAACATCCTCTCAATTGCTTGCCATTCTTTGGCTAAAGAGCCATCCGTAGAGTAGAGGAGGTTTAAACCTCCTCTACTAACTGGTGACTGGTGACTGGTGACTGGTGACAGCATCCCCGGCTGTGTCACAATCGGCAAAACGCGCATATCAATACCACCTTTTTTGTCCGCTGATGATGAAACAGGATACTCAGTATTAACCATCGCAATATTTTCAGCTTCCTTCTTTTTTCTAGCGTCAACTAAACTAACTACCTTAGGCGGACTTTGTAATGTCAAATTAACACCTAATATCTTTGCTGATTTTTCCCTGATAAGATTAATCTCATCTGTAATAAGCCCATAATCGGATTGAGAAATAATCTCTTCACCTCTAACCTCTTTTGCATATTTTGATATTATCGTAATAAAACGGTTTACTGCATTCCAAGCATCTTCATTGCTTCCGGAAATATTAATCTCGTAGCGCGGTTGTCCAAAAATCTCGTTAAGCTCATCACGAAGCTCTTTAACATTATCCGAACTCAAAGTCGTGTTCTGCAATATATAATCCCCCAGATGCATTCTTAAAAGCAACAGCAAATCTTTTACCTGTTTTTTATCTACGTTCAATCTGACATCTTCTTGTCCCGCGCTTAACGAATAATCCCGGTTTATATTTATCACAGGAGGATATTTTTCCACCGCCGAGGAGGCTGTCGCACCGGCTCCCGCATTAACGTTATCTCTTTCGGTTTTTATATTACCTCTCGTGGCATTGAGAATCTGTGATAACAATAATACTGCAGAAGTATCCGCTGCCTGCTGATTATATTTATTCTTAAAACCTATATATGTATTAAACGCTCTTGCACCAGCTGCCGCAGGGTCAGCCATGAGTTTCTTAAAATTTTGAAGACTAAATTTCAAAGCTCCTTTTCTTCTGGAAATAAAATCCTTAGCCGATAAATTAAACAACCAATCCCCAGGAAAATATAAAATTGGTTTTACAAGGCCTGCCGGCTCAAATATATTTCTATCTTCACCGACAATACACAAATCTGCGATTGCAAACATTTTTAACAATTCTCCTGTTGTATAGAGAATCAAAACATCCTTTTCCGACATGTCTACAAACTTTTCCGTAGTTGTTCCCCGGATTTCAACGATTTTGCTTGCGACCGTTTCAGGTAAACCACCGGGCCATTTTTCTCTTGGCGCAAAAATTAATAGCGGCCTATCCTGACGGGGTAGATTACCATATAATTCATCAAATGCCTTAGCCACAGCATTTGCTTCGTGATAATAAGGAGAGCCCACAACAATAATTTTTCTCTTACCGACATTTAATTCTTTTTTTATCCGGGCTGCTTCCTCAGAAGCCACAAATTCCTGCATACTGTGTTTAAAAGGAAAGTAGGGCAATGAAACAGAGGCGCCCACCTCTTTATCAACTCCGCGATGATCATGAAATTCTATCCAGATATACCTCCCATCATCCTGAACCTTGTTGGGCGCAACGAGCTTTTCTGCACGATAACCTGGAAATTCTTTTTCTACAACTTCTTTTTCTTGGATATCCCCAAGAAAACTAAATTCGGCTGTGCCGCTATCCAAACCTAATGCTTCAATAAAACCTCTGGCGGCACGAAGCGAAGCAAACTCATAGGCGACAAACTTAATTTTTTTTCCGCTTAATTTTAAAGCATTTTTAAAAATACGGCCGATTGCGATGATTTGATCGCGGCCGACAGCCTCATCTGGCCTGCCCAATTTATCAACTAACTTATTAAATAAAATTAACGCGAGATTCTCAAGTTCTGCCTGAGCATTTTCTTTGCCTATTCTTTCAGCGCCAAAAAAGACATTGCTGATTCGTAACAAATTTGCTTTGGTTTGCACAGAATTACCGACAACAACTATTTCATCTTTTAAGACAGGAAAGGCAGTCTCAAATAAATCCACTGCGTTTTCTTTCGCCAATACACCGGCTTCTACAAGGGTCTCAAAATACCTATCAAAAAACTCCATCCCAAACTCTTTAACAAAAACCTGTAGGCTATCAATAAACAAGTTATTAGATTCTCTGCCGCTAGCCATAAGCAGAGAAACAAGGCCATTGCCAATTCTTTGCAGATTCTTGGTAGTTTTTTCTGCATCATCTTTTACGACAATTAACTCTTTAAATATTACCAAACCCAACTCACACAGAACCCATGCTTCCTCGCCTGAAGATTTAAAAAGCTCAACAAGAACATTCCAATTTGTTTCCATAAAATGCTCTCCGTATGCTTTATAGAAAACTGGCAGGCTATTTGCAAATAAGAGAATGGCGTTTTCTCCGGAGCTCTGGGCAATCTCTACCAAGCTATCCCAATGTTTAGTGACAAAGGCCATGCCGACTTCTTTTGTTAACCTGGGTAAAGCAATACGGAATAGAGGGCTTGCTATTTTTTTATTAGCCCCACAGAACTCAACCAGTCTTTCAGAAATTCCTGTCAAAGAAAGAATTTGCTGAGTCTCTTCAGGAAGGTCATTAAATGAAATTTTTGTAAAAGTAAAGATTTCTTTATTATAATCTTCCCTGATTGAGCCTCCCACCGCCGATGAGGAAACGTTGGATAACTTAGGCTTAAATGCGATCGCCGCAGGAGAATTGTCTTTTTCATTTTCAAAAATAATTCTCTCAACTTCTTTCTTTCTATTTTTATAAATGTCAGCTATCAGTTCATCAACATAGGGAACCCTTTTTTCAATCCTCGCGCCAATATCGGGAAGCATAAAATCCACAAATAATATATAGCCGTTATCACCCAAAATTTCTTGCGCTTGGGCAATGTATTGCCATACATTCCAATTTTCATTCCCTATGCCAAGATTAACAGGAGCATATAAATTCATAAATTGCCACATGTTATAAAACACTACCACTACAGGGCCTTTTTGCAGTCCGAATCTTTCTTTTAAACTATCCTGAAAGTCATCTTCAAAAAAATCTTTTTTGAATATTTCACAGCCTTCTACAGCAGGAAGCGATGCGTTAGCGTCCACATTAATTACCCGCCAACCTTTCGTAATAAGCGGGTTCCGGCCACTTCCAATATTTAAAATCACGCTACCCTTAGGAATCTTTAATTTCTCAAGAAATATTTCCAGGTTTTTTGAAGCCGCTTCCCTGTAATGGCCATTTAAATCATTGAGATGGGGCATTAGAGATACGCGTACGCACGAAGACACATCCTCCACCGCAGAGGAAGCGACAGTATCTATATCCTTAGGAGCGAGCGAAGAATCAAGAGGCAGCTCAATAATCTTAGGCTCAACAGAAAGAACTTGGTTATTCAAAATATTAATCATTCTCCGGCATTCTTTTGTAAGAGCACCCTGAGCGTCATAATATGGCCTCAAACAATAAAGCTCGTCTCCTTTTTGCGAAATCGCTACCTGCCCACCAAGAGGTTCAAGATAATTTACCAGGGTATCTTCCTTATCTCTAAACCAAGCGGCAAATTCTCTTATTAACAAGTCTTCATTACCCGTATCATAATAAAGACTGAAAAATGTTTTAATAAATTCTCTATTGGCTTCTGAAAGACTTAACCATAATTTTTTTAATTCAAGGCGGTAATCAGGATTAATAAAGTATTCCGCGTGATTTAATTCATGTTCAACTGTAGCTTTTCCTGCGCCTTGATAGTAAGTTACAATAGCTATGTCAGGAGCGCCAATATATGTATGGCCTGTTCTCACAAGCAACCCCAGCTTTATTAATTCTTCTTTCATTCTTTCCTCTATGACGTTTAAAGACATGCCCTGTTGCGCTGCCAATGTAAAGAAATTTGCCATATCCTCCAACTTGAAATCATGGCCCAATGCTCCTTCACACCCAGTTTCTGCCAACTCTTGGTCAAGCCGGCTATCCGAAAGCAAGCCATTTTTCTGTTCTACAAAAAAACTAAGCCGGTCAAAGGCTAATCCTTGAAACGTAGACTTGTTAAATACGAAAAAGAATACCGGCTTAGAACCATACTTTAATAATCTGTAAAACTCACTTTCCCGCAGGTTAACATTCAAAATATCCTCTGCTTGCATAAAACTGGATAATACTTCAGAGGCCTGAAGAGGATATCCAGACAAAGATGTTTTTAACTCTTCCAATCTCCCCTCTTTAAAATACCTGTACCGGAAAGCTGGATCATATTTCAAACTCCTTGCCATCATGTCTCTGTAATAAATACTAGATTCCATGTTTTCTTTTATAATTAATCTAAATTCTTTTGAATCAAGAAAATGTTTCAAAATATCTGCTACGGGTTTTACACTACCGTCTCCCTGTAGGATAGCCGGTGCAATAACGAGCATTGCCCATAAAAGAATTCTTTTAATAACCCTATTAAAATTAATCATCTTATGATTTCCTGAAAGAATATTGGTTATTGTTGCCGATTCTGTTCCTTCCGCTACTGAAGAGTTAGCAGATTGCTTAATCGCCGAGGAGGCGACAGTGCTTTTGGCATGAGGCGTAAGCGAAGAATCAAGAGGCAGCTCAATAATTCTTTCTTCAACAGCAGGCGGGTTAACTTGCGGGCCTGGAAAAACACTTTCTTCCTCTTGCGGTTTTTTTGTTCCGCTAATCATGCCTTCAACGACATTCACCGAAATTTTCTTTTCTTTGCCTTTGCCGTCGCCAAGAGTAGCCACCACTAAAACAATCGTATTCCCTTGGTGGATGAGAACAGTATTAGAGCAAGTTACATCTTTAAAATCATCCTCGGCAATGCCTAAACGCCTGCAGACCTCTTCTTTGCTCTTGATTAAAATATCTAAAGCATCAACTACGGCTTTTTGGGAAACTATATCCAAATTGCTATTATTCGTGCTCTTGAGCAATTCTAAACTTAGATTATGCGCCTGATATTCCACCTCAAGACGCGGTTTGCTATCAGGGCTTCCTGAATAGATAACCATATAGGCAATATGCTGAGCCAGGGCCATAGCTCTTTCTTTCCTTCCCCCTTGCAGCCGGCTGAACCATTCCCACCCAACCACTATAATTGTAGTAAAAGAAGTTTTGCCGGAATTATACGTAGTTTTCGTCTGAAGAAAAGCCGTGCCATCCCCCATGCCTATTCCTTTCATAAAAAGAACCTGAAAATGATTATTTTCATTTCTTAAAAAAGGTTCTTCCGGTAACTTATCCGCCAAATATTTGATGCTTTCCTCAACTAGCCCTGCGTGCTCATTAGATATTCTTATGGATTGTTGCAGCCGTTCTTTTGTAACTCTGCCCGGGGCATACCTTTGCACAAAACCTAACAGCCTGTCTGAATAAACAATATCCTCTTGCTCATTGTTGTCAAAATCTTGCTGGCCTACCACTTCTCCCACTGTCTTTTTTATGCCCTCCAATGCCGTTGCGTTCATAGGCATAATGCCCAAGGCTGCTACAAAAGCAACCAAAGAAAGCAAGCCCGTCGCTGCTAACTTTTTCTTCACCGCCGAGGAGGCGAAGGATCCAGAGTAAGTAGCCCGATAGGCTTTTTCAAAAGAGCGCAATGCAATATCAGAATACTTACCGAGAGACCTATACAGCTCAAAATACTCAGTCTCAATATTATCCTCTGAGACTTCGTTCAAGCTGTATACATTATTAAGATCAACTCTCAACACTTCAGAG
Source organism: Candidatus Omnitrophota bacterium (assembly GCA_016208765.1). GTDB lineage: Bacteria > Omnitrophota > Gorgyraeia > Gygaellales > Profunditerraquicolaceae > JACROS01. Next base: position 75,072 of record JACQXK010000038.1, read on the forward strand.
ACCTTGTCATTTTCAACCCTGACAACAAATTGGCCAAGATGGGTATCCCCGGCGATTATTTCTTGATTATGAAGCGTGGCTAAAGTTATACCCAAAAACGCTCCCATCTCGCGCAGGAGATTCTCGCTATGCTGATGAACGGATATAAATTCTTTTACGTTTGGCCCGACCCAGTCAGAAACAAAAATAATCTTGCTTGATTGTGTCATCACTTCAAAAAACTGCTCTTTGTTTAATCCTAATTCACCTGCTACAGCATTATATTCATCCTCAGTACGCATCTCTACTAATTGCAACATATTTTCTTGTTGGGCGTTGCGTAAAATAGATAGCGTTTCAGAAGGCAAAAGTTGCTCATTCTTTTCTGAGAATGTAATTTTCTTCTGGGCTATCGTTGCTTCAACATCTAATCTTATCATCGGCAGGTAAACACGCAAAACCCGCGGCACAACCCTTTTACCTCCCGGAGTCCGTATTTGCAAACTTAAACAATAGTTCTTAATACTTCTTGGATCAGGCGTTATGCCTCGCACATGCGCCTGTTTGTTATCCACAACCGCCTTAAAACCACTTTCTAATAACAACGAATCAACTACTCTGCCTTTTGTTTCATTCACCGCCGAAGAAGCAAAATTTCTTTCACCTATAATTATCTTATCTCCCGGCCGTATATCGGGTATTTTTGAAAAAAGATTGAATCTGCCCTCGTCATTAACAACGGCATTTAATGCTCTTATTTTACCCGTACTTATTCTATACCTACGCCCAATCCCCCAAAGAGTGTCTCCTTTTCTCACCACGTGCCGAATCTCGAGAGGCAATCTCAGTTGCTGGCCTGCTTTAATTCTATGCATGCTGCGTAAACGGTTAATCCGGGCTAACTGCCCTGCAAGTTTTGCATTGCCATAATATTTAATTGCGATATGTCCCAAAGTATCGCGCGGCTTAACATCAATATATACATCTCCACGCTGCGGAGGTGGCTGAGCAAACTCTGGCGGCGGAATTTCAATGAACTTTTTAATCTCCATATCTAACAATCCCGGGAACCCGGCTGTGATAATTCCGAAAATTAAACCGGCTGCGATAATTCTAAAAATAGAGACAAGCCCTGATGTTTTTTCTTTATTCAAATGCTTTATCAAATTTATTCTTGGCGTTAAAAATAATTGGCTTGTAGGAACCCTGTTATAATTAATAGGTTGAATATTATCTGATTCATCAAATTCAGGTACATTAAATTCAGGCCCATCATTATACGGCCCAGTAATTTCCTGATCCGTGATAGCTTCCACTGGCTGAGGCATCTTTGCATTGTAATAACCTAATTTTTGTAAAACTTTTTCTAAATCCCTGCGAACCGCCTCAGGTTTGCGGGTAACCCCCGATTCCCTATTTTCTAATGCTAATGCGCGCAATACTGCGTTAATTGTTTGTTGGTCTCTAAACAGCACCGGCAAGGTTAATTCCCTAAAAGCAGCAGAACGCACAGAATAGTCCTTATCTCTAATTAAGATTTCAACTAAAATTGGAGTTGAAAAACGATAATCAATCTTAGTAATTATTTTAATTATATCCTTTCGGACAGGAGATTTCTGGTCTTTTAGTCTATCGCGAAGCAGCTCTAAAGCAGGGTTACCTATGCGAATTAAAACATTTCCTATATTTTCATACCCAGAATCCCTATTCTCTAAAGCTGAAATAAGCTCAGGCACAGCAGCCTCTCCAATGCTGACCAAAATTTCAGCTGCGTCTTCCTTAATCGGACTGGACACTCCTTTTAGTAACGCGTCAATCAACGGCTTAACCGCCGGCTTACCAAAATTGGTTAAATCTTTGACAATAACTGTTCTTTCCTGAAAACCAAGTTTTTGGTTTAATCTGTCAATAAGCAACGAAATTACATAATCAACCCCGCCGTACTTAATTAAACCTTCAAGCGCGGCTTGGTGAACTCCCGGGTCATCATCTCTTAATAAGTTAAGTAAAATTAACACCGCAGGCTGAGGTACAATGTTTTTTAAAATATTATTACCGGCAAAAAATCCGTTCTTTTCTGAATATTCACGGACAGACCTGTCCCGCATAGCATTTTCTCTCAATGCCTGGCGCAAACCTTTGATTGAATATGGAGAACGCACCCAGCCAATCTGAACTGCTGCCCGGGCGACCTCCTCCCGGACACTCTTGTTTTCATCCCCGCTTAAATCAATTAAAACAGGAAATGCGGCAGGGTCTTTCATTTGAGCTAATGTTTGGACAACCTTTACGCGAATATCGGGATTGGGATCATCGGCTAATCTCAGCAATGAATGTACTGCAATCCTGATTATTCCATCACGAAGAGGGGGGTCAGCCAGTTGAAGCAAAATATTCGTTATTGCTGAATAAACAGTTAAGCCGTGGTCAGGAAAATATTCTTCTGGAAACATTCTTTCTAAATCACGCAGTATCGTCAACAGATAATCTGTATTATTTCTTCCTCGCACAATTAATTCAATACGCGCAGACTCACGAGGAAGCAAACCTGCATATAAATCTTTAAGCAAAGGCCCGATGCTTGGATCGTCCGTTGCTGATAATATTGGAGAAGAGGAATTTACATAATTTCCAACCGCCGAGGAGGCGCTGGTACCTTTGACAGGTGCAATCGCGGAGCTTGCATTTTGTTTAGTTAGGGACGGTTCTGAAACATGCTTAAAAGTATCCCCCAGCGATGGCGCGGCTGCCGAAGAAGCACTATTTCTTCCCGCAAAAATAATTCCGCTATGTGCTTCAGCCTCTTTTGAACCTTCTCCATAGGCCTTAATAAACTCGTCCATCTCAGCAATGACTTCGTTTTCTAACGGAACCCCCTGAGAAAATAACCTTGCTTTAATTTTCTCTTTCTCTTGATAGGCTAAATTAAAATCAAAATGCGATAGTGCATCTGCAAAACTATCTATCAACGAAAGGTATTCTTTTCTTGAAGACGCCGCGTCAAAACTCCTTAACAAGAGAATCAGTTCATTAAAAATGTGCTCTCTAATCCTCTCCTTTTTAACAAATAATTCCACATAACCCTTGTCTTTTTCCTCCAGGCAAGCTTTTAAGTCCGGACGTTCATTTATAGCTATAAAAATACACCGTTTAAATTGACGTTTTAATTCTTCCAAAGATTTATCTAAGGTATCAACAGATTCCATACGCCCATATTTATTTCCAAATTCAAGTTTATAATGGTCGGGGTATCCAGTAATAAGAACTTCTCGTCCTGCAAAAGCTATCGTTTCAAGTTCTTTATCCACTGATGGCGAAGGCATTGTCGCAAGATCAAGATGAGTCTTGTTTCCTCGTTTCTTCATTAGCCAATCTATCTCGGATAATACAGAAGGGTCATTTTTATAAGCCACTCTTAACGATAAGAGCGCTTCTTTGTCTCCTTCGTTTTGCAAAGTCTCCAAAGTTTTAGTCCAGTGATCAGAATGAGGATTAAAACAATTGATTCCTTTCTTTCTCAGGGCTTCTTTATAGGCAATTTGCATATGCGGATTGTTTTCCCACCCCCAAAATTTATAATCAGGCAAATTATTTAACCCTGTTAAAGCCTTAAGATAGTCTTCAATGCTTGTTAAATCATTGTTCTCAACATAAAAAATTCTAGCTGTATCTGGTAGCGTAACATCGCCTAAGAAAAATGTATCGGTTTCATTAGCGCTTAAAAGATTGTTTTCTGTATTAGCCAAAACATCCCCAGCTGGAACAACAATAACATAGTTCATACCTGTCCAATCTCCTCCCATAGACAAAGTATTAACGTAATTATTAACTGAAAAATGTATTGTTTCTCTCCCCGGCTCACGATTAGGTATTAATTTCCCATTCTTTGGAAGCGCCTCGGCATTAATACGCCTAACCAGAATTACAGGGATATCTTTACCTTGGAATGAAAAGGTTAATTTATTTGCTGCCTCTCTAATTCTGTTTGTAACAACATGTTTGGTTTGAATTGGATTTTTTCTTACAAAAGCTTCTATCTCATCTTCAGATTGCAAAAGTATGGGTGTGACAGGCGAAGAAGTTACTGGCTCAGAAGCTTCTGATCGTATTGTTGTTTCTCTTAAACCACCAACAACCACCGATTGAAATTTATCACCAAGAACTTTGGTAATATTTTTTACCGAGCTGCCGGAGATTTTATTTGCTTCTATTGCTGTTATAATTGCAGATGAGCCTGTGCCTGGGTCACCAAAGCCGATCCCCCCCGACATATAACTCCTGATCACCTGTCCTGTGGGGGTATAGACTGTTTCTTTGGTGTTATATTCTCCTTTAGTGAAGGATTGCTGGTATTGGTTGAAGTAGGTGGCTTTGTTCCAGGGAGTTTTAGAGGTCAGGTTAGAGAGGTTTTTAGAGTCAATCAAATCAGGGACAGTCCCC
>JACQXK010000039.1 GCA_016208765.1 Candidatus Omnitrophota bacterium
GTTACAACTTTAAAATAAGGGGAAAATATTCTCATTTAATAGGAGGTAAAAATGAAAAAATTTATTATTATATTATTTTTTTTGAGTTTTATTTTGTTTGAGACTATATCTTTCAGCCAAAAGATGACTCGCTATCCATTACAGATCTCAATTATAAATTTAATTGCGACGCCAGAAAAATTTCATGGGGAAAAAATATTGGTTAGTGGTTTTGTTCAAATTGATTTCGAAGGAAATGCAATATATCTCTCAAAAACCGATTGCGAAAAGATATTTACCAAAAATGCTATTTGGCTTTCAATAGACCATATAAAAGAATTTGATAATTTTAAAGAGGGTTATGCAACAATAGAAGGAGTTTTTGATGCTATGGATAATGGCCATGGGGATATGTTTTCAGGAAGTATAAAGAAAATAACACGAGTTATTAAAAAATAATAAATTTAGGGCATTTAGGAACTGTTCAAAAATTATTCATGCTTTTTAGCGATGGTATAATTCCACTCGCCATGAAAATGTTCCGGGTGATGACTGAGGGCATTCATTTCGGCATCGCTTACCCTGATACCCTTGGGATAGTGATTGGTATCCAAACCAGCACGCACTTTGAGGCCAGTCCGGGTAGTTGTGGACTCAATCAGGTTAATGATAACTTCGTGGTTGATGAGTGGACGCCCACGCCAGTTTAGGCTGATGGCACTGAACAAACGATGCTCGATTTTGTTCCATTTACTAGTCCCCGGCGGAAAATGGCTCACCTGAATTTCCAGTCCTGTATCATTGGCGAATTTTTGCAACTCTTTTTTCCAGAGTCTGACTCGGGCACCATTACTGCCGCCGCTGTCTGCCGTGATCATCAATCGTGTGGCGCTCGGATAGCGGTCTTTCCCCATCATGCGCCACCACTGCCGGATGCTTTCCACTGCAAAGGCCGAAGTGTCGTAATCGGTGCCGACATTCACCCATGCTTCATTGTGTTTTAAGTCATAGACCCCGTATGGGGCCACCTTGCCGAGCTCTTTATCCTCAAAATCGTGCACTTTCACCTTAACCGGGTCACCTTTGGGGCGATAAGAACGGCCTCCGTTTTTGTAGAATCCAACCAGTTCTTTTTTCTTTGTGTCCACCGAGATAACCGGTTGTCCCTGTTCTTGACTGGCTTCCACGCGCTCCCTGATAAACTGGAACTGTGCGTCACGGTCAGGATGAGAGGTTCCCTCCAGGGTTTTTCGGTTTCCTTGCAGGCTATAGCCTTGCTCGGCGAGAAGAGTTCCAACCGTTACGTGGCCAATCTTGTGGCCCCTGGACTGGAGAGCCGCAGCGAGTGAGCGAAGGCTTTGAGTTGTCCACAAGAGGGGCGATTCGGGATCACCCATCGTGCTGCTTTCCACAAGAGATTTCAAGTCATCAAGAAGAACCCCATTAGTATCTTTGAGGGATTTCCTGCCAGCGCCTGCCCGCCGTATCCGTCCTTCCGGCAGAGGACGTTCGCCAGCCAGTTCACATTTCCCTTCGGAAATGACAGTGCGCGACAGCCCCGTTACTTCGTGGACTACTTTGAGCCCGCCCCGTCCGGCGGCTTTCGCCTCCGAAGCAGCCCAAAGTCTGCGCCCTTTCTCATCAAGGTGAGGCCATATAGCCTGAAATCTGGTATGCATCTGGTCGATTGTCGTCATGCCCCAAATCGTAACAGATTATGGGCAAAAAGTCTACTTTATTTTTGAACAGCCACTAACCACGCAATTGGTAATTTGAGGAGAAGAAGAATCTTCGCAATAAAATCCTCCGCCTGATGAAGAGGCGTTATTTTTAGAAATTATGCAGTTTTTAATTGCCGCTGTGGATGCCATTGTAAAAGCGGCGCCTCCGCCCATTGAAGCTATATTTCCTTCAATAATACAATTACTAATCTGAGGTAAAGACTGCCTAAAACTTTCGATACCGCCACCGTGCTTTACTGCTTTATTATTTCTTATAATACAAGCTGTTATGATCGGAGACGACCCCACGCCGCAGACAATTCCTCCTCCGCAATTTATAGCTGAATTATTTTCAATTACGCAGCCTGATATTGAAGGAGACGAATTCCATAAACAAGAAATGCCTGCTCCATCCATATAATCAGTCCATGGAGCTTCATGATATGTAACATTATTGCTGATATAGCAGTCAATAATCTGAGGAGAAGAATTTGAACAGGAAATTCCCCCTCCTGGACCGTGACTTAAGTTATTAATTATTTTACAATTAGAAATTATTGCATCATTTGAAGAACTAAAATAAATTCCGCCCCCGCCTTCCAGATAGATTTCAGCAACATTATTGCTTATTTCACAATTGTCAATCCTAATGGGAGAATCGATACAAACAAGACCGCCTCCGCCATCGGCTGAATTATCGTTAATAATACATTTTGTGATTTCTGTAGAGGAGTTTTGCAAATTCAATCCTCCCCCATTATATGCAGTATTATCGGAAAGAATACAATTAATAACAGTTAACAAAGAATCCAGAGCGGCAATTCCTCCGCCAAAAAGTTCATTCTTATTGTTGTTGATATTACAATCAGAAACAATTAGTGAAGATTTTTCTCCATATATTCCAGCCCCGTACTCTTTGCTTTGGTTATTAACTATATTGCAATTGGTAATTTTTGCCGATGCGTTTGAACAATAAATACCACCACCGGAAATTGCGTATCCGTTTCTGATGGTAAAGCCATCCAGTATCGTATCATTCCCCTCATCGGAATTTAGGGTAACTACGCTAGTCCTTTCCTGACCATCGATAATGGTGTTAACCGGCCCGTTTTGAGAATGAAGATAAATGGTTTTACCTTTAAAATTTATATTTTCGTAGTAAATACCGTTTTTAACGAGGATTTCACTATTGTTGGGAGCCGCATCGATAGCCTCTTGAATGGTGCTGTAGTTATCCGGGACTTGAATAATAGTTGAAGCTGTTTGGTCAGCTACAAATTCACCCAATTGATTTACTTCGGCATTAGCTGTTTGATTAAATAACGCCAGGGAGAAAAAGAGTAATACCCCTCCGGGACAGCTTTTAATATAGTTTTTCATCATTACCCCTTTCTTTTCAACAAAATAATTATATTTTTTGTCCCTAACTCAGGTTATTCATTCGCCAAATCAATAACCCGTCTCTTCCCCAGCATGCGTGCAGGTGCACAAAGCTGCTAGAGCGATGCTTGTGCACTTGCACTCATGCCCCCTCTTTCTTTTTTTCCTGTTCTTCCTGACCTCGGGCAAGGCGGAAACCGTATATGGCTTTTTTACCAACTTTCTCAAAACCTTACAAAAATCCGTATTAAAGAAATTTATCCCGCCCCGAGTTACACCCCATTTTGTCGTTATGAAAACAATATACTTTTCTTCCGGCGATACCCTTGGGAATCTGTTTATGGGGAAAATATCATTAGCGTCCCCCATCCAATATTTATTGGAGGGTGCGGGGTCAAAAAAGTCTCTTTTCCAATACATCTCACTATACTATATCATTTATATAACGGCATAACAAATAAATTTTTAACGTCTTTATACCATTGTTAAACTGGCATTTTAATTTTTAAATTAACCCCATATAATCAATTAATTCCCTTGATGTTCCCTCATCTCAGAGGTAACGTGTATCATATCATTAGGCATTATTATACAATAACTTACAGGAGAACATCATGAAGACTAGAGACAAAGTTTTCATCAGCTTTAACCCGCATCACTTATGTAATGAGAAGCTGATCGGAACGGTGAAAGGGTATCATCCAAGAGCGGGGGTTGGGGGATGTGATTTGGTCGATGTCGAGTATGTCTACCCCAGGGACGGTCAAACCTATAACATGCTGTTTGGCCGGCATAATCTGGAGGAGACTTCGGCGAATGGGTTGCTGGTTATGGCGGATCATTATGAAGCTATGGCGAAGTACTTTCGGGAATTGGCTGTTAAAGTTGAGAAGCAATAACCCTACAACGACAATTAGTATTCATATAGTCAAACTTCTCTTCCTGTGAGAGAGATAGGCGGAGTAGTTTTTCTTCTGAATCCATTGCACCAA
>JACQXK010000042.1 GCA_016208765.1 Candidatus Omnitrophota bacterium
CATGGCTTAGTGAGATTTTGGCACTACAAAGCCAATTTTTGAAAACCTGAATATGTAACCCATTGATATGACAAGAGTTAATTTTTAATAGTCGCAAAACCCAGCATTAATTGGTAGTGTTTTCATGAACTTGGGTTAAGGCGGGTAATAAGTTTAGCAATGATTTCATCGGCACAGGAATAATCAATAATGCCAATACCATCAAAATCCAGGGTAACGACTGTGCCATCCAACTCTTTTTCCAGCATCCCTTCAATAGCCTCTCGAATCTTCTTACCCGTTTCACGAGTGACCAGATTAGAAGAGCCATTAGTCAGGCAAGTAGCCATAATATGTTTAATCTGATAAATGTTATACAACTGTTCCATCAAATCTTCCTTAAAAACAAGAATTGATACTTATTGGTATTTCCTTAGTCATGTTGATAACTGTTTTTATTATTGCTTTCATATTCAACTCCCTCAAGACCTCTTCTAATCTCACGAGAGCTTGACGAGCCTCGTCCTGATTGCTGGTAAAAAGCTTGATGTCATCCACATAACGGCCATACTTAGATGTATCTCCAGATACGATAGATAACATCTCCTTATCGAGAGCCATCAAATACAGATTTGACAGGAAGGATGACACATCATTACCTTGAGGCAGACCTATCCCTCGTGGATGATTTCCCGATGGAGTCCAATCCCAAAACTCAAGAAGGCGAAATAATCTATCTATGAGTTCGAAATGTTCGTCGGAGTTCAGTTTCTCTTTCAGTTTCTCCCGCAGAAGACCAAGAGATATGTTTTCAAAGTATGCAGTAATATCGGTTACTGCGACATGATCATATTTTTGGGAGGCTAACTTGGATGCATCATGGAAAGCCTTCCAGTTTTCGAACCAATTAGAAGGAAAACCACCTTCAACAGCGGTTTCTTCTTCCTCCTGGGCATTTTCTTTTTGCTTTTTTTGACCTTTATCTGAGTGAACTTCGCTTCTATCTTTGAAAAGGGGCTCCCGAGGCTTGTCAGCTTTCGGATTCAGTCTGTAGGCATAAGCACTATCGGATAAAAAGGGGTCTATGATTGGCGCTATCTGCTGAATGAGGGCATACAATACAATCAAATCAATAACGGAAATAACTGCTCCAGGTCGTACAGAGTGATCATTCTTGGGTACACCGATGCGCACAAGTGGAGCAGGATAGTATTGATTATCGCGTATTGAGGTGTACAGGGATGACAATACTTGTTCCAAATTGAGTTTAATGTCCTCATAGTTGATAACATCAACTATAAAGTCATCACGAATCTCACTCTTGACATATTTCCATATATGTCTAAGATTGTCTTTGGAGTACCACTCTGTCATAAGGATTAGATTGGTAGTCTGTGTATCTTTTGATCTCTTAGGCATATCATCCTACCTCCTCGTAATAATTTACTAATCTATTTCAAATTGATTACTTTTTTAATCGCCATTATCTATCAATAATATTTCCCCTCAAACCTCCTCGTATTATTATGTATTTTTAAATACTCGTCTATTGATAAGTTTTTGTCCCGATAAGTGTAGATTCCTTTTCTGGTTAATTGCTTACCAAAGTTCTCGTCCGCAAGCAGCGTATTACTATCAATCAGTTGTTTTGCTACTGATAAGGCATTGAATAATTTTTCAATGTCGTTAAATTGATGAGGGAAATTTTTCATTCGCAATCCTCTCTTCTTTTAGTAATAGTTGTTATTGAATTGCTCCCAATCTTTTATTGGCTATTTCAATGTATTCAGGGTTTATTTCCGTAGCCAAGAAATTTCGACTATTTGCCACACAGCTTACACATTCAGAGCCGCTACCGGCAAATGGAATAAATACTAAATTGCCTTCATTACTGAAGTGTTTTACTAATCGGTCACATAATGCAAGCGGCTTTTGTGTCGGGTGTTCTGTCTTTTCGCCAGCAAATCGTTTTCCTGCAAGAGTTGGAAATCTCCAAACATCTCCTGCTAATCGTCCATTAGGGTTTGGGTTCCATTCCTTACCATTTTTCGTAATTTTGTTTTTAAGACGCTCCTGGCTTTTATATGGCTCTCTTATTTCGTGATAAGTGAAATTGTCAGTTTTAGTGAACCAAAGAATCGGTTCATAAAAGGCGTTGAGTGTCTTATAACCCGAAAAACCATTTTCATAATACCAAATGATTTGTCGCTTGTATTTCAAGTTCTTTTTGTATAAATAGCATTGAATGTAACAGAGATAATGATGAATACCATAAATAAAGATTGAACCTGTCGGCTTTAAAATACGGATGCATTTATCAATCCACCGCTTGCTCCATGCAAGCCAACTTTCTATATCTTCCCAATAGTCACTTTTGTTTCCAAAATCCTTTTTAAGGTTGTAAGAAGGGTCTGCAATAATCAAATCAACTGATTCTGCATCCATTTTCTGCATAAAACTGATGCAGTCCTCCATGTATATGTTGTTTAATTCTCTCCCCTGAAAATCCCTTTTGTCCCTCTGTGACATGATGTTTATCCCTCTTTGTGAATCGCAGTCTCATGGGTGTTTCATTTGCCTTTTTGCAGTATCAAAATGTATTGGTGATGAATGTTTTCTACATAACAAAACGGATAGCCATAAGGATAGAGTTTCTTCGCGTTCTGAACAAGGATTTTTATACCCTTTAAGTCAAAATGCCTTTTTAATTTCGTATTTGTTAGTTTACTAATCATATCCGCGTGAAAAGGAACAAACTCTGATTTGTGACGAAAGTCGCTCACAATGATATTCATATATTTTCCCGGTTTTAGCATATCGTAGCAATTGAGGAAAATTTTGGAGATAGTTCAATTCCGAATCCTTCTCGATTCAGTTCAAGGCATGCCTTGATTGTGGAACCAACACCCAGAAATGGGTCAAGGACTTTTTCGTTTTCCTTTGTGAAAAACCGCATGAGTTTAATTATATCTGTAAACGAGAATGGTGCAGGATGCATTGTTTCGTATTTTGCCTCTGGGCTGTTTGCTCCAAGTCCTTTTTGAAAGAAAAAACTCTTAGTTTCCTGAATCCATTCCTTAGCAGTTAGTTCATTCAGGTTGTTTCTTTTGTCAACTTTCACTTTTTCTATCTGAATATTCGATAAAGCGAATCCTGAATTCACACTACCCCATAAATCTGCCTCTAAGAGGGCATAGAAAGGGCAAGAGAGCATCCATGTTTATTCCATGATGATAGGGATGCCCTATTTTTGAGGGCAATAAGAGA
>JACQXK010000040.1 GCA_016208765.1 Candidatus Omnitrophota bacterium
CACTTCGTGAGAAAGTAGGAACGGAAACATATAATAAACGGACTCCAGCAATGATGGCTGGACTTAGTAACCATGTTTGGACAATGCAGGAATGGGCAACTTTTCCTGTAAAAACTTAAGGAATTAAGGGACACAAGGAAATTTTCTGCTTCGTCCAGTATTTTTAACACCCTTAAACCTTCATGCCCATCTGTCAATGGCTTTTTTCCTTCCAGTACACATTCTACAAAATGCTCTAATTCAAGTTTTAACGGCTCACCGCTATCAATATCAACTACTTTATATTCCGCTTTTTGAGCAATAGGTATCTTCCCATCCTTCCATTCTATTTTATGAGAATAGAGAAAGAGTTTCTCTTTACTTACATCATCAAATACAGCCATTGCCTTTGAACCAACTACAATGAGTTTCTGTTCCTTGTAAGGATGAAGCCAGCTAACAAAGATATGTCCTTTAACACCATTCTTAAACTCTAAGGCAGTAATCGTTGTATCATAAATACCTTTACTAAGATAATCGCCTCCAAACGCTGACACCTTTACCGGCTCTTCTCCAATCAGCATCAAGATAACAGATATATCATGCGGTGCAAAACTCCAGAGGATATTCTCCTCTGTTCTTAGTTTGCCAATATTAAGACGATTAGAATAAATATACTCAACCTTACCCAATTCTCCTGATGTAATGAGTTCCTTTAATTTTTTCACAGCAGGATGATATTGAAGAATATGACCGATCATCAATATCCTGCCGCACTTTTCAGCAATATTTATAAGCTCCTGTCCCTCTGCTACAGTCAAGGATAACGGTTTTTCAACAAACACATCCTTGCCGGCAAGGAGGATTTTTTTTACAAGTTCATAATGCGTAACAGCAGGGGTAGCAACGACTATTGCCTTTATCTCAGGCTCATCAAGCATCTTTTCAAGAGATGTGGTAAAGCACACCTCAGGGAACCTGTTTTTCAACTCATTAAGTGTAGATATGTTAGAATCACAGGCAGTATGCAATACATCAAGTTCATAGAGATTTCTTAATATGTTTTTGCCCCAATACCCGATACCAATAAAACCAATAAATTTGTTCATGCCGTTGACTCCTTTTGTTATCTATTTACATACTTCAACCTTATTTTCTTCTTGGAGGATTGGAGGATTTGGATTTGGTGGGGTCAGAATGTGCTGGTTCACCGTGAAACATAATTTTTCATTCAAAAAATAAGCTACTTTTTCTGTATTTCCGACTCCAGATACAGAAGGTTTTTTAGGCATAAAAGAAAGCTCAAGATTATCATATTAAGCACCCTTGTTCAGCTGGAAAATTATGTTTCCGGCTGAAGCAGAACAAGACTTTGAAGTGGGGATTTGGTGGGGTCAGACCTTGAATACAGAATTCACTTTTCTTTTCTCTTCTTTTTATATTTCTATCCATTATCTCTAATCATCCTCTTTTTATTTCTTACTGCACTCTCAAGCTAACAACCCAATACAATCAAGCAATCTGACAAGACTTCTACCATTCTGAAATCTTCCCCGAGTGCCATTGTTCACAGACCTCCCAATATTCTCACAGCCTCATCTTTCGGAATCCCACTGGCTATCATTTTCTTTAAGGCAAGGATTCGGAAGGATTCGGGGTCAAACCTCGAAAGCAGAATTAACCCCAAAAATCTTCTTCTCTTTCTAATCATCCTTTTTTATTTCTTACCCACCCTCAACCCAAATTTCGGTAAACCGTGGACATCGCCCCTTTATTCCCCTTTTTTTCATAATTTTATACTCACCTTAAGGGATTGGGATCAAACCTTGAATGTAGAATTTAGCAGACAGCCTTTGTAGGTTCACCAGTTGGTAATAATCCAATATCCGCAGGGTATCTTGCTCTGTAAACGCTGTTTAAGAATATCGCTTCTTCATCGAGAAGAGGTACATCATATCCACTTACCTTAACTGCATTACGAAGGTCAAGGAGATTATGAATCCTTGAAAATTCTATTTTCTCCTCAGTTAAAACTGCTTTTAATATCTTCTCTACGGCCTGTTGAGCATGATAACAAACCATTCTGAACAGTTCTCTCTCATAAAGATACTCTGCTGATTGAAGGTCTTCTATAGCAATTTTTATCCATCCCTTAGTTTCTCTTTTCATACAGCACTTTCCCTCTTTTGGCAATATTAGTTAAAAATGAAAACTTTTCTTGAACAAGGGTATCGAATTCATCGGGCGTATAAATAAATAAATCTATTCCAATTCTCGGATTGATTAAACGGCATGCCTCCAATACCCTGTCTATAGGTCTTTTTGTAGTTTTTTTTATTATGAGTAAATCAATATCACTCCATTCATGCAAATTATCATCAGCTAATGAACCAAAAAGGATTACCTTTTCAGGTTCATAGTTTCTCGTGAGGACTTGTATAATACGGCTCAACTCCTCTTCTAACATCTCTTTTCTCTGTCCAACTGTGGATAATTCTTTCATGCCTCACCTATAAAATTCCCAATTACGCAGGATTCGGGGTCAAACCTCGAAAGCAGAATTAACTCCTCCAGCTTGCCCTTATCTTTTCCCCGTTTTACTCAACTTACATCTTTTTCACAATCCTCTCTATTTCTTGACAACTTCACTATCTTTTACGACATGTTATGCATCGTTTAGATGCGTTTGCCTTGGTAATCAAGGTCTCTTACCAATTTGTTTCTCTCAAGTAATTGTCTTCTTGAAGGTGCTTTCTGTAACATCAACAAACTTCTCGGCTAATTTCAACAACTCATTAGCGTCTTCTGGTTCTTCATCCAAAAACCCATATCTGAACTCAACTGCATAAGGTGTAAGTTCAGGAAGTCTTTCGACATAGTCTGGAAGTTGTATCTCATTTGACAAGCACCAACTCTGCTTTAGCTAACTTCAAGAATTGTTCATGCTCTTTCATATATAGCTATTCCTTTTTTTCTAGCTTCTGCGAACACAGAGTTAATCCATTCCTTACTGTAAAACTCAAATTCTTTCGGGGTGGTAACAATTATGTCAAAAGGCCTTTTAATGCCTCTCAGTGTTTTTCGTATTCTGACAGCTTCTTTCCTTTTAGACTTAACATCTTCTTTAATTATCAGTAAATCTATATCACTGTTTATGTTGGGCTTTCCATAAACATATGATCCAAATAGAATTATTTTTTCTGGTTGAAAATAGTCAACAATCTTCTCTTTTATTTCTTGAATTACTTTTTGGGAAATCTCACTCATTCTCAAAACCCCCTTGAGCCACCTTGAATATAGCGTCTCATTTGGCCAACAACAATAGTTACAGAGGGGATCTGGAGTCAGACCTCGAAAGCAGAATTAACTCCAAAATTCCCATTTTTTTCCTTTTCCTCTCATTCTTTTCTTCAAAATGAATTAACTCCAAAACTCTATGCTTTTCCGAAATGTCAAAACAACTCGTTGTGCGAACCAGTACGGATCAATGTCAGATCGCCTGTATGCACATCCCCGCTCTTGTCGAAGATCAATAGCCAATCAGGCTCTATGTGACATTCTCGCACTCCGTAATATTCCCCCGAGAGATTATGATCATGATGTTTAGGATCAAGAGACCGATCATTCATGAGTTCCATGACGATTTTACGCATCTTGTCCCAATCATAACGACCAGCACCTTTGATTCGTTTTTTATCCGTCTTAAATTGCTTGGTTTCTTTTAATGTTCTGGACATCCATCTGCTCCCAATCAGATCACAGGTTGTCAATCGTTATTTCTGTAATTTTACCAGCTTTCGCCGCTTTGATCGCTGCAATTGTTGTTGAGTTATGGCGAGTCAACTCTATTGGCATTCCACCTGTTTCCACTACGCGGTGAAGAAACAACCGAATCGCTGTGCTAATATCTAACCCCGCTGCCTTCAACACAGCCATAGCTTCACTTTTAAGTTTTGGCTCCACTTGGGAGTGAACATCTACCGTCATCATATTAACCTCCATTTGATAGCATCAGTAATATTGGGGTCAGACCTTAAAAGCAGAATTAACCCCAAAATCCCTTTCTCTTCCTTTAACTTCGTGTTTCTCCGTGTTCTTCTCCGTGTTTCTCTGTGTACCCTTTTTCTTACACGGAGAACCACAGAGGAAGGCACGGAGAATCACGGAGAATTGATGAGAAATA
>JACQXK010000041.1 GCA_016208765.1 Candidatus Omnitrophota bacterium
TGGATTGGTGTCCCTGCTTTCATAAACAGCCTCCTGATTTTTAGTCTGATTTATATCTTTTTTTCCATTATACCACTCCCATTTCAAACCCGACTTTGACACTTTCAACCCCCTTTTCCCCACCCTAATTTAATCTTTCCGTCGCTAAAGCTAATGTCGCACCCTATATCTTCCTAAAACATAGTGGCAAAATATTCTAAAAATGCGCATTTTTATCTTGACAAGTAAGATATTTTTGTATATAATTTAAGTAAATGTACACGAGAATATCCAAAGTCAAATATGCTGGCAAAACATATCGTTATCTTCGTATCGTTGAGAGTATCTGGCGTAAGGGTAAAGTAATCCAACGGGTTATTGCCAATTTAGGAGATATAAACTTAATAGATAAAGATAACCTCTACCATCTTTCTGTTTCTTTGGCCAGATACGCCGGTAAAAAACCTCTGTCTATAGAAGAACTTGAGTCCGTTTCCGCCCTACACTATGGAGAAATCCTTCTTACAAAAGCTATTTGGGATTCTCTACATTTTGAATCTATTCTCAAGAGCGCACTTAGTCTTAAGAAAAAAATCAAACTTGATTATCCTCTTTGTGTATTCATTATGTTGGTTAACCGCCTCATTGCTCCCAAGAGCAAACTTGCCATAACAAAATGGCAAGAGAGAATCTATATAGAAAAAGACACCAAACCTAAATACCAACACTTCCTTCGGACCCTAAATTATTTAGCCAAATCTAAGGAAAAAATAGAAGAATCTCTTTTTAGTAGACTTACAGATCTATTTTCCCTTAAGCTCAACATCATCTTTTATGACCTTACCTCCACCTACTTTGAAGGCAAGTCTTGTCCCTTAGCTAAATTTGGCTATTCACGAGACAGACTCCCTGATAAAAAACAGATAGTCTTAGGGCTTTTGGTTACAGATGAAGGTCTACCTATTGCCCATCAAGTCTATAACGGCAATCTCTCTGATAAAACTACCCTTAAAGCAACCATAGACACCTTAAAGAAGCGCTTCCAGATAAAGCCGCTACGTAAACGCAATTCAGACGAAGTAAAAAACATATTAAAGACCACCTCTCGTAATTACACTATCTTAAGCAATATCCTGCACTTCAAAGAGGTTGTATCTAAAGACATACGCTATCTCATCTGTAAGAATCCTCAAAAACAAAGGGATGACAGAATATTCCGGGATAACCTCATTAAGATAGTATCCGTAGAGTTTATGCAATTATCCAAAAGGATCGATGCGCAATCAAAGCTAAAGAAGGCGGCTGAAATACTCGCGCTAAAGAAGGCAAAACGTTATTTTGTAATTGGTATAGATAAACAAAATAACTTCTTCTGGAACCTTAACGAAGAAGCAATCAGTTATGAGAAAGAGCTGGATGGCGTCTATATCCTAAAGACAAATGTCCAAGACATATCCGCTTATGAAGTAGTAAAGGCCTATAAGAACCTTTGCCAGGTAGAAGATGCCTTCAGAGAAATAAAAGACTTCCTTAAACTTAGGCCCATCTATCACTACTCACCTACCAGAGTCAAAGGCCATGTAATGGTCTGTGTGCTTGCCTATCTGATTGAAAAACTTTTAGAGAAATCTCTAAAAGAAGCAAATCTTCCATTTAGCCCCCGAGAGGCTTTAGATTATCTGTCTACTTTAAGACTTGTAGAAAACAAGCTTGCCGGAAGACACCTTCTGTGTGTAACTACCCCTTCCCAAGAGCATCGTCAGATACTTAAATCTGTCGGTATTCCAAAGATACAAAAAATATTCCAAAAATAACCTCTAAATCTTAAAAACATTCCAAAAAACGCTTCATAGTGACAAAACGCCTTTTTGTCTCGTCGGAGCAAATCCCTATCTGTCAAAGTCGGGTCTAAATTTCTCGTTTAAGCAAAAAACCCAGCAACCTTTAATTTATCTCAAGAATGCTGGGTTTTTTGTGGATTAATTAATTATTCAATAAGCGGAATCCTTGTATCCTTGGAACCACGGGTAAATTCTCCGTCCGTAGGAAATGTTCCCAGATGCACTACGCTCAAGCGATAGACCAG
>JACQXK010000049.1 GCA_016208765.1 Candidatus Omnitrophota bacterium
TAATAAAGACTATCAGGTATTGACAAGTTTTACCAATACCCAAAAATAAAAGGAGGAAAGGAGTTAAATATCTTACTTATTAAAGTAAAGACTATCAGCACTGAAGTGCTGTTTACCATAAAGGAAAAGTCATAAAAATAAATTTAAGAAAGGGGTAATTTACTATGAAACAGAAAGGTTTTACTTTAATTGAGTTAATGATCGTCATTGCCATCATTGGTATCCTTTCAGTCATTGCTATTCCTAAGTTTGTAGACTTGGTTGATAAAGCTAAGGAAGCTTCAACTATGGGTAACTTCGGAGCATTACGATCGGCTATTGCTATCTACTATGGTGATAACGAGGGAATTTATCCCTATAGGTTAGACAATAAGAGCTATACAGTGCATAATGTGGTTATTCCACCTTTTGTTACCAAGTATATGGAAGCTATTCCTGATGTAAAATTAAGAAGAGATGTCAATCATAAAAACACTAATGTTGTTTATTATGGCTATCACGATAGTGGCGGCTGGTGGTATAATCCTACCGATGGTAAGATCAGGATTGATTGTGGCCATAAAAGCTTAAAGGGAGATGTATACTACACTTATTAATTAAGTTAGTAGATAGGGAATGGTTAAAAGAGGCTGCGTAAAGCAGCCTCTTTTTTTATTGGTTCTTTCTCATTTCAACGGATGTTCCAAACTCAAAAACAAGCTACTCTTTGATATTGTTAGAGTTAGCTTACTTTTTGGCATTAATTGTAGCCACTAATAATTAAAATTTATTACATTTTTTACTTGACAAAACAAAGAGTTATAATATATAAATATAGACACTATGCATATTGATCAATCAATTTCAAGACAACATGGAAAGATTTATACCAGAACTCTTTTGAGAAACTCTTATCGAGAAGGAGGAAAGGTTAAACATAAAACCATTGCCAACCTTTCAAAATGTTCTAAAGAAGAGATCGAGGCTATGAAACTTGCCTTAGAGCATAAAAAGGATCTTACTGAGCTTTGTTCGGTAAAGGATATTAAAACAAAACTTGGACTTTCGATTGGAGCTATTTGTTTGTTGAACTCTTTAGCCTCCCGTTTACATATCATCAGGGCATTAGGTAACACACGAATGAGTAAATTAGCCTTATGGCAAATAATAGCCAGGATAATAGATCAAGGTTCACGGCTTTCTGCAACAAGACTTGCTTCAAGACATGCTATTTGTGATCTTATTGGCCTGGATTCTTTTAATGAAGATGATCTGTACGAGAACCTGGATTGGCTAAGTGATAATCAAGAACAGATTGAAGATAGGCTTTTTAAGGTACGGTATAAAGGAAAAAAGCCTCCGATCCTCTATCTGTATGATGTTACCAGCAGTTATCTTGAGGGAAGAAATAATGAGTTAGGAGAATTTGGATATAATCGTGATGGTAAAAAACAGAAGATGCAGATAGTAATTGGACTTTTGTGTGATGATAAAGGAATTCCTGTTTCTGTTGAGGTGTTCAAAGGTAACACGGCTGATCCAAAAACCTTTTTTTCTCAAATAAAAAAACTGTCCACACGTTTTGGGGTCAAGAATGTAACTATGGTTTCTGACAGAGGAATGATAAAAAGCGGACAGATAGAGGAATTAAATGAGGTGCAATTCCATTATATCACAGCCATCACCAAATCTCAGATGCAGAGCCTCATTAAAAAAGATGTTATTCAACTTTCTTTTTTTGATGAGGAACTCTGTGAGGTTGAAGTAGATGGTATTCGTTATATCTTAAGGCGCAATCCTTTACGGGCTGAGGAAATTGCCTTAAGTAGACAAAATAAGATAGAGAGAATAAAATCCCTTATCAATAAAAGGAATGAATATCTTGCTTCCCATAAAAAGGCTAAGGTTGAAACGGCATATAAGTTTATCTTAAATTACCTAAATAGACTGAAGGTATCTACCTTCTGCACTATTGAAACCGAAGAGAAAATCTTGATACTCAAAGTAAACGAAGAGGCAAAGGAGAAGGCGGGAGAGCTTGATGGATGTTATTGCCTTAAGACCGATTTAAGCACCGATTCGGCATCGAAAGAGAAGGTTCATGAGCGATACAAGGATTTAGCTAATGTAGAACAAGGTTTTCGCATAATGAAGACAGGATTGCTTGAGACCAGGCCAATCAATGTCAGAAAAGAGAAAAGGACTAAAGGACATGTTTTTGTGGTTATGTTGGCCTACCTTATTACACATGAGTTAAGAAGACTCTGGATAGAAATAGATGCTACGATAGAAGAAGGGATAGATGAATTGGCTCTGATTACCAGTGAGGAAATAAAGATAGGCAAGGTCTCTTATCAGAAGATTCCAGAACCAAGGGAATTAGGGATAAAACTTCTTAGGGCTGCTTCTGTTTCACTACCAAAGGTTTTACCTTACCGAAATGTAGTTGTAGCCACCAGGAAAAAACTAACCAATCGTCGTAACCTGTAACAAATAAAAGGGTTAGAGACTATAATTGTTGTTTAATATTTTGGAACATCCGTTGGAAAGAGATGATAGAAAAGCGTCATTATCTAAAGACTACCAAGTTGTACGGTCAACAATTAAAATATCTTATTAAAAGCGTAAGCTATGGTTGGATAGGAGCATTAGCATTTAGTTCTGGTTCCTGGAGGTTAAAACCTCGTGACCAACAAATAGGTTGGGATGATGAAACGAGAAGAAAGAATTGTAACCGTTCACGGGGGAGCCATTAAAAGGGAAGGAATAAGTTGGTCTGGAACAAAGTAAGCTTGCACTGCATTACAAATAAATTCATAAGCAGAACGAGTTTGATTGGAGCAAGTAGCGAGTGTTGTCCAAATGCGTTCGCACCAATTGCGACCTTCTTCGCTACGAGTTCCCTGAGTGATTACCCTATCAATCACAACAAAGCGGATGGCTTGTTCTGCCAGATTATTGGTTGGTTCAACGCCAGGTGTTGTAATGAAGCGGAAATAAGCATCTCCGTGAAGGCGAAAACGATTAGCCATATTTTGTGCTTCTTTAGTTTGAGGAATATTACACATTCCTTTGATTAGAATATCCTGATGTACTTTGGTAAGAGAGGATACAAACTCTTTTTCATTCATCGTCTCATGTTTATGGATGATTCCAAACATCTCACGCATAGCATTTAACAAGTCTTTTCCGTAAGTAACCGTGGCTTGGTCAGAAAGAGTTGTTAAGTACTTTAGATCGCGGATTAGATGTGCCAAACAAAATTGTACTCGGACATCAGAGTCTTTCATGTATTTTCTATAAGCTGAAAAGTAGTCGCACCCAAGAATGCCGGAAAACTGTTTGCCAAGGACATCAAACAGAATTTGCGAACTTCTCGAATCGACGATCTTGAACAATGTATATGTTTCAGCACGAAAACACCAAGTCCAGAATTTAATACCATTATCTTTATGTCCGGTTTCGTCTACATTCAGCCATAGCTCTTTTGACAGTTGCATTAGTAGCTCATCATATGGTTGCTGGAGGGCTTTGCTGACCTTATCGATTACTTTTCTAAGATAACCACGTGATACTTTTATTTTAACAACATCACGGAGATATTTTCGAATAGTTGAAAATGATGCATGACATACGGATTTCATATAAGCAACTTGTGCCGTCAAGCGTGATCCAAACAAACCACCTTTTTCTACTGCTGGTGGCAATTTACCATAATGAACTTTTTGACAGTTTTCGCACCAATAGGCTAAGCCTCGATGTTCGTCAATCCGAATCGGCTTTTCAATAACCTCGACTTGCTGAATGACTCGTGGAGCTTTATTTGCCGAACATAGAAAACTGCCACAATCAGGACAAGTATCGAGAGTATATTCATGTGTTTCGTCAATATCTTCTGGTGCAAATGCTAAGCGATCATGTTTGGGATGACCGAGTTGGGCACCTTGTTTACATTTCTTTTCTGGATTTGACTCCGGATATGTCTTAGGTGGTTTTACGATGTCGCTGGATGGTGGTTTGGAAGAAGTGGAAGAATTCTTACGAAGCTTTGCCAACTCTGTTTCCAGTTCAACAATATGTTTTTGCAGTTTTGCATTGCTTGTCTGCAGTTCTGCAATAATCGTTAAAAGTTCTTGTTCGTGTAAAATGCTATTATTCATGTAATTACTATCGGAAATTTGTCGTCAAAGATTTAAACTTTTTTCGGAGGGTGTGAACGGTTACAAAGAATTTAAGTAAAGTAATATGTAATAGTCGCTTTTTGATTCTTCCTGAATATGGCGTAAAGAATCTTGCTTCCCATGTTATGGCTATGTGCTTAAAAGGTGTTAGCGCTGATTGGGAAAGATCTTATCATATCAAGCCTGCTCTGGTAGAAACTTTTGTTGATAAAGAAAGATATTTAGGGACTTGTTATAAGGCAGGTAATTGGATATTGCTTGGTGAGACAAAAGGACGGAGTAGGAATGATCGCTTTCACGAAAATAAGTTTTCCAAGAAATATATCTATGTTTATGAATTAGAAAAAGGGTGGTTATGTCCTGCTCCTAAAAAGGATGAAAAGGAAGTAGAAGTAAAAGAAGAGGATTGGGTAACTGAGGATTGGGTAGAAGAGGATTGGGTAACTGAAGAATTGCAGGGCACGAAACTTTCTAACAAAGCAAAGAAGAAGAGGTTAATTACTTTGACGAGAGATTTTTTTAATAAACCTGCCTCACCTCTTCCCTTAGTTTGCGAAGGTGAAGCAAAACTAAAAGGTGCCTATCGGTTTTTTGCCGATGATCAGGTAAAACCAGAGGAGATATTAAATTCGCATCTTAAGCAAACCATAGAAAGAGCAAAAAAGGAGAAGGTTGTTCTTTCGGTTAACGATACGACAAGTTTTAATCTCTCCGGGCATAAGGCAACAAAGGAAATAGGTTATTTATCATCAGCACAAAACCAGATAGGCTATTTACTGCATGATACAGTCTTATTTACTACCAACGGAGTTCCTTTAGGTGTTTTAGGTGGACAAACATGGGCAAGGGATATTAAAGAGTATGGCAAAAAGAAGGAAAGAAAGAATAAGCCGATAGAAGAAAAAGAGAGTTACAAATGGTTAAAAAGCCTGCAGGCAACAGCAAGAGCACAGGAGACTGCGCCTGATGTCCAATTTATAAGTGTGGGAGATCGGGAAGCAGATGTATATGAATTATTTGAACTTGCCAAAAAACAGGAACTAAGTTTTTTAGTCCGTTCCTCACAAAACAGAAGAACGACAGAAGACATAAAGGTGTGGGATTTAATCGGGAAAGAAGGAATTACCGGAGTAATGCTAGTACAAGTTCAGGATAAGAACAAGAAGCCAAGAGAAGCAGAATTAGAGATCAGGTATCGGAAAGTCAGATTAGTTGCACCACAAGGGAAAAAGGATAAAGGAGAAATTGAACTATGGGCAATAAGGGCAAAGGAAATCAATCCGCCAAAAGGAGAAGCAGGTTTAGACTGGAAGCTTTTCACGAATATAGAGATAGGAAATTTTACAGAGGCGTGTGAAAAAGTAAAGTGGTATACTACTCGTTTCAAGATAGAAACTTTTCATCGTATACTTAAAAGCGGACGGAGAAGTGAAGATAAGCGGTTGCAAACCTTTGGCAGATTAGAACGTTGTCTGGCCATAGATATGATAACTGCTTGGAGGCTGATGTATTTAACTATGTCAGGCAGAGAAACTCCAGATATCGAGAGTAATTTATTTTTTAACAAGCATGAGATTGAGGTTTTAAAGCAAATTAAGTATGGAAAGAATTATAACGGGAAACAGACCTTGTCTTTAAAAGAGGCAACCAAGACTATTGCCAATCTGGGAGGATATATTTCCGGCAAGAATAGAGTCCCTGGAGTAGAAGTTATGTGGCGTGGCTTACGTAGACTGGAAGATATGATATTAGGTGCTTTATTAATGAAAAGATGTCTTTCTGATAAAGCATGGAGAGATAATCTTGATTATGGTTGATTTTGTCCAGCAAAATTTTGTCCGACTGTAAGCCCCCTCGAGGGGGGAGGATTAAGGTGGGGGTGACTATCTTTGAAATTCCTATACATAAATATACAAAAAGAAATCTTTTGATATTTACAACAATATAGTATATACTTGTATATATAAAAGAAGGAGGTTATTATGTTAACAAAAGTTCAAAAATGGGGTAATAGTCAGGGGCTCCGTTTCCCCAAAGAAGTTCTGTCTCAAGCACATATATCAATCGGTGACGAAGTTGATATTAACATTCATGATGGTGAGATTGTCATCAAACCTGTCACGAGAATTCGTGGAAAATACAATCTTAAGAATCTTGTTTCCAAAATTCCAAGCACTTCGTTTAATAGTTCATCTGGAGATCTCTCAATAAATTTTACTTTCCGTGAATTATAATCAACAGATTTAACTTGATCAACCATTACGAAGCCTGCAAGAGACACAGAACTAGAAATTTTTATATGAAAGGGGTAACTATGCTCTTTATTCGTAACAGGACATACTATCGCAAGCCCAGTTTTTTGATTGAAAAGGGTGTTACTGATAACTAATGCAGGACGCCTTCCTTTTTGTTCATGGCCAGATTGTGGGTCGAATGTCAAAGCAATAAA
>JACQXK010000055.1 GCA_016208765.1 Candidatus Omnitrophota bacterium
TTAGGGTGTCGCCAAATACGGCATTTTGACAATAATCGTAGGCTGAAAATGGCAAATGTGCTGTTTCAAGGAGTATTTTTGGGGTTGGAAAAAGCGGTCTTGAAGTGCCCTATTATACGGGGGTTCAAGGGGCGTTTTTCGGACTAATCACGGGGTTTTGTTATACGAAAAATCAGCAATCGTATAAATATCCAAATCGTAAATCCATGAATCAATGGCATGAGAGATTGTTTAACTGTAAAAGATATTGTCTTTCTTAATGTATCAGATTGATGCGATTCCCAATCGGAGGATATGGTCCAAAAAATTATAAGAAAAAATAATATTCCAAATCCTAATGAATAGAAAGATATTGCCTTTAATACCATTTCATTTTGTATGGTAGAATCAGAATTTTCTGTATATCCTATAATTCCAATTTTAAAGGATTTGTAAATGTCTTGACTTTTAAAAGTGCTTAATGAGGCAAATATAATAGCTAGTAATAACAGAAAAAACTCTACCGGATTCCAGAGATATCCTGCACTATATGTCCCTGCCTGAAGAAAAGTATATGTAAGAATGAAAATCAACATTAATAAACACCAAATATTTCGCATCATATTTCCTCCTTCTCATTTATTGCAAATTGCAAGACCTTGCGACAATTGTAAATCACATTTGTTTTTATTTGCCTTTATATTTTCTTCGTGTTTTTTATGACATTCATTTTCAATGCTTTTACATGGTTCTTTTTGTCTCCCTTTCCCAGTTTTTAAACCACACGCATATCCTTTAATTACACAGCCAAACATACCAGAAAAGCCGGATAATTCATTTGTAGATCGACATGAAAACCATGCAGTATAAGCTCGCGGCTTACATATTTTTTCTCTAATCCAATTTCCGACAGTTTTGGCGTCTTCCCACCACTTTTCCCAAAAACCTGGTTCCTTACATTTCCCTTCCACCAATTCTTGCCCTTTGGGACATTGGCATTTTCCTGCCGCGTTCCGGGTTTGCCCTCCCAAACAAATAGGTTTGCAGTTCCCGTTCACCAGCTCTTGATTTTTGGGACAGCCGCATTTTCCTTCTAATAATATTTGACCTGGGGGACATTCACAGTTCCCTTCCGCGTTTCGGATTTGCCCGCCCAAACAAATAGGTCTGCAGTTTCCGTTCACCAGCTCTTGATTTTTGGGACAGCCGCAGTTTCCTTTCGCGTCTTGAACCTGGCCTGTGCCTTCACGACAACCGCAGTTCCCTGCCGCGTCCGGAACCTGGCCCGTTCCTTTACGACAGCCATAACCTTCTTTCTTCTGCGTCTGACCAACTGCCATCAGGACACTGGCGACATTTTTCCATTGATGTCTTTTCTTTCTCATAACACTCTAAATTTGCCTTAGCCTCATCAGCCTGGTCTTGCCAAAATTTAGGTGATATATTGTACTTAGCACAAAACTTTGGCTTCGCTAAACAATCTTTTCTCACACTCTCTGCATTGTTTGTGGACCATGTTATATATTCTTTCTTATTCTTAATCAGCGTGTTTATTGCATTTATCTCTCCTTGAGAGACAGGACACATACCAGTATATTTGCATTCCTTAACTGCTGTGTTTGAAGCTGCTACAGCTGAAAGTGGTGGAGGAGCAGTATTTGCAGAAGCAGTAACTGTTTTAATTGTTGGGTCATAAGATTTTAAATCTGTAATTTTACCATCTTTACCAGTTAATGAAGGTAATGTTCCGGAAACATTTGTCAGATTTTCTTGCTTAAGATTAGGGTCAACCCCGTCAAAAAGCACAGCATTTGTTTTTTGTGAAATCCTGAGTCTGTCATTTTCAGGAAGGCCCTCTGTCGCTTTATTTAAATCAGGTGTTCCGCCTTTGCCACATATTTCATTAGTGTATTTCAAACCGCCCTGAAGGATGCCTTTTTTAGTCTTATTTTTGGTTTTGCCTATTTCATTTGTAAGGATGTTGGTGAAGGATTTGCATATCTTTTGTGCTGTGGATTGTTTTTTGCTGGGATTATTTTTGGAAGATTCTCCAGTTGTGGATTGCTTTTTGCCTGTTTGCTCGCCTGCTTGTGCCGAAGTCACGGCAGATAGAGAGATATTTGGTAGGTTGGAATTATTGTTTTGTAAGAATTTAATAAAATGTTGGCCAAACAGAAAAAATAAGAA
>JACQXK010000056.1 GCA_016208765.1 Candidatus Omnitrophota bacterium
AATATTTATTCGTTAAAATAAATATAATAAAAAACATCACAAAACTTAAAACCAAATTTAAAAATAAATGCTCATACAAGCCAAAATGTTCGTAACCTCTATTTTTAAACAAAAAAACAGTCGATACAGCACTACCAACAAATAAGCCTGAACATGCTACAAAACAATTTTTAATCACTCTATTACTCCTTTATTGCCTTTCTTTCAAAACCTTATTGTACTCATCCATCATCTTCCAGATAAATTCTTGACAATCAAATTTGCGCCTTTTATCAAATACTGGATGATGATACCTCTGCCCTTTTTTATACTCTTCTTCCCAATATTCTTTAGTTCTCCTCTCCGCTTCTCTCATAGCATCATCATCTTTACCAAAAAATATTGGATCTTCATCATATAATGTCGTGGCATCTGAAGAAAAAACAGGTTCACACTTTTTGTTAGGATTATCCCCCATATATCCTACATTATCTCCATTATCGTAAAACATTTGCCAATGCATTCCGATTCTACGATCTGCGCTATAAAGAAAATTCTCACTCATCCATGCAATAACATCACTTGTTAAAGATCGATGTCTTACTTCCCACAGCCCCCACGGATCAACCCAATTTACCCCATTATTTCCGCAGTACTGATAAAGATTCATACTGTCAAGATACCCCACCGGATCCGTCTGCAAAAACCTGCCCAGTTCCGCAGAATAATACCTGGCTCTATAATAATACAGCCCAGTTTCGGCGTCAAGCTCTCTTCCCGTGAACATGTAGCTATTGCCGATCTGACTAGCGGATAGCGGTAAGCGATTAGCGTCTAGAATTTTTACTTGACCATATACGTCATATTCGTAACTTTCTGCCACATTCCCCGCTTCATCCGTAAGCGTAACGATTGAACCTAAACCGTCAGCGTGATAATAGTATCTGGTTACCGGCAACTGGTTACTGGTTTCCATGCAAATTGGCTCATCTATCCCCGGCCCATACACATATTTTCGTATCAAAGAACCGCTTCCGTCATATTCCGCTACTATCTGGTCTCCATCGTAAACATAGCTCGTAGTTGATAGTTCATAGCTCTTAAATATGTTTATACTTTTATCTACGTCCCCTGGAAAACTGGGGCTGCGGGCGGGGAATTTTGCTGCTTGAAGGCGCTGCAACGAACGCTTTTGAATTTACAGACGATTATTTTACCAAAGCAAAAATTTTCTGACGCGCTTGGGTTCTAAAATACAAATTAATTCGGGAAACGACTCTTTAAAGGGCAAAATCTATACGGCCTTAATTTGGGAAAAGTTACGATAGGAATTTGGGCGGGAACAACTAAACTGTTACAAGCCCAAATTTCTCTAATAATTCTTTGAATTTATAAAATTTTTTATCATCTCGAGTATAGACACTCACATATTCATCATGGCTAAATTTAAAAAGTGAAATTGAACTCTGCGGACTTTCAACTAGAATACTATCATAATAAAAAAATAATGTTAACGCAATTAAACATTCTAATTCTTTTAACTCTCCCGCGGTAAATATATGACAAGGAATATCTATTAATTGCCTGCTTTCACCTATAGTTGCCCGATAAGCATTAAATATGTCTCTGTTGTCACAAGAAGGATAAATCCCAAAATCTGTTATCAAATAGCATCCGTCCTCATTTTCATTGATAATGTCGGCTATTATTCTAGCAAGTGCTGTTTTTTTTCCTGTATCCTTAGGAATTAAATAAGTAATATTGTTTTTAAACTCTTTTTTCAATGAATCATTATTAAAGTTCTTATCCGCTGTTATTCCCCTTTTTGTCAACCATTCCTTTGCTTCTTTTTCATTTAAAAATTTCATTTTAACTCCTCTTTATCAAAATTCTTTAATACGGGTCAGGCCATGGGGTCAGTAAGGGAATTAAAAACGGTAATAAATACTGCCAGTAATTATTATTGTACCTTGGATATCTTTGTGTGTTAGGATATGATTCCCAACCTGAACTATATTGACTAAGATCACATTTTTTTCTATTATTATGCGCCTCATCTGGGCTTATCGGATTTCCATCTTCATCATATCTTTGCCTCTCGCCTTGCCCATTATCTACATCCCAATGACCTTCTGGATCCCAGCTTGCACCAGGTTGACTTTGTCCAGGTATTGGCCTTTTCGGTCCCCATGAACCACCACGCTTATTATTGTGGTCTGGATTCCACTTCCATTCATTAGTTGGATCGCCAGGCACATCAATTGGTGGAGACCCACCTTCTTGACCTGGGGCACCAGTCAAACCCATCGGATCAATAAAATTTATGGGGTTGTTAAAACAGTGATACCGTCTGAAAAGCCCTGATTTTCCAGAAAAAAGTATCAGAAAAATTAAATAAGAAGCAAATAAAGCATATTTATTTTCAAGGAGCAATTTTTACGGCAAAAATCTTAGTTTAGCCGGCTATTTCTCTTCGTTTTTACTTCAAGCAATCGCGAATTCCCTAACTTTAGGTTTAAATTTATCAATAATAATATTTATCCAGCGTTTAATATTTACCGCTACCGCCGCAAAATAACATTGCAGTTGAACTTTCGCCAGCCCACGATAGGCGTTAATTCCGAAAGTTTGCCCTCAATTAACGGGCGTAACCTCATTTCTTTTTTGTATAATTCAGTTCCGTTATAATGCTCAGCTTCAAGCAGTTCCTCTTGTACAGTATAGGGGACGTAGCTTAAAGATTAAAAGTTATTTAATTATACTCTCTAATATATCTTCCTTCTCTGTACAAATTTGCCGCCCTTTTTCCCTTGATATACTTGCCGCGGCTATCCCTATCCCCAGCTTCTTTCCTATGCTCTTTCCGCTCTCTCCTAAATATTTTATTGCCATATACACTAAAACACTTCTTGCTTCTCTTGTTCCTTTTTTGCGCGTTTCTAATAACTCTGCCTCTTTTACCTTGTAATATTTCGCTATTTTTATTATTAGAGTTTCAATATCTTTTATTTTATAATTTAATTTTTCCTCAATTGTATTATATACTTTTTCCACAAATTCCCCATCGCCTAATATCCGATCATCATAAGTCTGATAGTCTTCAGAACGCCGTTTTATCGCTTCATCCATCTCCCCGGCACTCCTGATTAATCCCCCGCCTTCATAATCTTCTTTTAGCTCTATCCCTTCATTAATATATTCTTTATAAGAATCTATAGCTTTTCGCTCCGTTTTTCCAAAATATCCTAAAACCTCTTCTCTGGCTATTATTCCTTCTTCTTCCTTTTTCAATAGCTCCCTATGCCCTGTCCAGTTATATTTATACAAGCTGTTTATATCCACTATACCTGCTTTTACCGGATTTAAATGTATATATCTTATTAACGGCAGTAAATATTCATCTTTATCGCATAATATCGATTTATATCTATTTTGAAATAAATGGCCTACCCTTTTTTGTTTTTTATTATAGTTTACCGCATACCCGGTTAAAACCCCTCTCATGAATTCGGCAAGGCTAGTTTCTCCTGTTTGCAGTAATATGTGGAAATGGTTATCCATTATACTCCATGCATATATCTGCACTTTGCTTTTGGATAATTGTTCTTTGATTATTTTTAAGAATAATGATTTGTCGGCTTCTTCCTTAAATATCGCTTTACGCTCTATTCCTCGGCCGATTACATGATGCAGTGCTCCCGGATAATCTATTCTGGCTTGGCGTGGCATGCATTAATCTTACTACAGCCATAAATCCTTGTCAATAACTTTTAATCTTTAAGCTACGTCCCCTAATGCCATTTCTGTTCCTAAAACACCGGAATTTGGCCCAAAAATATTCGGGACAGCGCTCTGCAACCCATATGGATCTATAAAATTTAAGGGGTTGTTATCGACGTAACTGTAGAAATTTAGACCCCAAACCGGATCCTCTTGCAAAAATCTTCCTATCTGCGGATCATAATACCGAGCCCTGTAATAATAAAGCCCTGTCTCCGAGTCAAATTCTCTGCCTGTATAGGCATAATGATTCCCAATCCCTGAAGCCTGCAGCTTGCAGCCTGCGGCATCTTTTATAGTTGTATTGCCGTAAGCATCGTAAGAATATCGTTCAGCAATATTTCCGTTTTCATCCGTCAAAGCAGTTATTGAACCTAACCCATCAGCGTGATAGTAGTATTTACTTGTGACTTGTGACTTGGTGACCTGTTTCTCAATCCTGCGGCCCGGCGCGTCAGAACGATAATTAGCAGTTCCAACAAAAACTTCTCAAAGAACATGTAAACATAATAGTAAATTTACTATACTAATAATTTTGATGTTTTGATGAACGTCCCTTTTCTTTTTTATTGTAAGCATCGTAAGAATATCGTTCAGCAATATTTCCGTTTTCATCGATTAACGCAGTTACGCTCCCCAACCCGTCAAATTGATAATAATATCTGGTTACCGGCAACTGGTTACTGGTTTCCATAAACACCGGCTCATCTATCCCCGCCCCATGCACATACCGCTTCACCAAAGAACCGCTTTCGTCATATTCCGCAACAATATCCTCCCCGTCGTAAACATAGCGGGCAGCGTTTCAATATTGGGCATCTAAATGCAAATCATTTTCGACTTTGATAAACAAATGATATCGAAAAGGGAAAACCCTTGTTTTTGTTTTATTCAATTTATTACATATATCATCACTTGATCCTATCCACCCCTTTTCGGTCAAAAAATGATATTCAAACATTTCCCCTCCATCATCAGAGCTTATTCCAAAAACTGCTGGATAGGTTGTATCATCGTTCAACTTTACCTCACCAGCTATCAAATAATATCCTGTATTTTCTAAAATCCTCTTATCATCATTTTCTACAGGGAAAATTTTTTCTGAATTTTCATTAATATATCTAAAAAGCCACTTTTTAGTTAAATCGTTAGCAGTTAGGTCATTAATAAAAGTCATCTCATCCCCCTCCATATTGCAGTAATAATTTTATGCATATCGATATCTATAAGTCGCATATTTTCAATTGCATCACTGCCGCCTTTATAAAGTGGTTTCTGGTGATGGACATGATATCCCGGAGGGTTCTTACCTTTTCTAAGCCATTGCTTCATCCATTTAGGGGACTTATCTATTATAGATCGCAAAAATTCTTTTTTAGTCGAAACCCGTCTTTTATTTTCTGTTTTACCTCCCTTTTCGCTATAGCTCTTCCCCACCCCCAACTCTAGACCTATTGAAGCCCCTATTCCGCAACTTTCAATTCCACTCTCCCTATTGATATT
>JACQXK010000063.1 GCA_016208765.1 Candidatus Omnitrophota bacterium
CAAAGACAAGATTAAATAATGATATAGTCTATTTTGATGTACTGCCATTAAAGAAAGCACTACCTGAATAGTGAGTATGGTTTTGTAGGTTAGTGAGTATGGTTTTGTAGGTTAGTGAGTATGGTTTTGTAGGTTAGTGAGTATGCGTACCCTATTTAAGTCTTTTATTTTAAATGGATTAGCTAGTCCCTATAGTTATATAATAGTTATATAATAGTCTTACGGAATTTTTATTTTTTCTTCTTTTTAAGACCTAAAAACAGCGAAAATGAGTCCAAATATTAAGTGTTTAACCCCACAGGAAGAAGAGAGGTTTTTAAGTATTTTAAAGAACCGCACGGATGCGGAAAGGGCTTATATGCTTTATCATTTAATGCTTATTACCGGCCTAAGGCTCTCAGAGACACTAAGTCTTAATGTTGAGCATGCCAGCCGGGCCAAGGTAGAGCTGAAGGTTAAAGGATGGACCAAAAACAAGACAGAAGGCAGTGGTTTGCCTTCCAATAAGCCACAAGGCAATGGTTTGGCCTCCAATGGCCAAAGCCAAGGGGAGCGAAGTCCTGAGCTTATCGAAGGAAAGAAGGATAGGTTTAAGACAGTGTATTTCCCCAAGGCTCTACAAGGGCATTTAAAAGAGTATCTGAAAGTCAAAGCCAGAAAAAAAGAGTCTCTTTTACCAGAGGCTCCATTGTTTGTTTCGAGAAATAACACGAGGATTAGTCCGCGCCAGGTAGAAAGGGATTTTAAGAAGTGGGTAAAAGAAAGCGGGATTGAATCAAATCTCTCGCCACACGCGCTGAGACACACTGTTGGGACAAGGCTGCTAAAGGAATTCAAAAACGCTAAGTTGGTTCAGCGGTATTTAGGGCATTCGGATGTGGCGACGACTTTAAGGTATTATGTGGATGTGTTTCCGGAAGATTTAGAAGAGGCGGCAGAGATGTTGGCGGAAAAGTGAAAAGTTATTTTGCCATGATTAAGGCAAAAAACAGAAAGGAGGGACAATGTCTAAGAAAAAAGTTTTTATTTGGACGATGGCAATTATTGGGGGGTTAATTCTATTAATTATCGTACTGATGGTGGAGATACCAAGCTACGCCAAAAGGTCGATTTGGTAAATAATTTTTCTGGGATTATTATTGATTCAAAAATACAAAAATATTCTAATCAAGCAAAGAGTGGCTGCACAATTCTAAAGGTTCCCCCAAAAGATTTTGATACGGTTTTGTTGAAAATAAAAGAACTGGGTGAGGTCGAGTTAGAACGTGTTACCGGCGAAGACATTACTGAGGAATATATTGATTTAGGGGCAAGGTTAAAAAATGCTGAAGTGGTACGAGATAGACTATTGAAGATATTAGAAGAAAGGGCGCGCGAAGTAAAAGATATATTAGAAGTTGAACGAGAATTAGCCCGAATCGGCGAAACTATTGAGCAGATTAAAGGCAGGATGAAATATTTAGACCGGCAGGTAGATTTAGCTACTATTACAGTTAATTATTATGAACCAAAGGCAATGGCACCGGAACCGTTAAATGTAGTAAAAAGATTAAAAGAAACCATAAGAACAGCTATTGAGGCATTTATAAATGTTTTCAACGGTGCAATCGTAATCATTGCAGCCATGTTGCCAATTATAATTTGGCTCGCTATAATTGGTATAGTGGTTATAGTAATTAAAAGATTATTCAGAAAATAATAACAGTCGAACTAGTGTTTTTGATAATTTATTGCGAACGATATACATTCAGAAAAACTTCCAGCGCTGGTTAAACAATAATAACGTCGTAAAAGTAAGTCTTTTGCGACGTTGGGGGAGGGAGTTGAGCACAAAATAGGGGGGATTTGGTGGAGTTTTGCGACGTTCAAAGCGAATTTGTGGTAAATTAAGTGGTAAAGGTTGCTAAATATTCCGCGGGAGATAGGACAGGGATAGGAGAATTTTTGTAATCCATAGGATTCCTGGTAATTATATAATTGGCTTGACATGTTTCCGCACAAGCCATCTGGATACCATCTTCTAGATCTTTTGCTTCTAACTCAAAGCCCCTTTCGAGAGTCTTTTTATTAACTTCGACAACAGACAGTAATCCTAATAAATCTCGGGTGTAACTAAGAGCCCTCTTGGGATTGCTCTCTTTTTGAATAAGGTAGTAAATTGTAGTACAAGAGATAGCACTAATATATCCTATAGCTTTTTTTCTTTCTATGTGGCTTAGTATTTTCTGTGAGGATTTCAGGTGAGGCTCTCTTGCTAATGCTACATCTAAAATCACATTAATATCAATGAATAGTTTATGCATTCAGATATTTTTCTTCCAGATGTTTCTTATAATCTTCCCGAGTTACTCTTTTGCCTTTGATAACTCCACTCAGGCGGTTAACAATAGGAGTGGTATCAAAAGAGGATTCCTCAATTTTTCTTAAACGAAGTAGATAATTCGAAAATAATCGGGACATAGATTCATTATGTTTTTTAGCCCATTGTTTGCCAAAGTTTTTGGTATCATTTCTTATCCATAATGTTAATTTGCTTTTAGATAATGTAGATTGCATTGTTTGTTTCCTCCTTACGTATAGCGCAGAAGCGCATACTGGCGCATCCTTTAGCGCCACGTATAAAATATAACTTATATTACGTATAATGTCAAGACTTTTTTATTTTCCCCTTGACAAAGTGTATATATTAGTTAGTGTATACTTATTATGAAAGGAGGGATTGGCGATGAGCGTAGTGGTAAGGAAGTTATTTAAACATGGCGGCAGTTACGCGGTAGATTTACCAATGGATTTCATTAGGAGCGCGGGCACTACTGAGGTTATTTTGGAAAGTACGCCAGAGAGGTTAAGTATTCGTCACAAAACAGAACTAGATAGTATTGA
>JACQXK010000054.1 GCA_016208765.1 Candidatus Omnitrophota bacterium
ACCGTAGAGTGGTGGGAAAAGCGACGAAATCTATTTGAACTATTTGTTTCCGAGCTTGTACTTGAAGAAGCTGGACGAGGAGATTCAGAAGCAGCGGGAAGAAGATTGAAAGCAATTGAGGGAATTCCCTTACTGAAACTGACAGATTCTACGGTGGAACTCTCTAAGAAATTAATTTCCGAGAGTGCTTTGCCCACCAAAGCCACCGACGACGCATTGCATATTGCACTTTCTGCAGTGCACAATATTGATTACCTGCTAACATGGAATTGCCGTCATATCGATAATGCAGAAACGAAACCTTTGGTTCGCTCGGTAATTACAGCTAATGGATATAACTATCCTGAAATATGTACTCCCCAAGAACTAATTGGAGGTGATACAGATGAAGAATGAAATATTGGAAGAACTCTGGAAGTCGAAAGATGAAGTTGCTCAGGAATATAGACATAACATTGATAAGCTCGTAGAAGGACTGCGAAAAAAGGAAAAGGATGTTAAGGCGACAGTTGTCAACTTAACATTTGAACATAAGGAGCAACAGCAGAGGGGTTGTCTAATTGCCTAACCACAGCGAGGCGAAAGATTGGAAAGATTGAGGTCATATCTTGAATATTGGTAACACTTTACCCAACTGAAGTGTTCTTTGACAAAACAATACTTTAAGATAATCTCAATTATGCCGATATATTAGGTGAGGGGAAACACCTAAATGTCACAGGCAAATAAGTATCTCAAGATTATTGCTGATCTTTCCGTAGAAAACAAAGAGCTTCGAAAAATCATTGCCCAGCAAAAGGAAACAATAGAGCTTCAAGCCAAACGCATAAGTGAGCTTGAAGCAAGGATTGCTGAATTTACTGCATATCCTTCTACTCCATCAGGGATGAAGCCTGTTTATGAAAAAGAACCTGCAAAGAGTCGCAGGAAAAAACCTGGCCAAAAACAGGATCATCATGGACATCGCAGAGCCACCCCTGACAGAATAGATAAGGAAAAAGATTGGACACTCTGTAAATGTCCTGATTGTGGTTCTGATTTAGGAGAACCTGTTGAAATAAGAAAGCGATACACCGAAGATATTCCGACAGTAGAAGTTGAGGTAATCCAACATAATATTCACCGTTATTACTGTTCCAACTGTAAAAAGATTATCGAGCCAAAGGTAACAGATGCTTTACCCAAAGCACAACTGGGATTAAGATTATCAGTGATGACTGCTTGGTTGCATTATAATCTTGGTGTTACAATTGAAAACATTATTAAATGGCTTTCTTGTTTTTCTTCTCTTAAAATCAGTTCAGGAGGATTAACGCAAAGTTGGGCTCGGATTTCTGTAATTCTACTTCCAGTTTATCAAGAATTAGCCAAAGAAGCAAGAGCAAGTGCTGTCTTAAACGCCGATGAAACTGGTTGGCGAGTAAATGGAAAGACATATTGGCTTTGGTGTTTTACAAACGAGCTACTTGCCTATTTTACCATAGATAGATCAAGGGGTTCTCCAGTAATTAAGAAGGTACTCGGTAAGGTATTTGGTGGTATCCTGATCTGCGATTTCTTTGGTGCATATGGGAAGATAGTAGCATGGGCCAAACAGAGATGTATTGTGCACTTATTTCGAGAATTAGAGAAAGTATCCACCAAGAATAATAGTTTTGAATGGGTTGGTTTCACAAAGAAACTTAAGCGATTACTCAAGGATGCTATGCGTCTATCTGCCAGGCAGAAAGAGATAGAACCTACTGCTTATATGTCAAAGAGCGATAGATTACATCAAAGGCTTGCAATGATTTACAACCAGAAATATGAAGATGCTGATTACAACCGTATTGCTAATCGTCTCAAGAAACACAAAGATGAACTTTTTACCTTTGTAATCCATTCCGAAGTGAGCGCTGATAACAACCATGCTGAAAGGCAAATAAGACCAGCAGTTATTATGAGAAAAAACTCCTACTGTAACCGTTCCCAACAAGGTGCTGATACTCAGGCAATACTGATGTCAATATTTAGAACCTTACATCTTCGTAAGGTTGATCCAATTTCTACGCTAACAAATTCACTTTCTGAATGGATCAAAACAGGAACTATTTCCCCATTACCTAGTGTTTCACTTCAGATGGCTAAATAGTTACAATAATTTTATTATTCTTTTTAGTCCTATTTTTTTATTTAAACCAATGCAATTTTTGGTTTCCAGCATAAACGAATCCATTGTTGAATATTGTATGTTAAGCAAGCCCATAATGCCTCTATCCCTACCTTGATTAATCCCTGTAACCGAAATTGCCCAAGACCAATCTTGTTTTTAATCCATGCATTAGGAAATTCTGCCACTTCTCCTCTCTGTTTGTAAATTGTTTTGTACTCCTCTGTCCCCATCTTTTTAATAAAAGCAGTTACTTCAGGATCATCTTCTCCCCTTATGATTGAACGTCCTTTTGATAAATTCTTGGGACAACATTTCTGTTTAAAGCAACACGCTTGACAATCATTTGCATTTGCCTGATATTTATAATAATCTCAGCAATATGCTTAATTTGTTCTTTAGCTATTTCTAAATGTTTTGTAATCCGTTCTTCTTTGCGAAAGGTATCTCCACTCGCATTCGCTTTGACTTTTGTACCATCATGCATCACACGCTCCAAAGTGACTAACCCCTCACTGCTCAACACACCTAATATTTCCACAAATACTCTTTCCATCGCTTCCCTGTGCTTTACCCGAAAATCAGATAAGGTATGATAATTTATTATGTCCATACCGGTAAACCATTGATAAGCAGGATCATATTCACATAACCGTGCTATCTCACGGGCAGAGCCTATCCCTTTGCTATAGGAATATATCCATATACTGATTAATAATTGAGGGTCATAAGTTGGCCGACCGGCAATCCCTTCTTTTGCCTCAATACTCTCATAATATCGACTCAAATCAAGTCTGCCAACCAATTCCCAAATCGCTCTTACTTCATGATCTTCGCTAACCAACTTTTCCACCTCAACAGGATGTAATCGCATTTGATTACGATTAACCATTAATAACCGTGGCTTTGGAGGTTCTTTACCTATTGATTTACAAGACATGCCAATACAATTTATTCCCTGTTTAAACTCATCTGAAAACATTTCCATCTCGGACAAACTTTTATTAATTAACATTGTGTAATCTCCTTTATCTCTTTTTTATTTTTAAGGCTTCTTCTAAAAATTATTCTATCTTTGTTTTCAATCACCCATTCAATTATCTCACCTTTTTCAAGCTCAAGTGCTTGGGCAAGTGAAACTGGACATATCAAATAATACTGCTTATTTTTATTCCCACGTTGAATAACCTGCACCTTAGAAAAATAACCCATTATTATCTCCTTTTATTAAAT
>JACQXK010000062.1 GCA_016208765.1 Candidatus Omnitrophota bacterium
CATCTGCATTTGGGCTAGGGTTTATAGTTTTAAATATTCTGAAGCCAAGGACTCTGTATGAATCAAGCTGAGATTCCACTCATTGTTGATCTTGATGGAACATTAATCAAAACTGATTTATTACTTGAAGGCTTGTATGCACTATTAAAACGGAATATTTCTTTGATTTTTATTATTCCTTTCTGGCTTATGAGGGGAAAAGCTTGTCTCAAATATCAGATAGCAACACGTTTTGATATTGATGCGAAATCATTACCATACAATGAGCCTTTTGTAGAGTATTTACACAAGGAATTTCACAATGGAAGAGAATTAATCCTGGCGACAGCATCATATAAAATTCTTGCACAGAAAGTCGCAAATCATCTGGGCATTTTTTCACATGTACTGGCAAGCGATAAGAATCTAAATCTCTCAGCTAAACAGAAACTCAAAGTTTTTCTCGCAGAGTATGGTGAAAAGGGTTTTGACTATGCCGGTAATGCAAAACCTGATCTTCATATTTTCCCCTATGCACGTAATGCCCTTCTTGTTAATCCCGGAAATGTTACGCTGAAAAAAGCAGAAAAAATATCAACTGTTCATAAGGTTTTTAAGGATACAAGCAACAGGTTTTTAGTATATCTTAGAGCCATTCGAGTCTATCAATGGCTGAAAAATCTGCTGCTTTTTATTCCTCTTTTTACGTCGCATGAATGGTACAACGGTTCCATGGTCATTAAAGGCATAGCAGGATTCACTGCCTTCAGTCTTTGCGCATCTGGAGGCTACCTCTTTAACGATTTTCTTGATTTGCCGTCGGACCGGAATCATCCGCGAAAAAGAAACCGGCCCATTGCTTCAGGAGATATTTCTATCATATCCGGAAGCGTTCTTATGATAATTCTTCCATTGATGGGATTAGCTATTGCACTTTTTATGAATTGGACATTCTTTTGCATTTTAATAGGTTATTTAGCTTTAACTTTGACTTATACAATTTATCTGAAAAGCTTTATGCTGGTAGACGTTCTGGTGCTGGCAGGTTTATACACTATTCGGGTTATTGCCGGCGGGGAGGTCATGAATGTATTTCCGTCTTTCTGGCTTTTGGCTTTTTCCATTTTTATTTTCTATAGCCTGGCACTGGTAAAGCGTTGTTCCGAACTTGTAACAATAGATAAGATTGGCGATGAGACTGCAAGAGGAAGAGATTATCGCGTTACTGATTTGAGTTATTTGAAAGCCATGGGTATAACCAGTGGTTATCTTTCAATCATTGTTGTCGCCCTCTATATAAACAGCCCGGAAGTTACGGTACTTTATTACAAACCCAAAGTGCTTTGGTTAATATGTCCTTTACTTTTACACTGGATTAGCCGCCTTTGGTTAAAGACCGGTCGGGGAGAAATGACTGATGATCCTATTATGTTTGCGCTGAGAGATCGAGTAAGCCAGTATATTGCCATTGCATCGGCAGTTATAATTTTTCTTGCAATTTAGTATTTGTCTATAAATTACTGTTCAGCCAAAAAGTCGTCATTCCTGCGAAAACGGGAACCCAGTCGTTTCAATAAATTCTTGATTCCTGATTACAGACCCCGATCGGAGTCGAGGGCAGGCTTCAGGCATGACAAAAAATGGAAAACGACAATTTATGGACAGACCCTAATTAAGTAATGCGCCGTTATAATAGTAGATTATGAATTATAATTGTGAACCACATCAGTCCGAACGGAAGAAAAAATTATCACTGCCTGAAAAAAATACACCCTTCTTAATATATTGTATCATTATTATTCTTCCATATATCCTTCTCTACTGGATGGCCCCATTCCTGTCTGGTTTAAGGATTTCGCATGACTATCCGGTCCTGATAAAAGAGCAAATAGAGCTTCTTTTTTCTATAAATACCGGATCATTTCCACTTTACGTGCCGGGGTATCATTTGGGACATTCCTCAATGGCGCTCACAATGGGACAGCTTTTCCATCCGATATCTTATATAGCTTCATTGTTGCCTGGATACTGGAGCGGGAAGGCGCTTGAGTGGAATACATTCTTGCGTTTATCGTCCCTTGGACTTACTCAGTTGGCGTTGTTTTCATTTTTAAAGCAAATAAGGCTGAATACCCTTTTCTCTTTTATTTTATCTCTCATTACTGTATATAACCTCCGAATGCTGGAAGCTTTCCGTTATGGAGCATCTATGGAAGCGTTTACTGCGCATCTTTTCCTCTGTGCGATGATAGGAAAATACTATATCAGCCCCTCGAAATGGCTTGTGCCGCTCAGTCTCATAGGCGCGACCTATTTGCTTGCGTGCAGCGGCCACCCTCCGATGATGTTTTACGGATTTGCCGCGATAGGATTATTTACACTTGTAATACCTTTTATTCTTCCGGACATGTTATCTGATAGAAAGTTTAGTGTTAAAAGCGCACTGGATTTTTGGCTAAAAGTCGGAATATTAGTATGTCTTGGAATAGCACTGTCATCCGCATATATTGTGCCACTCTACTTTGAATTTGTTAAAAGCAATAATTCGTATTCACAATCTGCCGGTTTGATAGGGGCGGGTCTGGATGCTCCTGAAACGTTAGCAGGGGCATTGAATAACTTCTTTTTGCCATTTTTTGCTGATTTACTCGGTTCATTTGGCGGGTCATCATTAATTATAATTGCTTTTCTTTTACCATTGCTGCGATTTTTCAAAGTTAAGATACCCCTCGCTATCTGGTTTCTATGGGGGATAGTTATATATGCACTTTTATTTATACAGGGACCGGTAACTCCTGTATATGCATTGTCACACAAGTATATTCCATTTATATCATCTCTTGGAGGCGTGGGACGAATTGCCATGATTCTACCATCCGTCTTAATGTTGCTCATGGTCTGGATTATAAATGCGGGGGCATTTTCTATACGCACACGAGGGGCGTCTGTTACATTGACTCCATGCAGTCTTCTTGGTTTAGCCGCCTTAATATTGACTCCGGTGTATCTAATGGTCCTTTTTTTATTAAGACCGGAATTTGGTTATTTTACCCCACATTTTATGAGACATATACCTTTCTCGATAGAAATAATTTCAGTCCTTTTTGGACTGCTTTCGCTCGCAATGCTGGTCGTTTACAATATGTATCCGCGGTTAGCCCGTACCATGGGAATATTATTATGTCTTGCAATATTGCTGCAGATAGGGACAATTTTAAAATACGGGATGTTTATTGAAAAAAAGAAAGATGAGCCGACTTTTGATCAGTTAATATCTCTTAAGAAAGACACCCTTGGATATAGTTTCTATGAAAATCCCAATGCTCAACACCGCGTTGTATCGGACCATCTCTCCCGTTCATTTATGGAACCTTTTTTGGGCAAATTATTTACGCAGGTAATACCGGTATCAAATCAGGATGAAGCTTATATTCAAATGCAAAAGAAACGTTTGCAGCAAGATATATTTGTCGAGGATTTTGATCCAGAGAAGGCAAAGATAATAACTGGTGGTGCAAAAGACATGAATGACGGGATGGTGGAATTGCTATATAGTTCATTTAATCGTCTGCAATTTCGTGTAAATTCTCAAGCGCCTGCATTCTTTGGTCTTTCTTATCCCTACACAGGTCACTGGCGGGCATGGGTGAATGGGGAAAAGGTCCGTGTATACCGAGGCAATGGTGCGGCGCATGCTGTTGAAATTCCGGAAGGCAAGAGTCTCATAGAATTCAGGTACTGGAGTAATGCTTTTTTCTGGGGAATACTTCTTTCCTGTATTATATTTAATGTAATCGGACTGTATGTTTGTTTTCACGCTCTCGGAGGTTATCTAAGAGTGACTTGCATTGTTCTTGTCTTAGTGATTGGAACAGGGGGATTTATGCTCTGGTATAACAGCTTATATACCGGGGACAACCTTAATACAAAGTATCAATGGACTTACACTTCTCCTCAACCACGGATTAATATTGCGTATGGGAAAAAGACTTCGGGATATTCTCTCCCAAGCGCCTCTTTTATACATTGGCATAGCAGTAAAGCTGTAGACGGAGATATCAGACCCGGGTCCGGTTTACCTCTAGGGATAACAGAAGATAAAGAGGTGATCGTCGATCTGAATAATAATGAAGAGATCAAATCCATTGTATTATATGGTGAGATAA
The DNA here is from genome assembly GCA_016208765.1 of Candidatus Omnitrophota bacterium. Lineage (GTDB taxonomy): Bacteria > Omnitrophota > Gorgyraeia > Gygaellales > Profunditerraquicolaceae > JACROS01. The sequence goes on from JACQXK010000062.1 coordinate 4,146, forward strand.
CTGCTTCACCAGATATATCCCTGTCACAAGATGGTATAAAATGGAAAAGGGTTAGTTCTATTTTAGAAAACAACAAGAATTCTCCCCTGCGTATCATTTTTGAAAAGCCTCAGGTCGAAAGATATATAAAAGTAAAGTCATCTGAAGGAACACTATATATTGATGAACTGGAGGTTTATAAGAACCTCTAAATGACATTAAAACATTACTTGAGAATCAATTCATTGCATATTTTTCTCGGAATTGCGGTTACCGGGCTATGGATTTACTTTGCAGGGGGCGCCGGATATTTGGGCAGCATCAAGGAGGTTCGACCCGGTTACATAATACTTCTATTCGGTATTATATCATTCTGCTTATTTTGCAGGTTTGTACGATGGCAGTTCATACTACGTTGTATTGGTATACGCATTCCAACAAGACCAAGTCTGTCTATTTATCTGGCCTCACTTATTGGGATAGCCACCCCGGCATATCTTGGAGAAATGATACGCGGGCTATTTATGAAGCGGGAGTTTCGTGTGCCTTTTCAAATTACTCTATGGGTATTTGTAGTCGAAAGGCTTCTTGACCTATGTGCGCTGGGAATAATCGGCATGTTAACAGTTGCAACATGGGAGATGAAAAAGGCCTTGGCATTAACTACAGCGGTTTTATTTCCAATAGGGGTTTTGTCAGTCATAATTTTGAGCAGGACAGGTGTTACTCGCGGTGTCAACACAAATCTTATTAATGGGACCGGTTTGCTGCAATGCATTGCGATCTCACTAATCGCATGGATTCCTGCTGCTCTATTATTATCTATTGCAGCTGCAGGACTTGATGTTTCAATAGACTATATTAGCGGAATGGGGATTGTCAGCTCCTCAATAGTTTTGGGATCCTACTCATTACTACCGGCTAGTATTGGCTCATCGGGTAGCATAGCGATACAGCAGATGGAGAATCTTAACATTCCTTTCACTCAAAGTGCCTATGTGGTTTCGCTTGCGCTTCTTACGAGTGTCGGCGTTATTTTATTTTTAGGGACAGTGTTCCTTCTTATTGAATTTAAGGCAAAAAAAAATAAGGCATCAAGTGGAAGTGTCTATCACTTCGATGAAATCACACCGGAATATAAAAACCAGTTCAAGAGTCATGTATGGAACTATTTGCTTGATAAAAGGATCGCTTTAATCGACTCAGCTTTAAAAAATTCCTTGTCAAAAAAAGGAATAGGATTGGACATCGGATGCGGACTTGGTACGCAGTGTCTTGCTATGAGTCAACTGGGGTATACTGCGGTAGGTATAGATTTCTCCCGTAATTTGGCACAGCAGGCACACAAAGAGGGGGTGAAGGTCGTAAACGGTGATGCTCTGGCGCTCCCTTTTAGGGATTCAAGCTTTGAATATATTTTTTCAATCGGTGCATTGCACCACTTGCGGGGAGTAGCAGATCAAGAAACTGCATACCGGGAGATAGCACGCGTTCTGAAGCCGGATGGATATTTAATTGTGCAGGAAACAAATACCCGAAATCCTCTTTTCCGATTTTATATGGGATACATATTCCCTATAATTAGCAGTATTGACGAAGGGACTGAATGGTGGATCGAACCTCGACGCTGGGAGAAAATAGATGGGATGAAGCTTAATTTTGTGAAATACTTCACTTTTATCCCGGATTTTATCCCTCATGTTTTGATGGGGCCGTGCTTATCTTTTGAGAGAATACTCGAATCAGGCAGACTGCGCTTCTATTCTGTACACTATATGGCTGTTCTTCAAAAAAACTCCACATGAACTTCAAGAAGAGAGTTTTGGCATGCTTAATTGTATTCCACTAAAATATGGTACCACTGATAATTTAGAAGTTGCAGCAAAATAGAAAGCTGATCATATCAGGTTCGTCCTATTCCACTTAAAGCATGCCCTATTCCAGATTAACAGATAAAATACTACATTAAGTAGTGAAAATAGAAGAGTTATGTCTACGCCAGCAACCCGGCTAAAACCTAAGCCCTTTCCGTCTGTTCCAAAAATAATAAATAAATGGTTCTCGTGAGCTCCGGTATTAAAGATAAAGTAAGCCAGGAAACCTACCAGGGAATAATAAATCAAATTCTCAAAACTTTTTTCCTTTTTGAAAAATGCAAGAAAAGCGATTGCATAAGAGATGAAAAATAAGAGCTTGGGAATCAACATTAATTTTAATGACGTTGTCATAATATAATTAGCTTCTCCCTCGATGAGATATCCAAATTTATCAGGAAAGAATACATGCAGAAAGTACGTCATGATCCAGCCAAAATTCAATGCGTCTCCGCTTAAATACGGTTCGGTTACTGCAGATGCAAATGATTTCAGGAAAGGCATTCCAAATAGCGAAAAAGTAATAATCACAATTAAAATCAGGGGTGACAATACACTGAAAGTTATTCCCTTAAAATCAATTTGTTTCCATTCTGCTGCTTTTTTGATGTTCAGGATATAAAGAAGAATAAATGGTGATATGATAATGGGCTGCCATTTAATGAGACAGGAAATGGAGTAAAATATAGTGAAGGCTTTCAGGTTTCGTTCTTTAATTGCCCATAATGACAAAATTAGCGTGGGTACAAAATAAATGTCAATATAAACCAACATTACGCTGTTTAACAATAATGAAAAATGAAAAATTGCTGTAATGAAGAAATCCCTGGTCCATATCCAGAATATGAAAGAACTCAGGAAAAGAAAAAAAGTAAGAGATATCTTGAGAGCAGTAAAATAATCAGTTGAAAACATGTGAGACAGTTTTGCGGTACTAAATGAAATGAGTGAAGCAAATGGCGGATAGGCCTCCTGTAATGCCTCTAAACCCAGGGAAGTCCTTTCCCTGGACTCAAAACTCATGAATGGTCCGTGGGCATCAACTGTCTCAATCCATTTCAACCAGAACCTTACATCACCTTGACCGGGCGAATGGAAAAAGCTTAACGTGATGAGGGCAAGTAAAATAATCAAAACAGCACGCTGAACATAGGTAGTATCCGCATTAATCTGCATACAATTCTCCGTTTTTGTCCATCGTTATGATTTCTTTAATTCTCTTGTCAAGCAAAAGACTATATTTTTTTCATCCATATCTCATATAAACCAAATGCCTTTATAAATTCAAAGTTGGCTGCGATGTAATTATCAAGCAGCTCTATGCGCGAATCAATACTGCTTGGATTTGGTTCATTCCAGTTTCGTGGCGCCAGAACAACCAGACGAGGGGGACTGTTTTTAAATTCATTAACCAGTTCCTCCTGCACTTTCAATGTAGTATGAACGCCTGGATTAAGCACATGGTGTTTTGTAGCGCTATCTCTCTCCGCAAGAAAATAAATGATTACATCATTAAAAACAAACTGATCATGATTTTTTACACCAACATATATTTTTTCATTTTTTGAGGTGTTGTTCTTAATGAACGCCACTACGCTGTTAAGGTCCGGATCTATTTCTGAATACCTAGCCCTCTCAATATCGGGATTAACGGCCTCCACAACATAACCATTTGTGCGTGATAGAAGCATCCTGATAATACTAAGTGGTTTAGATAATGTAATGCCAAATACAATAACGAACAGCACATAAACGACTCGGTTCTGCCACCTACTTAGCGATAATCCGCTTAACAATGTGTAGAGTAAAATCGGGGCAAGTAAAATGCCGGTTAGTGCGACTGGAAGCAGATGTACAATATCCGAGCGTATTCTCGCCTGATTAAAACAAATAATGCCAATGCAGGAGATAAGAAGTATTCCATATGTCTTCGAATCATTTTTTTTGTGTTTTATTAGCATGAAAGAAGTAATAGCGCCTGTCACCAGCACTAACGGAAAAATAAAAAATGGAAGGTTCCATCTTGAAAAGGGAGGATAAGGAAGCGCTTGTTTCTCAAGAAAAGCTACAGGGACAAGAAACATATCATTAAACATAATCGCTATTGAAGAGTGCATGGAAAAATAAATCATTACAGGTAATCCTGCCATGATTCCACTTGCTGTAAATGCAATCAGCGGAGACCATGATTGTTCCCCCGATAGTCTTCTCAATATAAGTATAACAGCAATGACAATAGCAGCATATCCGCCTAAATCATGCCGAAACAGAACGGCAAGTACAATCGATACGGCGCTTAAGACCACATAATAGTTCTTTTGCTCTTTTATATGAAGCAGCTGCAAATAAACGCCGATAAATATAAACAGCATGGATGGATACACCGGATATGCCGGCATGCTGCTGTGCTGCAGCCAGACAAGCGACATTACCCAGCCGACTATGGCAGTTAAAGTTGAAGATAAAAATCTGATAATTAAAAAGATAGACAGGGAAAGAAGAGACTTTATTATAAGATCATATGCTCTTTCAGTGATAATTGATGTTCCAAAAACTCTAAAGAAAGCGGCCAATGTATAAAATTGCCCGGGAGGGTATTCTGAAGAAAAATCTTTATGCGGAATTTGTCCGTTCAGGACTTTCTCCGCCCCAACCAGTATTACAGCTTCATCGTATGGAGCCAATGGTAAATTTACGATTGGCAGATAAAATACTGCAGTGATGACGAAAAGAAAAACTAAAAAAAGATTTTTTTTATTCATCTCTTACTTAATCAATGTTATCTGAAATCTTACGCAACTCTGTAATAACTGTCTCCTGTTCGCCATTAGTTAATGAAGGATACATTGGCAGATTGAAGATTTCATTGGCAGCTTTTTCTGTATGCGGCAGATCTCCAATTTCGTATCCAAGGTATCGATAACCTGTCATTGTGTGAATCGGCCATGGATAGTTTATGTTAACGAAAATATCTTTTGTTTTCAGTTGGGAGATAATCCGGTCCCTTTTAGGATGACGACAAACATACAAATGATAAACATGCTCATTACCCGTTATTGTTTCTGGCAGAGAGATGCCCGTCATTGCTAAAGATTGATCATATACATATGCAATTTCTTTTCTGCGTGCAATATATTCATCAAGGTGAGACAACTTGCGCAAAAGAATCTCGGCATGAAGTTCATCAAGCCTTGAATTATAACCATGTTCTTCTGAATAATACGTTTTTTCCATACCATAAAAGCGGAGTCGCCGCAATTTCTTATAAAGATTTTCATCGCCGGTTATTATCATGCCGCCATCGCCAAATCCACCAAGCACTTTGGTAGGGTAGAACGAAAATGCAGAAAGGGTGGACATAGACCCGGCTTTCTTCCCGTTGAATGACGCTCCATGACTCTGGGCACAATCTTCAAGGACTTTGAGACCATAGGCACTGGCTATATCATTTACACTCTTCATATCGACGCACTGACCATAAAGATGAACCGGCAGAATACATTTTGTCTTCTCTGTAATTACTGTCTCTATCAACGTAGTATCCATAAGGTACGTCGCTGGATTGATGTCAACAAAAACGGGTTTAGCTCCCGTTGCAACAATAGCGGAGACGGTTGGGACCGCTGTGTTTGCTACCGTAATTACCTCGTCACCGGCGCCTACTCCTAAAGCCTTAAGACCAAGAAAGAGCGCATCTGTCCCACTATTGACTCCTACCCCAAAGTTTACGCCACAATACCCGGCAAATGCTTCTTCAAAGTTTTTTACACTATCTCCCAGTATTAATCGCCCTGAATTCAATACCTTCTCAATCGCAGCATGAATCTCATGCTTTTCATTTTCATACTCCTTAAGATAATCCCACACTTTTATTTCCATTTTTCCCCCAGTGAAGTCATAGTCAGTTTGAGCTATATTTGGTAATTTTCAGGATATGTCTTGGCTATTATTTACGGGGAAGACTTTCTTGAAGCAACTTATAATTTTACATCAATCTTCCCAGTAGTGTTTTCTATACTTCCGGTAATATTCTAATGAGCGAGTGATTCCCTCTTCAAGAGAAATTGTAGGTTCCCATCCTAATATTGAATTGATTTTCTTGTAATCTCCATAATAGTCTCCGATATCTATCTGTTTCCGTTCAGGTGGAAAAGGAACAAGGGAATATGAACCAGTCTTGTTAATTCTTATTAATAGTTCGGCCAAATCCTTGAGGTTGACAGGATTGTTACAACCCAGGTTGAAAACCTGGCCATAAGCGTCTTCATTTACTGCCGATATCAAAAGAGCATTTACTACATCTTCTACATAATTGAAGTCTCGCAATTGTGTACCATCGCCAAATACTTTAATCTCTTCCCCGTTGATAAGTTGTTTTATCCAAATACCCAGAAAAGTTTGCCGGGCGTCCTTTACTCGCATACGCGGTCCATAGGTATTAGTTAATCGCAACGAGCATGAACGGAGTCCGTAAACATTATTATAAAGAATATGATACCATTCACCGGCCATTTTATTTATTCCGTTTACATCTGTAGGATGGAGTAAATGGCGTTCATCGACGGGCAAATAATCAGGTACGCCATATATTTGTCGGGTGCCGGCAAACACAATTTTAATAGAAGGGTTGCAGTTTCGGCAGGCTTCCAGGATAGATAGCTGTGCCCGACAGTTAATCTCCAGGTCCGTATATGGATCTTTCATAGAATCAGCATGAGCTGTCTGTCCTGCTAAATTAAATAAATAGTCTTTCTCCTGGATGAGATATCGCATGCTGTATATATCCCGTACATCGGCGATATTTACAGCAACTTCTTTTTCAATTTCACTAATATTGAATAAATTGCCCCCGTATTCCGGAATAAGTGAATCAACCAATAAAACCTTTGCACCATAATCAACCAGCCGATGGGCCAGGTTAGAACCTATAAAACCCAAGCCCCCTGTTATTATAACTTTCTTGTTCCTGAATCTCTCAGGATATATTGAAGTATTCATAATTTATTTTTAATATATATCAATTTTACTATAACAATTCATAAATAATATGAGTCAGTGATTATCAGCTATGAATTTTCTCCATGATACTCATATGCTTTTCTAATTGTATACTGAGGTTTTTTATTAAGAGAGAGAAAAATCCTTCCAATATATTCACCAACCATCCCGAGCATTACTAGCTGTATGCCTCCGAAAATCGAAATTGAGATAAGGAGACTTGCAAAACCCACCGGCAGATCGGGATCTATAAGCTTTTCAATAGTTGTCTTAACACCTAAAAACAATCCAAGAGAAGCAAATATAAGACCTAAAATGATTGAAAGTCTTAATGGTAAAATTGAAAAATTAGTAAACATATTCAGCCATAATGAAACCAGCTTTCTTAAAGTGTATCCTGATTTTCCCTCCTTTCGTTCATGATGTTCTACTTTGACTGTGCCGATTTTATCTGTGATTTGCAGTATTAATCCATCGATATAAGGAAATGGCGCTTTATACTTAATGATTTCATTTACTAAAAAATTATTTAAAACTTTAAAACTTGAAAGATATAAACCGCTTGGTTTTTTCAACATAAGATTGGCTGCCTTATCATTAAGCCAGCTTCCCATATTTCTAAAGAGATTATGTCTTTTCTGTTCATAATACGAGTAAACAACATCATAATTATTTTCCAAAGCCGTATTGACAAGTTTAACAACCGCGCTTATTGGATTTTGGAAATCATCATCCATGATAACAGCAAAATCCCCGGTGACTCTATTCAATCCAGCCATTACTGCGCTATGCTCCCCGACATTTTTAGACAAAGAATAAAATTTCACGGTTTCTCTATGTTTATCGAATAAAGATATGCACACCTCTTCCGAGCGATCAACTGAATTATCATTGACAAGTATTATTTCAAGCTTAAAAAGAGACCCCAAATCCCTGATAAGCTCTTCAACCAACCTGTCTATGGTCCTTTCAGAGTTGTAAACGGGAATTAAAATGGATAATGCTGTTGAGGATGTGTTTTTGTTCATTAAGCCGTTTCGCCAAGATATGTATTGATCATTAGAATCAGAGTCATCTTATTAAAAATAGGACCAACAAATTTAAAGTCTTACATGCATAATAATGGCTTTTTAATACTTAGATAACGTTATAAGTATAGCAAATAAATTAAAACAAATTAAACTGATTCCATAAACTTCTCAAATACATTCAAAATATAATTTATCCTCGTTTCATCTATACCTGGATACACACCAATCCAGAAGGTATTCTTCATAACCATGTTAGTATTATCCAGATTTCCGTAAACACGATGAGGGATTTCGTTGAAATTGGGATGGCAAAGAATATTACCTGAAAACAGCATCCTTGTTGCAATTTTATTGCTTTCCAGATAATCGACAATATCGATCTTTGTAAAAGGTGCGTTTTCTTTTATAGTTAATATAAAACCAAACCAGCTGGGGTCCGAGTTTGGGGCTGCCATCGGCAGATCAAAAAAATTCCTGTATTTTTCTAGTCCACTGTAAAGCAGGCCCCAGTTCTTTTTTCTTGCACTTATAAAGTAAGGAAGTTTCTTTAACTGTTCGACCCCTATCGCTGCCTGCATGTCTGTTATTTTAAGATTATATCCAATATGTGAATACGTATATTTATGGTCATAACCAAAAGGCAATTTTCCTACTTGCATCTTAAATCGTTTCTTGCAAGTATTGTCCTGACCGGGGTCGCACCAGCAATCTCTCCCCCAATCCCTGAAAGAACAAACAATTTTCTTTAATACATTATCATTAGTAACGATTGCCCCGCCTTCTCCCATTGTTATATGATGAGCGGGATAAAAACTAAAGGTAGCTAAATGTCCAAAAGTCCCTGTATACTGACCGTTATAGCGCGAACCAAGGGCATCACAATTGTCCTCAATCAACCACAAATTGTGCTCTTGAGCTATTTTTGCAATTTTGTTCAACTCAAAAGGATTTCCCAGTGTATGGGCCAGGAAAATTGCCCTGGTTTTTTCAGACAGGGCCTCCTTTATTTTATCTGCCCTCACATTATAAGTGCCAATGTTCACATCAAGAAACACAGGTATAAGACCGTTTTGAATAATCGGATTCACGGTTGTTGGAAAAGCACAGGCAACAGATATGACTTCATCGCCAGGCTTTAACTGCCTCTCTCCAAGCTTTGGGGAAGTCAACGCAGAAATTGCCAACAGATTGGCAGATGAACCCGAGTTTGTTAAAAGGCAATGCCTGACACCGAGGTATTCAGCGAACTCTGTTTCGAATCTTTTCGCAAATCTTCCGGCCGTAAGCCAAAATTCAAGAGAGGACTCTATAAGACTTTGCAACTCTTTTTCATCAAAATACCGTCCGGCATAAGGGATTGCTGTTTTCCCGCCAACAAACTTCTCGCCTGACTTATTATGAACCAGTTGATAATATTGTTCGGTAAGTTTTAATATTTCCTGTTTTATTTCCTCCGCAGATTTCATTAGTTGCTCTCACACAGCATAGATATTCCGGTCTCTAATGATATTTTCGGGCTCCATCCGGGGACCCTCTCTCCCGTATTCCATGGGGTCATTACTTCACGCTTGCGATAAGGCCTGCCGCCCCATTTTATATTGAGCTTTTTTTTGTGACCCTCGAAAACAGTTCAGCGAGCTCTTTAAGTGTCACAGGACTCCCTGATGAAACAGCATAAGATTTTCCTCTGAAATTACCGGCTGCTTCATTTTTCAGAATTTCCATCATTCGAATATAAGCGTCAATTACATCATCTACATATAGAAAATCTACTAATTGCTCACCGGGTGACATTTCCATGAAATCTCCGCTTTCAGCAATGTCTCTCCACAGCCTGAATATTTTTGGTCTTGTATCCTCGGGGCCATATGTGTCATTGAGTTTCAGCGTAACAATGTTTATTGATGAAATATCCAGATAGTACCTGATAACAGCTTCAAATGCCTGTTTGGTTGCCGCGTAGAGATTAACCGGAGAATATTCCTTGTTTTCGTAATGCTGCCAGAATGTTCCCGTGTTTATGAACCAGTTGATATCGGCCTTGACCGAGGCTTCAAGTACCCTTGTAGAAAACAGCAGGTTGGAATTTATTAAATCTGTAATTTCTGCTGATTTGTGCTCCACAATAAAACAGGACGCCAAATGAATGCATCCATCAAATTTTTCTTTCTTAAAATATTCTATTAACTCTTCTGTATTGCCCCGGTCAGCAAAATAGTTGATGCCGCGCTTTTTCATTTCAGCTGCAGTTGATTCATTTCGCAATATAGTGCAAATTTTGTATCCATTACTTAATAGTTTTTTTGACAGGTGTTTTCCTATAAAACCATTGGCGCCGGTAATAAGAATTTTCATTCCTGAACCTTATACAAAAATGGCGAGTCAAAGTCCTTTAACCTGGGGAAGCCTCTGTCTCTATCAGATATAACCGGGGCGTCAATGCGCCAATCCATTCCAAAGGAATCCCATCTAATACCGGCGTCATGAGAAGGGGAATATGTGCCTGTCAGCATATAAACCACAATAGTATTTTCACTTAATGCACAAAATCCATGCGCAAAACCGGACGGAATATATATTATTTTTTTGTTAATAGCAGATAACTCAACAGAAATATGTTCACCATAAGTCGGCGAGTCCTTTCTGATATCTAATACTACGTCAATAATATTCCCGGCTGTCACATATAATAACTTTACGTGGTCTTTAGGGGGGAGCTGAAAATGCATTCCCCTTATGACATTCTTTGATGATATGGAATAAAAACTCTCCTTTATATTGTCTTTTAAGCCAATATCACCAAAGTTATTTGAATGAAAAGTTTTTACAAACAGACCTCTGTTGTCCTGGAAAACTTCCGGCTCAATTAAATAAACACCTGAGAGACCTGTTTTTGTGAACTTCATTGCAGCGTCCAATGCAATTCCTGAGATTTAGCGTCATCATAATAAGCGCGCAGATTTGCAATACTGTTTATCTTATTTTTCTCGTAATAATCTCTATACCAGTTCAGCGTCATTTCAAGCGTTCTCTGTAAATCCCATACCGGTTTCCATTTCAGTAATGAATGCGCTTTAGAGCAATCGAGTTTAAGTTGACCTGCTTCGTGCGGATTGCTTTTGTCTGTTACTGTTTTATACTGTATCCTGTTCCAGATTTTCTTGCAGCTTTTGACCAGATTTTCAACATTGGTAGTGCATTCAATATTCGGGCCGAAATTCCATCCGTCAGCATATTCGGTCCTGCCTTCGAGAAGCCTTTGCCCAAGTATCAGATATCCGGATAGAGGCTCAAGAACATGCTGCCATGGCCTTGATGCAGTCGGATTTCTGATAATGACTTCCGCGTTTCTCTTTACTGCGCGCATAATATCGGGAAGAAGCCTGTCATCTCCCCAGTCGCCTCCGCCGATAATATTACCTGCCCTTGCACTTGCCAACAGAATATTATGTGTTGCTCCATATCCGGATAAATTAAAGAATGAGTTTCTGTAACTGCTGGTTATTAATTCAGCGCACCCTTTGGAGCAGCTGTATGGATCAAAGCCTCCCATTCGGTCCTTCTCTCTATAGCCCCATACCCACTCTCTGTTTTCATAACATTTGTCGCTGGTAATATTTATGATGGCATTTACTGATTTTGATTTTCTGCATGCTTCAAAAACATTTATCGTCCCCATAATATTTGTTTCAAAAGTGTCTACAGGATTCTTATAAGAATATCTCACGAGTGATTGTGCTGCAAGGTGAAAAATGATTTGCGGATTGTACGTATCAATTACTTCAGCGATACTCTTCGGGTCTCTTATATCACCAAGCACTGAGATGATATCAAAATGTGCCAGATCATAATGACTTGGCTCCGATACGGGACCCAGAGATAATCCAATAACTTTTGCACCAAGATCATTAAGCCACATTGCAAGCCAGGAACCTTTAAAACCCGTATGTCCCGTTACTAAAACCGTTTTGTTTCTGTAGATATCTCCAAATAAATTACTCAGTCCCATACCTGCCACTCTGCACGTCCGGAATCCCATAATTTATTCAGCTCAATTTTATCTCTCAATGTATCCATTGGTTTCCAAAAGTCATGGTGTTTATATGCCTTGAGCTGGCCGTTCTTTGCCAGTTGCTCTAAGGGTTCTCTCTCCCAAAATGTATCATCTCCTTCAATATAATTAAATATCTGAGGTTCCAAAACAAAGAAACCACCATTAATCCATGCACCATCACCTTTGGGTTTTTCTTTAAACGATATGATCTTATCATCAGTATCCAATTCCATTGACCCAAATCTGCCCAGAGGCTGCACTGCTGTTATGGTGGCCTGTTTTTTATGTTGTTTATGAAACTCCGCCAGTTTCTGAATATTCACATTTGAAACACCATCCCCGTAAGTCAACATGAAGGTTTCATTGTTAATATATTCCTTGATCCTTTTTATTCTTCCCCCTGTCATAGTATTTAATCCGGTATCAACCAATGTAACTTTCCATGGTTCTGTTTTGCAGTTATGAACATGTACACTATTATTTTTCATGTCTATAGTTACATCGGATTGATGCAGAAAATAATTTGAAAAATATTCTTTAATAACATATCCCTTATATCCAAGACAGATAAGAAAATCATCAAAACCATAATGGGAGTATAATTTCATAATATGCCAGATAAGAGGTTTCCCTCCTATCTCCACCATAGGTTTAGGTTTTAATTCTGTTTCCTCAGATAGCCTTGTTCCAAGGCCGCCTGCCAATATAACAACTTTCATTCTTACCCCCGCATTAACCGTTCAATAAGTGTAACGATCTTATAGAGATATATTTTTATATTTATCGGGCTATACCAAATGTTTCTTTCACTATGAATTTAGGCCTTCCCTTAACTTCTAAAAATACCCTTTCAATATAAGCGCCTATTATGCCGAGCATAGCCACTATAATACCGCTAAAGAAGGAAATCGTGACCATAATTGCCGTATATCCGGGGATATCCTGATCAGAAAAAAATTTCAAATATAAAATAAACAATAACAGCAATATTGACATAATACTCGTAACAAATCCGATGATAGTTAATAGTGACAAAATCCGTGTAGAGAAAGAGAGTATCCCGTCAAGAGCAAGAGTAAATGTTGTGAAAAAGTTAAACTTTGTTTTCCCGGCTTTCCTCATAAGCCTGGTGTATGGTATCCCAATCTGCTTAAAACCAGCCCATGCTCTCAATCCTCTTACAAAGCGTATTTTTTCAGGCATGGCTGTGATCTCATTAACGACTCTTCTGCTCATTAATGAAAACTCACCTGAATTCAGGGGAATAGGAATGTCAGCAGTGATTTTTAACAGAATATAAAATAACTTATAGAGAGCTCTAAGCAGCAAAGGGCCTTTTCTTTTCTCTCTGATGCCATACACTACGTCATATCCTTCTTCCCACTTATTTAGAAACTGCTTTATCACGGAAGGAGGGTCCTGCAGGTCAGCGTCGATAATTATCACCGCATCTCCCTTTGCATATTCAAGACCTGCTGACATTGACATTTGATACCCAAAGTTTCTTGAAAGAGAGATGACTTTAACATGCTCCGTATCTTTCACATGCAGTTCTTTCATAAGTTCAAGTTGATTATCAGTCCCGCCGTTATCTACGAATATGATTTCAAAATCGTATTTCAGAGATTTCATTAAATCAGACAATGCATTATGAGTTGATACAATGTTATCCTGCTCGTTATAACATGGCACTATAATAGATACAAGAGTCATAGTTGATTAACTTTAATTTAAGATCCCAATATTAATGTGATACGAAAGTTATTTAGCGACTTATATTAATTATAATGATTTAAGGGGCAGGAAATCTATTTTTTTATAAAAAACAATCAATTAAACTTTGGGACTATGTCCATTATATTAATCTCTTACCAATTTTCATTGCTGTCCATTAATGCTTCTACCCGGTAAAACCATGTCTTCATAATATTTTCATAATCTCTTGAAAGAATATATAAATTTTTTCTAATATTAAAGTCCATTAAGTATTCATGGTCATTTCGACACAAAAAAACAATTACAGGAGGCATGCTTTATGATTACCGGCGGAATTACGGCCATCAATGAAAAGGTCCGTGAGGAAAGTGTATTTGTCCAGAGTCTGTTATCGGAATTCGAAAAGGTGATAGTCGGCCAGAAGTATTTAATTGAAAGGCTGCTGGTGGCGCTATTGGCAAATGGCCATATACTTATAGAAGGGGTCCCCGGACTTGCAAAGACCCTGTCGGTAAGGGTCCTGTCCGGAGCTATAAAGACAAAATTCCAGAGGATCCAATTCACCCCGGATCTGCTCCCCGCTGATCTTCTGGGAACGCTTGTCTATAATCCTAAAGACGGCAGCTTCACAACAAAGAAAGGCCCGATCTTTGCTAACATCATCCTCGCTGATGAAATAAACAGGGCCCCTGCCAAAGTCCAGAGCGCTTTATTGGAGGCCATGCAGGAAAGACAGGTGACAATTGGAGAAAACACCTTTCCACTTGACGAGCCTTTCATGGTCCTTGCAACCCAGAACCCGATAGAACAGGAAGGCACCTATCCCCTGCCCGAGGCACAGATAGACAGGTTTATGCTCAAGATAAATATAACGTACCCGTCCATCGAGGAAGAGCACAGAATAATGAAGAGCATGGCCGTGACAAACAGGAAAATCGAAGTCAATGCGGTGGTAGGTCCCGATGATATAAAGAGGGCCAGAAGTGTAGTCAATGACATTTACATGGACGAGAAGATTGAAAAATACATCCTCGATCTGGTCTTTGCCACAAGGGAGCCCGGCAAATACAAACTCAATGACC
>JACQXK010000050.1 GCA_016208765.1 Candidatus Omnitrophota bacterium
CTCGATGCAACCTCCCTGCGTATTGAACTACTCTTCCTTTAAATGAAATGGGCATGGTAATAAATAATGTGTCTAACTGTGGAATATCAAATCCTTCTCCAATATAGGAACCTGTGGCCAAAATAGCTTTTGCCTTTTTAGGAGAAATGTGAGCTAATTCTTTTAGCAACTCTTTACGCCTTTTTGGTTTTGTGCCACCATACAATACGATTAAGTGTTCGATTTTATCCTCGAGCATCTCGGTTAATGTCTTAAGGTGTTCTCTTCTTTCTGTAAGAATGATTGGGAATCTGCCTTCGTGCAAGGTATGTAGTATATCACCAATTATTAATTTGTTTCTTTTTTCATCGTTTATTAATTTTGGCCAAAGGTCGTAAATACTATCTTCACCAGACCACTCGGTTTTAAATTCAGTTGTTCTGGGAATAATAATATATTGAGAAATTGGTTGCACAATATCTTTCTGTCTTTTCTGATAACAAACCGGACCACATTGCATATGAATAATTGGTTGATGTCCATCGCGCCGGTAAGGAGTAGCCGTAAGCCCTAATACATACTTTGCTTTAGCTTTCATCAGAACCCTTTCAAACGAAACAGCACTCACATGGTGGCATTCGTCTACTATGACAAAACCATAGTCGATTATCCTATCGTCTACGACACCTTTTCGTTCCATGCTCTGGATCATCGCTATATCTAAAATTCCATTTGATTTATTTTTACCTGCACCTATTCGCCCAATATCCTTTAAAGCAACTCCCAACAAAGAGGCTAACTGCAATCGCCATTGCTCCATAAGAGGCTTTCTATGAACCAAGATTAAAGTGTTTGTTTTTCTTCTAGCAATAGCATAAATAGCGATAACTGTCTTGCCCATACCGGATGGTGCAACTAAGATTCCTATGTCATCTTTTATGACTTTTTTTGAAGCTGCTTTTTGCTCCTTGGTTAAAGAACCAAAGAATCTGAATTTAATCCTCTTACCTGCTACTCGCTCATCTTTAATGTCTATTTCGAGACCATACTCATTCAGTAAATAAGATAGATCGTTTAGACAGCCTCGTGGAATTGCAAGATAACCATCCAAAATTTCAGAACACGATATGACTCGCGGTGTTAAAAAGGTTGATAAACGCATATTCTGACGTTTATAAAACTCAGGGTTTTGGAATGCTGCTAACCGTTTGATTTGATTTAAAAGTACCGATGGTATACCATTTGTCTTGACATATATCCTATCAGCAATTACTAATTCGATTTTATCAGGTAGACCATTTATTATAGGTTTATACTTACGCTTACCAGAGGGAAGACGCATCCAAGGTGGATCGTTTTCGTCAACAGGGCTCATTCTAACACCAATAATTTCTTTATTACTCGATACTTCTTTTGAAAATTGCTCGATATCCATCAACGACATTCTTTTTATAGAAGACAAAAATACCCATTGATCAGTATAAGGATTACCGTTTTCATCAATGAAAATACTATTTCCATGCCGCATTGCTTCTTTCTGGAATGGAAGTGCTATCAAATTGCCAAATCCGCCCTTTGGTAAAGTGTCTTGGTTAGGAAATAGTCGGTCGTAGCTTTTCATATTAAGCTGGTACCGCTTAGACATAGTTTTCGTTATCAAAAAGCTACCCATGCGTCGCGCTAAGCTAGCCGGAACTTTATCTTCAAAAAATATCCATGCATGCGCTCCTTTACCTGAGCGAGAACGCTCAATAGCGATAGGAACTCCTTCTTCCAAACACGTCTCTCTAAGAACAGAAATATTATCAATCCAATCATCTCCATCAAAATCGACTACCAAAAAATAACAGGTTTCATCCTGTAGCATAGGATAAATCCCAATCACATGTCTACCTGCCAAATGTTTGCGGATTACTTCATCATCTAAAGGCAATAATTCCCTATTTGGACACCCTGAACACTTCATTATTGGTTTCTGACAAATTTTGGTTACCCATTCATTCTTACACACAGGGCTATAACCGCTTTTCCCTGTCTTCCTACTTACCCATAAGCGTGCAAAAACATCGTCTCGACCACGGAACAAGTTTCGAAATAATTTTATCTGTCGTTCTTGGGAAAATCCTGAAATATTGTATAAGTCTGAAGGACAGGTCGAAGAATTTATTGAAATGGTAGGGGTTAACTTTGAGGGAAAAGTCGTTTCTTTCTCGATATTATTCAACTTTTTGAGTAATTGTTCTCTTTCTGCATCCAAAAGAGCGAGTTTCGCTTTTATAAATTTAATTTGATTCGATCTGTCCATTCATTTAAATACGGTCGCTTAGCAGTATGGGGTCCTCGATATCCGTGACTGCTAGAGTTACTCAATCTGAAAATCTCGAGAGAATTTCTCAAAATTCAAAAAATGAATTAGGCAACCCCCATACTTAATATCTTCCTCTATCTGCTCATTAATAATATAAGCTAATTGGACAGCCGGATATCGGTTAAGGAATCTCTTAAGGCCTGAAGGAATATCTAAGGAAGTTATCGTGCTTTTAACTTCAATAGGAATGGGTTTTCTATCTTTAAGAAGAATAAAGTCATGGTGGAAAAGTCTTTTAAGAGCATATTCCTTACACCTAAATCATACAAATAACTTTTGCATGATTTTTTTAATTCGTTTCCTAAGTTTTTTGAATAACTGTAAATGCGGTAATTAACGTAAGTCTGTTCAAGAATATCAAAGTAGCGATTGATGGCTTTGGAACTCAAGCCCACTTCAGCACTTAGAGAATGCACAGAAATTGTTGAACCTTGATTCTGGGCTAAAAGGTACAAAAGATGATTGAAGGCGCGGATATTTTCTTCTTTGATGAGGGATTTAACATCTTTTAGAATGTAGCTTCCTACAAGCTCATTTAAAATTTGCTGTTTTCTCTCCTTAGAATCCGTGTGAGTTAAACCTGGCATACCGCCAAAATGCAGATAATCCTCAAATGTAAAATCCGGATAGCTATTTTTAATTTCAGCATATTCTAAGGGATAAATACGATATAAAAATCTCCTGCCTGCCAGACTTTCTTTCAGATGCTTATGAATCTCCAAAGAAGACGAGCCAGAACAGATAATCTTAATCTTCTTTCTTGAGTCAAAAATAGCTTTCAAAATCTTGGAAATATTACGCACATATTGGAACTCATCAATAAAAACAATCTCGCCGGCTCCACTTATTATTTGCACAATCTCTTTATCTGGACGGTTAAAATCAGCTAATACCTGAGGTTGCTCTAAATCAAAAAAAGCTACTCTCAATCCCTTTTGCTTGGCATAATCTTCTAACATCCTAAGGAGTGTTGTCTTACCGACTTGGCGGGTACCTAAAAGAATAAGGATTTCCGGTTGGTTTAATTCTTGTTGTAACTTACTAAGGATATTACGTTTAATCATCGTATTGACAAATATA
>JACQXK010000051.1 GCA_016208765.1 Candidatus Omnitrophota bacterium
ACATTCTTGAATTGTTGGACGTTGGACAAACAACATGCTTTTCGCTCTGATCGTACAGTAATAGATCATAATTATGAAACAACAAACACGCTAACATATGCTGATCTTGCAAAACAAATACAAATTAAAGTGACTGTACGATGCAAATAACACTTATCGATAATTGATAATTAGGGACACATCCCATATTATTTTTTGCATATTGTTGCCGTGGATTAAATAATGTTGTAGAATTTTTCTTGTTGGAGAAGCATAACAAAATACGGCATAATTACAAATTAGTGGGTCTAAAAGTATCTAATAATGCAATACTATCAGGGAGTTAAGTTCACTAATTTACAATGGAGTGTAAAATGAGCAAAAAAATGTCCTGCATGTGGTTCCTCAAAAACCAAAAAGAAAGGCTTTAAATCTGGTGTTCAACGATATCTTTGTCGGTCATGTAAACGGAGTTTTGTAAGCTCTCATAGACCTTCTCGCCTTCGTCTGGCTCTTTTGAAATCATTTATATGGAGACGTGACACAGTAAAGCTATTAGCATTACGATATGGCAGATCAGTCCATTGGATACGCAAAGAACTGCGTGCCTACGAGATACCAACCGTTGTTGTCTCACCCTGCGAAATAGTAGCAGTAATAGATTGTGTTTTCTTTGGCCGCACATCAGGCTTTCTTGTAGTACGTGATCCACACATGCGTATAAACGTGTATTGGATGAAGATAACTACAGAGACCATAGCCGAATATCAATATGCACGCGACACGCTGGAGGCTCAGGGATTCACACTGCGAGCCATTGTAGCTGACGGCAAGCCGGGCATCAGAGGAGTATTTTCTGACCTCCCTATACAGATGTGCCACTTCCACCAGAAAGCAATTATAACCAAACATCTTACTCGGCGGCCAAAGTTACAGGCAGGAAAAGAACTTAAGGAACTTGTAAAACACTTATGCAATTCTGAGGAACAAGAGTTTACTCAAGCCCTTTTACGATGGCATTTAAAGTGGCAAGACTTCCTCAAGGAGCGTACTGTTGATGTGGAAACGGGTCATTGGTACTATACACACAAACGCCTTCGTTCTGCATATAGAAGTCTCAAAAATAACTTGCCCTACCTATTTACTTATAAACGTCATCCTGAACTTGATATTCCAAATACAACTAATTCATTAGATGGAATGTTTGCTCATCTGAAAGAACTCCTAAGAATCCATCGTGGTCTGAAGCCTGATCTCAAGTATAAAATTGTGCGTGCAATCCTCCAAAACAGACCCACTAATTTGTAATTATGCCCAAAATACCGATAAAATTTGAGAGAAGAGAGAGAATGAGAAATAGGGGATGTGTCCCTAATTTCTCCTAATTTCTCCTCTAATTTCTCACTAATTTCTCATTAAAGAGAATCTTGCTTATTGGTTGTCCAGAAAACCTGAGGAGCGTATCGCTGCCCTTGAACAATTGAGGAGACAACACAATGGAAGTTCAGCAAGACTTCAGAGATCTGCTCGCGTTATTCAATACCCACAAAGTTGACTATATAATAGTCGGCGCACATGCACTTGCTTATCATGGCGCCCCACGCTATACAGGCGACATTGATATTTTTGTGCGCCCTGATTCAGAGAACGCTCAACGCATTCTCTCTGCACTCGAAAAATTTGGTTTTGGTTCTCTTGGGCTTACAGTCGAGGACTTCATGGTTTCCGGCAATGTGGTTCAGCTCGGCGTTGCGCCGGTTCGTGTAGATATTGTGACATCACTTACAGGCCTATCATGGGAAGAAGCGTATGTTAACCGTGTTGCTGGAACTTATGGGGATATTGAGGTGTACTATATCGGGAAAGAACAGTTCATTCAAAATAAACGTGCTATTGGCAGAAAGAAAGATATTGCCGATATCGAGGCAATTGGAGGGGAGTGATTAAGGCTGTGTCGGAAAGGGAGAAAAATAATACTAAGGATAGAAAAAGGGGACAGGTACATTTATTCACTACTAAGTGCGCTTTCAGGGATTGAATCTTTCTTCCTTCTACCTCTTTTGACTGAACTGTCAGGCACGATTCAATTATTGCATACGAAGTATTAAAAAGTCTAGAATTATTTTCCTTTTAAAATAAATATGTTACACCATTACGTCGGTATGTTAGACTCTTAATTGCTATAAAGCATATTTTGTGCCGAACAGTATTGGATGTGTCCCTATTATTACTCTCCGCCCTTTTATTCATGGAATATTAGTCACCCCATCGACTAATATCCTAAAAGTAATATTAGTCAGATTAAATATGTTAAAGAATTCAAACAGTTCCGTCAAGACCACCGTATTTTTTTATTGACGAAACCAAAAAACTTCTGATACTATCGAGAAAACTGATTAATAACTGGTTGGGGCAAGAAAATGATAACGATGTAATAGGAAACAACATGGCAAATATTAATCTTACAAACGCAAAAAGGGTAAAAAATGACGAGTTTTATACTCAGTACGGCGATATTCAAAAAGAGATTGAAGCGTACTTGGACTACAACCCCGATGTATTCCGTGGCAAGGTGGTATATTGCAACTGCGATGATCCGTTCGAGAGCAACTTCTTTCGCTATTTCGTGCTCAATTTCAACAAGCTTGGATTGAATCAGCTCATCACCACCAGCTACAAGCCCTCGCCTGTCGCCAACACGCAACTAC
>JACQXK010000052.1 GCA_016208765.1 Candidatus Omnitrophota bacterium
CCATGGTCTTGGCAGCGGCTTTAGAGCCGATAATGGGAGCGGTTTCCGATGCCCATAAGACAAAAAAACCATTTTTAATCTTTTTTACCATTCTGTGTTGTATCTTTACCGGATTCATGGGGATGAGTAAAGGTTTATTTTGGGGGTTGGTATTCTTTGTCATTGCCAATTTTGGTTATCAGTTAGCAAGCGTATTCTATAATTCTCTGCTTTTAGATATCTCTAACCAAAAGGATGTTGGACGTATCTCGGGTTATGGGGTGGCCTTAGGATATCTGGGGACAATATCTGGATTGCTTTTGGTGCGACCTTTTGTTCTAAAGATGGGTAGACAGGCAGCTTTTATCCCTACCGCATTACTCTTCTTTTTATTTTCTCTTCCCTGTTTTTTGTTTGTCAAAGAGAAAAGAAGTAAAGAAAGCTTCAGTATACTTCAACTTAAATTCCTCGAGGCCTTTCAGCGCATTAGAGATACCTTTGTCGATTCTAAAAAATACCCCCATCTTATAAAATTTCTTTTAGCCGCATTTATATTTTTGAATGCTGTAAACACCACTATTATCTTTATGTCGGTTTACACAAAAAAGGTGCTTGGATTTACTGATGCCCAGTTGGTCAGTTTTTATATATTTTCTTAAATATTTCCTTAGGTTTTTGGATAGCTGGTCTTCTTATTGCATTTATTTCTTGGAATAAACTGATTTTTTGGGCGGTAGGGCCATTAATAGGTATTGCCTTGGGTTCGCTCTGGGTAAGTTCCCGGGCCTTAGCGATAAAACTTTGTCCATCCGAAAAATTAAGTGAGATATTTGGTCTGTTTGGCCTTGCAGGTAAATCCTCTTCTATCGTAGGACCACTTATCTGGGGATTGACAGTTTTAGGTTTTGGATTTTTAGGTCTATTAAAATATCGTATTGCTATCTTTATTCAGTTGATATTTATATTTGTGGGTTGGCAGACTTTAAGAAGTCTCGTCTTTAGCGATAAAAGATGTTAAAAATTATCTCTCTTATACTTATCGCTGTCGTCTCTTTTTTATTTTATGTCCGCCTTTTTGAAAAGAGGACGATATTTTATCCCTCAAAAAAAATAGAGGTTACCCCCAAAGACACAGGTTTAGAATACGATGATATATTCTTTAAGGCTCAAGATGGCATAGAACTCAATGGTTGGTTTATTCCTGCTAAAAATCCCTATGCCACTGTACTTTATTGTCATGGTAATGCCGGTAATATTAGCCATCGTATTGAGATGGCCTATATGTTCAATCAAAAGAGCCTTAATTTTTTTATCTTTGATTACCGGGGATTTGGCAAAAGTTTAGGTAATCCAGATGAAAAGGGCACATACTTAGATGCACAGGCGGCTTATAATTATCTAATTAAGACTAAACAGATACCTCCCCAAAGAATTGTTATCTATGGAAAGTCCTTAGGAGGAGTAATTGCCATTGATTTGGCGACTAAACTAAACGCAGGAGCCTTGGTCTCAGAAAGTAGTTTTATCTCTACAGAGGCCCTTGCCAAAGATGTATATCCATTTTTACCTCTTTGGTTATTTGTTAGTCAAAGATACGATGCCTATGCCAAGATTGATAAAGTTAATCATCCACAGCCAGAACGATGAGATTGTCCCTTTCCATCATGCAGAGAAACTATTCGCCAAGGCTAAAGAGCCTAAGGAATTGTATGTTATGCGAGGAGGCCATAACGATGCCTTTTATATCTACCATGATGAGTGTATGCAAAGAATAGATAATTTTTTAAAGAGGTATCTAAAATGACACTTAAGATGGGTTCCTAACGAGGTCTTAGATTGTAATAGATAAGTTCTTGTGATAAAATGGTGATGAGGATAGACTTATGCGTGTGGCGATGTATTATAGTAATCGAGATGTGCGGTTGGAAGAGATGCCTATACCCAAGATTGGTCCGGCCGAGCTTCTCCTCCGCGTGGAAGCCAGCGGCATCTGCGGCACAGATGTGATGGAGTGGTATCGGCTCAATAGAGTACCATTGGTATTAGGCCATGAGGTCGCAGGCACGGTTGTGGAAGTTGGAGAAGGGGTTAAGCGTTACAAAAAGGGTGAGCGTATTTCTGCTTCCCATCACGTCCCTTGCAATCAATGCCATTATTGCTTAAGCGGACATCAGACTGTCTGTGAGACGCTGCGCAAGACTAATTTTGACCCTGGCGGTTTTGCCGAATATATAAGGTTGCCCGCTATTAATGTTGAGCAAGGGGTGTATCTCTTGCCCGACGAGGTATCTTTTGAAGAGGCGACTTTTCTCGAGCCGTTGGCGTGTGTCTTGCGCGGACAGAGATTAGCGGGTATGCAAGATGGCAGGAGCGTACTCATTATAGGAAGCGGCATCTCAGGATTGCTTCATATAAAGATGGCGCGTGTAAATGGGGCAGGTCTTATAGTAGCGACGGATATCGAAGATTTCCGCCTGAAGG
>JACQXK010000011.1 GCA_016208765.1 Candidatus Omnitrophota bacterium
CTCTTCAAAAGATAGCAATCTGGTTTTAGTGCGTAACTGTTGTTTTGCCCGTCTAATGGATTGGATTAATTCTTTGCTTGACATAATCTTCAGCGTTTCGCTTATTCTTTTCCAGTCTTCAAGGCTAAGGATGACAGATTTAGGTTTGCCCTCAGGTGTAGTAATAAACTCAATTTTTGGTAATTCAACTGTTGATGGCATTTTAAACACCTCCTCTAAAGTTAGCTTAACCAAAAATGAGGGGTTTAATCAACCAAGTAGGAAATTTAAACAAGTTTGTAAGAACTGTTTTAGGAGGAAGTTATGAATAGGATTACTAAAAACTTATCCGCACACAGGCGGACTCGCCGAGGCGAGAAACTTGAAATTAGCAGTTCTTTCTCAAAACTTAAAACTTTAAACTTGAAACTGTTTTTTATATTGTTTGTTTTGCTGATGATGGCTTTGCCGGCGGGGGCGGTTGGGGCAGGGATAATTCAAATCCTTTTTGGATTATGGATGTTTTTTCTTCTTCATTCTTCCTTTAAGCCACTTTCTCCAGAGGGAGGTTCTCAATGCTAATATTGACGAGGTCTGAGATGTCCAATTTTTCGCTTGCGTCAAGGATTTCAAGCCCTACAATATGGCCTTTTTCATCGAGGTCAGCCGTTACTCCTTCTTCAATATCCATTGAGTCTACTATTCTTGCTTCTCTGAGTCTTATGTATAGAGCATCAACACTTTTACTATATTCTATCTTCATTATATCCCCCCTTAAATGGTTTCTTTTTAATTGTTACTGTAATGACCAGAATATGGTTATTTTCCTCTTTGTATGTAACCCTAAGGTATCTGCCGTTCAAAAATTTAAATGCATTTGTTCTACCTTTTATGCTCGGCTCGTTGCTATCGGGATTTTTAATGGCCGTTTCTGTTTCATCTTCTGTAACCTCCCGTTCTTTCATGCGTCTCTTTGCATGGCGGTCATATTTAATCGGCTCCACAAGCATAAAATAACAGGTTCTTATAAAAGAGTCAAATATATTAACGTTTTAAAACTGAGAGGTGAGAAATGCTAAAAACTAAAAACTGGTCTTTTAACTGGCCGTTACTGAAAACTGGAAACTTAAAACTGAAAACTGTTTTTATATTGTTTGTTTTGCTGATGATGGCTATGCCAGCGGGGGCTTCTAATGAGGTTAGTAGGTTTACAAAAATTCTTCAGGGGTCAATGCAGTTATGAACTGTTTCGCTATTTGTATGAATTCTCTATCCCTCGAAACGAGGATGACAGGCGTTAACCCTGTTACAAGGGAAAGCTGTATTGCATCAAAGGGGTCAAGATGATGTTCGGCTTGAAGGGAGTTTGCTTTGAGCAGGTTTATTTCATCAGGAATAATTACCTCAAAAATGGAGGTCAATTTTGATATATCATCTTCAACCTGCTGAGATGTATAAGATTTTTTTCTTCGGAGGAGGTATCTGATTTCCATGAGGGTTGTAATTGAAATTATGCCGGTGACAGCCTTGTTTTCAATGAGATTTATAATTTTATATGGTGCTTCCCAAAGGGGCTTGCCGGATGCAGTTTCAGTCTCCTGTATCAGCCAGTTAATTACAACATCAGCATCAAGGAAAAGCCGTTGTGTCTCCAAAGGTTATTCTTTAACCTTGCCATACATTGTTTTTCTTAAGTCTTTGATGAACTCTGTTGAAGATTTTTCAGGAGGGATTATTCCCTCATATTTGCCAAGAAGTTCCTCAGAGACTTTCTTCAAAGGTTCCGAAGGAACAGACAATGATTTAATCGAGCTGACTGCATCTTTCAACGTTGTAGACATTTTAAACACCTCCTCTAAAGTTAGCTTAACAAAAGGGAGGGAAGGAGTCAATTACAATACATGAATTTTTGATTATAAATTTTAGGGGATAATAAGGAGGATTTGAGATGAAAAATCTGTTACTAAAAACTGGAAACTTGAAACTGAAAACTGTCTTTATGAATAGGAGGTTTGATATGAATAGGATAAGTAATTTTTTGAGATTTTTATCTGTTACTAAAAACTTGTCCGCACACGGGCGGACTCGCCGAGGCGAGAAACTAAAAACTAAAAACTGGTCTTTACTTGAAACTGTTTTTTATATTGTTTGTTTTGCTGATGATGGCCTTGCCGGCGGGGGTAATCCGATGAATTATTGGCGCTATAGTTTTTCTGGATTCGATACCAAGAGACCCTCTGCCTTTGCTATTTCGCAGAGGCTCTGGTCAGCACAGACAAATGTAAGGTCATCTATCGGCGGCAGGTTAAGGGCAATAGCTAACTGGATACTATCAATAGGTTTCATATATTTTTTCAGGATGAGACTATCGGCTTTAATGATGTCTTCAGGCGTTACATCAAGGACTGCAATGTCGAGGCTGTTAATGTCTTGATAAAAGAAGGAGCGTTGGAAATGGAACTGGTCTTCTGTTGTAATTTTATCAACTTCAAAGAGTCTTTTAAGGTTTGAGATGACCTCGATAATGGTTATAGATGAAATGAATACTAAGTGGTCTTTATCTTCGATAAGCTGGCAGATTTTTTCAGCTTTTTCTCATTTCAAGTGGGTAAATATTTCGTTCCTTATTTCCCCTCTATTAAGAGGGGACTAAGGGGTGTGTGCCTTTATCTCTGCTTTCGTACTATTGTTTCATAAACGCCTGGCTGCTTCTTTCAGCTTTGGATTAACTACCCACTCAATATGAAAAAGAACCATTTTTTCAGTGCCCTCCTCAGGCTGGTATCTCTTGAAAAGGGCGCTGGTATCAATGAAAAAGGGCATTGATTATCGTTTTTCTCTTTCTTCTATTACCCTCTTAGAAAGGGAAATACCTATGCCGGAAAGGCTTTTCTGGACATCTTTCAGAGACACATTGACCTGCGACATCTTCTTTAGATACCTATGGAGCTTCTCACCTGTATGTGGTATGGGTGCGGTCTTAATTGCAGTTTTGGCCATATCTAAACCTCCTTGCTTTCTGGTTGTATTTAGCTTAACAAAAGAGGAAGGGTTAGTCAAAATTAAGAACTTAAAACGGAAAACTTGAAACTAAAAACTATTTTTATGAATAGGAGGTTTGATATGAATAGGATAAGTAATTTTTTAAAGGTTTTATCTGTTACTGAAAACCAAAAACCGAAAACTGAAAACCGGTCTTTGAAAAACTGGCCGTTACTTAAAACTAAAAACTTAAAACTTGAAACTGTTTTTTTATGGAGGTTTGAAATGAACAGGATAAGTATTTTTTTGAAGGGTTTATCTGTTACTAAAAACTATAAACTGAAAACTGTTTTTATATTGTTTGTTTTGCTGATGATGGCTTTGCCAGCAACTTCTGCGTCATGGTCGCTTAGCCTTGTCTTGTTCGGATTATGGGTGTTTTTCTTTGTACTTGAAGTAGATAAGCGCACCGATTGC
>JACQXK010000046.1 GCA_016208765.1 Candidatus Omnitrophota bacterium
CTCTGTCTTCCCACTTCTTCCCCACATCTTAAGAGTATTGTATTGTTCGGCATCTAAATTTATTTGTTTTACTCCCCTGCCCATAGCACCTCCTTCCTATGGGCAGTATTATATCATATTATTTGTGAAACGCAACACTAGATATTGAGCCACCAATACTTGAGGCATTTGTCGCTGAAGCGGGAATAGAAGTCTGATGACAAAATTCCCTGTTGATGCGCCTAAATGGAAAGTGATCAAAGCACTGGAGATTTTGGGTTTCCGAATGGTACGAGAAAGAGAACACATTTCTATGATGCGTGAGAACGTTGACGGAAGCAAAACTCCTTTGACTATGCCCAATCACCCAAAGATAAAAGCTTCTACTCTAAGAACGATTTGTACTCAAGCTCGTATAACCAGGGATGAATTCTTGGAAGCCTATGAGAAAGCATAGTCATGAAAAGGGCAGATAACAAGGCGCTGCACCTGACCGCTATTCCACTTCGCTCCATAGCGGCAGGTGAGCTTGGTCGTTATACCAGAAAAAATGAATACAAGGAGGTTAAAATGGTTCGAACATCTATCATCGCATTGGTTTTAATTGCTTTATTTTCTACAAATGCCCTGGCCGGATTAGGCTCTGGTATTTACTCCTCTCATCTTAGTAAAGAAAAAGGGACTGTCATAGCCGCAGTGGAAATAAAAGAAAAAGGAATTTATAACCTTATTATCTCAGCGCAATTCTTAAGGAAGCCTCAAGATAAAAAGATTTATAAATCAGATGAATATGGACATCTAATGGATAGATTGATGGTTGAATGGCAGGGGATTGCACTACAAAAGGTTCTGGAATCGAAAGAACTTACTATAAATGATTTTTCACTACTTAAAAGTAGCATCGAAACAGACATTAGGAAATTAGTTGAAACGCTAAAAACGAAAATATTACCCGGTCAAGATGTGGAAGTAGTTTTTTCACTCTCGGATTTTTTCCTCTTGGAGCCTAAAGATAAATAGAAGACGGTATAACATGCGGCTCCATTTGACCGGGAATAGCCAATTCTTGAAATTCAAGGGTCTGTACCCCGGCAAATGAGCCTTGGCGTTCCCCCCTCCGCTCCGCTGCGGGGGGAACGCGGCGCTGAGCGGTCGTGCCTGGTTCTCCCCTTCGCTGCGCTGCGGGGAGAACCAGGCACAGGAGACGGATGCCCTTCGGGCGACCGCTCAGCGCCGCGTTATCTGTAATTAAATTATGGCTTTCTAAATATTAAAATCTTGTCCGTCAAATAGTATTAAAGAAAAAATAAATTTGCTTAATTACCAGTATCGAAAATTTATTTTATTGCTTATTTCGAGCAGGAAAGGAGCTTATGTTGAGAAAAATATTTCCCACAATTTTATTAATTATGTTAATTTTGATTTTTTTAGTATCGGCTGGATTAACGGGTGAAGATGAGAAGAAGAGTGTAAGAGTTGAGATTATCTCTGCTGTAACTACGTTAGAACCACAACAAATCGGAATTTCTCTTCAATTTCAAGGCATGGATAAAGATGGTTATTTAAGATTTGGTTCTCATAAAACTGGAAAAGAGCGACCGCCTAAGGATAACATTTTTTTGATAGTTAATTTCAGCGCTTATAATGAATCCGATGACGAAATTAATGTACAGGCCTCAGATTTTTCTGTAGTAGATAAAGATGGTAGTAAATATAAAGGGAGTTTATGGCACCCTGATTTTAAAGCATGGTCAGATTCTATGGGCACAGTTATTAAAGGAAAGGAAGTCAATAAAGATAAGATAATATTTAAAGTGCCAAAGACGCAAGCCAAAAAATTAATATTTCTATTTCAGAATGAGCCGGTAGGAGATGTTATCTATAGTAATAAGAAGTAAATGAAAAGGAGAAAATTATGTTACGTTATTTCTTGGTAGTTTTGATGCTCGTGTTTTTTGTGAGTTGCAATTCTCAAGCTCCATATAAAGACGTAGAACATGAGTTTTTGAAAGATAACCCAGATAGTACGATACTTGACATTATTCCAGAAGCAACACCAAGCTTGAACGGCCTATTAGGCAATGAGGCATATGTGTTAATTAAATTTGACAAAAAGGACAGTAAAACAAATCCTCATGCTGTTGAGTGGCTCTGTGTCTATTCTAAAGGAAAATGGATTTATAAAGACAAGGACGTCAAGCGATGACAATAACTCTTAATTTTTAAAGTGTTATAAAATGATGCTTTCTACTTAAAGGAGATAGAGCATCTATTGTCTAAAGGGGCAATATTAGGGTTTGTCTTTATTGGCAATATTTATTAAAGGAGGATTAAGACATGTTGAAAATGAATATATTATCAATCACGCTTATGTTCTGTTGTACTCTACTTATCAGTTTCTTGATGTCTACAAATGCTATTTCTGAGGACAGTTATTTCTCAAATGAAAAATGGGGGATAAAGTTTGCTATCCCTGAGGGTGTTAACTTGTATACATCTGAAAATCCTGGCCCGATGGCTTCAAGAATTACTTCAGAAACACCACTTTGGATAGTATCTTCTTCCTTAGCATCAGAGAGAATCAACGTCAAAGTGAGTCACCGTCAAGATGCAACAGAAAAAGAATTAGAGGAACTGAAACAGCAGCTTGAGATAAATGGTATGCCCTTTCCCCAATATCAAGGAATATCTGTAAAATTTATTAAAATTGGAAAACAAAGGGACAAGAACTCTGTCGAACATATCCATGCGCTTAAACAACGAAGGAAAGGGGGTCAGGTCTTGTTTTTTGCATTTTAAGGAGTAGGTGTGCTAAGGTATTCGCATGGCGAGACCGTTGCGAATAGGGAGCTTGATAAAATATTTGGCGAAGGCACAATAAAAGACAAGAGAAAACGGAATAAGAGAGCAAAAGAAGCAGTGGAAAGATATGGTTATACGCAGAAAGAGGTTGCAGATTTTATAGGGGTTCACTATTCTGTAGCAGGCAGATTGCTGAGATAGCTAATGCAAGAAACAAGACCTGACCCTATGACCTTTGTGTATGACCTTTGTATGACCTTTGTATGACCTTTGTATGACCTTTGTATGACCTTTGTAGTCACTCACTTCTGTGTTAGGTTTTACGAGGATTGATAGCGATTGAACATTCAGGCCATATTTGGTACTATTAATGGACTGGAGGTGATCA
>JACQXK010000047.1 GCA_016208765.1 Candidatus Omnitrophota bacterium
CAAAAATGGAGACAACAAGTGCATCCAGCAGACTTCAGAGAAGCGATCTGTACCTTCCTGAAGCCGCTAATGCTTGACATTAGCCTTACAAATGTAAGATATTACTCGGGGATTAAGATTGCAATCGGAAGTGGTATCAGAGTTTGAATCGAAGCTTTAAGATATTACTCGGTGCTTAAGATAGAAAAAGAAAGCCTAACAACAAAAATGCACTGGATGGGCAGTAGCCCACCAGTGATTTTTATCGTTAGACGACTTAGACGATAAATTGAGGATACCCAATGTTTAAGAAACTCAAAAACTTACTTGCGAAAATAACCGGTTTTTCCTGTCCATTATTTGGGTTGTCTTGGGAGAACCCTGTTGAGCCCTACGAATCTTCAACCAGCATTTCAGATGAACCATTAATATTAACGGTTAGCAAGTGCTCGCAGATTCTTCGTCTTAACGATCAAATAGTCCTCGACAGGCTGTTACGGAATGGGAAATCGAGGGTACTGGCATACCATATATGGTATCTGACAAGGAAATGTTGGCAACATATTGTATGCCTTCCATGCCAAATTTCTATTCCGTAACAGCCTGTCGACCTACTGGAGTCAGGCGAGTTAGGGGGACTTATGGTAAACGGAGAGTGGCGGGTTCTACCGCAGCAACTCGTCGCTTTTCTTAGCGAAAGAGTGAAATCTACGCAGCTCACGGTTTTGTCAGAACGGCTACAGGCCCCTATGATATGGAAGAAAGAAATTGAGAAGGCCCCAGAACTTAAGAAGAAGATTGAAACCGAACAATATCCTGAGAATTCGTTTGGTCAATTTTTGCAAGATGCTTTAGCCCTGAATCGAAAAGACTTCAAGGGGAAACAGAAGGACACTTCCCATATTTTCTAATGAATTTCTCCAAGTATTTTATTTTTTACTTGACTTAAGTGGTTTTTATAAGGTATAATATTCATCAGAGGGGTAAAGTTTTGTTGATTGTTTTTTCGTTAGACAATAGACTGTATTTGGAGGATTGACATGTCAAAGCCAAGTGTGTATATTGAAACTACTGTAATAAGTTATATGACTGCAAGACCAAGTCGCGACCTTATTACAGCAGCACATCAGCAAATCACCATGGAATGGTGGGAAAACACATTGCCCTATTGCGATCCTTTCATATCCCCAATGGTTATTGAAGAAGTGGCAAGAGGAGATAAAGAGGCAGCAAATCTTCGACTAAAGAAAATATCTGGTTTTCCTGTGCTAAAAATTACTAATGAAGTGCGGGAATTGGCTGATCTGTACTTTACACAGACCCAAATTCCGGAGAAAGCAAGAGGCGATACTTATCATTTGGCTTTGGCTACATACCATGGGATGGATTTTCTGGTATCGTGGAATTTTACTCACATTCTTGCAGCACCAGTTAAAGCAATGATTCAAAAAATCAATACATATCAAGGTATCCAAACACCTATAATCTGTTCTCCTGAGGAACTAATGGAGGTATAACTATGCAAAAAGACCCTATAGTAGAAGAGGTTCGTAGAATCCGGCATGAAATTGAGCATGAGTGTCAGGAAGATCCCAATAAGCTTTTTGAGTATTTCCAAGATTCACAAAGAAACCTTGGTGATCGTCTTGTATGCCGAGAACCAAAGATCCTTGAACTATCGCTTCAGAGTCAAAAGGCAGCATAATCTAAGGTTAATGGCAAAGAAAAGTGTGGTCAAGCAACAACCGAGGATGAGCGAAAACCCGAAGGCAACCAAATAATCAAGGGCAAATGCGTGGAACTAAAACACATAACCCGTCGCTGCACCTAACCAGCGGGAATGCGGCGAGTTTCGACAGTTTATTTTGCTTACAACGCTTACTGGGTATTCGTCCCGCTGGTAGGTGAGCATTATCGTTAGATTTACAAAGCGTAAAATAGTACTCAGGCTTGAGAAAACAGTCAAGCGTAAGATAACAATCAAGCCAAATAACTTATTTAGGTGTAAGAAGTTAGGAGAATAAAATGAATCGCTGGACTGAATTAAGCATAGAATATGCAAATCAAAGGTCTTATCTTGATGACTTATTTCAAGTATATCCGACAATTCCAGAAGGAATAAGAGACATTAATAAAGGAATATGGGCGGATGTTGAAAAATACTTTAATCGTAAAAACAATGATTCTCTTATCAGAGAACTTTTAAAACTTAACCTCTTTCCGATAAAGGATAGTTATATTGCATACTTGAAAAGAGACGATTCTGCAATCGACAGAAACCCAAGAACTATAAATCGTATTTGTGGTAGACTCTATGAAATGGGACTTGATAAGATTTTTGAAAGATGTAGCGAACCAAAAGAAGCCAATCGACGGATTGGTCCAATGTTTCGGGAATGGTTAAGAAAGAAGACGCTTGGAATTATACCAGTTGAGTTATCTGAATTTATCGCAAGCGATAACGATGCTATTTTAGACGCAGGCGATAATGCAATGATGGAATTTGCAAAGAATAATTTAGGCTATAATCACAATAAAGGGCTTGATTTTGTGGCAAGATTTAACAGTAAATACATCATAGGAGAAGCAAAGTTTCTTACTGATTTTGGCGGACATCAGAATGCACAATTTAACGATGCAATAAGCACGGTTAAAGCAAAAGGGGTAAAAGCAATAAAAATTGCTGTGTTAGACGGTGTGCTTTATATTAAAGGAAATAACAAAATGTATAAATCAATAACTGAGACTTATAAAGATTACAACATTATGAGTGCTTTGGTGTTACGAGAGTTTTTGTATCAACTATAGGAAGGAATCTATGAAGAATTTGCTAATTAAGGGCAACAATACTGAAGGACTTAATTACCTTTTAGAAAACAGAAAACTAAAAGGAAAAATTGACCTGATATATATTGACCCTCCGTTTGCAACAAATGGAAATTTTACAATTACAGATGGCAGGGCATCCACAATTAGTAATTCAAGAAACGGGGATATTGCATATTCTGACAAACTTATAGGCAAAGATTTTATTGAATATTTAAGAGAAAGGTTAATCCTGCTTAAAGAGTTATTGTCTGAACAAGGCTCAATTTATTTGCATATTGATTATAAAATTGGTCATTATGTAAAAGTAATGATGGACGAAGTTTTTGGGATAAAGAATTTTAGAAATGATATTACAAGAATTAAATGTAATCCCAAAAACTTTGACAGACTGGGGTTTAGTAACATTAAAGACCTTATCCTTTTTTATACAAAATCTTCAAAACCGATATGGAATGAACCAAGAGAAAAATATACTGAAAAAGACTTTGAAAAGTTATTTCCTAAAATAGACAAACAAGGAAGACGATATACAACTGTACCAATTCATGCCCCTGGTGAAACTGAAAATGGAAAATCTAATCAACCGTTTAAAGGAATAATGCCTCCTAAAGGCAGACATTGGCGGACAGATGTTGAAATGATTGAACAATGGGACAAAGAAGGTCTTATTGAGTGGTCTTCAACTGGAAACCCAAGAAAAATAATTTTTGCAGATGAAAGAGAAGGCAAAAGAGTGCAAGATGTTTGGGAATATAAAGACCCTCAATATCCTACTTATCCAACAGAAAAAAATTCTGAATTATTAGATTTGATTGTTCGCACTTCTTCAAATCCAGAAAGCATAGTCTTAGATTGTTTTTGTGGTTCAGGAACAACATTAAAATCAGCCCAAATGAACGGGAGAAAATGGATTGGAATTGACCAATCGGAACATGCCTTAAAAGCAACCATTGCAAAACTTAAAACAATTAGAGTCGACCTTTTTACTGCTAAGCCCGAATATGAGTTTATAGAGATGGAAAAGATATTGACTGAAGAAACACCCAACGAGGCGTTGCAGCGGACGGCGTAAATTGTTGTTGCTTAACTTTTTTGTTAGCCTTACAAGCATAAGAGATTACTCAGTCGTAAGAAAACAGACAGATGTAAGATAGTACTTAGGCTTAAGAAAACGGTCAAGCGTAAGATAGAAAAAAGAAGTCTACCAACAAAAATGCACTGGATGGGCAGTAGCCCACCAGTGATTTTTATCGTTAGGTTTACAGGAGAAAAATGGAAAAATTACGATTTATCTATTGGCAAAATGAGGATATGTGGCTTGGGTATTTGGAAGACTATCC
>JACQXK010000044.1 GCA_016208765.1 Candidatus Omnitrophota bacterium
ACAGAATGTTATTCTAAACGGGATCGTTCAAGGGTTCTCAAGAGATGAAATGAATGCAAAAATCCCTCAGATAGAGGAGTTTGCAGATATAGGTGAATTTTTTGACCAGCCTGTGAAAATTTATTCTTCAGGCATGTTTGTGAGGCTTGCATTTGCAGCGGCTATTAATGTTGACCCTGATATACTTATTGTAGACGAGGCTCTAGCTGTTGGTGATGCGAAGTTTCAGCATAAATGCTACAATAAATTTCTCGAATTTCAGGAAAAGGGCAAGACCATCTTGTTTGTCAGTCACAGCACAGACGCTATTGTTAGGCATTGTGACAATGCCGTTTTGCTTGAGGGCGGCAGAGCGATAGAAAGTGGCGAGCCGAAGACAGTAACAAACTACTACATTGACCTCCTGTTTACAGGCAAAATACACGGCTATTCATCAACTCCCGTTTTAGTTGAAGAAGGATATAGAGGATTCAATATCGTTCATACCGGAACTAAATACTACGCATTTTCACAATCTCTCGGGCCGATGGACCTTACGCGTCCGTTTGAAAATGAATTGTACAAATATATAGTTGATCATAAGTGTGCGGTCGGGTCGTCATTGGAGGAGGTAAGACTGCTTGTGGATAAAACGGTTTCTCTGGAAATTGATATTTCAAATCAGGCAGTCGAAGTTCCCCCTAAAAAAGAGATAACAGAGTTGGAGAGGTTTCTCGAAGAAATCCCCGAAGGGGATAACTGCGTAAATAGGAGGAGCTATAATAAGAATGAATATAGGTATGGCGACAGACGAGCGGAGATTATAGATTATTTAATTGTATCAGTCGATAAATACGACACTGTTACGATAAATTCCGGAGATGTAGTGGATATATATGTGAAGTATAAATTCCATGAGAATATGGAGTCTCCAATATTCGGGTTTGCAGTAAAGACAATTGACGGTGTGATTATATACGGTAATAACACGCGGATTGGCAGGATTGTGGTGCCCCCTGTGCATAAAAACGATATCATTATAACAAAATGGACTTTTAATCTTATTGCAAATAGCGGTGACCTGTTTTTAAATCTTGGTGTAGCAGAAAAATTGGATATAGATGTTCCGATTGACAATAGAAAAGATATTATTCATTTGCGTATCCAGACCTTGGCTGATTTCGTAGGGTTGGTAAATTTAAAGACAACTTATCAGGAGATTTCAAGAAAAGAAATGGTGGTTATTTCATGATGCTAACCCGTAACCTTGCATTACATGTTGAACCGCGTATTACTAAAGAGGATAGTTTTGTACTGCAACAGTTATTAAAAAATCTTCCCACACGGGGAATAGTAGTTGAAGTAGGCAGCTTTTTAGGAAATGGAAGTACTAAAACAATTATTGACACTATATTATATAAAGATGTAAATGGAACTCTGTATTGTATAGATACATGGAAAGGGAATCAGAATGTAGATTGGCATTTAAAATTAGCTGAAGAATATAGTCTATTTGATACCTTTCTTTATTACGTGACTATGTATGGCGGGCAAAATATAGTTAAGCCAATGATTATGGAAAGCAAGGATGCAGCCTTAACTTTTAAAGATAAATCATGTGACCTTATTTTTATAGACGGTGACCACTCCTTCGAGATAACTAAAC
Organism: Candidatus Omnitrophota bacterium; assembly: GCA_016208765.1. GTDB lineage: Bacteria > Omnitrophota > Gorgyraeia > Gygaellales > Profunditerraquicolaceae > JACROS01. The sequence continues at coordinate 1,646 of JACQXK010000044.1, forward strand.
AGGATATTGAAATGTGGATGCCTAAAGTGAAAAAGGGTGGCATTTTATGTGGACATGACTGCGAAGGTGCAATATCAGATTTTGACCCTGTACAGATTAACAAGAATCTTGATAAAGATTTTGTACCTCTTGAAAATTTCCTTTTTGCCGGATGTCATCCGGGTGTTGTTAAAGCAGTAGATGCTATATTTAATGGCAATGTAACTTTGTGGGCTCATAAAGATTTGACAGAGTATGGAATAAGCGGGCGCTCCAGTATCTGGCATGAAGTTATGTAGTATATTAGGAACGCTTATTGTATTGATGTGAATATGAAAAATGATAATCCAAAATATCTTGTTGTTGGCCCCCCTCGTGGTGGTTTTACACTATTAATCAGTGTTATAAACGAGTTGTATCGTTTAAAAAATATTCAGAAGGACGAGATTCAGAATACGGTAAACCACTTTGTTCCATTGGCAGGCGAATTTGTTTCCACGTCAATGGATAACTTTTTCAAAAAATATATTAGTTTGGAAGATTTATTTTACTCGGGCGAGTTTAGGAAAGTTCTTGTCGGCGGTCCGAAGTGGCTGGATAATAATGATACAAATACGATGTGCGTAAGAAAATATCTCGGAGTTAAAGGTTTGGGGGATTTTACTTTTATCCAGTACCACCCGCGATTTTTATTGGACTATGATGAGGTTGTCCATTCGCATAACCATCCGAGCCTCTGGCAGGAACATCCTGACTTCGCGGATTATATGAAATTCGCGTCAATCAGAAACCCGATGGATATTATTCATTCCTCCGTTTATTCGATTAATGCCCTCGCAAGCGAATATATTCAGCGGTGTGTATCGGAAGACGAAACTACCATTAGACATAAATTAGCTCTAAACAAGTTTACAAATCCAGACTTTATGGAGGGACTGGTTATTTATCTTGTTAATTATTTGAAAGATTTTTTACCCGTAAAGAATAAATTTCTATATGTGATGAAATGGGAGGATTTAATCTTTATGCCTGTAGATACAATTTTAAAAATTGCATATGCAGGAGGTTTTAATATTACAGGGTCAACTGCGGAAGATATTTGGGAGAAGATTCAATATAGAAACCTTACAAGATGGCACAGGCATAGTTTCAGGAAAGGTGCAATAGGTGATTGGAAATTAAGTATTACCAATACCCATCTGGAATTGTTTAAGACCTATGGTTTCGACGAATTTCTTGAGGAATTGGGTTACGAGAAAATTAATTATTTTAAAGAGACCGATTATACACCGATACAAAAGACAATTGAAGAATATTTAAAAAAAGGTAAGATATATAAACCTCACGAGGACGATGACCTATACACATTTGCGTTCAATAAGACAAACCTTACATCTTCAAAATTCCCATTTAAATCATACACGCGAATTGGAGATGTTTTTATAGAACGCTCAACATTTAAGGATGAATCCATAATCCGCGGGATTGTAGAGGTTATCGGTAATGCGGTCGGCATTGCAAACCGCTTTTTGACTGAAATAAGAAAGGTTCATACAATATTGTGAAGATGAATAATAAATGCTATGGCGTTCCACAGAGACTCGGTCCGATGGATATTCAGAAAATAGATTTTAATTTATACCCGTCGATTATTCATGGAGACAGTATAGATATGGTTAAAAACATAATATATAAAAGAACGGGGTTGAATTTACAATTTTATAATCCGGAAGGAGATGCCCTGTTTGAAAATATCGGCAAACTTATCAAGAAGGGTTATGAAAAATTTTTTTTAATGAATCGGGACGAGAAAAGCGGCTACCTCAAAAAGAAATTTCAGGATGCGGGACAACCGGTTTTTTATACAAAAGAGGATTTCAGCGATCCTGAATCGAGTAATGCAGATGTAATCGTGATAACGGAAACAAATACTAATATCGTTTCCGAACTCCTCCTTGATTTCTTAAATCTTCGGAAAGGTATTATATTAGCCCCCGTAACGGAGAGGCATTATAGTAATCAAACCGTTTTTATCTCATGTATTCCGAAGTCTGGCACACATATGCTTATTAAGATGCTTGAGATTATGGGGATTCGACAAAATTTATCCTCTTTGCCCTGTAAGGGTAAATGGAATGTTGTCCCCGAATATTCATACCACACACCGTGTAAGAGATTCGTCGAGGAGCAGTTTTTAAATGCCTTTCTTCCTATGGGTAAACACCCTTTATTTTATTCACCGGTTATCTTTATGTATCGTAATCCACTTGATATACTTGTATCGGAAGTGTCATGGTTTCAAAGGCAATCGGAGGTCGTCTCTAACTATTTGAACGGTTTTGAAGATTTGGACTCTAAATTATCGAGTCTTATAGATGACCGATTCGTATTAGGTAATATCCGTGAAAGAATGCTTAAATATATCGGCTGGTTGGACTTTACAAATGCGATACCGGTAAGTTACGAAGAGTTAGTAGGATCCGGAGGCGGTGGAAATGATGAGCATCAGATAAGGTCGATCTGGTCTATTCAGCTTAAATTACATATACAGGGTTGTCCTCATGAGATTGCCCCTAACATATATGATGTAAATAGTCCCACCTTTACAAAAGGCAGGATAGGACGGCATAAGGAAGTATTAAAAGAACTTCATTACAAAAAGTTTCTGGAATTACCTCAGGATTTCATGGAAAAGATGGGCTATGATAGCGATATCCTATATTCGAGGCACGTAGAAGGATTTAGACAAAGACCATTAAAAATGGGATATTATTCATCGGAAGCTGAACTCTGGCAGCAGAGATTGATAAAAGAATCTTTTTATGGTTTTAACATTGTCTATGCCGGCGGGCAATATGTCGTCCTTGATAAATCCTTAGGCAATATTGACTTATCAATAGATTCTAATCGTAATCGAGAGGGAGTATATTTAGGTTTCGGCAGTTATGAGGATGCCTTGGCTTTTGCAATCCTTGAAGAGTGCAAAAAAAATAGAGAGACCTCGAAAAAAGAGATTGAAAATAAACATGCAATATAGTAAAATTTTTCGGGGTAGGGTAATCCGTAAAGTGTTTTAAAAAACATGAACACTTTTTTAAAAAATTAAAAAATAAAAAGGGGGAGTTATCTATGAGAAGATGCAGAAAGTATTTCAATGTATTGGCGATTGTAGCAGGATTTTTTATATTAATTCTGGGCTGTACACGGAAACCTACCGGCGAGACGATAAGCGAACAGGAATTCCTATTAAAGGAAGCTAATGTTGTCGGAAGACACCATGCGGATCGGGCATTTGATAAGAATATAAGTCCCGATAGGTTCTGGGAGTCTTTATATTTTCCTAATTGGCTGCAGATAGAGTTTAAAGATAATAAAAGCAAAGAGATTTCAAAGTATTCTTTTCAGGCCGGAGAAGATCCAACGAGAATGCCTAAGGATTGGCAATTTCAAGGGTCAAAGGACGGAGCAACATGGAAAGATTTGGATATCCGGAAGGATCAGTTAGAATGGAAGGTAAGTGAAGAAAGAACTTATACTGCGGCTGCCTCCGCTGCGTATAGATTCTATAGGTTTTATTTTACTGCCGGAAATAATCCTGAGATATTGAGGATATACGAGATTAAGATAATCTGAGCTTAATTATTATATTCGAATAAATGGTTAATTAACTTTAGCCGGCGTCGCCAAAATATATTTGGGGGTTTGCTTTTTTATGAACGGCATTAATAAAAATATCTTTATTAAATTTTTGAAATCTTTAATCCCTGTTGCTATAAAGCAAAAGATAAAAAAACTGAAGTGGGTAAACAGATTTTACAAGAGTAACGATTACGATTTTGCCCAGTATAAATTGGCAGGTGGTTACCCGTGCGAGATTCCTCCCTTAGATGTGGAACCAAACCTGGATTTTCTTGTACTTGAACTGCCTCCCAGATATATGCCGTTTATGCCGAATGGTTTGGGGTATCTCTATAATATTCTGCTGAAATGTAATATTAACTTTCAGATCCTCGATGTGAATATAAGTCTTTATCACAAGTATCATGAAAATAGGCTGCGGAATAATCTTAAAAATATTTCGACACCAAACGGATATGTATTGCCGAGGGACCCATGGGATAATACTAATACGAATGAGTGGGTCAAGGATGATCTGGTCGATTATTTCTGGCCCGACATCGAACCCCTTATCGAAAAAATAAAGGTTAATCCCCCAAAGGCACTCGGAATCTCTCTGAGCGGGTTTAATAGAAAACTGGCAAAGCGTTTTATAAAATCGGTCAAGGAAAAAAATCCGGAGATTATCATCATTGTAGGCGGGTATGATTGTACGTATAAAGATTTAGGTTCTGTTTTATTCCCGGATTTTGATTACATGGTGATAGGTGAGGCTGAGGTTACTCTTAAACCGCTGATGGATGCCGTTTTTTTAAAGGGAGAAACGGTTAAGGATTTACCCGGGATTATTTCTCGTTTCGATACTACCGATAGGGTCTGGACTGCCCCTGTGCTTGAGGATATCGATGAAATTGACTGGCCGAAATACCAGTGGGCAAAACATTATTGGTATCAGACTTATGATAGACGGCACCTTATTCCTATAACAGGCAGCCGCGGTTGTAAGTGGGGCAGATGCAGATTTTGCGCAGAGCGTTTCTATTTTCGCAGGAGAGACCCCGTTAGGGTGGTAGATGAGATGGAGCACTTTACAAAACTTGGTTTTCATACATTCCATTTCAACGAGAGTGATGTTAATGGAGACCCCCAAAATCTTTATGATATTTGCAGTGGAATAATCGAAAGAAATTTAAAGGTCAATTTAGTTGGACAATTGAGAATTGACCGTAGAAATACTGCGGAATACCTCGGTCATCTGGCAATGGCCGGATTTAAGCATCTGAGATTCGGGGTTGACGGCTGGAATGATAGGCTACTGGTGTTAATGAGGAAAGGTTATAATATGAATCTGGCTTTCCAAAATTTGCAAGACTGTCACGGTGCCGGTATCGTTACCACAGTTAATATGGTTATCGGTATTCCCGGAGAGACGGAAGAAGATATCGACGAATGTATTGCCAATTTTATTAAATGCAAGGCTTTTATCCATTCCGTTGAAAGCTTTAATACCTTGCTTCTTGCATGCGGCAGTGAGTATTATCATAATCCTGAACAGTATAAGATTAAATTCAGGTGGCATAAAGATGACATTTATAAGAGATATGCAGACTATATACCTACGGCTTTATGGTACAGCGAAGACCCATATATAGATCAGGAGGTCAGGTTGAATCGTCTCGATAAGATACTCGATAAGCTCTATCTAAACGGTGTAAACATAGGTCCCTTTGCAACAAAGGTAATAGAAAGACTCAAAAATAGGGCACCGGAGGCGGATTTTAGGCCATAGAAAATATGCGATACATTATTGAAAATAAAACAGATGTACGGATAAAACCGAAAATAAGCATAATATTATTGGATTGGAAAGTAAGAGAAAGCTTTCATACAATTCAGTATCTCAACCGGCAAGATATCAATAGAGACGCATATGAGATCATCTGGGTCGAATTTTATGACTATGTTGCAAAACCCCTCTTAAATCTTATCGAAGACTGCAAACTTTCTAACCTTCCGATGCCTATCGACCAATGGCTTGTTTTGGAATATCCGGATAGTTTTTACTATCACAAGCATGTTATGTATAACGCGGGCATTTTATATGCTAAAGGGGATATCATCGTTATCATGGACTCCGATGCAATTGTAAAAACCGATTTTCTAAGTTTTATAATAAATGAATTCAATAAAAATCCGGATATGATTCTCCACATCGAAGAGATACGAAATTTTGACCATAAATTTTATCCTTTTTCTTATCCGACATTAGAAGAGATATTGGGCGGTAGTATAGCAATGCCCTATGAAGTTAAGGTATTTAATACAACCGAGATTAATCTGGGCAATTCTATGATCAGCCTTAAGGAAAATCCCGATCTGATTCATGTTTATAATTATGGTGCGTGTTTATGTGTAAGGCGGGATAATGTTATAGCGATAGGCGGAGCAGATGAGCATATAGATTATTTAGGACACATATGCGGTCCTTATGAGATGACATTTAGACTTATTAATGCAGGATTTGAGGATAAGTTGCATCCCTCTTATTTTATATACCATGTATACCATCCGAATCAGGGCGGCGATAATAATTACTGCGGGCCGAATAATGGGAGGGGTGTTTCTACAACCGCTTTAGCGATATCTAAGGAGGGCAGGTTTTTACCTCTGAAGGAAAATGAGGATATTAAAAAAATACGCACTGAAGGCCGGTTACCGTAATTTTAAAAAAATGCTTACTCCTGTCGATCGAGATTATGATCCGCATGAATGGAAGAAACATCACTTTGGACTTTCGGATGTCAGATGGGAAAGGCTCAAAGGTAAATGTATCTGGGTGACCGGAGCAGGTACCGGCTATGGGCAATGTATAGCTGTTGCCCTGGCCGCGGCAGGGTCATTGGTCATTCTGTCGGGAAGGCGAAAAGAAAAACTTGTCGAGACCACGGAAGTTATGAAATCATACGGTATCGAGAATGATAACTGCGAAATAATAGATTTCGACCTCAAAGATTTTAGGGAGATTGAAGAGGCATGTCGGGCAGTTAAAGGGTTAACGCAAAATCTTTATGGTATAGTAAACAACGCTGCACTTCCGCAGGGTGGAGATAGCCCCTATCCGCTTCAGGCCGGGACGTATGAAATGTGGGATAATATTATAAAAACAAACCTTACGGCCCCGTGGTATTTGACAAAGATAATGGCGCCTCATATGATAAAGGGGAAAGAAATAAGGGTGATCTTTATGACTTCAGAGGCTGGCTGGGCGTTTACTCCGGGTTTTGGGATGTACAATGTCTCGAAGGCGGCGCTGAATAATCTTGCTGCATCGTTTGCGGCAGAGGTAAGCGAGTCAAACCCCGATGCAGATATTCAAATGAATATACTCGTCCCCGGAGAGGCAAAAACGGAAATGAATCAGGGTTCGGCCGACAGCCCGTATGCGGTAGTCGGTATGTCGCTCATTTTATTATCACATCCGGGGGGAGGCCCGAACGGTAAATTTTTTCATAGGGACGGAAGGCATTTGCAATTCGCATATGCCGCGATACACGATAAGGAGCTTATATAGTATTATGATCGCTTCGATCTCAATTTTATTAAACATTTATGAATCCATTTATGGGAATTATTAAAAGAAAATACTTTCTTATCCCTCTGATTATTATTCCTTTAATTTATTCGGTTTTCATCTTATATTTTATGTCAATTAAAGGTCCTAATTGGTTTATGGTACCAAATGATGTATCTTACGGCTATTTATTACAGGGTTTAAGCCTTTTAGAAGGTAAGCCCGTTGGGATATTAAATCACCCCGGAGTGACCAATATGACCCTTAATGCGGTTATAATTAAGATAGTCTACGTTTTCAAAGGAACCGCAGACGATATACCTTCCGACGTTATATACAATTCGGAATTATACACATCGGCTATAAACTACGTCCTTTTATCTTTAAATGTCATAGCCATTTTTATTTTTGGAATAATTGTTTACAAGGTTTTTGATAATATATGGTTTGGTATTCTCAGTCAGATCAGCCCTTTTTTATGGAGACCGATACAATATGTAATGATCACAAACGGCTTACCCGAAAGTCTGCTATTATCTTCAGGACTGGGTCTTGCCGGCGCTGTTATTTGGACCGGGAAAACGCGTTTACAAACCGACAAAGACCGTTTAAATTTTACAGTCTTAAGCTCACTACTTTGTGGTTTTGCCCTGGCAACTAAATTTCATTCCGCTCCTTTAGCGGTTTTACCTTTTCTCCTTTTACCGGGCAATAAATGGAGAATTTATTTTATTGCGGGAGTCATATTTTCCTGGTTACTTTTCATGCTACCCGTTATAGACCAATGGAGAGAGATAATAAATGGATTTCGCGAAACCATGCATTCTGCTGCTGTCGAAAATAAATTAAGAGGCGGAGAGGAAAAAAATTTTATTGAATGGTTATTTCTAAGCAGTATCGAGTTAAAAGAATTAATTCCGACAATTGCATGGTATTTAATTTTAACAACCGGGTTCTGTTTGCTGTTATTTATTTTTTCCCCCCGGGCAAGAAGATTTTATAGGGATATGGATCAATTTAATTATAAACTTCTTTTTCTAACAACTATCTCATTAATTTTAGCATGGCTGTATATATCAATTCGTCCTAAGGTTCATTATTTGTTTTCATATGCCGGCTATATAGGGTTGGCTACCGTATTATGTTTTAAAATATTATATGAAATAGTCAGTCATAAAAAATACTATAAAACCTTAGTTTATTGTGGTATCATATTTTTGCTGTCATTTATTGTGAATATGCAGTTAGAATTTATAAATGCAGATGCTATGTTTATAGTAAAAGAAAAGAGGGATGCTTTTAAAAATAATGAAATACTTGAAGAAAAATATAAAGATTGGCCGGTATTTCATACTATCCCGTTTAACAATAAGATAACGTCTTTGGAACATGCCAATCAAATTTCAAGGTTTAACTTTTCAAAGATAATTGTTTCTTTACATACACCTAATACATATTTTTATTCTGTTGATAGTGGGGTAGATGCCTTTTACTATAGAAAAAGCGGGGAAAGGGAAGTGATGGAATTATATCCTCTTCTTTCATACCTTGGAAAGGGAGTTTTAGTATCCTCCGGTTTTGAAAAACAATTAAAAAATCCTCGTTATAAGGCACCTGTAAATGTAGATTTAAAATGTTCATCCCGTTTAATATTGACTGAAATTTATGAAATGGTTCCCCGAAAAATTTATGATCGGCAACTGAAAAGGAGAATACAGGAGAGTATTAAATTAATCGCTTATAAAAAAAATGAAATACAGGCGGAGGTCACGAGCAATCTAAAGCTTAACGGTAATTTTTGGGAAGGAAGAACTAATTTCCCTGTCTGGCTCCGGCTCGATCTGGGAGAGGACAGGCGGCCGATTTCAAAATATATGATTGCAACTGGAAATCACGGTACGGATTCAACGGAAAGGATGCCCAAAGATTGGGAATTTCAGGCCTCTGATGACGGAACAAATTGGAAAACGCTGGATGCACAAAAAAATCAAACTAATTGGAGATTAAATGAGAAAAGATTATATCGCCTTCCTTTACGGATAAATTTTAGATATTACAGGCTATGGATTACAAAAGGTAATCACCCGGAAATCCTTAGATTATATATATTTAATGGAGTTAATTAGTTTAAAATTATGAACGATAAAAAATTATCTGTGACCCTTCTGATCTTAACACTTAATGAAATAAGTGGATTAAAGGCCATAATGCCTCAAATTAATAGAGATTGGATCGACGAGATCATCATTGTCGATGGAGGCTCAAAGGATGGAACGATAGAATACGCAAAGGCGAATGGTTATCCTCTTTATATCCAGCCGACACCCGGTTTAGGCGCTGCCTATAGAGAAGGATTGAAATATTCCAAAGGCGATATAATTATTACATTCAGCCCTGATGGTAATTCCGACCCGCAAAGGATACCGGATTTAATTGGAAAAATGCGGGAAGGTCATGATATTGTAATTGTGTCACGCTACTGTGAATGGGCTAAAAGTGAGGATGATGACTTTTTAACCGGCCTTGGTAACTGGGGATTTACTAAATTGTTTAATACATTGTTTGGAACTTCATTGACCGATGTATTAGTGATGTATAGAGCTTTCAAAAAAAGTATTGTTGAAGAATTAGGAGTAAATACCAAGTCTATACCGTGGCAAACCCAGTTATTGGCAAAATCAGCCAAAAGGAAGCTTAAGATCTGTGAAATTCCGGGTAACGAACCTCCCAGAATCGGCGGGTTTAGAAAAATGAATCCATTTAGAAATGGAATGGCAGAATTAAATATGATGTTCGGCGAATTTTTTAAAAAGTAACTATGAAAAGTAAAAAATTAATCCTTACCACTATAAATGCTAAAAAAACCCTTTATAGCGGAACGGCGGATAACTTAGCTGCCATTGCTCCAAATATCCCTATGGCACTTCTTCATTCGTACCTTACAAGTAAGGAAATTCCCGTAGAAACGATCGATTCGGAAAGCGAAGGTTTACTTATCGATGATTTGATAAATAGGCTTTTGGAAGAAAGTCCCGCTATAGTTGGTGTGATCGCTTCCGGAGCAAACCCTTCTGCATCAACTATGAGCATGGTCGGAGGAATTGAATTTTTTAAAAAAGTAAATAAATTGAAAGAAAAATCTTTTACAACATTTATTTGGGGGCCTCATCCTACCGTCCTTTCGAAACGAACACTTTTGGATACAGGGGCAGATTACGTAATTAAGGGAGAAGGATACGATACTATAGTCGATTTATATAAAAAGGTAGTTGAAAAAAACAATGGGTGTGCTATCCCGGGCTTAGCCTATTTTGAAAACGACAAATATATGGAAACCACCCCGCCTCTTTTAGTCGATGTCGATAAACTTCCTATGATAGATTGGGGTTATAAAAAACCGGGCATCTATAGGGCTCACAATTGGCATTGTTTTGGTCCTGAAATAAATAACAGAACTCCATATGCAATAGTCTGGACAAGTATGGGCTGTCCTTATCCGTGCGATTTTTGTTGTATTAATAACCTTTTTGGGAAACGTACATTCCGTTTTAGGTCTATTAAAAACGTTGTAGCCGAAATAGATATTTTAGTTAATAAGTACAGCGTAAAACACATAAAAATTTTAGACGAATTGTTTATCATCAAACATAAAAGAATAGATGAATTCTGTGATATGCTGAAGGAGCGAAATTACGATCTGAATATGTGGTGTTTTGCAAGGGCAGACACCATTACCCCGGACATACTGAAAAAAATAAAAAAAGTCGGAATGAACTGGATAGCTTACGGATTTGAATCTCCCGATAAAGATGTCTTAAAGAATACCAATAAGCGTTTAACCGTTGATTTTGACGAGGTCATTAAAATGACGAGGGATGCAGGGATTAATATATGTGCCGATGTAATAGTAGGCTTATGGAACGATGATGCCTCTACCATAGAAAGAATGAAAGAGTTTCTGTTCAAACATGAATTTGAGTGGATTAATATATACCCGGCCTTTGCCTTTCCCGGTTCGAATTTTTACAATGATCTTTTACAGCAAGGAATAATAACCGAGCCCGGGGATTGGAGCATTTACTCATTATATGGCTATGATTGCAAACCCCTCCACTCAAAATATCTCACCTCCGAACAAATATTAAGGTATAGAGATGATATTTTCAATGAATACTATAGAGATACCCGAATCCTGAACATGCTGGAAAAAAAATTCGGGACGGAAACAAGAAAGCATGTTGAAGGTATGACCTCGATTAAATTAAGACGAAAAATCCTCGGCGATTGATTAATGGATATCCTCGTTACCGGCTCAAAAAGCGGTTTGGGAAGATTTTTACAAGAGTGGTTTAATTGTTACGGATACACAAGAGAAAACAGGATAGAAGACTTAAAAATCCCCTATCAAACAATTATTCATTGCGCCTTTGATCCGATAAAGAAATTGAATAGCGATAATATTAACCGATATATCGAGGACAATTTTTTATTAACTAAAAGGCTTGTTACAGAACTGAATTTCCAGAAATTTATTTATATCTCCTCAGTTGATATTTATCCTAAAGACGAGGAGCGGCATATCGAAGAAGAGGTTATCTCTCTCGAAAACCCGGTAAATGCTTATACCTTAGTTAAATTAATCTCCGAGGCTTTTATAGAAAAGCATTGTAAGAATTATTTGATAATTAGGGCCGGGCTTTTATTAGGGAAATATTCCCGCGTAAATAATCTTATAAATTTACTTAAAGAACCATCTCCTGTTCTTAGCCTGACAGGTGAATCTACCTTTAATTGTGTCCTGCATTCGGATATCTATGAATTTATTCGATTGGCTATAAATAAAGATTTATCCGGAATTTATAACGCTGTATCGGAAACCGTTATCAGCTTAAAGTTGATAGCAGATAAGTACAAAAAAATGCCTCAATACGGATCTTTTACATATAAATGCGGTAATATAGACAATAATAAAATAAAAAAACTCTGTTCTATTTTTAATAAAACATCGGAAAACGCGGTTGAACAATTTATAAGGGAATGCTTATGAAAAAAAAAGTTCTTATTTGCGGAGCAACAGGCTTTATCGGAAGAAACTTAACCGAACATTTTTCAAAAAAAGGCGGTTATGAAGTTTATGCAGTTTATAACAAGCGTTCTCCCTGGTGGGGGAAAGAGATTCTATCCGTTCACGCGGACTTAATAAATCCTCAAGAAGTCAATTCTGCCGTAAAAGATATGGATATTATTATCCAGGCTGCGGCAACTACTTCCGGAGTTCAAGATATTATGAATCGTCCTTACATCCACGTAACGGATAATGCGGTAATGAACTCTTTTATTTTTAGAGCCGCCCATGAATATAAGGTTAAACATGTTGTCTTTTTTAGCTGTTCGGTAATGTATCAATCTTCGGATTCTCCCGTAAGAGAGGAAGATTTTAATGGAAATATTTTTCCAAAATATTTTGGAGTCGGCTGGACTAAGGTTTACATAGAAAAAATGGCAGAATTTTATTCGAGGTTGGGGCATACAAAATTTACGGTAATAAGACATTCAAATATTTACGGCCCTTATGATAAGTTCGATTTAGAGCGTTCACACGTTTTTGGAGCAACAATTACTAAGGTTTTAACCGCTAAAAATAACGGTATAACAATATGGGGAAAAGGTGAAGAAGAAAGAGATTTGCTGTACGTTGATGACCTGGTTAATTTCGTTGCTTTAGCTCTTGAAAAGCAGCAAAATCTTTTTGAGTTGGTTAATGTCGGTTATGGAAGGGCAATTTCAGTTATTGAATTAGTCCAAAAAATTATAAAACTTTCGGGGAAAAAATTGAGTATAGAACATGATCTTTCAAAGCCGACAATCCCTACCCACCTCTGTTTGGATATTTCTAAGGCAAAGAGAATTTATAATTGGGAACCGCAAATAAGCCTTGATTTAGGAATACAAAAAACAATTGACTGGTATAAAAATGAAGGTAGGTTCTCTGAAGTTAGGTAGAGTATGAAGCAACCAATGTGGGTGTATTCGTTTTCTTGATTTATGTATCTACAAATAGTAAACTTAAGCAATGAAATGGGATGAGTTTATTCCATTGGAATTTGAGTATGATTGGGAAAAGGATAAACTCGGAGAACATGAAGTTACGTTTGAAGAAGCAGTCGAAGCCTTTTTTAATGATTTCGAGATCAGAAGAAACAAGAGGTTCAGGGATCGCTGGCAGTTAATCGGTCGGACTGACAGCGGACGAAGATTAAAAATAATCTTTCAACTTAAATCTGGCAATGTTGTCAGAATAATTACGGGATGGCAGATATGAAACAAAAAAGAAGATTAACAGAGGAAGAAATTGACAGGTTGGTTGTTACAGAGGCAAATGATATGAGTAAGTGGGGAAAACCTATAGCCGTCAAGCCCACATCAATTCGTTTTTCACCTCCAATAATAGAAAAGGCAAAATATTTTGCCAAACTTCATAAAACGCGGGGTTATCGGACATGGTTAAATCAGATTGTGGAAGAACGTATTAAGCTTGAAGAAAAACTCCTCAGTGATTTTAAGCGAGAATTAAGAGCGGCAAGCAAATAATCATCTGCTACCGATACACATCCTACCGATGTGGGTGTATTGAACATATTGAGATATAACTTTTGTTTCAAACTACGATGCAAATATGAGGTGACGAAGGTGAGAAAAACTATGATTTATCTTGAAGACGAACAGTTTATTTTATTGAAAAGGGCTGTATCAGTTCCAGAGTCTTAAGGAGGTTAAGTTTGAGACCTCGGTCATTCTTCTACTATGAAAATTTTATTTGACAATAAAAATAATATTCCCCCCAAGATAAGCATCGTTCTTCTCGACTGGTCATGCAGGGAGAGTTTTCATTCCCTTGACTATCTCAATAACCAGACGGTGAGTAGAGAACAGTATGAGATAATATGGATTGAATACTACAGCAGGCGTTCACCGGAGATTGAGGTAAAACTAAAAGAGTGCGAACGATTAGGTAAGCCGCCCATTATTGACAGGTGGATAGCAGCGGATATGCCTGATAACGTGTGTTCTCATAAACATCTTATGTACAATATCGGCATAGCGGCAAGTAAGGGAGAGATCATATGTTTCTGTGATTCGGATGCCGTATTCAGCCCGACCTTTGTGGAAAGCATAATCAAGGCATTTGAAGCAGACAGAAATATTGTATTGCAAATCGATGAGGTGAGAAATATAGATAAAAGGTTTTATCCTTTCAAGTATCCGGCTATTGAGGAGATACTGGGGGGAGGGTGTATAAACTGGAAAGATGACCGGACCATTGGACTGCTGGATAAAGAAGATCCTTTGCATACAAGGAACTATGGTGCTTGTATGTGTGCCCTGCGCCAGGACCTCATAAGTATAGGCGGTGCAGACGAGCATATAGATTATCTGGGACATATTTGCGGACCGTATGAAATGACATTCAGGTTAGTCAACTATGGGAAAAAAGAAATATGGCATCAAGGCGAGTTTATATATCATGTATGGCATCCCGGGACCGATGGAAAGGATAATTACTTGGGTCCGCATGATGGGAAAAACATGTCAACAACTGCTCTCGATATTATAAAAACAGGAAGATCGATGTCTTTTGTCGAAAATCCTGCGATCAGGGCACTCAGGTTAAATAGAAATTATGTAATTGCAAATGAGGAATTGATAACATTTGCTGTAACCGGAAGAGATGTTAATGAATGGTCGGCGGAGAGATTAAGAGTTAAAAAAAGACGGGAAAACACTTTTTTTAAATATTTGAGAAATTATTTCACGGCAGCGACATATGTTGGTTTATTGTGGAAGCAGGTCTCTACAAAAATGGGCAGGGCGTTGAGTTCACCGAATCCTTTAAGATATATCTTTAATAAAATATATAAAATACCGGCCATAATGAAAAATATGGTTCTGCATAATTCAAATATCTATGAAAGATGCGGCAAGGCAATCCAGGACATTGTCTCAAGGGGAATTACGGAAATATCTATCTGCGGCACCGGCGATGAGGCGAGGGTACTGTATAAATTGATTGACAGCAGGCTAAAAGTTAAAGCAGTTTTTGATTTGTCAAATGGGAAAACATTTTTTAACCACAATATTGCCTCGATTGAGGAAATAAAAAATTACAATGACATATTTGTTGTGACCAATCTCAATAATGCAAATGAAATATTAGGAATACTAAAAAAAATGGACGTGCCTAAAAACAATATTATTGTTATATGATTGATATGTATAGAAGATATTCCCCGTTGGTAAGCATAATCACTCCGGTGAAGAACTGTTCTCAATACATCGAGCAGTGCATCCGGAATGTTTTGGCTCAGGATTACCCTTTTATAGAACATGTTTTAATTGACGGCTGCTCTACCGACGGGACACTGGATATAATTAAAAAATATAATGCTATGTATCCGGATAAAATTGTTTTTATTTCAGAGCCTGACGGAGGAGCATGTGAGGCATGGAATAAAGGGTGGAATTTATCAAAAGGAGAAATAATAGGGTGGCTTGGAGGGGATGATTTTTATGAGCCCGGAGCTATTTCAACGGTAGTAGAATTTTTTAAATCAAAATTGGATGCATATTTTGTATTTGGCAGATGTAATTTAATTGATGATAGAAATAGAAAAATTTTAACCGTGGGAATAAAAGATTTCGATCTCGATACGGTGTTATCAAGCTGTACAAATGTGATTCCTAACCCCTCTGTTTTTTACAGGCGGGAGGTTATTAAAAAGATAGGGCAGTTAAGAACAGATATAAATTGCTGCGATTTTGACTACTGGATAAGGGCCGGAACGATATATAAGATATATCGTATTAATGAGGTTCTTTCATCCTTCAGAATTCATAAAAATAGCACATCGGGTTCAAGGAGTTCTTATAGAATTTATGCGATTGAAAGATATAAATTAATAAGGCAGTATGGAGGAGGTCTTTCTCTTAATTGTCTGATCGGATATTTAATATCACTTATAATGGATATGCTTAAGTATGTCTTTGGCTCTCGATTAATTTATTATCGTATTACTTATTCTTTGAAAAACCTGCTCATTACGATTCAATATCATATATATGGGGGAAAAAAAGGCTAAATGTACATGCCAAGCTCCCGCTTGCATAAGTTATTGTTTCTATTCTTTGATGGGCTATGTATCATTACATCGGTTTATCTGGCCTATGAAATAAGATTTAAGTCTTTTGGTATCTTTTCCGGTCCTCACCGGCCTATTGATGATATTATTCTCTGGGCGGTCGCAATCCCTGTTGTCTTTTATATACTGGAGCTTTATAACCGGCTCGGTATTTCCAATATTGTCATGAGGACCTTTGTGGGGGTAATGGGTTCGGGATTTCTGCTGTCGATATTTTCATATTTATTCTATCAATTTTTTATAGGAAGGATTTTATTTGCACTGGAGGGAATTTCCATAGCTATTCTTACGACCGCATGGAGGGTAGGATATAATTTTTTTCGGGGACAGATCGAAAAAACGGTAAATATCATACTTCTTGGTCCCAAAGATATAGTCTTTGGAAAATACGATGATTTTATTAAGGAGACAGATAGGTTTTCGGTTAAGCAATATCATTATAATTCTCAATATGAAGGCACGATTACATTTGATGAGATCGCAAAAGCGGAAAATGCGGTAGTAGTTTTTGTCGACGATCCAAACATACCTGCAGAGGTTATACAGGGACTGGTTCAACTCCGTCTTAATGGTATTACAGTAAAAGAGATATCTGATTTTTACGAGAGTATGTGGGGAAAGTTGCCTGTTTATCATCTCAGGGATCGCTGGTTTGTATATTCCCGGGGTTTTACCGCTGTTCATTATGACTTTTATCAAAGGATTAAAAGGCTTCTCGATGTGGGTCTGTCTTCTATTGGTTTAATCCTCACGGCTCCGCTGATGATGTTTACGGCAACACTCATTAAGATAGAATCAAAAGGCTCTCTCTTTTATAAACAAGAGCGTATCGGATTAAATGGAAAACCCTTTATCATGATCAAATTTCGTTCTATGGTTCAGGATGCCGAAAAAGGAATAGCGGTTTGGGCCCGGAAAGGTGATCCGCGTGTTACGAGGGTGGGAAAGATAATCCGAGTTTTAAGGATTGATGAATTGCCGCAACTATTCAATATATTAAATGGAGACATGTCATTTGTGGGTCCGAGGCCTGAGAGACCGATTTTTGTAAATGAGCTTGAAAAGAATATCCCGTATTACACTTATCGCCATCTTCTGAAACCGGGACTCACCGGCTGGGCGCAGGTTAACTATCCATACGGGGACTCTATCGAGGATGCGGTTAGAAAGTTGGAGTTTGATCTTTATTACATTAAGAACGCTTCACTTTTTTTAGATATTCAGGTTATTTTTAAGACCATAAGAGTAGTTTTATACAGGGAGGGGAGCCGGTGAAAATAAATGCAATATCTTAACAAGAGATACGTTCAGATATTGTTTATAGTATTTGTTTCCCTGATAGCCTATTCGAATACATTCCATGCGCCTTTTACATTTGATACTATTCCGCATATACCCGACAACCCAATTATAAAAGACCTGAAAAATTTCTTTTCCGGGGTTGCATATAGAGAATATCCCCGGAGATTTGTAGGGTATTTTACACTTGCCCTTGACTACTATCTCGGCGGCACCTCTGTTGTATATTATCATGTTACAAATCTGATCATACATATATTTTGCGGCATCCTTGTCTATTGGCTTGTTGTGCTGACGCTCAGAACACAACTCACGATACATGATACACGATACAAGATACACGATAAAAAACGTGCATCATGCATCATGCATCCTGCATCAGGACAGGCCGATTCACCAATTCACCAATTCACCTATTCACCTATTCACTCATCGAAGGGCGATTATTTACCTTTGTTTGTTGCTTTGCTTTTTGTCTCTCACCCCCTGCAAACCGAGGCAGTTACATACATTATTCAGAGGTTTACATCCCTTTCGACAATGTTCTATCTCCTCTCGGTACTAATGTATATAAACGGGAGACTTGCCGGGTTTAAGCAACCCGTATCGTTCCTCTATTATTTTCTTTCTATTTTCTCGGCCATTTTGGCAATGAAGACAAAGGAGATAGCAGTTTCCATTCCTATCTCTATAATAATTTATGATTTATTCTTCTTTAAGACACCTGCAAAAAAGAGACTCCTACTTTTCCTGCCGTTGATGCTTACAATTGTGATTGTGCCGCTCGGAGTTTTGTACCATGGTCAGTCCCTAAAGGAGCTGTTCATCGCGCTGCTCAGCTATAAGGCTCAAACCAATATGCCCCGAAGTATGTATCTATTCACCCAATTCAGAGTGATTGTTACATATATAAGGCTTATTTTTTTCCCTGTCAATCAGTGTCTCGACTACCCTTTTGCGGCCTACCGCTCCTTTTTCTCCACACCTGTAGTCTTTTCCTTTTTATTCCTATTATCTATAGTATTAACATCATTTTATCTCCTGTATTATAGCTCAAGGCATAGAAGCCCATATGCAAGGTTAATATCATTCGGGATATTATGGTTTTTTGTAACCATAGCACCTCAATCGAGCATAATCCCTATCGTTGATGTCATTTTTGAACACAGGGTCTATCTGTCATCTGTCGGTGTCTTTATAGCCATTGCATTTGCATCCGGCATTGTATGGAATAGGCTTCATACCAAATGGCGCAATAGGCTCGCTGTTGGAGCTGCGGCCGGAATGATCGCCATTCTTACTACAGCCACATTTGTCAGGAATACCGTCTGGCAAAGCGAGCTTAGCCTTTGGGAGGATGTAATAAAAAAATTCCCGGATAATGCAAGGTCGCTAAACAATCTTAGTGCTGCATATATCGATGCAGGGAGATACGAAGATGGGATCAAATCCAGTAGAAAGGTACTGCAATTTTTCCCGGATAATGCCAATGCATATAATAATATCGGTTATGCATATTTTAAACTTGGAAAACTAAATGAGGCCAAAGATGCGATGGGCAAGGCAATAGAAAACAAACCTGACTTTGCGAGGGCATATTCAAATATTGTTGTTGTGTACATACTTTTAAGCGATTATAAAAAAGCATTGGAGGCGGTTGGAGAGGAGATAAAACTTAGTCCCAGCGCGTCTGCATATAATAATCTAAGCGTAATTTATCAACGACTCGGCAGATATCCGGAGGCAATGCATGCAGCGACCGAGGCAGTCAATATAAAGAGTTCTATGAAAATGGTAAAATAATGAGTTGGAAGGATTTGGGCGAATATATCGAGGATGCAAAAAACAAAAAACTCTCATGGGCGATCTGAAACATTACAAAGGAGGCTTTATGTTAGCTGTCAAAGGATATTATAAAGACGGACGTATTGAAATAATAGAACCATTACCGCCGGATATTAAAGAGGCCGAATTGAATATTGTGATAATCCCAAAGGAGGAAAGAGAAAAAAAATATATTCCGATGGATAGTTTTAGAATTACGCATGATGATAGTGAAAAAGATTTCAGGATGTTGGGTATGTATAATTTTTTTGATGCCGAAGATGATAGGTTTATAGATTGGGAGGAGCATTTTGGCCTCAGGAAATAGAGGAGGGATATTCAATGCAAGCTATTAGAAAGATAGTAGATGTTGATGCTATAAGCAGTGTAATTAACATCCCGGAGACTTTTGGCAAGAAAGTAGAAATGATTGTATTGCCTTTATTTAACGACCTGGAATTGACATCTGAAGACATGATGAAGTTGCAAGAGGGAAGCGGGTTTATAAAGGCTATTTTTGAAAGCAAAAAAGAGGATGTCTGGAATAATGTATAATGAAGTACAAAGGTAAGATTTTTAAGATCCCCTTTCCCTTTACAAATCTAAAAGGGAAGAAGGTTCGCCCTGCCCTTGCTGTGTCTGAGCCGGATGAATATGGAGATATGGAGTTTCTATTCATTACAACAAAAGAGACCAGAGGTTTTGACAGGACGCTTGATATTCCCGCCGGGCTTTTACCTTTTGAGTCCATCTTGCATGTTGAGAAAAGATATCTGTTAAATAAATCAATAATTATGGACGAAATGGCCGAGGTTGATAAGGACTTTCTGGCAAAGGTTTTAAAGGAGATAACATTTAACGATACTGTTAACTATTATCTTACAATCCATAAACCCAACCAGTACTCGGAGTTTGTCCCCAGCAAATCAAAGATCAGCTATGCAGGGCGTATATTTGATGAAAAAGAGATGATTAATCTTGTTGACAGCAGTCTTGATTTCTGGCTTACCACTGGAAAGTATACGGAAAGGTTTGAGAAGGAATTTGCAGAATTTCTGGGGGTCAAGTATTGCTCTCTTACCAATTCCGGTTCTTCTGCTAATCTCATTGCATTTATGACATTAACATCTCCCAAGCTTGGCGAGAGAAGGATTAAAAAGGGTGATGAGGTTATTACCGTAGCAGCAGGTTTTCCGACGACTGTTGCTCCCATTATACAATATGGTGCTATACCTGTGTTTGTTGATATAACTTTGCCTACTTACAATATCGATTGTTCACAGCTTAAAACAGCACTGTCAGATAAAACAAAGGCAGTAATGCTGGCCCATACTCTCGGAAATCCTTTTGATATTAAAGCTGTTAAAGATTTTTGTGATACACATAATCTCTGGTTCATTGAGGATAACTGTGATGCTCTTGGTTCAAGCTATATCTACAACGGAGAATGGAGATATACCGGCACATTTGGTGATATTGCCACATCCAGTTTTTATCCTCCTCATCATATGACAATGGGTGAAGGCGGTGCTGTATATACCAATGATGTTCAACTTAAGCGAATAGTGGACTCCTTCCGTGATTGGGGAAGGGACTGCTGGTGTCCTTCAGGGCATGATGATACCTGCAAAAAGAGATTTGATTGGCAGCTCGGTGAATTACCCTACGGATATGACCACAAATATGTTTATTCCCATTTCGGGTATAATCTCAAGGTTACAGATATGCAGGCGGCAATAGGATGCGCACAACTGGGCAAATTACCTTCCTTTATTGAGGCAAGGAAAAAGAACTGGAAGCTTTTGAGAGATGGTCTCTCTAACTTGCCTGACAGATTTATTTTGCCTGAACCAACGCCGAATTCTGACCCGAGCTGGTTCGGGTTTTTGCTTACAGTAAGGGAGAATGCGGGTTTTACGAGAGACGAGATGGTGAATAATCTTGAAACAAATGGAATTCAGACAAGGATGCTCTTTGCAGGGAATCTTATTAAGCATCCATGCTTTGATGAAATGAGGAAAAACGGACAGGGCTTCAGAATTGTTAACCCACCTTCACACCATCACACTTTCTCAAGTTCTCAACTTCTTAACTTTTCAACTTCTGCCTTGCCGAATACCGACCGTGTCATGCGGGATACATTCTGGATTGGGGTATATCCGGGAATAAGAGAGGAAATGTTATCATATATAGCAGAAAAGATAAGAGACTTTGTAAAAGGGAGAGTCCAAAATGGTTAAAGAAAAATATTTTAAGAATCTCTTTATTTTTGAAATGGCCAACAATCACATGGGTGATGTAGAACATGGATTGAGGATTATTAATGAGTTTTGTAAAATATGCAAGAATTTCGAGGGATTTAAATTTGCATTTAAATTCCAGTATAGAGATCTGGATACTTTTATTCATCCCGACTATAAAGACAGGACGGACTTTAAGTATGTAAAACGGTTTATGGAGACTAATCTGTCTGAAGCCGAAAGAAGGTTATTGAGGGATGAGGCAAAAAAAAATGGATTCATAACTATATGCACACCATTTGATGAGAATTCCGTTGATTTAATAGAAAAACATGATTATGATGTCATCAAGATTGCAAGCTGCTCATTCACAGACTGGTCGTTATTAGAGAGAATCTCAAAGACTAATAAACCTGTCATTGCCTCTACAGCAGGAGCATCTCTTGAAGATATAGATAAGGTAGTGTCTTTTCTTGAGCATAGAGGTAAAAATTTTTACATAATGCATTGTGTAGGTGAATATCCGACTGATAAGAGAAATTTGCAGTTGAATCAAATTGATTTGTTAAGAAAAAGGTATCCGGAAGTGCCGATAGGATATTCTACCCACGAATCCCCCGATAATACCGAAGCGGTAAAGATCGCTATCGGGAAAGGAGCAACTGTATTCGAGAGACATGTTGGGGTAAAAACCAATAAGTACGACATCAATGCCTATTCTTCGACTCCGGAAAAGATTTTAGCCTGGCTGCAAGCTGCTCAAACCGCAATCGAGATGTGTGGTATCTCAGAAATGCGATTCGATGGGACGGAAAAAGAGAAGTCTGATTTAAGAGGATTGCAAAGAGGCGTTTTTGCAAAAGGAGATATAAAAAAGGGTGAACGGATTGATTTGTCGAATACATTTTTTGCGATTCCTAATTTTAAAGGTCAGATTGTTGCTAATGATATGTCTAAGTATACTGAACTTATTTCACTAAGAGACATTAAGGCTAACGAACCTATTAATTTTAAGGATGTCTCGATAAAAAATTTAAGAGGCTATGTGGTAGAAGTCATCAATCAATTACAGCCGATACTCAAGGAAAGCAAAATCGCCTTGCCTGATAAACTGGAAATGGAAATATCGCATCACTATGGCATCGAAAGATTCAAGGAGTGCGGAGCAACGATTATTAACTGCATAAATAGAGAATATTGCAAGAAATTGATAATACTACTTCCAGGACAGAAACATCCTGTGCATTATCACAAAAAGAAAGAAGAAACATTCCATGTGCTGTACGGCGATATGGCTGTAAATCTTAATGGAGAAGATAAGAACTGCAAGGCAGGAGATATGGTAATAGTTGAAAGGGGAATGAAACATAACTTTAGCTCTATTAATGGGGCAATATTCGAAGAAATATCAACAACCCATTATAAAGATGATTCTTTTTATGATGATATTAATGTGGTAAATAATAAAAATAGAAAAACCGCTTTGACGTTCTGGTCTGACTGGCTGCTAAAACCGGTCTCGTAAAGTGGTATAGGTCATATAAGTCCTATTATTATGAAAACTATTGCATGGGATGTTGACGATGTGCTCAATGATTTAATGCAGTCATGGTTTGAACAAAAATGGTTGAAAGATCATCCGGATTGCAATATCAGATATGATGAGATTACAGAAAATCCACCACACAAGTTGTTAGGTGGAAGCATTGATGAATATCTTTTGTCGCTGGATAGATTCAGATTATCACCATTATATCAGGAAATGAACCCGGTAAATGAAGTCATGGAATGGTTTAGTAAGTATGGAGGCAATTTCCATCATATTGCCCTTACAGCAACACCGCTTATTGCTGTATCTGCATCGGCACAATGGGTTTTTAGACATTTTGGGAGATGGATAAGAACCTTTCATTTTGTTCCATCTAAACGGCAAGAACAGGTGATACCGGAATACGAAAGTGATAAAGGTGACTTTTTACAGTGGATATTCAGAGTGGACGTGCTTGTTGATGATGGTGAGTCAAACATTATGAGTGCAGAAAAGGTTGGTTGTAAGGGAATCCTTATACCGCGTCCATGGAATAAAAGTAAAATTTCAATAGGTGAGACTCTATCTATGCTGACAGATATACTATAATAAAGGTCTCAAAATTGAGATTGCATTTTAATCAGAAAATCTCCCCTAACCCCTCTTTTTCAAAGAGGGGAAATCCCTCCCTTTGGTAAAGGGAGGTTAGGAGGGATTTTATAAATAAATAAAGCTGTTATATTATCTATTAGAGTCTTAATATTTAAAATCTGGAAGACTACTATATGATTAAGCTATCGGATTATGTAATAAATTTTATCTCAAGCCTTGGTGTGAAATATATCTTCATGCTTCCCGGCGGCGGGTGCATGCACCTTGTGGACTCCGTCGGCAGAAATAAAAACCTTAAATTTATTTGCTGCCTTCATGAGCAAGCTGCAGTAATAGCTGCAGACGGCTATGCCCAATATAACAATGATATAGGAGTTGCACTTGTTACAACAGGTCCCGGCAGCACCAATGCAATAACAGGTGTTGCAGCCTCATGGATCGACTCTACGCCGCTTTTAGTCCTATCAGGTCAGGTCAAACGGAAAGACCTGCTTTCGGGCAAAGGCGTCCGTCAGATGGGTATTCAGGAGGTGGATATAGTCTCTCTTGTGAAGCCTGTTACCAAATATGCCGTTACAATTCTTGAGCCCGAGAGTATCCGTTATAACTTAGAGAAGGCAATCTACATTGCCAAAAACGGTCGCCCGGGTCCCGTATGGATAGATATCCCTCTCGATGTGCAGGGGGCAATGATAGATGAAGATAGCCTGGGAGGCTTTTCTTCCGATGAATTGCCGGAAAGAAGAAATCCGAAATTAGGCAGGTTAGTAGAAGATGCAATAAATCTTTTAAATAATGCTGAAAGACCCGTTATTCTGGCAGGCCGCGGTATACGTCTTGCCGGGGCCGATAAGGAGTTTTTCAATGTGGTGAAAAGCTTGAAAATTCCTGTTCTCACTACATGGAGGATGTCCGACGCCATGGCCGAGGATAGCGAAATCTACTTCGGTCGGCCCGGGTCTATCGCATCGAGATATGCCAACTTCATACAACAGAACTCGGACTTTATTATGACCATGGGCGCCCGTCTTGATCTTCCGCAGGTGGGACATAGCTATGAAAATTTTGCCCGTGGTGCCAGAAAAATCATTGTTGATATCGATGAGGCCGAGATTAAAAAGATAGAGACAAAGATAGATGTGCCCGTGATTTCCGATGCAAAGGAATTTTTAGGTGAATTCGTCAATAGAATGTATATGGTTAACCATAAAGACCGCTCGGTATGGTTGTCAAGATGCAATGAATGGAAGGGGAAATATCCCGTTATACTTCCCGAATACTTAGAGCCGGCTGACTATGTAAATACCTATGCGTTGATTGACGTGCTTTCTGAGGTTTTGACCGATGATGATATTATCGTTCCCGGAAGCTCCGGAAGCTGTGCTGAAATAACGTGTCAGGCATTTAGAATAAAGATGGGACAGAGGCTTATTAACTCTCCGGGGCTTGGCTCCATGGGTTTTGGATTGCCGCAGAGTATCGGTGTATGCCTTGCAAGCAGCAGAAAACGAACTATATGTATTGTTGGGGATGGCGGACTGCAACATAATATTCAAGAGCTTGAGACATTAAAAAGACTTAATATCCCTATAAAGCTATTTGTTCTCAATAACAATGGATATGCTGCAATTCGGAATACGCATAAAAGATTTTTTGATGGACGGTTGGTTTGCTGCGATCCATCGAGCGGACTTACGATACCCGATACATGCAAGATTGCGTCGGCATATGGACTGAAGACGGAAAGAATATCCAATCAAACGGATCTGAAAGAAAAAGTTAATAATATACTGAATATGGAAGGGCCTGTGGTATGTGATGTGCTGGTTGCCCCTGATTTGCAGATGTATCCGAAACTTTCATCGGCGGCAAGACCGGACGGTACGATGGTGTCGAAGCCGCTCGAGGATTTATGGCCGTTTCTGGATAGAGAGGAGTTCAGGAAAAATATGATTATCCCTCTACTTAGGGAAGAATAGGGTGAGCATTGGAGTTAAAAAAAATCATAGATATATTAGAATCGTCTGTTCAGAACCCGTCAAAGGGGTTGCCGGAGGAACTATTTCTCTTTGTAACAAGAATTACACCCATTATTAATGTAGATTTACTTATAAAAGAGGATCAAAACAATACCCTTCTTACATGGAGGGACGACGGCTATTATCCTCCGGGATGGCATATACCCGGTGGGATTATAAGATATAAAGAAACGATTGCCGAAAGAGTGAAAGCAGTTGCAAAAAATGAGCTTGGTGTCGAAGTGGAGTTTATCAAAACACCTTTAGCGGTTAATGAGGTAATTCATAATGTAAGAAAAAACCGCGGCCATTTTATCTCCATGTTATATCAATGCAGCCTTGTAACACAGCCGGATGAAAGTTTAAGATGTAAGGGTAATTCGCCTAATCCCGATGAATGGATGTGGCACGACTCTTGTCCTGCCAATATTATCTCTGTACACGAGATGTATAGAAAATTTATATAAATTATTTTAAACTAAATTGAGCGATTTATTAATGAACCTCCCCGCCGCAGAGACGGCGGGGTATCAAAAAAATAAATCGTACTTTGTCATTCCCGCTTTTGCGGGTTCGGGTCTCTGACCGGAACCCAATCCTTTTGCGGGTTCGGGTCTCTGACCGGAACCCAATATTTTGATGCAGGCTGACAAGCAGAAATACTGGGTTCAGGTTACAAACCTGAACCCGCCAGATGGTTACAAACCTGAACCCGCCAGAGGGGTTAGGGGAGATTTATTGAAAATTTATTTATTCAAAAATCCCCCTTCATCCCCCTTTGCCAAAGGGGGAATATAAGGACACCCCACAGCAGAGACTGTGGGGTATTGAAAATTTAATAAATTAAGGAGTATTTACAATAATACCGGTCTTTATCAAATCTCACCTAACAGGTGATGTAATATTCCCCTCTAAAAAGAGGGGTAGGGGTGTGTAAAAGAAAGGGCATAAAGGAAAACACACCCCTCAATCCCCTCTTGATAGAGGGGAAGCAACAAGAATCGATCAACTTAGGTTTAAACTAAAGAAAGAAAGGAGATTCAAATGCTTACAAAGTATATACAAAAGGCAATGGAACATGCCCGCTATGAGATACTCTCTGATGATGGGACATTTTATGGTGAAATTCCTGAATGCCCGGGCGTTTATGCAAATGCAGATACATTAGAGAAATGCAGAAATGAGTTGGAGGAGGTTTTAGAGGAGTGGATATTATTCCGAATTTATAAAAATCTTCCAATTCCCGAGATAGATGGGTTAGAAATAAAAATCAGGGAAGAGGTTGCTGCCTAATGCCACTATTTGGACCGATCAAGCGAAAAGAATTGCTATCCATGGTATTGAAGCAGGCAAAAATCGGTAAGGAAGAATGGGAAAAGATTTAATATGGATTTACTGATTTTCTGAATGAATGGATGCGGCACGGCTCCTGTCCTGCCAATATTATCTCCGTACACGAGATGTATAGAAGATTTATCTAAAATATGAAATCAATAAATAAATGTAGAGTATGCGGGCATAAATTTTTCGAAGAACCATTGCTGCGATACGAAAATATGCCTGGGGCTGCCCAATTTTTACCGGATGCGAAGTCTCTCAAAAGCGATAAAGGAGTTGATCTTGAGGTCTGCCAGTGCTCGGGCTGCGGATTGGTGCAGCTTAGCAATGATCCTGTTCCTTATTATAGGGAGGTTATACGCGCCGCAGCTTTTTCAGGTGAGATGAAAGAGTTTCGGATTAAGCAATTCGGAAATTTTATAGAAAAATATTCCCTAAGAGGAAAGAAAGTTATTGAGATGGGCTGCGGTCGTGGAGAGTACCTGTCCATTATGCAGCAAGCCGGTGCAGAGGCGTATGGATTGGAGCATTCGGAAGAGTCTGTGATGCACTGTGTCAAAAATGGGCTAAGGGTTTCAAAAGGATTTGTTGAAAATAGTGCCTATAGGTTAAATGATGCCCCTTTCGATGCCTTTTATATATTGAATTTTCTTGAGCATCTGCCCAACCCGAATGCAACTCTTAAAGGAATATATAACAATCTGACGGATGATTGTATAGGACTTGTCGAAGTACCGAATTTCGACATGATCTTGCGCAAGAAACTTTTCTCCGAATTTATATCCGATCATCTATTTTATTTCACAAAGGAAACTTTAAGCACGGCATTAAGATTGAATGGTTTTGAGGTCATCTACTGCAGAGAAATATGGTACGAGTATATAATCTCAGCAATCGTAAAGAAAAGGAAAATATCATCCCTCAAAGAGATACAAGAGACAGAAAAAATGTCATTCCCGCAGTCTGTAAGCGGGAATCCAGACCCTGTCTCTGCGAAAGCAGGGATACAGAGAACCAAAGACCTGGATTCCCGTTTACACGGGAATGACGCATCTGGTGCTTATCAAGCGGAAAAATTAGACATATCGGACTTTTATGAACATCAGGCAAAACTCAAAAATGAGGTAGAAGAATATATCCGCCGTTTTAAAAAGGTTGCAATATGGGGCGCAGGGCATCAGGCTCTTGCAGTAATTTCTCTATTGAATTTGGCTGACAAGATCAAGTATGTAGTCGACTCTGCACTATTTAAACAGGGTAAATATACGCCGGCCACGCATATTCCCATAGTTTCTCCCGATACACTTGACTCAAATCCCATGGAAGCTGTTATTATTATGTCGGCAAGTTATTCCGATGAGGTAGCGGGGATTTTACGGCAGAAATTCGATAGAAATATAAAAATCGCCATATTGAGAGATTACGGATTGGAGATATTATAGGCGTGCTGGCATTGAAATACATTGAAGAAAGGCATTTAAAGCATAGATGAATGATGAACTGCTTGCGACGATCAAGAAATTTGCAAATGAGGGATGCTACCGTATAAAAATTCATGCTGTTAGGCATATGATAGAGGAAGGTTTTTCAGAGAAAGACATAATTGCCGCAATACTCGGAGAAAGCAGGATAATCGAAATGTATGATGAGGATAAAAGGTGCTTGATATTAGGACATTTTCTGTGGGATAATAAAACAAAATCGCCAATCCATGTGGTTTGTGATTATTCAAATAGAAAACTTATGGATATTGTGACAGCATATATTCCACAAAGACCTTGGTGGATATCGCCAACGCAAAGAGGGAGAAGATCATGAGAAAAATAGATGCATCTAAAGAACCATGCTCTGAATGCGGCGGTAGACTTGAACGGAAACATATCACTCAGGAATTTGAGCGCGAAGGGGTTAAAGTTAATCTATCGGGCATTGCTGCTTTGGTTTGCGCTGATTGTGGAGAAATATATTTTCAGCCTGGTGGTGCCGATAAGGTTGCCGCTGCAGCAAATTCACTTTTTAGCCTTGCTGTTACAGAAAAACAACACAAATGCTCGTTAACCGCCCAGATATGTCAAGCATGAATAACACGATAGCATTACACCCTGATAGCATGAGAACTTGCCGGCTTTTACAAAGAGACATTTGGCAAACGTAAAAGCAGAAGAAAGCTATATGACCATACCGAAACATATTCACGTGATGACTCTATTTGCTGGGAGTTTTTGCGATATGGAGGTACATTAATATCGCATAATTCAGCCAGTATCTCTTGACACCCGGGATACAGCAAATGTGAAAATCTACTTCACCTTGCATATATCACCAATACATATGCCAATATCTTGCTGTATATCCCCCTGCTGTCAGGCGCCATATTGAGGGATTTTGGATTGGAAGATGTTTAACATTGAGAGGTAATAATGGATAAAATTTTGTTTATAGTGCCGCCGCATATTAAATTCGATGATTTCATTAATCCTTTTTATAATGCAAGAATAGTACAAAAAAAATACGGTAATTACGGAAGTGTACTTACCGATATGCCTTTAGGCGTAATGGCTATAAGCTCATATCTGAAAAAGAATACAATTGTAGAAACCGTGCTTATAGATTTCAACATCGTCTTAAACAAATTGGAAGGGTTTGAATTCAATTCTTTCCGGGATTTTTTTTATACCTTTCTTTCATCGCCAAAGTGGGCGGATTATGCTCCAAGTATAATAGGCATATCCGCCTTATTTACGCCGTCATATCGAAATGTACTGGATATCGCGCAGTGCTGCCGCGATATATTTCCCGACGCCGTTATAACGGCAGGCGGCAGTGTGCCGACAAATATGCACGAAGAAATATTCAGAGAAAGCTCATGCTTTAACGCCCTTTGTTACGGCGAAGGCGAAAGGCCTATGTTATATCTTATACAAGCCGGAGATAAATTACGGCACTTCGAGGAAAATTCTTCATGGATTACGCGGAGGAAGGTTGAAAGCGGACAATCGTTTCAACATGATTTCATTGAAACCCTTGATGAAATACCTTTTTATGATTATGACATTTGTGAAATAGACGAATATGGATTGAACCCGGCCATAACGGCTTATGCCGGCGTCGATGAGAAAAGGCAAAACTTCCATGTAATGACATCCAGAGGCTGTCCTAACCGTTGTTGTTTTTGCGCATCACACACCGTTCACGGTAGAAAGATGCGATATTATAGTATCGACAGGATCAGAGAGGATTTCATTCGCCTGAGAGATCGATACGGGGCAAAAACATTGGTTTTTCAGGATGATCACTTTATGGCGAATAAACAAAGGGCATTTGAAATCATCGATATTGTAAAGGAGTTGCAAATAACTGCCGTTTTTCAAAATGGATTGGCTTTGTATGCTCTCGACAGAAAAATGCTCGAGGCATTAAAAAGTGCAGGGGTTAATCAGCTTCTTTTGTCGGTTGAGTCGGGAAGCGATAGGGTTTTGAAGGAAATAATGCACAAACCTCTTAACCTTTCTATCGTAAAGCGGGTTGCTGATGATTGCCGTGACCTTGAAATTTATACGAATGTGAATATATTGATAGGACTTCCGGGTGAAACGAAGAAGGATATTGAAGATGCGAGATCATTTTTGAAAACCATTAGTGCAAACTGGTTCTTGATATTTTGTGCCAATCCTCTTGTAGGAAGCGAAATGTACGATATATGCAAAAAAAAGAATTATCTTAAGGAAAATTATATCGGTAGTGATTATAAAAAAGCGGTAGTCGAAACCGAGGATTTTACTTCTGAATATATACAAGAGATGGCCTATATCTTAAATCTGGAACTTAATTTTGTAGAAAACAGCGACTTCCGTCTCGGCGATTACAAAATGGCGTTGAAAGGTTTTGAGAATGCAATAAGGGCAAAAAATGACCATGCTGTTGCGTATTACTATGCCGCAAAATGTTACGAAAAACTCGGCAGCTTGGGAAAGGCACAGCAATACATGAATACTGCAAGAATTGCAGCAGAAAAACCTTTTTGGCGCAAATATGTCGATATGTTTAATATACCTGTATAGTCATGATTGTTGGATATTGAAATCGATTTACTAAGGAGAATAAATATTATGTCAGCACTGAAAAAGCAACTTACATCGACTGAAATAAATAAAAGGAATTTATTAAAAAAGGAAAAGCCGTATGTCTATGAAAAGATCATGAAATACGATGAAAAAGTTAAAAGAGGAGAAAGCATAGCTATCCTTCAATTCCAATATGATTATACGTGTAACTTTCACTGTGAACATTGTTGTATAACGAAATTGCGGCGTAAAAAGGGAGAGAGGTATTTTACTATTGAAGATGTAAGGGAGCTTTCGAGGCAAGCCGATGAAATGGGGCTTGCCCATATCGTGATTACAGGCGGTGAACCACTGGTATTCCCGGATTTTGACAATATAGTTAAGGCTATAGACCCTCAGAAATTTTACATTACCTCCGATAGCAATGGATGGTTTTTGGATGAAAAGAGGGCAAAGCATATAAAAAGTATAGGTGTTGATAAAATTCAATTGAGTCTTGACAGCCTTTCGGCAACAGAACATGATGAATTCAGACGCAAACAAGGTTCGCATGAAAGGGCTATAAGAGCTATTGATGCATCATTGGATGCAGGACTAAACATTATATTGGCTACTGTAGTCACTAAACAGAGAGTCAGATCGGAAGAATTTGTTGAATTTTTGGAATTTGCAAAAAAGAAGGGTGTGGCCGTATTTGTAACATATGCCAAGCCTGTCGGGGATTGGGAAGGGAACTTTGACGTCCTTGTCAGCAGAGATGACATGGATTATATGAGAGGGCTCGAGAAAAAATATAATGTATTTACTCATTTAACTCCATCGTACGGCCTTGATATGGGCTGCATATCGGTTAAAAGGATGGTGTCTATCACAAAATACGGCGATGTGATGCCGTGTCCGTATATTCATTGTTCGCTTGGAAATTTTTTTAAGGAGCCGTTAAAAGACATTATTGAAAGAGGTTTGAATATTAGATATTTCGGAAAATATATTGATACCTGTCTTATTGCAGAGGACAGAAAATTTATTCATGAATATGAGGGTAAAAAAATAATGGGTAAGCCGCTTCCGGTGCTTTGTTCCGAAGTATTTACAAGTGAGGATTTAATCGAGGCGAATCAACGGCAGCTTTTCCGTCCTTAAGTGGAAGTGAAGAATTACTAATATGGTTATAAGTATGAAGACATTGATTATAAAATCCCTCCTAACCTCCCTTTGCCAAAGGGAGGGACATACCCCTCTTTAGCAAAGAGGCTGGGCTCCCGTTGCCACGAAGTATTGCAACGGGAAGCGGGGAGATTTGAAAGGATTTATAGGAAAACATTGCGCACACAACAAAGCAATCTCCATGAAAACCCTCTTGCAGGCGATTTGGATCACATTTTAGCCTATACTAAAGGTCTCTGGGAAGATATTCGAGGGAAGCGCCTATTTATTACGGGTGGTACCGGTTTCTTCGGCTGCTGGCTTCTGGAGAGTTTTGTCCGGGCTAATGACGCCCTCGATCTTAATGCATCGGTCCTTGTTCTTACAAGGAATTGCGATGCGTTCAAAAAGAATGCGCCGCACCTTGCCGATCATCCGGCAGTCCGATTTCATATAGGAGATGTTAGGAATTTCAGTTTTCCGGAGGGAGAATTCTCACACATCATTCACGCAGCAGCCACATCGGCTGTTGCTACATTCAATAATGAAGACCCCATGGCAAAGTTCGATACTGTTGTTGAGGGAACAAGACATACCCTCGATTTTGCCGTTCGGTGTAATGCCAAGAAATTTCTTCTGACCAGTTCCGGGGTTGTCTATGGCAAACAGCCATCCGGCATGACCCATATTTTGGAAGAGTATTGTGGTGCGCCCGATCCTGCCGATCCGGATTCCACTTGGGGGGAGGGTAAAAGAGCGGCAGAACTCCTCTGTACGCTTTATTCAAGAAAATATGGCATCGAAGCTAAGATCGCCCGTTGTTTTTCCTTTGTAGGTCCCTTCTTACAATTAGATATTCATTACGCCGTTGGAAATTTCATCCGGGATGGATTAAATGGCGGCCCAATCAGGGTCAATGGAGATGGAACGCCTTATCGATCCTATCTCTACGCGTCTGATTTGGCAATCTGGTTATGGACGATTCTTTTTGAGGGCGAGTCATGCCGACCGTATAATGTCGGCTCGGAAAGAGATATGACTATTGGTGAGTTAGCTAATGCGGTAGCACAGAGTTTTCAGAAGCCTATCGAGGTGACAATAGCTAAGTCGGTTGACCCGAATAATCCACCTGACAGATACGTACCATCGACAACGCGGGCACAAATAAACTTAGGGCTTAAGCAGACCGTTAATCTCAGGGAAGCCGTTGAACGAACAATCGCGCATGTTCAGACCAATAGGACGTTATATCGATAACTGTTGATTTTTAAGTTCAGGGGTGTGTACTATACACATAAATAATAGCTTCTTCAGGGTTTAGTGTGGGTATAATAGTGTGCAGATATAATAAAGTCTCCCTCTGGCAAAGATATACTCTTGTCCCCCCTTTGGCAAAAGGGGGTGAGGGGGGATTTTAGAACTGGATGGAGGACAACATTATACAGAAGAGGGAAGAACAAAAGATGGGCGGAGAGATGAGTTTATGAGAAGCATTGGATTACGGGTTTTGAGATTTTCTGACAGAGAAGTTTTTGAAAACATAGAAG
>JACQXK010000045.1 GCA_016208765.1 Candidatus Omnitrophota bacterium
CTTACCTATATAAGCGCCTACAAGAAGTCTTTTGCTGAAGGTGAATATAATATTAAGGAACCGGTTACTACTCCTTCGGGACAGGTAATCAGAAGCTATTTTAGCGGTGGACTTGCTTTGGCGAACATGCTTCCCGGAGATGCCAGCTCACCAATTAAAGATCCAATTAATGCTGTGACTTTTGCAGGTAGCAGCCCTGTTGTAGGTAATGGTTTTGGTAAGGATATGTTTAGTATTTCAGGGACTCCGGATGGAGTTGTTAGTTCAGCTGTTGTGGCAAGCAGTCCACAATTTACGCAACTAGAAGATAAAATGGTTCCTCCATTTTTTGCAGATATATTGAAGGGTGTTGGCCTTAAACCAGAACAAGTAGAAGTATTGAGATTAAAAGGAGAGATGCCTGTTGATCAAGTTTTGAATCAATTTTACACAAGACAAGTAGTGGAAACTTCTATTGGCCAGGCTATAGGTTCAAGGCTTTTTGCAGGCATAGGTGCTAAAAGAGGCAAGGGTGTTGCTGATGCAAATGCAGTTGAATTTAGCAGAAGAAGCATTATGTCGTTTATTATGCGCAATCCAAAAGAAGCAATTGTAATTATGGCTGATGAAGGAGAAAGGGATGATTCAGTTTCTTTAAAAAGAGGCAGGATTTATTCTAGTATATATGAAGCAGTTTATTGGGATCCTGATCAGGACAGTTTTAAGGAGTCTCTTAATGATGAAATTATGAGATTGCGAAGATTGGGCATAAAGATTAGTTATTTTGCCGGAGATGCGCTTGAACATACAAACGGATTAATTATACCAAGAGCGTATGCTAAGGCAACTAACAGTTGGTCATTAGCTGCTTTGTTAGATGATCTAAGTGATGGCATTAGAAGGACTGTTTGGGATAGATTTAGAATTGCCGGAATTAGTTTTGATGCTCCGGATAGCGCAAATGTCCAGCCGCTTGATTTGCCAAGTGTAGCGACGCGTAAAGTTGCGGTTTCATTAGCAAGGCAACAGGGTATCAAAGAAAAAGATGTTAAGTTTAATGAGTTTTATGCTAATTACATGAATCATTTAGCAATTTTAACATTAGGTTCACGCAAAAAAAATCTTGCTAAGGAACCTTTACAGTCAGGTGATAGCCGGCACGCCAGAATTATTGATGATGTTAAGAAATTGCAGAAAATTTATCCTGGTTTAAGGCTTCTTACTCCTGGCGATGGCGATTTTGCTCCCCGTGTTGTTGCTTCTCTTGGTTTGGATCTCGGTGATGGTTATAAAATGATGGTATTTGGAAGAAGCGGTGCAGCTGAGGCTTCAATTGCTAAACTTGTTTCTGCATTAGTTGAAGGAGCGCAATTTAGTAATCGATTTGTTTCTGAAACGAATACTGCTTTGGATGTGAGCGAAGTTACTGCCGTAAACTTTACTGATGAAGATAAAGAAATGTATGAGAATTTAGGTTATGATGCTGATGTTTTTACACGAACCTACAATCGTTTTGATTTTAGAGGTAAGGGTACATTTGCTATGACAGCAGTAACCGGAGCTGCTGATACTGTGACGACATCAACCGGAGAGGTTGAGAATTTCTTTGGCAAGATGATAGCTGATTTATTACCGCGTGTTGATTTTAATGGAAATGAGGGGTTGGTTACAACTAGCACGCTTACGGCTACTTCTGATGGAAGTGTTTTTATTATTCGTGCTCACTTTAAATCAGAAGATATGGCTGATACTGAAGATAAAATACTTACAGCAAGTCTTGAGGCAGCTCAGTTTGTAAAAGATCAAATTGATAGCTCAAAGAAGAAGGATGAAGGAGTTGCCAGCTCGGCGGTGTTGTCGGAGAAAGAACGAGAAGAATCGCTTAGTAGGATATCTGCAATTGATACAAGATTGGCGAAAGTATGGGCAGGATTTCCAGCTGGAACATTACAGATGGAAGATGTTGCTTTTAATTCTGTTATTGCTGTTAGTCATATATTAAAGGTATTAGAGCAAAAAGGGGTAAGTCGTGACAAGGCGGTAGAGGCAATAAATAAAGAGCTTGAGCTTTTAAAAGAGCAGATTGAAAAACTAAAAGCCTATAATGGTAAGCATGTAATGTTGTTTCTAGAAAAAGCTGTTATGAATCATTATCGCGTGATTGAAGCTGAGTTTAATAATCTCATAAGTAGTTTACAAGGTCTTGGTATCCATGAGAAGCCCAAAATCGGCCGGATTAAAAACAACAGTTCTATAACCTTAGAAGTTAACGATGACGGGTCTGTCGGCAGCCTTACCATAGACAGAACTTATAGAGATTGGGATGAAAAAGCTGATCCGGATCAGCTTTTGCAAACACAGAGAACGCTTAATGTTAGTTTTAGCCCAGAGGCGACTTTAGTAGAGAGAAAGGTTGTCGCTAAACATTACGATAGCAATGCTTATCCTGATAAGACTACTCTTAGCAAAGCAAAGCTGAATGGCCAGCAAATTGTATCCATGCATTATAAAGGAGAGGGGACTCTTGAAGTAGACAGTAATGTATTGATTGTGGAAGTAACCCCTGCGTTCCTTGGGGAGCTTGCGAATAATGGAGTCCCATTGAGATCAGAATACTGGATTCGTTACTATGATCCTGGTTATTCAAGGCATATTCAACACACATTTACGGTTGAATTCGTGTCCGCAGGCACCGCCAGCAGCTCTGTTCGTAAGGCATTTACGTCTCATGATGTTGAGACGGCTTATGATCTGGATGATCGCCATACTTTATGGGAAATAATAGAAAATGCAGAAGATAAAGAAGTAGTGGTAGCGGCAAAACATCGTTTGATGCTTTATCATGCTAAACATCTTCCTCTTTCTCCAGAGGACGAGAGATTGGGAGAATTGGAGAAAAGAATGGTGGAAGAAGCTAAGAGAATTAAAGCTTTTTTCAACTCACCCCGGGACGATAAACCGTGGTTAAAAAACAGAAGCAGTTCTCCGGTACAAGAAAACTCCGGTGGTATTGATGGTGGTGTTAAAGCTCCCGGCGGTATTGACTTCCGCGCGATGAATATTAAGTATCAAGCTATGGGTAGTTTTGTCAAGCTTGACCTAACTCTGCCTAAATTAAGCCGGGTTGAGTTACAAAGTATGGATATTGATGTTGAAATATTAAGTATCCAGCGTATGGCAAATAGCTCTATTGAGCCATCAGCAAAACGACTGGAAGAAGTCTTAGCTGCTTGTGTGCAAAAAGGAGAGCTTAATCAAAGAAGAGAAGCCTTAGCAGCCTGCGCTATGGATATTTGTCAAATGCAGGAAATGAATGCAGCTGAAAGTTCTCCGGAATTAAGAAGAGTAATAGTGTTACTTGACCAGATAAGTTCAGGGTCATAAGATATAAAAAAAGTTTAAAAAAGTATTGACAAGCTAAAGAATTTGAAATAAAATACAAACAATAATTTGGTCTTCCTGATTTTGGAGGAATCAGGAAGAGAGGATTGGAAATTTCAATCCGAATTGGCCACGGAACAATTAATTTTGGGTCATTTCGGATTTTTTATTTTTTAGTAACTAAATAGATTT
This sequence comes from Candidatus Omnitrophota bacterium, assembly GCA_016208765.1. Taxonomy (GTDB): domain Bacteria; phylum Omnitrophota; class Gorgyraeia; order Gygaellales; family Profunditerraquicolaceae; genus JACROS01. Next base: position 3,553 of record JACQXK010000045.1, read on the forward strand.
ATAAAGGTTGATAAAACAGAAAAAAACAAAGGAGAAGAAGAAATGGTAAAACGGATCTTATCTTGGGCGTTAGTAATCAGCTTTTGTTTCCAGCAAACCAGTTTTGCACAGATGGCTTTGGAATTAAATTTGGCAAGCCACTTTGCAAAAACACAGCCTGCTATCATTACAGA
>JACQXK010000066.1 GCA_016208765.1 Candidatus Omnitrophota bacterium
AAGGCAGGCTTCTTCTGAAATAAACCGAGCATCAAAGTCTACCATCGTCTTTGGATAATCTTCCATGCCTCATATACTATATCTCGTGGTTACTGGAGTCAAGGGGATACCCCATATACCCTTATTAAGAAACATTCTCATTTGAAAATTGGGATCGCCATAATCCTTAATATACAATCTGTCATTAACATACACATTATCAAATGTCACGTCTTCGCTATATCCAACCCCGGCAAACAGCAGTAGCGTGAACACTGCAGAAAAAAATATTACCCCTATTCTTCTTTTCATTGATGTACCCCCATTTTAATAAAATTGCGGTTAGAAATCTAAGCCCGTTTTTAAAGCTGCATTCAGGCAGCCGCTGCCCCCTTTTTTTCTCCCTTAAATTCAGATCTTGACAAAAATTTCTGTTAAGACAGCGTGAAAACCTTGTGAAATGTCTTGAAAAATTGCGTTAAAAAAACGATTTCATATATAATAAACTTTAACTATAAGTATATTAATGCTTAGCCTACTCAATAATCAAGAAATATATTTAGAGAACTAATTAAAGTTCTTAAAGTTTTCATGTGTTTAAAAATCCAAAGGGAGAATAAAAAATGTCAGATACCCTGAATCCTAAAAAGATAGCATTAATAACGGGGCTTACCGGACAGGATGGATCATACCTGACCGAATTTCTTTTATCAAAAGGTTATGAAGTCCATGGTCTTATCCGTCGTGCAAGCACATTTAATACAGGCAGGATAGACCATATCTATACGGACCCGCATATACCCGGGACAAGGTTATTCCTCCATTACGGCGACCTGTCGGATTCGGGGCAGTTGATAAACATTGTCTACAACATCAGGCCGGATGAGATATACCACCTTGGCGCTCAGAGCCATGTGCGTGTAAGCTTTGACATTCCTGAATATACAGGTGAAATCACCGGGATGGGCACTGTGAGGATACTGGAGGCAGTAAGAAGGAGCGGTGTGAAAACAAAGTTTTACCAGGCATCCTCATCAGAAATGTTCGGCGCCACGCCCCCGCCTCAAAATGAAAAGGCGTCTTTTTATCCAAGAAGCCCGTATGCAGCGGCAAAGGTTTATTCTTACTGGATAACTGTTAATTACCGGGAAGGTTACAATATGTTTGCATGTAACGGTATACTGTTCAATCATGAATCGCCAAGAAGAGGAGAGACTTTTGTAACAAGGAAGGTGACAAGGGCTTTAGCGAACATACTTGGGGGGAGACAGAAAAAAATTTACCTTGGGAATCTCTACGCAAAGAGGGACTGGGGTTTTGCGCCTGAATACGTTGAAATGATGTGGTTAATGCTTCAGCAGGATACCCCTGACGACTATGTAGTCGGAACAGGCGAGAGCTATACAATAAAAGACTTTGTTGAGAAGGCGTTTGAATATGTAGGAATAGACATCGAATGGAATGGCAATGGCAAAGAAGAAAAAGGCAAAGTCAGGTCTCTTGATAAGAAGTGGGAGGGAATACTGAAGGCTGGGGATGCCATAATAGAGATTGATCCAAGATATTTCAGGCCGACAGAGGTGGGGCATCTGCAAGCAGATATAACAAAGGCAAAGACAATACTCAATTGGCAGCCAAGGACCACCTTTGATGAGCTTATTAAGATAATGGTTGACTATGATATGAAGCTGTCATGTCTTGAGCCTGTCGGCGAAGGTATAAAGATATGCCATGCAAAGGATTTCAGCTACACGAACCATGAGTATTCCTTCTATGAAAAAATAAGGGAAATAAGGTAGTGGAAAAGAATTCAAAAATTTATGTGGCCGGCCACCGCGGCCTTGTCGGCTCTGCCATTATGAGAGGCCTCCGGGAGAAGGGGTACGAAAATTTTACAACAAGGACAAGCACAGAGCTTGACCTGAGAAGACAGTCTGAAGTGGAGACTTTTTTTCAATCTGAGAGGCCGGAATACGTTATTATGTCTGCTGCAAAGGTGGGAGGCATTCTTGCCAACAATACTTATAAGGCTGAATTTATATACGATAATGTAATAATTGCCGCAAACGTTATACATGCCGCGTATAAATACGGCGTTCAAAAACTGCTGAACCTCGGCTCTTCCTGTATTTATCCTAAGTTTGCGCCGCAGCCCATGAAGGAAGAACATTTGTTGACGGGACCTCTGGAGCCCACTAACGAACCGTATGCAATAGCCAAAATAACAGCGATCAAGCTTTGCAAATACTATAATGAACAATATGGTACAAACTTTTTATCCGTCATGCCTACAAACCTGTACGGACCGTGCGATAACTTTAATTTAGAAACTGCCCATGTCCTTCCCGCCCTAATAAGAAAATTGCATCTTGCCAGGCTTCTAAGAATAGGGAATTATGCTGAAATAGAGAAAGACATAAAGAGGTTTAGCATGGGCTTTAATCTTAGCAATAATTTCGATAAGAACTTCAACCTCGTACAACTCGGGATCACCCCTGAGTATGTTGAAATATGGGGCAGCGGCGTCCCTTTCAGAGAGTTCCTTTATGTTGATGACCTTGCAGATGCATGTATTTTCCTTTTGGAAACATACGCGGCTAAAGATATAGGAGAGTTCGTCAACATAGGAGCTGGAGATGATATAAGAATAATCGACCTTGCAAAACTTATCAAAGAGATAACAGGATTTGAAGGCACCATTAAAAATGATCCCTCTAAGCCTGATGGAACACCCAAAAAACTCCTTGATATCTCCAGGATAAAATCCCTTGGATGGACCCCCCGGACAAGTCTTTCAGAAGGCATCAGGAAAACCTATAGTTGGTACACTGAAACGGCATCAGAGTAGGTATCGCCTTCCACGCAGGCAATTCATTTCATAGCAATAAAAATGTTCTTGCATTATCAAGGTAGATTTAAATCTTGATAAAAATTTTCTTCCTGAATAATACCGCGGCGAAACCCAGCCAGATCAAGGCATGAGTCAGCGCATAAAAAAACGACGCATGTCCTGGTCCCGCCCATGAGGCATAAAAGTTATCAAAGATATAAGACCTCAGTCTTATTTTAGAGCCGTCGGACGCAGTAAACGATAATCTGTATAACGCATTGGCAAGGACGCTGGAAAACGCATACACGGCAATAGCGTTTACACCATAAATTACAAAAGGGACACTCCATCGCCTGTAGCCTTTAACTTCAACAAGCCAATAACACAAACCGAGACAGATTGAAGCGATACCCGCTGTAAATACTGTATAAGCAGGGCTCCAGAGTATCTTATTTATGGGAAACCAGATATCCATAATCTTTCCTACAACAATGCCGCCCGCGCCGCTTATCAAAAGCATAGTAGTTTTTTGTGTAGGACTTTTCGATGATCGCAATAAATGTCCTGCAAGGACTCCAAACAGGGTTGTAGAAATCGCAGGAACCGTGCTGAGCAACCCTTCAGGGTCCCATGTCGGCTCCATCATATGATCACGAAAGATAAATCTGTCAATATAAGCCCCGAGATTCATTTCCGCAGTAAGCACACTGGAGACATCAGGCACGGGCATCGCTTTCATAAGAACCCAGTAGATAGCCAGCAGAATTATGGCAACCACACCCTGCCCCCTTACGGATGTTTTCAGGACAACAAGCGATGAAAAGAAATAACATAAAGCAATGCGCTGAAGGACCCCGGGTATGCGGGATAGCCCAAGATACGGAAAGCTGTTAATGAAAAGACCGAGCCCGAATAAAATTACAGTGCGTTTAACGAGTTGTAAATACAGCCTGTTTCTGCTGTTATCGTGTGATAAGCGATTAGAGAAAGAAAACGGCATTACCACGCCTACAATAAATAAAAAGAAAGGGAAGACCAGGTCCGCAAACGACCATTCATTCCATCTCGCATGCTCCAGAAATGGATAGATATCCAGACTCCCCTGGTTATTTACAAGAAGCATACCGAAAAGCGTAATGCCTCTGAACACATCTATTGAAAGCAAACGTTTTGAGTCTCTGCCTCGGATCACCAGAAATATCCTCCGAAGGTCTGCATAATGCATGTCTGTATTCCGGCGGCAGCAATCATGAATCGAATTGTAGTCTCATCGACATTTCTAAGAAGCAGGAAAAAGAAAGGACAAATAAACAAAAATATCCTGGCTATCTCACCCGTATATAATCCCCCCATCAAAAGGAATAAAAGCAGGGGGATAAGACCCGCAAAAAAAACGGAATTAATTCCGTCACGCAGATCGAATATGCGCAGCTTCAGGAACTCCGGACGGAGCAACACTGCGAGAATGCCGAATGACAAAAATATTAACAGCATGGCTATGTTTTCAAGCCGGGTCATCACATACGCAAGAGCACTGTTAAGACTTAAAGGCTCAGTATTAGATGCAGTAAGAAATGCCTGTATGTGATTATATCCATAAGAATGTAACATATAAAAATGAGTCAATAACATTACAAATAAACTGATTAACAGAATCAGCATTATATTGCGGTTTTTGCTGAAAATCATTTCTCGCAGCGCAACCAAACCGGCTGTAGCAATCAAAAATATACCGCTGAAAGTAAGCAGGTCCGTCAATAATAGGCCGGACACAAAGAGCAATATTCCTGTTAAATTCATCCTGTCTCTGATCAACGTAACCATCCCAAGAATAAACAAGGCGCTGATACTGACTATTACACCATCAAGGCTTACTGCGCTGTAAATGTTATATGCCGGAACAACTGAAAAAAGTAGGGCGAACTGCGAGGCCCGCTGTCTGGCTAACCCAAGCGCTTTCATCATTTGGAAAATAAAGATTATTGAACAACTTGACAACAACGTAAAAAAAACGGCTATAAACGGGACATTATTGTTTGACAGCCGAAGGGGGAGATAATATAGCAGGACCGCAAAAGGGGGGTGGGTCCTGGTGTGCTGCAATAAGTGTAACTGGTTTGCGTTAAAGCCATGAAGCCATTCGCGCCAATCAGTAATTTTAATTGCGTCATGATAGTACTGCTGAAAATTGGGCTCGCCTAAATAATAAAAGGGAGCGTTAACGGGTTTATAAAAAGCTTCCTCTATCCCGCCTTGCGTAAGATTGCCGAATATAATTAATAACAATCCGGTTCCCCATACATGAACGACATTGAAGCGCGCGTGATACTTCAGTGACAAAAATAAAATTATGAGAAATAAAACAGAATACAGCAAACCTGACGGTTGTATCCTTGGTCCATAAACTTCAGAGAAGGGAAAAAAATTAGGCGTCCCAATGCCCATGCCCATTTTTTTCATTAGAAAATTTATAAATGCGAGCAATATCCAACAGGAAATTAATATAAACACTGTGCCGGCGGGACGCTTTAAAAAAGTTTGTACACGCTCATGGAACTTAATTAATAAAATGCCTGATACGAGCAGAAAACACCCGAAGAGGAATGAAAATATCCGCAATTGACTAATTGCCTCATAGCCTTCAGTCGTAATAATCCCGTCAGAAGATATATATTTTAAAACTAAATCGGGAGCAAGTATTGCTGCAGTTAGAATACCGATGATTCCGGAGACTACAAGGAAAATTTTCAGGATATGCATCAAAACAGGATAATGTTTATCTATACTTATCAATTATATTAAACAGATCGTTGTTAACTGTCAGAGGAGTAAGATTAAATTTATTTATAAGAGTCTTTGTAACAGGATGATTTATACTTGCAACAACAAATATCTCTTCCCTTAGCCATTCGTCTTTCATGAGAAACTGATATTCATTACAGGTTGTGGGATGTGTCTTGCAAAAAGACAATAACTCTCTAAGAATCGTGTTAGAACCGTAAATGATAATATCAAACGGAGCGCTGTAGGAATAATTAAAATCCCCCCTGCCGCATATTCCTGATATTTCTCTTTCAGGTATGCACCAAACATTTCCATATTTTGCGTTATGAAGGTCTGTAAACCCATAAAGATCCCTTACGTAAACACGAGACCCAGCATAGTAAGGAACTATACCTGCCATATCAGTAAGCAATATAGTTGCAACAGGCGTATCACGCAAAAGCATACCTATTTCCTGACGATATAAAACTCCTTTTACTGCACCATATTTTTTCACAAAAAAAGAAGGTTTTACGAAAAAAACAATCCAACTGGAAAATATCAAAATTATTAGACCTGTCATTAATACTTTGTTTCTAAATGAGTTGTCCCAATATTTCTTAATTAATAAATCTATTGACCATGCTGTAAAAATAATAACCATTGGCAAAACCTGGACATTAAAACGATTGTGGAAAAAATAATCTCCCCCTGCCCAGATAGATACTATCACGTTTATTGCTATAAGAGACGCGAACAGCCACAGTAAAAGATCGTTCTTTTTATCTTTATCCCTTAAAAGAACGATAAAAGGAATCCATGCTCCGACAAAAAATAGGGGGGACACATATTGTATGCCTCTAAAAATAACCCAAATGAACCGCTTCAAAGCCTGAAAATCACCATCAAAGACCGCCTTTTTTATCTCAAAAGACGCATATGCCTTTGATATTATTGTTGTCGGCACCCATTCATTGAAAATGTTATACCGTATAATGAAAAGCGTTGCTGTCCAACATGTAAATACTGCTATTGTGAGCAGGAGCTTACGAGGTATTTTCCTGTTTTCCAAAAAAATAAAAACCGTCAGGACAATAAGTAAAATAGACCCATAGATAAATCCATCTGCCCTGATAATGTTTAAAAGAGCTAAGAAAGGGATGGCCGAAAGGTAATCGGCTGTATTTTTGCTTCTATAGAGAGAAACTATACAAAGCAATAAGCCCAATGAAAATTGGGCTGTATCCATTCCAGTAGCGCTGTGGTAATAGAATCCATAAGAAAATGCGCAAAAAAGCGGAAGAATAACAGCCATTAAACGGGGGCTCGAAAATGATATAAACCCGCACAAATAACTTATAAGAAAAAAGCAGATAACGCCTACAAATAAATTCAGGAGCGGAGCAAAATTGACAGGGTCAAGAGAAAAATAAACGCCAGCCGCCAGAAGTGCAATCCGTAAGGGGTCCGTAAAGCCTTCCACATATTCGCCAACATTGTACACAGGCCCATAGCCTGATGCCCAATTTACAGCATAGCGATATCCGATAAAAGAATCATCTGTAAAAGGCATCCCGCGAAAAAAGTATAACGCACTATAAAAAATAATAGCTGGTATTGCATACCATAATAGTTTTCTGTTATTTATTTCGTTTAAACTCATGCCGTTTTTGAGTAATATTCTAACGCCCTTTCAATACCATCTTTTAAATCAATAGAATAGATAAAACCAAGCTCTTTTTGCTTTCGTGTATCGCCAGCACGTGCAAAAACCCCTTCTGGTTTATCCGACATTCCATGTACTTCGGCTGTATAACCGCATATCTCAACCGCTTTTTTCACAAAATCAATAAAACTTGTATAAATACCTGTGGAAAGATTGACTGCGCCGCCGTCATCAACCTTATCCATGGTTTTAAACATCCCCTCAACACAATCATCAATATGAATAAAGTCTCGCATCTGTCTGCCGCTTCCCCAAACTGTAATCACCGCTTTTCCTTTATGTTGAAGCACCCTTTTACAAATACTCGGAAACGGATAAGTATCATCCTGATCCTCCCCATAACCGGAAAATGGCCGGTAAACTACAGATTTGAGTCCGTGTTTTTTATATGCAAGAAGCGCCAAATATTCGCATGTTAGTTTCGCCCATCCATAAGTCATATCGGGCATTCCAATGTGTCCATCAAATGTAATCATATCTTCTTTAAGCAGAGTGTAATATTCACTGGTTTGATATTTAATCGGATATGCCGCACTTGAACTAAAGCATAACGTTTTTTTAGGTTTCGTCTTGACAGCCCACTGCCAGTATTCAGCATCAATAGAAAGGTCGTCAGCAACTGCCAATGGATTATTTTCTATCATTAAACGACCGCCTACCATTGCTGCAAGATGAAATACGTAATCAAAATCCGTATCTTTGACATATTTGAAATATTCACGGCAATCTTCATGATAAAAATAAAATCTCGAATAATCAAGTGGGTTAAACAAAGGCCAAGAATCCTCAGGGTGAATGCCACCGGTCATAGGCGCAACATTATCAACACAGTGTACTTCATTCCCATTTTCCAACAACTTGCGCGTCACATGGCGTCCAACAAACCCTGCGCCACCTGTAACCAATACTTTATACATTCTTAAAGTGTCTCCTATACAATTTGAAAGCCTGTATTGATCTCTCGCTCAAATAATTAACAATCCGTTCGGGGTCAACAGCCAAGTCCTGCACAAGCTTCATGTTGTTTTCGTATCCTAAATATTCCTGCTTCATATCTTTAATCAAATCGTGTTCATTTCGCGCCTGATATACAGACGCCTTTCCATAAACTACTCGCGCGCCCTTTGCCTGCATATAATAAGAAGCCCATATATCGTCCATTCTTCCTATATGAGGAAACAGAAAATAGTTTTTCAAAATAGACCCTTTAATAAAAGTATTCTGAGAATTAAAAGGCGACAGCTTGTTGCTTGAAATAGGGAAACATGATTCGTCAAACTTGCATTCAGGCGCTTCGATCATTCTGCAAATCGCGTCAATATCTGGATCTCCATTCCAAAAATCAGCCTGCACATCAACATTAACAGAAACGCGTGACTTGCGAGTATAGTCTCGTTTAGGAATTAATTGAAGAGGAAAGCCTCTATGCCATAACCTTTTTTCATTAGCTGCTCCAATTGGATCAAAAGCCGGCAAATCGGTTTCATAAAAATTTACCTCAACACTTTTACCGACCATAAGATCTTTTCCCCAGTATTTGTAGGGGATGTTATCATCGTCAACTACGGCAACAATATCTGCATCCATGTCATGCGCTAAAAGTAAGCCGAAGTTCCTGCGCTGTATGCAGTTCCAGCCTATGGCATCCGAAAGTTCTTTATCATATTTTTCCTGTTCTTCAGGCGTCATATATATGCCACGCTCTAACTTATAATCCTTAGGAGTTTTTAAATCGCCAATAACAACAAGTTCCCAGTCCATTAAAGCTTGAAATCGCAATATCGCTTCTGTTGGTGGATTAATTGTAGTCGTAACGATCACTTTTTTCATAAGCTCTCCCTGAATACGGGTTAATTGACAGACTTCTACTTACTTATCTGCGGTTATTTCAATGGTTGCCTAACTTATTTTAGTAAGCTTGTTGGATTATCATTCCACTTTTTAAATTTTAACATACCAATAACCAAAAATGCTTATATTTTCCAACCCCAGTTCAATGAGGAAGTGCAACACTTGGAGAAACAGCCTTATAGCTGGTACTCTGGGTGGATATGGAAAAGAGATACAAGCACATGAGTCTTGAAGAGAGGGATAGGGTAGCAGAAATGAAGTCGTTTGGGCACACA
>JACQXK010000070.1 GCA_016208765.1 Candidatus Omnitrophota bacterium
TAATCTCAGATAACGGCTCGCAGCCAACCTCTACAAAATTTATGCAGGCAGCTTCTGTCTTAGAGATTAAGCAGATCTTCACCTGCTACGATAATCCCAAAGGCAACGCTGATACCGAAAGAGTAATTCGTACCATGAAAGAAGACTTAATCTGGCTCAAAGAGTGGCAGATGCCCTTTGAACTTGAAGAAGACTTAAAGAACTGGATAACCAACTACAACAGCGACTATCCGCATTCCTCTCTGGGTTAAAAGACGCCGGTTCAATTTGAAAAAGAACAACTGTTACTTACTACTAAAACTAACCCTTGACAAATGGGGGTCAGTACATGTGATTTAGATTTATTTTGAATTTTGTGCTTTGTTATTTGTCATTAGGTAACATTTAATATGAGTCAATTTGTATTGGGATTTGGTAGTTATTGGTAATTATTGGGATTTAAACTATGCCAAGACTCAAGGTATTCAATATTATCGTCTTCTCATCATTTCTGCTTTTAACTCTCGGTTTAGGTTATACGCAACTTCTCAAAGGCCCATTTTATTACAAACTTAGTGAGAAAAACAGAATCCGTTTAGTTCCTATACCAGCGCCCCGAGGCATAATATATGAGCGCAACGGTAAAATTTTAGTCGATAATAGAATCTCTTTTGATTGTTTCGTTATCCCTGAGGAAGTCGTCAATAAAGATAAAACCTTAAGGTGCTTAAGTCAAATCTTAGGGGTTTCCAAAGAAGATTTGCATCAAGATTTTAAAGAAAGGTATCTCGCTCCTTTTGCTCCACTGACATTAGTTAAAGATATTCCGAAAGATAAGGCGTTTATTTTAGAAGAACTTAAACTAGAACTGCCAGGCATAGAGGTCCGTGCGCGTCCTTTTCGACATTATGTTTACGGTGAGGCCGCCTCCCATATCTTAGGTTACTTAGGAGAGATTGACGAACCCACACTTGCTAAGTGGAAGGACTATGGATATAAGGCAAAAGATTTAGTGGGTCGTTTCGGTATTGAAAAGTTTTTCGATGATTACTTACGGGGTAAAGATGGTGGTATTCAAATTGAAGTAGATAATCTGGGCCGTTTTAATGCCATCTTAGGATATAAAGAACCTCAAAAGGGCAATGATTTGCAATTGACTATAGATATAAGGATACAGAAAATCTTAGATAATTTATTATCCCAGACTAATAGGCGAGGCGCAATAATAGTGATGGATCCTTGCACAGGTGAAATTCTTGCCTTATCTAGTTTCCCAAGGTTTAATCCCAATATATTTATAAAACCTAAGATTACCAAATCAGTACTTAATAGCCTCTTAAGGGATCCACGCTCACCAATGTTAAATCGAGCTATCAGTGGTCAGTATCTTCCCGGTTCTATCTTTAAGATTCTGGTTGCCGTTGCTGGCTTAGAGGATAAAAAGATAAAAGATGATAGCGTCTTGTTTTGTGGAGGCAGCTTACGTATTGGCGAGCGAGAATTTCATTGTTGGAAAAAAGATGGACACGGACAGGAAGATATAAGGAGTGCATTAACTCACTCTTGTAATATATTTTTTTATCAGTTGGGGTTAAAATTAGGGGTAAATAAATTATACGAATATGCAAATAGATTTGGCTTGGGAGAATTGACTAAATTAGAGCTGCCAGGAGAAGCAAAGGGTTTTATGCCAAGTAAAACTTGGAAGATGTTAACCCAGGGAGAGAGGTGGTATGAGGGCGAGACAGCAAACCTCTCTATCGGCCAGGGATATATCTTAGTTTCACCTATCCAGGCGGTGAGGATGATCTCAATTATAGCTAACGGAGGAAAATTAGTTCAGCCCCATTTAGTTAACCCCGTTAGAAATACCAATCTTAACAGGAAAAACAAAATTTCTAATGGGGTTAAGTCGAGTGATTTATCTACTCCTAAAAAATTGTCCATCTCAGATCAGACGATTTCTATAGTCAAGAGAGGATTGACTCAAGCTGTAGAAGATGAATCAGGCACAGGACATGCGTCCTGGATACCAGATTTAACCGTAGCAGCAAAAACAGGAACAGCCCAAACTGAATTGGGTAAGAGCTATGGTTGGTTCGTAGGGTTCTGCCCGGTTAAAAATCCAAAAGTTGCCTTTGCTATTCTCTTAGAAGAAGGAGGAAGTGGTGAGTTGGCAAGCAGGCTTGCTCGGATGA
>JACQXK010000032.1 GCA_016208765.1 Candidatus Omnitrophota bacterium
GCAAAACCTGTGTACTTTCGTTCGCCGCAAAGCCTTGCACACTAGTAGATATAGCGATGCCAAAAAATCTCTGATTGTGTGCTCACAGGAGACTTTTGTTGCTTAATACTCGGAGTTTTATTTTTATGGGTGACGAGGCGCGATTTGAGCAGGACGTCTGAAGCCCCGAACGGGCATGGTTCGCCCGCTATCAATTTATCTGCGAGAGTGAGGGGCTGAAGCCGAGCGCAGTTTTGCCACGCTGGGGCAAAACAAGCGTTCCTGCGAAAACACGCCTCGGCAGGACCCATAAAAATAAAACTCTGCTTAAGAACAAAGAAATCCAGAAAATTTATATTTTAGAACATCTCCTCTTGCTTCTCGTATTTAATCCCGAAATGGTCGTAACAAAGTTTAGTGGCAAGGCGGCCGCGGGAAGTACGTTTTAAATAACTTGCCTTTAATAAATACGGCTCAACAGTATCAACAATAGTATCAACTTCCTCATTAAGGCTTGCTGCAATTGACTCAGCCCCCACAGGGCCGCCGTTATAAGTTGTCAAAATAAGTTTTAATACCTTGCGATCCAGATCATCAAGCCCTGCCGTATCAATGCCAAGTTCACTTAATGTCTTTGCTGCAATCTCAAGATTAATTTTCTCTATTTTTGCCACCTGCGCATAATCGCGCACCCTGCGCAAGAGCCGATTTGCAATTCTTGGCGTGCCGCGAGCTCGTCGTGCAATCTCTTGGGAAGCATCATCATCTATGCCAACGCCCAAAGACTTGGCAGAATGCTTGATGATCTTAGAAAGGTCATCAACATTATAAAAATCAAGATGATAAAAGATCCCGAAACGGCTGCGTAAAGGCGAAGCAAGAAGCCCGCTTCTTGTTGTCGCACCGACTAATGTAAAAGGCTTAAGATTAAATTTAATTGTCCTAGCGTACTGGCCCTTATCAATAACAAAATCAATCTGAAAATTCTCCATTGCCGGATACAAAAACTCCTCCACCACTTTGGAGAGCCGGTGTATCTCGTCAATAAAAAGAATATCCCCTTTTTCAAGATTAGTAAGAATACCGATAAGGTCACCTGCACGGGCAATCGCAGGGCCGGAGGTTGCGGTGATTTTTGAGCCCATTTCATGGGCAATAATATGAGAAAGGCTGGTCTTGCCCAACCCCGGAGGGCCGCTTAAGAGAACATGTTCAAGCGGCTCTTTTCTTTGCTTTGCCGCTTGGATAGAAACCTTAAGGCTGTCAACAATCTCCTTATGCCCGACGAACTCAAGCAATTTCTTGGGCCTTAAAGAGATATTTAAAACTAAATCCTCTTCAGATTCCTTTACGTCACTGACTATTCTGCTGCCCTTGAGCAGCGTCTGCCTCGTCTCTTCGCTCATAAGGAATAATATTTTCCCTGTTACGGGAAATCTCTATCTCCGAGAACAAATCCTTTTGCAAGGCTCTTGCCTCTTTCATGCGGATCAATTCAAGGATCGCCAGGAATGTAACAATAACCTCAAGTTTATTCTTTGCCTTATTGAATAACTCAGAGATTCGCACCGATTGCCTGATTAAAAGTAAATGCAATAAATCATGCAGTTTCTGGTCAATGCTAAACTCATCCTTAATAACTTCATAAAAAACCTCTTTGGGGATATCTTTTAACGCTGAAGAAAAAGCATTGATCAAATCAAAAATACTTGCTTCAAAATACATCTCCTTTTTCTCTTCAATTTCTTTCTCAAGCTCCACCTTTGGCCGTTTAAACACTTCCCGCTGCTCTAATTCCTTCTGACGCAAAGATTCTGCTATTTCTTTAAATTTCTCATACTCTAACAGGCGCCTAACCAGCTCTTCGCGCGGATCTTCCTGCTCCTCTTGCTCCGACGAAACTTCTACAGGAAGAAGCATCTTTGACTTAATCTGCATCAGGGTCGCAGCCATCACCAAGAATTCCCCCGCAATATTTAAATCTAAAAGCTGCATCAGATCAAGATATTTTAAATACTGCTCGGTAACCTGCGCTATAGGAATATCATAGATGTTTAAATGATCCTTTTTTACCAGATATAACAAAAGGTCCAAAGGGCCCTCAAACATCTCTATTTTGATTTTATATGCCATTTTATATTTTCATTGCCCGCCTGACATCGGCCATGGTATTCGCTGCTGCTTCACGCGCCTTTTGCCTGCCGTTATCAAGAATCTTACGAACCACAGAAGTATCCTGCAACAATTCATTTCTTTTCAGCTGCACAGGCTTTAAATAATCCAAAATAGCCGCGGCCAAACGCTTCTTGCATTCAGTGCATCCCAACTTTGCATTTTCGCACCAGTCCCTAACTTCATCTTTTTTTTCAGGAGCAAATATTTCATAATAGGAATAAACATTGCATATATCCGGATGGCCCTGATCAGCTAATTTTATCCTCTTAGGATCAGTAATCATAGAAGACACTTTTTTCATGATCACTCCATCAGAATCAGAAATATTTATGGCATTATTATAACTCTTACTCATCTTTCTGTTATCAAGCCCAAGAAGACGCGGGTGCTTGGTTAAAATAGCTTTTGGCTCAGGCAAAACCTTTGTTTTATAAAGAAGATTGAACCGCCTGCCAATTTCCCGGGTTAATTCCAGATGCGGCAATTGATCCTCTCCTACGGGAACAGCATCTGCCTTGTAAAGCATAATGTCTGCTGCCTGCAATACCGGATAACCAAGAAAGCCATACGTATGCAGGTCACGGGTTTTTACCTCGCGCAACTGCTCTTTATATGTCGGGCAGCGCTCCAATAAACCAAGAGGAGTAAAACAGGAAAAGATCATGTGCAGCTCAAGATGCTCAGGGACCTGCGATTGAATAAAAATAGTGGATTTCTCAGGATCAATGCCTGCTGCCAACCAGTCAATCACATTATCTATTGCATAATCAGATATATTCTCCGGCGCCTCATACTCTCCCATAAGAGCATGCCAGTCTGCCACCATAAAAAAACAATCATATTCTTTCTGAAGCTTAATCCAATTTTCTAATGCTCCGGCCAAGTGCCCCAGATGCAGGCTGCCAGTCGGACGCATTCCGCTTAATATTCGCTTATTCATAGATGAAATCTCGTAATTGGTAATTTACAAGTTGTTAAATTACAGCTTCCTCGCTATTCTCTCCAAATCATAGGCCTCAATCAAATCGCCTACCTGATAATCAACGAACCCTCCAACCACTATACCGCATTCAAAACCGTCGCTAACCTCGCGCACATCATCTTTTAAATGTTTTAAAGATGAGAGCTTGTCCTCGTGAATAACATCTCCATTGCGCACAACACTAACCGTATTATTACGATTAATCTTACCTTTCACCACAATGCACCCTGCAACAGCTCCTGCTTTGGTAAGTTTAAATACTTTTCTTACTTCTGCCCGGCCAATAAAGATCTTCTTAAATTTAGGCTCAAGCATGCCTTCCACAGCAGCCTTTATATCATTGGCAAGCTCATAAATAATATTGTAAGTCTTTACATCCACGCCTTCCTTGGACACCTGCTCGCGGGCAAGGGAATCCATGCTAACATTAAACCCAAGGATAAGCGCGTTTGAGGCCATAGCAAGGACAACATCAGAAGTATTGATGCTTCCGACACCTGTATGGATTATATCAATCTTTATTTCAGAGACATTAAGCTTACGCAAAGTTTCTTTGATTGCCTCCAGCGACCCCTGCACGTCCGCCTTAATAATGATCTTCAATTCCTTAATTTTTCCTTCTTGTATCTGAGCATGCAATTCTTCAAGGTTCACCCTTTTTACAACTTTCATATCGCGCTGGCGTTCTTTTTCCGCGCGGATTTGAGCAATCTCTTTTGCTTCTTTATCGTCGCTGATAACAAAAAATTGTTCCCCTGCAACAGGCACTTCAGAGATCCCTAAAACTTCAACCGGATGCCCGGGGCCTGCAGAAGTTACCGCCTGAGCGCGGTCATTAAACATAGCACGGATTTTCCCGAAAAGTTTTCCAACAATAATATTTTCATTTAAATGCAGTGTTCCGTTTTGTACCAAAAGAGTAGCGACCGGCCCTCTGCCTTTAGACATTTTTGCTTCAATTACCACGCCATGGGCAAGACGATGGGGGTTAGCCTTTAACTCCAGCATCTGCGCCTCAAGTAAAATCATTTCTAGAAGATTATCAATACCAACGCCTGTTTTTGCAGACACCGGCACAACAATAGTTTTACCTCCCCAGTCCTCAGGAGCAAGATCAAATTTACCCAGCTGTTTCTTCACGATATCCGGGTTTGCCTGAGGCTTATCAATCTTATTTAGAGCGATAATAATAGGCACCCCTGCGGCACGGGCATGATCAATGGCTTCTTCTGTCTGAGGCATAATCCCGTCGTCAGCCGCCACCACTAAAACCACCAGATCCGTTACACTTGCTCCTCTGGCGCGCATAGCAGTAAAAGCTTCATGGCCTGGCGTATCCAAGAAAGTAATCTCCCCGTGTTCAAGCTTGACCCGGTATGCTCCGATATGTTGTGTAATACCGCCATGTTCAGAATCAACAACTTTAGTCTTTCTGATCGCATCAAGAAGTGAGGTCTTACCATGATCAACATGGCCCATAAAAGTGACAATCGGTGCGCGCGGAAGCAATAACTTTACATCATCTTCCTTTTGATGAACACGCAAAATCAACTCTTCTTTATCCGGAGCTTTTTTTATTTTGAAATGGTATTTTTCTCCTAACTTTGCCACAACCTGCTCATCCAACCCCTGATTTATCCCGGACATCACCCGCATATCCATCAGGGTTTTAATTATTGTAGAAGGTTTTTCCTGCAGCTTTATAGACAAGTCCTTGACAGTTACAGGCAATTCAAGTTCCAGTTCTTTCATTTCCTGCTCAGGCTTGGACAAAACAGTAGCAGGTACTTCTTTTGGCACTTCCGCAACTTTCGGCTTTAATTGAACGGCCTCTTCAACCTTTGGTTTTTGCTCAGTTGTAGCCGCAGGCTTTAAAGTTGCTTTTTGTTCAACAATTTTCTGGGTAACTTTTTGCGGAACTTGCTTTGAAACAATCTTTTCTTCAACAGGCTTTAAGATAACTTTTGGTTCAACAGGCTTGTGCTTCAAAACTTCAGTATTTATTTTATGCGGGCTAACTTCATGAGAAACATGCTCAACAGCATGTTCATGCTTAACTTCTTTTTTTATTACCGGCTTGGCCTTTGACATAATATGTTCTGTCTTTTTTGCCCTGACTGCTGTAGCCTTTTTAACAAGGCCCGCTTTAGAAGCTGCTTTCTTTTCTGCAGCCGGCTTAACAAGAACCTTCTTTATTTTTACCTCGCCTGTTTTCTTATGCACTGCCTTTTCTGCTTTCGCCTTTACCATAGACTAATCCTTCTTTCACGATTTTATTTTTTTTGCCTGCTTAATTATTTTCTCGGCTTTTTTCTCACCGATACCCTTAATTTTAGTCAAACCATCAATACCAGCATTTAGAATATCTTCAACGTTCTTTATCCCGGATTCTTTTAGGCTTTCTATAGTTTTGTCTCCCACGCCGTCTAACTGCGCAAGTGAAGATTCTTTCTCTGCCTCAACCGCTTCTTCCTGAGGCTCAGTTATTTTATCAGCCAACTCCTGCTTTTTAGCTGCGGTATCCTTTGTGCGGATATCCAATTCCCAGCCGATAAGCCTTGAGGCAAGGCGCACATTCTGCCCGTGTTTGCCAATAGCAAGCGACAACTGGTCATCATTAACAATTACTTCTGCTTTAAGCTTTTCTTTATCCAGCTTAATTTCAGCAACCTCCGCAGGAGAAAGCGCAGCCTTGATATACTCGCGGATATCTTCATTATAACGGACGATATCAATCTTTTCACCCTGTAATTCATTAACGATATTTCTTACGCGATTTCCGCGCATACCCACACATGCGCCAACAGAATCAACTTTTTCATTTTTTGACCAGACTGCGATCTTTGTCCTTTCGCCTGCCTGGCGCGCAATTGATTTTACTTCCACAATACCCTCGTATATTTCAGGGACTTCCAATTCAAACAGTTTTTTGACAAAATTAGGATGTGTCCTTGAAAGAATAATCTGCGGGCCACGGGTTTCTTTTTTTACCTCTGCCACAAACGCGCGTATACGCTGGCCTTGTTTAAAATCATCTTTCGGGGACTGTTCGCGCTTAAGCAATACCCCTTCTGCTTTTCCCAAAAGATCCACTATGATATTGCCTTTTTCAAAACGATACACCCCGCCACTAACGATCTCACCGACCTTGCCCTGAAAATCATTGAATACCACATCCTTTTCTGCTTCGCGCATTTTCTGAATAATTACCTGACGCGCAGTAGAAGCGGCAATACGCCCAAAATCAATATTTGTTATCTCGGCATTATTGCGAAAAGCCTTGATTTTCCCGGTCCCGGGATCAAGTTCAACCCTTAATTCCTCGTCGGGCTTTAAATCAATCACTCTTTTGGCCGCGCTCAGTAACGCGCTTTGAATTGCATCAATCAAAACTTCTTTTTTGATCCCTTTTTCTCTCTCAATTTGTTCTATAATTGCCAATAACTCCTGACTCATATCAACCTCTCTGTTTGTAGTTTTGCTAATCTGAAATAGACACCTGTTAAAATAATTCCTGTCTTGCCTTGTTTATATTAGAATAATCTATCTTAATAATATCCCCTTGTATTTCTACACCAACGTTTGTTTCATCAACTCCGGAAATTCTCCCGAACCATTCCAACTTGCCATTTACAGGCTCTCTCAAAAAGAAACGGACATCTTTATTTAAGCAGCGCAAGAAATCCTTTTTTGTTTTTAGCGGGCGGTCAAGCCCCGGAGAAGAAACCTCCAGGATATAATCATTCTCCAAAATAGCTTTCTCTTCAAGCATTATGCCAATTGCGCTGTTAATATCTGCACATTCATCTATGGTTATCCCGCCCTCAAGCCTATCCACTAAGATCCTTAAGACAAGATCCCTTCCTTCCTGCCTGTAGATAACCTCAACTAAATCAAAACCTTTATCTTTCAGAAAACCTTCAAGAATATTCGTAAGCTGGTTAATTATTTCCTGCCTGTCCATTTACAACCCCTAATTTATGTTATATTCGCTTCTTGATCTCTTGCACTATTTCAGCCCTCGGGCTGATAATCTTCTCTTTAGTTGAGCGCACTTTTAATTCAACTAAATTATCTTTTAAAGAATTCTTCCCGATAATTAACTGCAAAGGGATACCCAAAAGATCGGCATCCTTAAATTTAACGCCTGCTCGCTCATCCCTGTCGTCAAAAAGAACGTCTATGCCCAAATCATGCAATTCTTTATAAAGGCCCAAGGACAAATCCATTATTTTTACATCAGTAACATCCAAAGGCAAGATCATCGCCCGATAAGGAGCTAACTCTTTTGGCCAAATAATGCCGTCTGCATCATTGTTCTGTTCAATCACCGCCGAAATCAGGCGCGAAACCCCGATTCCATAACAACCCATGATAACGGGCAAAAGTTTACCATGCGCATCAAGAAAATTTGCTCCTAAACCAACGCTGTATTTTGTGCCTAATTTAAAAATATGCCCGACTTCAATGCAATTTAGTTTTTCCTGCTCCTGTCCGCATACCTTGCAAGATCCTGTACTATCCTCTTTAAATGTTTTGGCCAGATTACATCTTTTACAAAATAAAACCACATCTTCCCCGTCTTTAGCAGGGACCATAAACTCATGAGAAACTTTCCCTCCCATAACCCCGGAATCAGCCTCGGTAGTCAGGATTCTTAAACCGCAGCGGGAGAAAATCTTTTTATAGGCCTCAAACATTGCCTGATAATTCTTATCAAGCCCCTGTTCATCGCGGTCAAAACTATAGGCATCCTTCATAATAAATTCGCACGCCCTGATCAAGCCAAAACGCGGGCGGATCTCGTCGCGAAATTTAGTCTGGATCTGATAAAGCACAACCGGAAGCTGCCTGTAACTTGAAACATTACTCCTGATTAAATCTGTGATTATCTCTTCATGCGTAGGGCCAAGGCAGATCTTTCTCCCCCTGCGGTCAACAAAACGGATCATTACCTCGCCGATATCCTTATCGCGCCCTGTCTTCTGCCATAATTCCAATGGCTGCAATGCCGGAAGCAACACTTCGCTTGCCCCGCAGGAATTCATTTCTTCCCTGATGATCCGCTGAATATTATTTAACACCTTTAAGCCTAATGGCAAATACGAATATGCCCCTGCCATAAGCATGCGCACAAACCCGGAACGCAGTAGAAGTTTGTGGCTGACTGAATCAGCCTCTTGAGGATTTTCTTTTAAAGTTGGAATAAAAGTTTTTGTCCAAAACATTTAACTAACCATTTCTTTTAATAATACTTTCACACAATCTTTGACTTTTACTTTTTTAACGGGCTTGCCGTGTTTAAATAACAATCCTTCATTCTTCCCAAAAGCAATACCAATATCCGCTTCTTTTGCTTCTCCCGGGCCATTAACAACACAACCCATTACGGCCACCTTTATAGAGCGAGCCGATGCCCGAGCGGTCAATAGCCGATTTTCTAAGTCTCTTACAACTTTCACCAAATCTACTTCACAGCGCCCGCAGGTAGGGCAGCTGATAATTTCAGGCCCAAAATTTCGTAATTCTAAAGACGACAAGATTGCCTTTGCCGCTAAAACTTCCTGCAAAGAATTATCTGTCAACGACACCCTAAGGGTATCGCCAATTCCTTCCAGCAACAACGCGCCCAATGCAACGCTGGACTTTATTGCTCCGCCAAAAGGCGTACCAGTGGCAGTAACTCCCAAGTGCAAAGGATAATCGCAAAGCTTTGAACATTTGCGATAAGCATCAATAGTATCAAGAATATTTGAAGCTTTTAAAGAGATTACGGTATTATAAAATTTCAAACCCTCTAAAATCTTTATATAATCTAACGCGCTATTAACCATATTGTCAACATTTACCCGGCGGTTCCTAATGGATCCGGAGTTCACTCCCACTCTTATCGGGATACCGCACGCCTTTGCAGCGCTGACAACAGATTTAATTTCTTCTTTCTTATAAATATTACCCGGATTAAGCCTGATCTTATCTGCGCCGTTATCAATTGCTTTTAAAGCCAGTCGCCAGTCAAAATGAATATCCGCGACAATCGGAAGCCTTGATTTATCTTTAATCTTTTTTATCGCTGAAGCATCTTCATTATCTTTAACTGCCAAACGCACAATTTCACACCCGGCGTCAGCTAATTCTTTTATCTGCTTAAGAGTTGCTTCAACGCAAGATGCCTTGACCTTGGTCATTGACTGGATGGCAACCGGATGATTACCCCCCAAAAATATTCTATCAATCTTTACAACCTTGCTTTTACGGCGTTTAATTATCATCTTCCAAAAATCTTAATGATCTTGTCCCCAAAAAGCCTGATAATATCATTATAGGTAACAAATATCGCCAAAGAAATAATCAAGGTCATCCCTATTTTGGTAATAACCCTGTCTGCCTTTAGGCTCAGCATCTTTCCGCGGATCTTTTCTATCCCGAGTAACACGATGTGGCCTCCGTCAAGGATCGGAAGCGGCAAAAGATTAAAAATACCCAAACTGATACTTAAAACCGCCATTAAATGTAAAACAGCAATAATACCAAGGCGGGCCGCCTTAGAAGTAATATAAAAAATCCCTAATGGCCCGGTTACAGATTCTTTTATCGCTAATTTTCCGGTAATTACGCGCCAAAGGCCTTTATAGGTTAATATGGTCAGTTCCCATGTTTTCTGAGCGCCTAAAACAAAGGATTCTAAAACATTGTGTCGAACAGTAATAAATTCATCATCAGGAGTTATTCCCAAAAGGCCTATTTTACGTTTTTGCCCCAACACATCGTTAAATTGGTCCTGTTTGATTACAACATCAATATTCTCCTGGCGGCTATCTCTTAAAATAAGCAGG
Source organism: Candidatus Omnitrophota bacterium (assembly GCA_016208765.1). GTDB lineage: Bacteria > Omnitrophota > Gorgyraeia > Gygaellales > Profunditerraquicolaceae > JACROS01. Next base: position 9,973 of record JACQXK010000032.1, read on the forward strand.
CTTACTTTGCTGGCCTCTGATTTAGACTGAACAATTTTTTGCAAATCCTCCCAGAAAACTACTTTTTCTCCGTCAATCTCAAGGACTTTGTCCCCCGGCTTGACTCCCGCTGCCTTTGCCCCAAAACCATCCATCACTGTTCCTACTTTAGCAGTAAGTGCAGGATAGCCAACAGAAAAAATCAACCAGAAACAAAGAAATCCCAATACATAATTTAATAATGGCCCGAGAAAAATTACAAAAAACCTCTTTCCAACAGGCTTTGAAAGATACTCATATTCCTTTGCCTTAAATTCTTCAGGGGTATCCCCGGATAATTTAACATAACCGCCTAATGGGATCGCGCTTACGCTATACTCAGTTTCTCCTTTTTTGTGTTTAAATAACTGCGTGCCAAACCCGAGAGAAAACTTTTCCACACGCACACCAATTTTTTTTGCGGCGATAAAATGCCCAAACTCATGCACGACAATTAAAATACTTAAAATAAAAACAAAGACTAACACGCTAATCATGCTTTACCTCTTTCTATGAACGAACGCGCCTGATTCCTTGCCCAGGCATCAGCCTGCCAGACATCCTCCAAATTAAAATCGGCGCTATTCTTATGCTTGTCTAAAACCTTTGCGATAATCCTTGCGATAGAAATGAATTCTATTTTACCCTTGAGGAACTCTTCAACACAAACTTCGTTTGCCGCATTCAAAACACAAGGCATTGTGCCAAGTTCATTTGCCGCCCGATATGCCAATGTGAGCGCAGGAAATTTATTAAAATCAGGCTTATCAAAATCCAGTTGCTTCAATTTATAAAAGTCAGCACTTGGAAATAAACTCTCTAATCTTTCAGGATAACTAAGCGCGTATTGAATAGGAATGCGCATATCAGTTGCTGAAATCTGAGCCATTACCACACCGTCAACAAATTCAACCATTGAATGCACCAGTGCTTGCGGGTGAATAAGGATCTTGATCTGAGAGCTGGATAGATTAAACAAAAACATCGCCTCTAAAAGCTCCAGGCCTTTGTTTATCAAAGTAGCGGAATCAACAGTAATTTTCTTGCCCATCTTCCAGCGTGGATGCCTCAAGACTTGCTTAAGGGTGGCATTTTTTATCTTCAGGCTACTTGCCTTAAGAAAAGGCCCACCTGAAGCAGTCAAATATACTTGTTTAAGCTTCGCTGGATCCTCGCCTTTAAGGCACTGCCAGATCGCCGACTGCTCGCTGTCAACGGGAAAAATATTTGCCTTTGTTTTTTTTGCTTCCTTCATAACCAGGTGCCCGGCCATGACCAAGGCCTCTTTATTAGCCAATGCAATTGTCTTTCCAAGCTTAACCGCCTTTAACAGCGGTAAGAGCGCAGCAGAGCCGCTGATTGAAAGAATGATCTTATCAATACTTCTTTCTTCCACTAATTCATCAAGGCCATGATTTCCAAAGAGCAATTTTGTATTCCGCGGCAGGCCCTTTACCTTGCCGATAAATTTTGTATCACCGATACAAACAACCCGCGGGAAAAATTCATTGGCTTGGCTTACAATGCTATCAACATTGGAATTTGTGCTTAATGCCGTTACTCTGAATTTATCAGGAAACTGCCTAACCACTTCCAGCGTACTCTGACCAATGGATCCGGTTGAGCCTAAAACCGCAATATTAGTCATGGTTAACGCAAAACGTGGCTAAAATAAAAGTAAAATACCGGTGCGGTAAAAAGCAAACTGTCAATTTCATCCAATATTCCGCCCATACCCGGCAGGATTGCGCCTGAATCCTTCACCTGACAATCCCGTTTGATTAAAGATTCGGATAAATCCCCAAGCTGCCCCAAAATCCCAAAACAAACTCCTAAACCAATCAAATGTAAATAGCTAAAGTGCAAAAACCCCTTACTAATCAATGCGCCGATAACGCTGAACAATAATCCGCCTAATGCGCCCTCTACAGTTTTCTTCGGGCTGATACGCGGCATAAGTAGTTTCTTGCCGAATTTCACCCCCACCAGATATGCACCGATATCCCCTAACTTAGTAATCAACAAAACAGCCGCTAAAAGGCTAAGCCCGTCAGGCATAAACCTGATCTTGATCAAGAAACTCATAAACCATGAGACATAAAGAATTCCAAAAAGCGTGGTGGAGATATCCACTACTACCCCGGAATTATTCCGGCGGCGAAACTGCATCAAAATAAGGAACAATAATAAAAGAACAATAAAAAACAATTCCCAGCCTTTGGTAGGCTCAAAACGAAAGATCATTGACAAAGGGATTAAAGCTCCGACAGCTATACCAACGTACTTATATATTTTAAGACCCTTTGTTTCCAGCATTGTAAAAAATTCATACAAGCCGGCAATAATAAAAAGGGTAATAAATACCCCGCACAACCAATCAACAAAGATTGTGCCGATAATAATACCTATAAGCATAACCGCGCTAATTACTCTTTTTACCAGCATCTATTCCGCCAAACCTTCTTTCTCTCTTTTGATACTCTGAGATTGCCTCTTCAAAATCAGCTCGCCGGAAATCCGGCCAAAATTTGTCAGGAAAATAAAACTCCGCATAAGAAAGCTGCCAGAGCAAGAAGTTACTCACGCGCATCTGTCCGCTTGTACGGATCAAAAGATCAGGGTCTGGCAAACCCTTAGTATAAAGATAGCTACCAAACAAATCCACATCCACATCGCTAACTTTCAACCTCCCTTCAATCACAGCTTGAGCAATTTTCTTAGCGGCATCGGAAATTTCCTGCCGCGCGCCGTAATTCAGGGCCAAAACAATTGTCAATCCCGAATTATTCTTTGTTTTTAGCTCAGCATTTTTTATTTTTTGAAGCAAACCGGCAGGAATCGGATCTTGCCTGCCGATAACCATAAAACGGATATTATTTTTATCAAGCCCTGCGATTTCTTTATCAAGAAAGTTATCCAGATACCGCATCAAAGCATCTACCTCTTTTTTGGGACGGCTCCAATTCTCTGCAGAAAATGCAAAGAAAGTAACAACCTTAACCCCTAATTCACCGGCAGCTTTGATAATCTCTTTAACTCTTTTAATTCCCTCGCGATGCCCTGCTGTGCGCGGAAAGCCCTTATTCCTGGCCCAACGCCCATTCCCATCCATTATAATTGCTACATGTTTAGGGATATTCTCTTTATTCAACATAACCATTATTGAATTACTCGGATTATTTGAGTTACTATCCAAACAACCCTACTGGTGTGCCTTATAATCTATCCCGGGGAAAATATTATCCTTATATTCAACACCAGAAAGCCATCCCTCATCAATCGCACCTGCTTTTACATCCTCGTAAAGGCGGTTAAACCTTAAAAGATGATCCTTGGTGCGGCGCTCGGCATAACTGGTATGTGTACCTGTGCCTAAGATAAACGCCCAATCAGAACTTTGCGCAAGAAGCAATTCCCGTAACGCCTGGTTCAATGCGCGCTTAGCTAACCCATTCACATCAGGATAACTTTTTACTAACTCTGTCATTCTCTCAGATGCAGCATGCAGATGACGGTAGATCCAGTCATTTGAACCCTGCAGCCACATTTCGCTATACCCTTTCCAGCCCCAGCTGGACATTGAAGGGTTAATTACCTGATTACGCGGATTCTCAACAAGGTACTCCGAGGGAGTAATCATACGAATATCACTCTGATCACAAGCGATTTTACGGATAAGAAACTCCAGCCACTGCGGCCCTTCATACCACCAGTGCCCAAAAAGCTCGGCATCATACGGAGAAACAATAATTGGTTTCTTCTGCATAAAATTATAAAGATATTCCACCTGCTTTTGACGGTTAAACATAAAGTTTCCCGCATGCTCAGCAGCCCTTTGCCTTGCCCACTCAGGCATGTATGGCTCTTTATGATTTGTAGTGCCGGTAATCCGGTAATATTTTATTCCGGTATTGATACGAATCCCGTCTGGATGGATATACGGCTTAATGTAATCATATTCAAGGTCAAAACCGATATCGCGGTAAAACTCCCTATAATTATAATCACCGGGATAGCCTTCAACTGATGACCAAACCTGTTTTGAAGACTCAAGGTCGCGGCTAAAACACGCCACACCAGAGCCCTTGCAATAAACCGGCGCAAACACGCCATACTTTGGACGGGGAGTCCCATGTAAAAGCCCGTGCGAATCAGTGAAGAAATAACGAATCCCTGCCTCGCGGAGTATCTCGTCGTGGCCCGGATAATAGCCGCACTCCGGAAGCCAGATACCCCGAGGAGGCCTTCCAAACACACTTTCATAATGGCTCACGGCAACTCTTACCTGAGCGCGCACAGAATCTTTGCAGGCTTCCATTAAAGGAAAATATCCGTGCGTTGCCCCGCAGGTAATTACTTCAAGTTTCCCCATATCCTGGAATTTCTTAAATGCATTAACCAGGTTGCGGTGATAACGCTCAAAACAATCCCGCGTCTTGCAAAACTGGTCACGATACATCAGGGCAAGATTATGAAACTGCCCCTGCCAGGTGGTCCTTTCTATTTCCTTATAGGAAAGCTCAATCAGTTTATTCAGATGCTTTAAATAACGCTCCTGCAGCAAGGAATCCGAAAGCATAGAAGTTAGCGTCGGGCTTAAAGTCATGGTCAGGCGGAAATCTATGTTATCATTGGTAAGATTTTCAAACATCAAGATCAGCGGAACATAGGTCTCTGTTATTGCCTCGTAAAGCCAGTCCTCCTCCAGAAAATCCTCGTGTTCAGGATGCCTGACAAAAGGAAGATGCCCGTGCAACACCATGCAAAGATATCCTTTATTCATCTCTACCCTTTCACTAAAGCGCTGGTTTTAGTTTTTCTATTAACTACCGGCGTAATTACACGCTCTTCAATACAATCAGCAGAAACTGCTTTTACGGGAATAACCTGCTCTCCGTCAGGAAGCGCAAACCTTAAAGTAAACGTCCCATCCGGCCTTAGCTTAATTTCTTTATCCTGCACCGTTACTTTTGCATCCGGTTCTGTTGCTCCGTATACGATCAGTTCGCAATCAACCTTAAACCAGAATTTTCTCTGCTTCTGCTGTTTCTTTACAAAACTTGCGCCTGAAGTTATCCCGGACGACCATAGTGATTGCTTTACTCTCTCCTGCCAAGCCTTTCCGATAGGAGAACTTCTTCCTAAACCAAAACCCATTCCATAAAGCCTGGCGAATAATTCTTCAGGGATCATCCATTCTTCATCTGTCTCTTCTGAAGGGCCGTCAAGAGGAGTGATTACAATATTGGAACGCAAAACAGTAATAAATTTTCCTCCAGGTAAAAGCAACCCCAGGTCAACACACCATGACCTGCCCGGAGCTGCAGTATCAATATACCAACTGGTCGCTCCCTCGGCAATATAGACATCAAAATAACGGTGAGCATTATTGCCGTTAAAGTTTATTTTACTGACGTCATAAGCCCGCAGGATCCATTTTGATTTGGAAAACTCTTCTTTCAATTCCTGCCGCAGCTTATCAACCGTAGAACCGGATACCTCCCAAAAAGCATGCAACCACCAAGGATCACGCACCTGCAGCACTATTTTATCTTTGCCATAACCTGCTGGAAGCTCCTGAGGCATAAAACGCGATACCCGGGTAGGCTCAGGATGTGAATATTTAGTTTGTTCAACTTTAATTTCCTGTGCTCCAAATATTTCTTTCTTTAACTCAATGGTTGGAGAGGGCTTCTTCTTAACGACTGTTTTCTTTTTAGCAACACTCTTTTTCTTTTGTGCGATCTTTTTTACCTTTTCTTTTAATTTACGAATTATCGCCATTCTAACCAGCCTCCTTCCAATAAAAAAGGGGATACGTATCCCCTTTTAGAACAAAAATGTTCTCTCTACGATCATCTTATAACATTTTATTTCTTTGTCTTGGTTGATTTTCCGGTTAATGCCTCTTTCAAATCCTCTTCCAGCGCTTCCTTAAGCTTGGTGACTTTCTGCAGTTCTTCTTTTAAGCTCTGATTCACCAATTGCTCCTGCACCAAAGATTTCTTTAATGCCTGATGCGCGGCTTTTTCTTCTTCCAACTCAGTTTCCGCTGCCTTTAGTTTTTCTTCCAAATTATTTTTTTCCTGCGTAAACTTGCTCATTTTTTCTTCCGAATCAAGCCTTGCCACCATCTGCTTGTCGCGTTCACCTTTATTGCGACGGGCAGATGCGCAAGAGCTGACCGAGCTGATAAAAAATATCACACTTAAAACTGAAAGGATTAAAATCACTCTGCTTTTCATCATCTCTTCCATTTTAGCCTCTTACTTTTGGTTATTTTAAATTCTCCGTTGGTTCATTCATGACCGGCTTAGCAGTTACTGCTTTTTCCCCTTTTACCTTGGTAACCTGAGGCAAAATTACAATCTCTACCCTGCGGTTTTCCTGGCGGCCTGCCTTTGTATCATTGCTTGCAACCGGGCGGAATTCACCATAACCAATTGCAGAGAGGCGGTTCGGAGAAACGCCTTTCTCATCTGCCATGTAATGTAAAACACTCAACGCGCGCGCAGTAGATAATTCCCAATTTGATTTCCATGCAGAATGTGCAATAGGCTGATTATCGGTATGCCCTTCAATACCTACATTAAATTCAGGAACATTCTGCTGCAAAATTACTGAAACCTTGTCCAAAATTGGGTATGCCTGTGATTTGATCTTGGCTTTACCGGAATCAAACAAAAGGTCTCCTACGACGGTAATCACAAGGCCCTTTTCCATCATTTGCAATTTTACCTGCTGGTCCTGGATCTCGTTACCAAGCCTTTCCTCTAAAAGCCTTTTAGCCTGTGTCAATTCATCTACTTCTGACTGTAATTGTTCTATTTTCTGGATATCCGAGCGACGGCCTTTTTGAAAAATAACCGTACAGCCAGACAAAGCTATACCTAAAAAAATTATAAAAACTAATTGCAAGGCCCTTCTTTCCATAAACTCTTCTCCTTTTTTTAAGAAACAAATATTTGTGAAATTAATATAACACAGGCAAATTTATCAGTCAAGTAAAATCAACTCTGTTACTTACTTAACAAAAATCGTATCTTGACGAGAAGAACCGACAGAGACCATGGTGATTTTTGCTGCTAAGGTATCCTGCAAGTAAGATAAATAGTCTTTTGCGTTACGATGTAAATTAGCATAACTCAAGGGCTTATTTACTGTTTTGTCCCAGCCGCGCATTTTTCTATATACAGGAACAACATTCTTTAACACTTCCAGATCATGCGGGAATTCCTTGAACAACTTACCTTTATATTTATATCCGGTGCAAACACAGATTGAGCTAAGGCCGTCTAAAACATCCATCTTCATAATTGCAAGCTCTGTAATCCCATTTAACATAACAGCTTCTTTTGTCATGACTGCATCAAACCATCCGCATCTTCTGGGCCTACCGGTAGTGGCTCCGAATTCATTTCCCCTTGAACGCATGGTTTCAGAAAAATCTTCCGAGAACTCCGTAGGAAACGGCCCTTCGCCAACACGAGTAGTGTATGCCTTGGCAACACCCAGAACTTTGTCAATTTTAACCGGAGACACTCCGGTTCCGATACAAGCTCCTCCGGAAGTCGCTGACGAAGAAGTAACAAAAGGGTATGTCCCGAAATCAATATCTAAAAATGTCCCCTGGGCGCCTTCAAAAAGAATATCTTTATTCTTATCCGTAGCATTATTTAATAAAAGTACGCAATTAAAAATATATTTGGAAAACAACTTTCCGTAATTCAAATATTCTTTATAGACAAGTTCAAAACTGAATCCCTGATGAGAATAAACCTTCTGAAAGATCTCGTTCTTCTCATTAATATTATCACGCAATTTCTCAGCCAGCACCTTGGGATTGATCAAATCAATCATACGTATGCCGCAACGATTAATTTTATCAGCATAACACGGCCCGATACCGCGCCCGGTAGTACCGATCTTGTTGGAACGCTTGGTTTCGCGCAGCTGATCAAGGATCCTGTGATACGGCATAATCACATGCGCCAATGAAGAAATTTTTAAGCGGCCATCAACATTAATACCAGAGTTCTCTATAGCGCTAATTTCTTTTAATAAAACTGCTGGATCCACTACAACGCCATTGCCTATGCAACAGATTTTCCCTTTATGCAATATACCAGACGGCAATAAATGGAAGATATATTCTTTCTTCCCGTCTACTACAGTATGCCCGGCATTGTTTCCGCCCTGATAGCGCACAATATAGTCTACCTTACGCGACAAAATGTCTATAATCTTACCCTTGCCCTCATCTCCCCACTGTGCGCCCACTAAGACAATATTCATAATTGGTTAATTAGTTAATTGGTTAACTGGTTAATTGGTCTACTCACCACTCACCAATTAACCAGCCTCAATTCACGGTGACATTGTAAATATCCTGCGCGCCTGCTCAGGATATTTCGCAATAAATTTTAGCTCATCATCAACCAGGGGTTTTTGATTGTGCACATTGGCATAACGCACAAGTTCCAAAACCTCAGTTGCTTCTTTTTCATCATGAAACTCAAGTTCTAATTTCTCATAAACATTCCTAAAACCTTTGATCCCGGAATATTCTCCGGCAGTAATCTTGCGCCCGGTTTCAATTATTTCCGGTTCCCCGCGCCCTAATTCTTCAAAATCATAAAGCTCGTAATTGCGCCTGTCTTTTAAAGCGCCGTCTGCATGAATACCCGACTCATGCGCAAAAGCATTTGCCCCGACCCCCGGTTGATTGATCGGAATCGGAACGCCAAAAGCATAAGAAGCATATTTACAGGTTTTCCAGGCCGCCTTCAATTCAATTTTCTCATCCAGGCAATAATTCTGCATCCCATTTCCATATCTGATTGCAAGAATCACAGAAACTAAATCCGCGTTTCCGGCACGTTCTCCCATACCATTAACACAAGTGTTAATGTAAGTATCAACACCGGCGTCATTGGCTGCCTTTGCTCCGGCAATGGAATTTGCCACTACCATTCCCAGGTCATTATGGCAATGAATTTCAATAGGTATATGAACCGCCTCTGCCAATACTTTTATTCTTTCATAAATAGAAAAAGGAGAATCGCATCCCAAAGTATCACAATAACGGATCCTGTCTGCTCCGGCCTCTTTTGCCTTTATCGCAAACTCAATCAAATAATCTATCTTTGTGCGCGAAGCATCTTCAGCATTTACTCCGACACTTTCCGCTCCCAAATCCTTTGCCTCTTTTACCGCTTCCTGCATTTCCTTGATTACAGAAACATGATCAAGCTTGCCCTTAAATTTATGAATGATCATCTGGTCAGAAGTTGAAATTGATAGATTCATATGCTTAATCTGCGGCACAAGCTTAAAAGCATTTTTTACATCCTCTTTTGTCGCACGGATCCATCCACCGAGCCTGATCGTTTTTAACAACCCGAGTTTAACCAATTCCAGGTTTGCGTTCAGATAGTTGGTTTCATGACGTGTCAGAGGAAAGCCAAACTCAGACTGGAACACACCCATTTCATTTAAATAAATATTGATCATAGTCTTCTGGAGCTTGGAAAGACAAATACGCGATGTCTGCACACCATCGCGGTTAGTTACGTCAATTAAATAGATCTTTGGTTTTTCTGCCATGGTATCACCTCTTGAATAATTTCTTTAATTCTTCCTTTGAAGGTACCCCTTTTGTGCCGAATATCTCCTGATTATCCACCAGATACGCCGGCCCAATCATAACCTTAAGCTCCTTGTTTAATTTAATATTCTCGCCCAATAATGCCTGGCCTTCCTCACCGCGGGCGCATGTTTTTATTTTTTGCTCATCCATATTTCCCAAACAATCCTGCCACCATGAAGAATTGATATTTTTTGCGCGGCAGCTTAAATAATCCCAATAATTATCCGGATAATATTTCTCTACGCATGCACAACGCAAATATTCTTCCACCTCAAGGTTGCCCCCTCTGGCGCTAAACTTACCATCTTCCTGCGCCGCAAGAAAATGTACCTGCGGTTTAAAATCCTTGATCACGGCTAAAAGTTCCGGCGTCGTTTTATCGTTAAGGCTAAAGAAAATATCAAGCTTGCCTTTTATTTTCTCCCTGCTGATAAAATAACTCAACCCCACAAAAGAAGGCTTTAACATAAAAACATTTCCCTTATCATCAAGGTTTGCTTTCAAACCCGCAAATAAACTTTCTTTTGCGATTTCTTTACCTAATAAATAAGCGGGAAGCCCCGTGATATTTAACTTTTTAACCAGTTCCTCAGCCTTCTTTTCAGGATAATAAAGATAAGAAATACTTATCCCTGGGAATTGCATCTTTAAAAAATTGACTACGGCTGAGGTATCACAAACTTTGCAAGAACGCAGAGTAATTACCTGTAGTTCAATTTTATCTGCCTCGCTGAATACACATTTTGCATTAAGCGTTCCTGCTTCCTGGCAAACCCCGACAAGGCCTTCCTTCTTGCATCCTGCATCAGAAAAACAACGCGGCAAGATAGAAAGGATTGTTTGATCATCGGCGATTTTATCTGACAAACGCAAACCCTCAACCTTGTAATTTACAATTTTATTATTTTTGATATCTAAAGTAGCTCTTCCTATTTTTCTTCCCTGCCATGACGGCCTGAGGATCAAAGTATCCCCTGCCTTGGAAGAAACATCACCTTTTCCAATGCTGTGCCCTGTGATCAAAACGTTTATGCCCTTAACTTCATTTAATAAATTTAAATCTTCGCTTTCTCCTAAATGGCTTAAGACAAGTATAATATCCGCTCCATTTTTACGCATTTCTGGTATTACCTGCATCAACGCCTGCTTAGGGTCTATAAACTTAACCCCCTTGGCTTTTTCCATTGCCGATAAAGTAGTCAGGGCGGTAATACCCACTTTTACGCCGTCTGTTTCCTTAATAATATAAGGCAAAGATTTATCAATCCTGCAATTAGCAGAAATAAAATTTAATTTAGTTTTATTGATATTGTCTTTTAAGAAATCGGCTCCGAAATTAAGCTCTTCGTCTCCGATTGCAACCGCATCATAACCCATCAACTCCATTGCCCTAAGATTTACCAATGTGCGCTGTGTATCCAGCTCGGTATTTTGCGCATATTCATCAAGGACTCCGCCTGCAAAGAACCCTCCGGAATCCAAAACCAGCGCTCCTGGATATTTCTTTTTTAATTGTTTTAAAAGAGTTGCGCGCCGCGCAATGCCTCCATCGCGCTCTATCGGGCAGCTGCACGGATAAAGCATAGCATGCGTTTCACCAGTGAAAAGAAATGTGATGTCCTTTGCAAAGGCTGGCGCAGCAGACAACATGTTACAACCAATAAACAATATTACCGAGCATAATGCCACATTAAACATGCGGCTCACAAAGCATGCTATCCTCTTCATATTCTTATTGTCCTCACTTTTAGGATATTCTCAATTTTATTGATCTTCTCCAGCATCTCCTGAGAAACCGGGCTGTCAACATTTAAAATACTTATCGCCTTGCCTCCGGGAACATCCCTTCCAAAGGTCATCGCCGCAATATTAATATTATGCTTTCCAAAAAGAGTCCCGAGGCTGCCGATAATTCCCGGCTTATCCCAATTCTGCGCCACGATCATTTCTCCGGCGGGCGTTGCCTCTACATAGTATTCACCGATTTTAACAATACGCGGCTGTTTATTAGCAGCAAGGGTCCCTGCGACTTTCTTGGTTTCCTTATCAGTCTTTATTTCCACCTGGATCAATGTAACGAATTCGCCCTCTTTTGATGATTTAGAATCCCTGACATTAACCCCTCTTTCTTTTGCAAGGGTTAAGGCATTTATAAAATTCACCGTCTCCTGCAGGATCGGGAAAAGAACCCCCTTTACGATTGCCATTGTTAACGGCCTCAACTCCTGCTTAACAAGCTCTCCGCTGTAAGTTATATTAACTTCCTGAAGCCTGCCTTCAGCCAGCTGCCCGGCAAAAAGGCCAAGCTTCTCTGCCAAATTTATATAAGGCTCAAGGACCTTGTAGACATCAGCATCTACTGAGGGATAATTTGCCGCGTTCTTAATCCCTTTTCCTAAAAGCGCATCACGCACAATCTCAGCTACCTCTACCGCCACATTTACCTGCGCCTCCTCGGTAGATGCACCCAAGTGTGGAGTAGTAATAACCGCATCAAGTTTTAAAAGCTCATTATCAGGATCAACCGGCTCTTTTTCAAAAACATCAAGCGCCGACCCGGCAACTTTTCCTTCCTTGATTGCCTGCGCCAAAGCCTGCTCATCAATTATTCCTCCGCGCGCGCAATTTACCACGCGCACGCCTTTTTTCATCATGGCAAATTGTTCAGTAGAGATCATGTGCCGGGTTTCTTCCGTAAGAGGCGTGTGCACTGAAATAATATCTGCCTTTTTTAAAAGATCATTTAATTCCACAACTTCTACAGATAATTCTTCCGCAACTTCACGCGATAAAAATGGATCATACGCCAAAACCTTCATCCCAAAAGACTGGGCGCGCTTGGCAACTTCTTTGCCAATGCGTCCGAAACCCACAACCCCCAGATTTTTGTTATATAATTCAACACCCATAAATTTTGAACGTTTCCACTCCCCCTTCTTCATGGAAATGTTTGCCTGAGGAATGCTTCTGGCGAGCGACAAAATCATGCTCATGGTATGTTCAGCCGTAGACAAGGTATTGCCTCCGGGGGTGTTCATCACGATAATGCCTTTTTGAGTAGCCGCTTCCAAATCCACATTATCAAGCCCTACTCCGGCCCGTCCGACAACCTTTAATTTATCAGCACAACTTAATAAATCTCTGCTCACCTTGGTTGCGCTTCTGACAATCAAAGCATCGTAATCTTTAATTATGGGTTTTATTGTATCCGGTTTCAGGTCAGTCTTGACATCAACCTGAAAATCCTTAATATCCTGTAATATTTTTAACCCTTCATCCGATAACGGGTCGCTAACCAATATCTTGAACATATCTCATCCTCCGGATTATTTTAGAAATACTTCCTCTGCTGCTTTAACACCTGAACCTAAGCTAAATTTATGCCCCATCTGCTGCAAAACTTTCTCAAGGCAGGAAATCCCTGCAATAATGTCAAACTCTTCAATAAAACCCATGTGCGCGATGCGAATCACCTTGCCCTTTAACACATCCTGCCCCCCGGCAATAGTTATCCCGTAAGTATCACGCATGGTTTTAACAAGCTTTTCACCGTCAATTCCCGCAGGCAGTTTTGCCGCAGTAACCGCATCAGATGCGGCGCTCGGCGCAAAAAGCTCTAAGCCCAGGGCCTTTACAGCTGCACGCGTTGCATCAGCCATTTTCTTATGGCGTGTAAATACCTTTTCCAAACCATCTTCTTTCATCATTGCCAAAGCTTCAATTAAAGCAATAACCAAAGTAACTGCCGGAGTAAAAGGAGTATCTGTCTTTTCAATGGCTTTCTTGGCTTTTCTTAAATCAAAATAATAGCGGGGAGATTTTGATGCCTCGCACAACTTCCACGCCTTGGGGCTTACCGAAATAAAACCAAGCCCCGGAGGAAGCATCAGGCCTTTTTGCGAACCCGAAACCACCACATCACAACCCCATACATCAGTCTTTAGGTCAATAGCTCCCAACCCGCTGATTGCATCTACCACCAAAACAGCCGGAGTATCTTTAACAACCTTGCCAATTGCCTCCAGATCATTGGTAACTGCAGTTGAGGTTTCGCAAAGTGTTGTAAAAACTGCCTTAATATTTGGATTAGCCTTTAATCTTTTCTGGATTTCAGATGGATCAACTGCCTTACCCCACTCAACATTTATAATCTCGGCATTAATGCCGTATGCCTTGCATATCTCGGTCCATCTTTCACCAAACTTTCCTCCGTGGACAACCAGGGCAGTATCGCCGGCAGATAACAAATTAATTACTGCCGCTTCCATTGCTCCTGTTCCGGAAGAAGCAAGAATAAAGACATCATTCTGGGTCTGGTAAATGTATTTTAACCCGTTAGTAGCTTCTTTTAATATCTCCTGGAACTGCGGAGTGCGGTGATGAATAATAGGCCTGCTCATTGCTTCAGAAACCTTAGGCGGCAATGGAGTAGGCCCCGGAGTTAATAGGTAGTTTTTTCTCATACTGTTGTCCTTTCTTATTTCTTCTTTCCTAATGCAATTACTTCGTCAATTAAACCGTATTCTTTTGCTTCCTGAGCTGACATAAAATAATCCCTGTCTGTGTCCTTCTGGACTTTATCCAAAGACTGTCCGGTATGATTAGCCAGTATCTCATTTAACCTGTCGCGCATCTTAAGGATTTCCTTGGCATGGCGGGAGATATCTTCTGCCGCACCCTGCACTCCGCCCCAGGGCTGGTGGATCATGATCCGCGAATTCGGCAGCCCGTGGCGCTTTGTCTTTGCACCGGCGCATAACAACAACGCGCCCATGCTGGAAGCCTGCCCCACGCAATAGGTAGCCACATCACATTTAACAAATTGCATCGTGTCATAAATAGCAAGCCCTGCAGTAACTGAGCCTCCCGGTGAATTGATATAAACATTAATATCCTTATTCGCGTCCTCCATCTGTAAAAATAACATCTGGGCGATAATAAGGTTTGCCACATAATCATCAATAGGCGTGCCGATAAAAAGTATGCGGTCTTTTAAAAGGCGAGAATAAATATCATATGCCCTTTCGTAACCGCGAGAAGTCTGTTCAATTACCATCGGAACCAGTGTCTGCATTTTTGTCTCCATCACTAACCTCCGTAGTTTTAAGCTGCTTCCTGCCAATCCGCCTCTTTAAGCAAAAATTCCATTACCTTACGCGGCATTGCATCATCCAAAACGATATTTTCTTTCTTGGCAATCTCCGCTAAGATCAAATAGATCTTCACCTGTTCTTTTGCAGCCGGTTCAATCTGGCTAAGCATATCTTTTTCCCGCTCATCAATCTTCTCGCGCGGCATTCCTTTTAAAGCCAAATCAACCTTGGTCTGGCGCAACATTTCTTCCACCTGACGATTAACCAGCGACTTAGGCAATTCAAAATTTAAATCCTTGGAAATCCCGGAAATGACCTCAGACTCAATCCTCTGGCGCTGAGCATTTTCTTTTTGTAAGAAAATCTGCCTTTCTAAAGCCTTCTCAAGTTCTGCTAAATTAGGGTAGCTGATTGATTTTGCAAAGGCATCATCAAGAGTATCCATCTTTCTTGCCTCTTTTAAAGAATCAAGGCTATGTTTAATTTCATCCGGACCGACAGTAATCTTATTATAGGTAACTTTTATTCCTCTGTATTTCTTTAAAGCAATCTCCGGGTTAACCTCAATTCGTGCCTTAAAAGAAAGTGAATTTCTGTCAAGTTTCACATCAAATATCTCAGGAAGCTCAACCACATCAAGCTTTTCCTGTTCAAGCGCCTTGTTATACACATCCGGCACCAGCTCTTTTAAAACCTGCTCATGCACAGCCCCGGAATAATGCTTTTCCAGCATGTCCCGCGGAGCATTGCCCGGGCGAAAACCCGGAACCTTAGCCTCTTTGGCAACCGCCTTAAAAACTTCTTCAAATTTATTCTTTACAGCCTCACCGCTTACCTCAATTGTCATTTCTCTTTTAATGCTGTCAATTTTTTTTACTTCAATTTTCATTTCTTCCTCACTAGTGGTTAATTGGTTGTTGTCCAGGCTACCTTTTAAGTCATTCCCGCGAAAGCGGGAATCCAGCCATCACTGAAACGCCTGGATGCCCGCGTACGCGGGCATGACAACTTAATTAAGTTACATCCTAAATTTCTCACCAAGATAAATCTGTCTTGCCCTTGGATTACTTATCAACTCATCTGCCGTACCAGAAATCAGAATCTTCCCTTCGGCGATTAAATAAGCCCTATCAGTAATAGAAAGGGTCTCCCTGACATTGTGATCCGTCAAAAGAATCCCCAGCCCTTTTTCTTTTAGTTCCTTTATAATTTCCTGCGCCTCATTTACTACAATCGGGTCAATCCCGGAGAAAGGCTCATCCAAAAGTATAAAGGAAGGATTGGTAACCAGCGCTCTGGTAATTTCAAGTCGCCTTCTTTCACCGCCCGATAAAGTGTAAGCTTTGTTTTTGGCCAGATGCGCAATATTCAGCTCATTCAACAAAAGCTCAAGCCTTTTTTTACGTTCAAATTTAGAAATAGACAGAGTTTCCAAGATCGCCATAATATTTTCTTCTACGCTAAGCTTCCTGAAAATAGAGGCTTCCTGCGATAAATAAGCTATACCAAAACGCGCGCGCTCATGAATAGGCAGATTTGTAATATCATAATTATCAAAGATAATTTTCCCGCGGTTTGGCGGAATAACCCCGACTACCATATAAAATGTCGTGGTCTTTCCGGCGCCATTGGGGCCTAAAAGTCCCACAATCTCGCCGCGCTTGACCAAAAGGTCAACCCCTTTTACCACTTCCCGGCCGTCATAAGACTTTGCCAGGCCCTTAATTTCCAGAAGGTGCATTGGCTAAATTCTCCGTTGAGTAAATCACAAGCTTCGGCCTGCCGCGCAGAGTGATCTTCTTGTCGGAAACAGAATAAATTGCTTCCTGGCTGTAGGAAACATTTTCTCCCCGCACAACCCGGACATGGCCACGGGCGATGATCTTATCAACCTTACTGTTGATCATGCCGGAAGTTTTATCAGTATTCCCTTCTTCCTGGTCTTTTTTTGCTTTACTGGAAGAAACAAAATAAATATCCAATTTATCGCTGTAAATTGCCGTATCGCGCCTATCTACTTTAACATTATTATTAAAGGAAGCAAGATTTTTCTCATAATCAATCTCAAGCGGCCCGTCACAAGTTACAATAATCTTCTCTTTAAGGCCCTCGGGAGTCGGATTTATATTCAGGGTTACATCTTTTTCAAGGGCTACTTTTTTTAACCCCGGCTCGCCTTTTGCCCCGGTTGCCTCTACTGAAACATTCTGCCTTTCAATATTTACCTCGTCTTTAGTCGTCACCATTTGGGCTTTTCTATCCCAATCCAAAGAATTTGTGGTTAATTTTGTTCCGGAGGTAGTGGTGATCACCACATTCTTTTCCAGATGCACCTTGCCATTGGCCTTGTTAAAATCTCCGGTATCAGCAACCAGGTTTACATTTTCTTCTTTTCCATAAAGGTTCCCCTGGACCGTAGTAAGTTTTACCGAATCCATCATTATATCTGCGGTTTTTCCTGACATATCCCAGGTCTTCTTACCCTTTTCACCGTAACCGGCAATAGAAAAATCGTTGATCTGCTGGCCGGATTCTGCTGCAGTGCCTTGCTCAACAACCGGCTGAGCTTCCTGGGCATAAGAATTGAGGCAAAAAAATAACGAAACAACAACGACAAAAATAATTTTCCTAAACATCATAAAGTTTTAAAGCATCCTGCCATTTATCCTGCGCCTTAAGAATTAACTCAGCAACTTCACGCACAGCCCCCCGGCCGCCGGACCTGATTGTAATATATGCAGCATTTAGCTTGATCTCCGGCAAAGCATTAAATACTGCGATAGGAAACCCGACTCTTTTCATTAAGCATAAATCAACAAGATCATCCCCGACAAAACAAATTTCACTTAAATCAACTTTGTATTTTTTTAATATTTTATTTAGAGCATCCGTTTTCGGAGAAACATTGGCATAGACCTCTTCAACGCGCATATCGCGCGCACGCGGAATAATTGCGCGCGAACCTTTGGCGGTAATTAAAATCGTCGGGATACCGGCGGCCTTTTTTAACAGATAAACCCCCAAGCCGTCGTGCACATCAAAGAATTTCATGTCGCGGCCGCGGGAATCATAAATTATCCTGCCGTCGGTAAGCACACCGTCAACATCCAGCAAAAGAAGCTTTATATTTTTTAATTTGCTTAAAATTGATTCATCTATTGTCTTCATAATGACTTTCTAACCTTGCTAAACTACTCCTGCCTTTAACAGATCCTGTACATCTAAAAGGCCGACCGGCTTGCCATTAGCGTCTACTACCGGAACCTCATCTATTCTTTTTTGCTGCAATATGCGCATTGCCTCCGCCGCCAGCATATCTTTATTTACTACCGAAGGCCCCTTTGTCATCACTTCGCCTACTTTGCGCCTGGGCAGTTCCGGATCTGTTTCCAAATGCCTGCGCAAGTCTCCGTCGGTAAATATCCCCTTTAATTTGCCGTTTCTATCCACCACCGTGGCAGAACCTGCGCGCGCCTGAGTGATCTTTAACAAAACCTCGGAAACCTTCCTGTCCTCAAGCACCACCGGATTCGCAGTGCCCCGGCGCATAATATCCTCTACTTTTAAAAACAAACGCCTTCCCAAAGCCCCCCCGGGATGATAAAAAGCAAAATCCCTTTCTTTAAACCCTTTGAGTTCTAGCAAACAAACTGCCAAAGCATCTGCCATGGCCAATGTTGCAGTAGTTGATGCTGTTGGTGCCAATCCTAAAGGGCAAGCTTCTTTCTTTACAGAAACATCCAAAACCACATCGCTATATTTTGCCAAAACCGACTTGACATTACCGGTCAAAGCAACAATCTTTGAGCCTATTTTCTTTAAAAGCGGCAGGAGCTGGCGCATCTCCTCGGTTGATCCGCTGTTAGAAATAATAATTACAATATCCTCGGAGGTAACCTTGCCCAAATCACCATGAATTGCCTCGGCGGTATGCAAAAATAAACTGGGAGTCCCGGTAGAAGCCAGGGTAGCAGAAAATTTCTGGGCGATAATTCCGGTTTTTCCCATTCCACTCACCACAACCCTGCCTTTAGTTTTAAAAACCAAATCTACGGCTTTTATAAAATTATTCCCGATCCGCGGTTTTAAATTCTTAATCGCCTGCGCCTCAATATCTAAAACCTCTTTTGCCCGCTTAAGCATATTCATTTTCATAAAGCTTCCTTGATTTTCTTAATCTGCTTTAAAAGCCTTTCCAGCTCTTTATAATCAATCATGTTTGGCCCGTCGCAGAACGCCTGGGCAGGATTAGGATGCACTTCTAAAAACAGCCCATCGCAACCAAAAGCAATTGCCGCGCGCGACAGGCCTTCCACAAACTCCCTTTGCCCTCCGGAACAACCGCCTTTTGCCCCGGGAAGCTGCACGCTGTGCGTGGCATCATAAATAACAGGGTATCCAAAGTCACGCATAATTTTAAGGCTGCGAAAGTCGGTAACTAAATTATTGTAACCAAAACAAAATCCCCGTTCGGTAATTATAATCTTGTTATTTCCTGTTGATTCTGCTTTCTTAATAATCGGCAGCATATCCCATGGAGCAAGAAACTGCCCTTTTTTAATATTTACCACCTTGCCTGTGCGCGCAACCGCAACCACAATATCTGTCTGACGGCATAAAAACGCGGGGATCTGGATAATATCCAGAACTTTTGCCGCTTCTTCAATTTCTTTCTGGCAGTGGATATCGCTTAAAACAGGGACATTTAATTTTTGTTTTACTTTATGCAAAACTTCAAGGCCCTTTTTCATCCCCGGCCCGCGATATGAATCACCGGAAAGGCGGTTTGCCTTGTCAAAACTTGATTTAAAAATATAAGAAATATCAAGCTTGGAACAGATATCCTTAATTCTCTTGGCAGCCTCTAAACACAGGCTCTCAGATTCAATAACGCAAGGGCCTGCGATCAACGCCAGGGGAGCATTACCGCCAATCTTTATTTTTCCGAGTTTAATTTCTTTTGTCATTTTAAATATTCCTTTACCCGCTCTAAATCCTCCGGAGTATCCACTCCAACAGAATCATATTTTGTTTCAATCACCTTGATCCGGAAACCTTCCTCCAAAACACGTAGCTGCTCAAGGCACTCTGTTTTCTCAAGACGGGAAACCGGCAGGTTTTTGAAGATAAATAAGAAATCTTTGGTATAGCCATACAACCCGATGTGCTTATAATACACAGGGTCTTTCACATCAGAATTAACCGCCTGATAAGGAATGCCTGCGCGCGAAAAATATAAAGCAAAATTGTTCTTATCAACTACCACTTTAACCACGTGCGGGTCGCTAATTACCTGAGGATCATCAATCTTCTTCATTAATGTGGCTATCCCCACCTTTGGATTATCCACTAAAGCCTGTGCCACACTATCAATCATCATCGGGTGGATCAATGGCTCATCCCCCTGAATATTTATAATAATTTTCACGTCCAAAGGATTTACTACTTCCGCAATCCTGTCGCTTCCGCAGGCATGCCCCTTTACCGTAAGAGCAACTTTTGCCCCGAATTCTTTGGCAACACTTGCAACACGCTCATCGTCGCAAGCAATAATTAAATCATCCAACAGCCTTGCCTGTTTGGCGCGTTCCCAAACATGCTGGATCATAGGCTTACCCAAAATATCTGCCAGGACTTTTCCCTCAAACCTTGTGGATGAATATCTTGCAGGGATCACGCCGATTACATCAATTTTTTCCATATAATCTTCCTATCAGTTCCTTGCGGCTGGTTACTGCCGTGCCGACCTTTCCAACGACAATACCTGCGGCAAAATTAGCAATATGCGCTGCCTCAAGCTTGCTGGCACCTGCGCAAAGGCCCAGGGTAAATGCGCTAATCACGGTATCTCCTGCTCCGGAAACATCAAAAACTTCCTGCGCAACCGTCGGTATATGCGTCCGGCGGCCGTTTTTCTCAAACAGCTTCATTCCCTGTTCTCCTAAAGTTACTAATATTGAATCCAAAGATAAATAATCCAATACTTCCCGCGCAGCCAAATCAATATCTTTATCCGTAAATAATTTATCAGTATTAATTTTGAATTGATTGCTTGTATCTTTAATTTTCAGGTTCCTGACAGCATTCTCAAGTTCTTTGCGATTAGGAGTAATAGAGGTAACTCCACGGTAATATTGAAAATGCTCCTCTTTCGGGTCAACTGTAATAATTTTCTTAAGCTTGCGCGCCAAGGTGATGATCTGTGATAAAAGCTCTTTATTAATTACACCCTTTCCATAATCTTCTATGATAACTGCATCATAACTCTTGAGATTCTTATTTACAAAATCGGCAATTTTCTTATTAAGCCTGTCTGCTAAGGGTTCGCGGTTTTCCCAATCAACCCTGACTACCTGCTGGTGCCCGGCGATAACACGGGTTTTTAAAACAGTGCAGCGAGACTGATCCAGAAAAATACCTTTTGCGTTAATCCTTCTTTTTTTCAATCCCTCAAGAAGGATTTCTGCGTGTTTATCTTTTCCTAAAACACCCACTAAAGTCACACTGCCGTCTAAAGCACTGATATTATTTGCCACATTGGCAGCGCCTCCTGGGACATATGTCCTTTGCTTGGCCCAAACCACCGGAACAGGAGCCTCAGGAGAAACCCTATCCACCGACCCCCAAATATACTGGTCAAGGATCAAGTCTCCAATAACAAGAACCTTTGCTCCGGGGAATTTATTGATAATATTTTTTAAGTTCTTCATATCTTCTCAATGATCGCCTGCGCCAATAAAGGCAACATGATTTCATGATGGCCGATAACATAATAACCGCTTCCTCCGGGCATCACAGGACGATGCACAATATTCTGTTGCGGACGATAATGATGGATCATATCAAAATTAGCTGAGGTAAAATTCTTCACAGAATTACCCAGATTGCGCGCTAAATTTAACGCCTTTAAGAATACCTCCGGCATAATTACAGTTGAGCCAAAGTTTAAAAGAACACCCCCATTATTTAATGCCGACAGGTTCTTCACTAAAAGATGAAAGTCCCTGAGCGATCCCTCGCCGGTGAGTGCTGCGTTAAATGACGGATGCTGATGAATAATATCTGTGCCGATTGCTACAAATACGCAAACAGGAACCTTGTTTTTATAAGCATTGTAGATCAGGCTTAAATCTTTATATTTTAAATTTGCTGCTGCCATTTTATTGGCAACCGCATAACCCAAACCAAAACCTGCGTTAACTCCGTCCTGCACTGCATTATTCAGAAAATCCGCAGTTTCTCTTCCCATGCCGAATTTTCCGTCAGCTAATTCCGCGGCAACATCCTCCGAAGTCTTTCCCTGAAAAGCAATCTCAAAATCGTGGATAATTCCTGCCCCATTTAAACAAACACAGGTGATTATTTTCTTTTTAATTAGCTCAATAATTACCGGGTTAAGCCCGCATTTAATTACATGAGCGCCGGCCATCAGGATTACTGCTTTTTTCTTTTTATGCGCCTTCACCACAGCATCTACAACCGCCTTGATGTCCTTCCCCTTCAGAATATCAGGCAAAGAATCAAAAAATTGCACAAAACTTCTTCCTCGCGCAGGCGTTTTGGCAAAATCCGCCAAATTTACCTTGCTAAAACGCTTTTTTATTGAATATGTTCTTACCTTATTGATATTAATCATGGGAAGTTTTAATTTTAGCACAATTTAAGAGTAAATCAACCTGATTTTACTTTAACAATATTGTTTCTGCCGCGGCAATCACGCTATCTACAGTAATTGCCTTTAAACAGGCAAATTCTTTTTTACAATTGTGGGCCAGGCATTGAACACATCCTACTTCTTTATGCAAAAACTTGTCCTTGGGCCCCACCGGCCCCCAACGCTGAGGGCTTAAGCCTTTTTGATTACGGCCAAAAATAGAAATTACAGGCGTACCTACTGCTGAAGCAATATGCACCGGCCCTGAATCATTTGAAATAAAAAGCTGGCATCTCTTTAAAACACTCGCTAATTGGCTGACAGATGTTTTTCCGGATAGATCAATGGCCTGATTTTTCATCAATTTAATCACGCTCCGCGCCAAGGAAGCATCTTTTGCCCCTGCAACCACTAAAACTTTAAACTCGTATTTTTCCACCAATTTATCCGCAAGCTCGGCAAACCTTTCCACCGGCCAAATTTTAGACGGGCAACTTGCCGCTGGATGTATTGCCAATAACTTCTCGCCTTTTTTTATCCCGGATTTTTCAAAAACTTCATCTACCCACTGCTCTGATTCTAATTTTATCGGCATGAATAAAGTTTTTTCTTGCGGGTTGATCCCGAGATACCTTACCAAATCCAGGGTATAATCCAATTCATGCCTCTCTCCAAACTGCTTAATATGCTTTATCTTATCAGTAAGCAAGAAACCTAATTTACGGCCATAACCAACACGCTTAGGTATCCCGGCAAAAAAAGTTATTAGATGTACTCTATTAGTCGGATGGAGAATTAAAGCTAAATCAAATTTCTTCTTCTTAAGCTTTTGTGAAAATTTAATGGAATTTCTCCAACTCTTATGTTTTATGTCTTTATCATAAATTATTACTTCATCTAAATCCGGATTTCCTTCTACAATTTCTTTTGCATAAGGGCTGGCCATCATGACAATATATGCATTTGGATACGCATCGCGCATTGATCTTATAACCGGAGTGGAAAGGAGCACGTCTCCAATACGGTCGGTGCGCACAATAAGGATACGTTTGAATTTATGTTCGCAACGCGCAACGCGTAACACGTAACTCATAATTAAATTCTTTACCGCACGAAAAACATCATCCACTTTAATCAGCGACAAACACTCTAAGGTGCCAAAACGGCACTGCGCTTTTTCGCATGGACGGCAGAAAATCTCTTTCTTTATAACTACGCTATTTTCTGACCACGGCCCGTATTTGGCGTCATTTGTCGGCCCGAAAATTGCCGCAACAGGCACATTTAAATAACTTGCCAGATGCAAGCTTGCACTGTCATTAGTAACAAGTAGCTGTGCTTTTTTTAATAAACACCCGAGCTGCGCCAGATTTGTTTTCGCGCTTAAATCAACAACCGGACATTCTGAATGCTCAGAAATATACTTATTTATAGCAACTTCGTCTTTGTCCCCGGCTAAAATAATTTTTGCCTTGAGGTTTTTTCCTATGCGTCCGGCAAGTTCAGCAAACTTTTCTTTTGGCCATCTTTTAGTGTGGCTGCGGCCGCCTGCTGCAATAACAATGATTTTATCTTCCGGAGCAATATTATTTTTCTTTAAGATTTCTGCAATGTATTTTTCATCTTCTGCACTTAGGCATAACGATTTCCCACCGGTATTTAATTCTAAACCCTGACTCTTACTTTTACGCTCTATGCTTTTAATTTTTAGTTTATAAAGGTGCTTATCACGCATATGCCTGATGTTTTTGGGCACAGAAAACTTAGACTTATATTTTGCAGGCAAAAACATGCCGAAGAAACTGTTACGCAAATCCACAACAAGATCAAATCTTTCTTTTTTTAATTCCAGCAGGAGCCTGATTTTATCGGTAATCCCCGACTTCTTATCATAAATAATCAATTTTGCTATCAGTGGGTTGTTTTCAAATATTTCCGCAGTCCTTTTCCCTGATATCACTGTAACCTTAGAATCAGGAAATTTCTCCCTTAAAAGATCAAGCGCAGGAAGCGTCAAGAAAACATCGCCGATGTTGCTTAAAGTCACAAATAAGATTTTATTAACCATTATTTTAAATTTTTATTATTTCTTCAATAACTTCCCGAGGAAGAATTGCCTTCATACAGCGGTTATCCTTGCAATTAACCTGATAACAAGGGATTATGCACCCGACATCCTTCTGCAAAACCACAACATTATCCAATGGATACGGCCCTGTAACTTGCACCGAGGTGGGGCCAAAAAGCGCGATGATCTTTTTTGCACCTACGGCATTGGCAATATGAAGCGGGCCGGTATCTGCTGTAACAAATACTTTTGCTTTTCTGCACAAAGCGCCCAGATGTTTGATATTAAACACTCCACAGGTTATAACCGGAGCATTCTTCATGAGCTTTTTTATTGCGGCCACCAGAGGCATATCAGCAGGGCTGCCGGTAATGATTACCTTAGCCCCAAATCCACCAATCAGCCTATCAGCCAATTCCGCCCAATATTCCTTTGGCCAACGCTTCAGCATCCAATTGCCTCCGGGATTAAGCACTACCGTAAAATCATCCTGCCCGATAGAATTCTTCTTTAGAAAATCATCTACAAATTTTACATCACTATCTTCAAGAAAGAATTCCAGAAACCTGTCTCCAACCTTAAACCCCGCACCTTTAATTAGGTTCAGGTAAAAATCTATCCGGTGCAAAGAATCTTTCTTGGGCAGAGGGATCTTCTTTGATAAAAGAAAACCTCTCTTCTTGGTAAAGTAACCGTGCCTTACAGGAATACCTGCCAACCGGCAAATTAACGCGCGCGTAAAAGAACGGTGCAATAAAAATGCCATGTCAAATTTCTTTTCCTTGAGGGAACGGATAAAATTTATTTTCTCAATAACTCCGGAACGTTTGTCTTTTTCATCAAAAATAATTATCTCGTCAAGGTGAGGATTACCCTTTAAGATATGATGGCACCTGCTGGGAATAACACAGGCAATATAGCTGTCTGGAAAATTCCTTCGTATATTGCGTATTGCAGCTGTTGAAAATAAAACATCCCCCAGCCAATTGACATTAAAAATAATTATGCGGCTCATTTTTTCCTGCTCTCCCTCATAAAATTATAATAACCGCTTGACTCAACCCAAAAGACAAAAAGATTCCCCGCATTAGCAGAAATCCTTAATCTTTTCAATGCAAAGACATCATTATTAGAAAACTCCTTGCCCGGATTTGTAGTTACCGCGGCCTTATAACCGGCATCAATTACCATTTGCCTTATTTGAGGATTAAATCTTCCCTCGGGATAACTAAAAATATTCACCTTTCTCCCCAATTTCTCCTCTAAGATCTTCTTTGAAACAAAAATCTCCTCTTTAACAACTGCCTCATCATGTATATTCACAAGCGGCTCCGGGCCAAGGGTGTGGCTTCCAATAGTAAATATCCCGGAATCCTGCATCTCTTGTATCTGGCTCCAATTCAAACGGTCATTTTGCGGCCTGCCCACTTCATTTACAATGATAAATATATTCGCCGGAAGATTATATTTCTTCAATATCGGGAATGCGTCAGTATAATTATTTTTGTAACCGTCGTCTAAAGTGATCGCAACAGTATTACGGGGAATTTTCTTTTTATTCTTAATTAGATCTGCCAAGGCTTCTAAAGTAACCACATTATAACGGTATTCTTTCAAAAAACGCATCTGGCGCTCAAAAATTTCAGTACTCACCGCAAGCCTGTTCTCCGGATCAGGATTAGAATATACCGAATGGTACATCAATATCGCAGGCACATAATTCCTGTTAAAAACAATTACTGCCGATACCGTAAAAAACAAAACAATAATAAACAAGAAACCTATAACTTTACATTTTTTAAACATTCCAGATACACCCTTTCTGTTTCCTGAGCCATTTTTTCCTGAGAGAAATTTTGTGCAATAAAAGTTTTTGCACTCTCGGCTAAAATTTTACGCTCCTGCTGGTTCCTGATTAATCTTATTATCGCGCCTGCCAATGCTGCTGGATCAGCAGGCGCAACAAGCAGGCCGTTAAAACCATTTTTAATCAAAGTCTTTATCCCTCCGACAGCTGTGCCGATTACAGGCTTTTCAGAAGCCATCGCCTCCATTAAAGCAAGGCCCAGGCCTTCTTTTGTGGAAGGTAAAACAAAAATATCAATTAAAGCATAAATTTCACGGGCATCTTTTACAGTAGGAATAAATGAAACATTCTTTTCAATGCCAAGTGAACCCGCCAAAGAGATTAACACCTTTTTCATCTTTCCTTCACCTGCAATTAATAATTTTGCCTGGGGAAATTCTTTAATTACCTGCTGCATTGCCTCAATAAGATAAATATGCCCCTTTTCTTCGGAAAGCCGGGCAACGACGCCGATCAAAGGGTCGCCTGTCTCCTGTCTCCTGTTTACCCCAAGCTGAATCGTGAGATCGCTATTCGGCAATTCAGAAAACCTTTCTACATCTATACCGCTGTGGACAACATTAATTCTTTCGTCTTTTACTCCAAAATCATTTATCAAATGCTCTTTTACTGAATCACTGACAGCAATGATCCTCTCTCCCCAGAAAGGAAAAAACTTACGCAAAAACCTCGGCTTAAAAAAACCGTGGCAAGTTGAAATATGCGCAATTCTTGCTCGGTGCTGCAATAAACAACCCAGAACCTGGGTTGTGCGGCTCTGAGAATGCAGAAGATCAATATTCTCTTTTCTGATTATTTTTGATAACTTTATAGCGCTAAATAAAATCTGCGGGCTCAGCGCCTGTTTTGTCCTCATAGGAACATCTATATGAGTTATCCCTTCATTAATAAATCTCTGCACTAATTCCCCGCCGCCAGAAGCAACAAAAACTCTGTGGCCTTTTTTCTTTAAACCGCAGGCTAGGGTAAACACATAGCTGGTTATCCCACCGGTATTAAGATGATTGGCCAAAAAAAGTATGTTCATTATTTATTTAGCAATTTCTCAACAGCCTCTAAAACTTCCTCAACAGTTATCATTTCCATACATTTAATCTTTGCGCACTTTGATCTATAGCAAGGCGCACAAGCAAGGTCTTTAAAAATTAAAGAGCAATTCTTTGATAAAGGCATATGACGGCGGTAATCCGTCGGGCCAAAGAGCGCAACAAAAGGCGTCTTTACCGCACAGGCGATATGTAGCGGGGAAGAATCCGGGCTGACAAAAACATTACAGCGCCTGATCAGGTATGCTAATTGATTTATTGATGTTTTCCCGCAGGCATTAATAATTTTTACTGACTTAACTGAATTTACAATCCTCCCTGCAATTACTGCCTCTTCTTCTGTGCCCGTGATTACTACCCGGATATCGCGCCGCCCCAGCTCTTCGCAAAACTTCTCAATACGCACAAGCGGCCAGTTCTTGGTCTGCCAACGCGAACTCGCACTTATATTTATCCCCACCAGCTTCTGCTGCGGGCTCAACCACTGGGTACTTAAGAAATCATCAATATACTTCTTGTCTTCTTCAGACGGCCATAATTCAAGCTGTTCATCTTTTAATTCAATACCCAGCAAATTTAACATCCTGAACTGATGCGTAACAGGATCAAGAACAGGTTTCTCGTCTTTAATCTTATTATTTAACAAAAATGAAAACTTTTTATTGTCATAACCGTAGCGTTGCAAAATACCTGAGAAAAACGCCAAGAGACGGCTCTTGCGGTTATTTTGTAAATCAATGGAAATATCAAAACCCTTTGCCCTTAAGATACCGGATAAGTTCATTATCCCACGCCAGCCCTTATCTTTATTTTTAAAATCAACCACCAATAACTCATCAATATATGGGCATCTCATCAACACGTCCTTTGATTCCTCTGAAACCAAAAAACTAATTTTATAGTTAGCGCGGGGAAATTTCTCGCGTATTGCCCTTAATGCCGCAGTTGATAAAATGATATCCCCGAGGGAACTGAACTTAATAATCAAGACCTTAAAATTAGCCAAGGCATCCTGGTATACCTCAAGCGTATTTTTTAGCATTAAATCAACGTTATATTTTTCCTGAACCTTGTTATAGGCATTTTTTGCAAGGCTTTCGGCAAAAACAGGGTCCTTAAATATTTTCTCAACAGCATCGGCCATGCCAGCCGGATCGGCCGGCGGCACCAAAAGGCCATTCTTCTGGTCATCTATAATATCAATCACGCCTCCGACTTTAGTGGCTACAACCGGCACACCCGAGGCCTGCGCTTCAATAATTACCCTGCCAAATGCTTCATGAGTAGTGGTTGCTAAAACTAAAACATCTAAATTTGAAAGGATCTCCGGAACATCTTTCTGATATCCCAAAAATACCGTATTATTCCACAAACCAAGCCTTCTTACCAGAACCTGCAGCTGCTCTTTATACGCTTCTTTTGATTGCGGGGCATCACCTACAATCCAAATTTTTAAATTCGCCACATTTCTGGCAAGTTTTGCCATCGCCTTAATAAAATAAAGATGCCCTTTGAGCGGAGTGATCCTTCCGATAATGCCGACATTAAAAACATCTTTTCTTTTTGCCCGCGGATTTAAAAATTTAAACTTTTCAAGGTCCACGCTGCGGGAAATTATCCTGATCCTTTCATGAGCAAGCCCAAAATCATCAATCATATGCCGGGCTATAACATTGCTTAAAGCAATAACTCTCTTGCCCCAGGCCATAGGAAAACTGAAAAGATGCTTACTATAATAACCATGACAGGTGGTAATAAAAACTGTCCCGGTCCTGCGGCAGGCAAAATATGCAATCCACGCCGGCATGCGCGAACGGGCATGCACAATATCAATTTTTTCTTTCTTAATAATCTCAACCAGTTTTGGAATAACCCTAAGCATGGTAAAAACAGACTTCTTCTCAACCGGCAGGCAATAATGGAGAGCTCCTGCAGCCTCAAGCTCTTTAACTAATCCGCCTCCTGCTGAAACAACCACTGCCTTATGCCCGGACCTAACCAGATATTTGGCCAAATCAAGGGTGCCTGTTTCAACCCCTCCGACATTTAACTCCGGTAAAACCTGTAATATATTCATCTCACAATATTTTCTCTAATGCCTCTTTTACTATTGACCTATCCTCTATAACCTGTACCTGCGGTTTGTTAACCATAATATTCTCAACCACAAAATTTAAATCTTCTGGTTTTGTCAAATAAATGTATTTTTTCATGGCGCAATATTCAAGGAACCTGCGGTGCTTTTCTCCTAATCCGTCAGCTTCAAAAACTAAAACATGCTTTCCGCTTGAAGCAGCCTCAGAAATCATAGAAATGCTCTCTGCTGAAACAACCACAATCTTGCTTAAACCCAATATCCCTCCTACTGCCTCGGGAATATTATTCTTATTGGCTATAACTAAAAGCTTGCAACGCGGATAATCTTTAAGTTCCTGTTCAAATATATTCTCAACTTCCTGTGAGGTCCTGCGAGAAGTAGTCGCCAGAATGTTCATGCCTAATTTTTCTGAAGCAAGTTTAATCTGCCGGATTACTTCTAAAACGGAGTTCTTTTCTAATTTAAAATTCTTCGCATCTCCTCCGATTAATAAACCAATATGTAGATCTGTAGCACGTAAACCGTGCGCTGTGTGCCTTGTGCTCTGCAATAATTTATCAGATTGATTCCTTAAATAATCCTGATTGATCAAATTCAATGCTCCGTTAGTCACAACAACATTCTTGCTCCTTGGCGGATTGTCATGACGCGGCATAACCACCAAATCAAACTTTCCTTCATTCAATATCGCCGGGCGCATAATAATAACTGATTTTGCAAGATTTTCTCTTGATATCAAATAGTTTACAGCGGTTAAAGATGAACCACAGGACACGACAACATTGGGTTTCTTGTCTACAAGTGCCTTATAGGAGCTATTCTCAAGGCAAGACTTTAAACAATCCAGGCATCCTTGACAAGTATATTTACCGGATAAGAAACTTGCGCACGAAAATATCCTTCGCGACATTCTTGACTTAAACTTGATTTCCGAATATTCAACATTGGCCTTAATGCCTTTTTCCTGCCAAGCATCCTCCATGATCTTTGCCAGGGCTTGGGCCTGGCGCAAATGACCTGTCTTGGCGTCTGACAAAATAAGGATGTTTTTTTGATCGCTATACTTCCAGATTTTATAGGTCCAGAGATACTCCTGCGGATAAAGCCTGATATATTTCTCAAATATATGCGTCAATTCCTGAATGTTATCGCGGATATCCGCGGCCCGGTTATTAGTAACTTTTAATTCAAATGGTTTCTCAATAAAGAGTTTAATATGTGGCCCGTGCACACGAGTAAAAAAAACCGGCAGGATCACCGACTGATATTTTAAAGACAACCTTATAGCACCAGAAGCCATAGCTGCATTACGGCCGAAGAATTTTACCAAAACGCCGTTTTTACCTCCCTGATCCATAGTCAAGCCCACTGCCTCGTTATTTTTTAATATGCCGATCAAATTTCTGGTCTGGTTCTGGCGCTGGATTAATTTACATCCGCTCTTTTGGCGGTAGGAATTTAGCAATCCTTCAATAAGCTTAAATTTCTTCTGGTTGCGCACAAACATGCTGTAAGGATACCCCAAATTAGCAGAAATTATATTGGAAAGCTCCCAGCTTCCCTCGTGCACCGGAAGAAGTATCACGCCCTTGCCTTTTTTAAAAGCCTCAGAAAGATTATCAAGGCCTTCAATAGACACGTATTTATTTATATAATGCTTATCAACAAGAGGGATTAAAAATACTTCAATGAGGTTCTGACCGAAAGACTGATAGAACTTGCGTGTTATACGGTTAATTTCAGACGGCGAATATTCGCTCCCCAGGGCAGCCTTGATGTTGGAATAACTGAGCGCTTTATGTTTCAGGTCAAGGCAAAAAATCAGGTCGCCAAGCCTTCTCCCGAGAAATAAACTAAAATCAATCGGGAATTTCCTGATAATAAATCCAAGGCCTTTAAAGAGAATAAAGCTGATGTATTCTGTCATAAAATCTTTCTTTTCCGGTTATGATTTTTATGGCAATGCGCAATATATAAATTCGTAACTCGTCCCGACGCGCTATTCCATAGAGGTCGGGATCCCGACTGAACCGAAGGTGAACGTCGGGATAATTCGTAACTCGTAATTCGTAAAGACGGGAGGCATCTTTTTCAGTAGTAACCAAGATTTCCATGCCCCTCTCTTTCGCCTGCCGGGCAATGCCCTCTAAATCACTCTGAGAATAATTATAATGATCAGCAAACTTAAAAGATAAACCAACCTTCAGGCCCAATCCAGAGGCCAATTTTTCAAAAGAATCCGGGTCGCCGATTCCGGAGAACAAAGCAGCGTTCTTGCCGGAAAATGTTTCCAGAGACAAGGGCTTCTCCGGCTGCCCTAACTCATAAAAATACTGCGGGCTATGCTCAGACTCAATTAATAGCGCCCCAGGGTTAAGGCCAGCCAGAAAACTTTTTAGGCCCTGACTGTCTTTAATAAAATTGGTTTTAGTTAAAACAAATACATCGGCGCGTTTTAACCCGCAAAGCGGCTCGCGCAAAATACCCCGCGGAAGTAAATGCTTATTCCCAAAAGGATTAACCGCATCAATGGCAACAATTTCTAAATCTTTTTTTATCCTCCACTGCTGAAAACCATCATCCAAGATTACCGTATCAGCCTTATAATCCTGGATTGCTTTTTTTGCAGAGTGTATGCGATTGCTGTCAACAATCACAGGAATGTTTGTAAGATTTCTCTGTAGCATAAACGGCTCATCTCCCATTATTAAACTTTGCCCAGAAGAAGAATCGGCAGTCTTTGGTAATTTCTTGTATCCGCGAGTTAAAATTGCAGGATTTTTCCCGTTGGATTTAAGATACTCTGCGATTAGCTGCACTAAAGTGGTCTTTCCTGTGCCCCCTAAAGTAATATTCCCCACGCTGATTACCTTACATCCCAGACGAAAAGACCTTAAGCGGCTAAAAATGATCAAGCCTCTAACAACTATTGCATATAAAAATGAAAACAGGTATAAAAACCCTTTTAACAGCAAAGGGATTGGCCCTTTTATCCTGTCTGTAGCTAAATCATAGAGATAATCCCGTAGGCTCAAGGTTTAAACACCCCTCCAGAAATGATTATTTTTAAAGCATTTGTAATGGAAATGTCAGGAAACTTAATTTCTTCTTTTGGGAGAAAAACAACATATCCGGAAAACGGTCCAGGGGTTGTCGGCATAAATACCGCAGCCATTTCTTTACCGCAAGCTGAGGTTATCTGCTGAAAATTCTCATTGGTCAGAAAACCCAGCGACCAGATCCCTTTAGAAGGATACTCAACTAAAACTACTTTTTTAAATCCAAATTCCTTCTGGGCCATAATGAACTGGATAATCTGCTTTAAGGTCGGATAAATTTTATTAACAAGCGGAAGGCTGGAAAACCACTTCTCAAGCTGAGGATATATTTTCCTGCCGAGAAAACGCGTGGCCATAAACCCGATAAAAAGTATAACAACCAAAAAAAGCAGTAATCCTAAACCGGGGATGTAAAAACCAAGGGTTTCTTTTAAGTAAACATTTAAAAACCTGCCTAATATCCCATCTACTAACTGAAAAGCCGCCACCAAGACATAAATAGTCAAAAAGACAGGGACAGCGACTGCTAATCCTGTGACAAAATAACGCTTGAGTGGTTTCATACACCCTCCTTAAATTACCTTAAATAGTATCAAAACTCCCATAATAATAAATGTGGCGGCCCCGAAATATCGGATTAATTCCGGACTGATATATTTGGCAAGAAGCGCTCCAATCAAAACCGAAATCACGGTTACCAGCATATATGCGCAAACTGAACCCACCCAAACAGATGCCGGCCTTCCCGTCTTTGCTGTCATGCCTATGCCGACAAGTTGTGTTTTATCCGCGAGTTCAGCCCAAAATACCGCAACAAAAGTAGCAATAAATATCTTCCAGTCCATAGATTTCTCCTTTTTGTTAATACTTTCAAAAATAACAAGAAACAATCTTGCCGGAAGAAATGTTGCCTTTCCAGCAAAAAGCTAAGAATTTCTTCAAAGAGATTAAATTGTTATATTATCACAAGTTACGAGAATGGGCAAGATAATCCAGCAGGCCTTTTACGCGTCCTGATCCAAAGACATCAAAGAAAGGTTTCGTTCAATAAATCCGAGGATTTTTTCCTGAAGCTTAGGCTGGATATGCACAAATTCAACCCCTATCCCGGGATAAAAATGCGGTTGGACCTGCTTGTCCGGAAGCCAGACAATTTTAGCCTCCAGTTCTATTTCTTCGTTTTTTGGCGGGAGTTTCATTTTAAGGATCACTTCATCTCCAAGCTTAAATTTACCGCAGCCGAAGATAAAAGCCCCGATTGCGCTTAAATTTAAGATGTCAAGCTTTAAGCACTCCGGAGTCTTAGCATGTTTTGACTTTAGCTCAATTTTAATATCAATAGGAAGCCTTTTAAATCTGCGCCTTAATTGCATCTTCTTGATATTCTCAATGGCCTTGTCTTCCTCAAAACTTTTTATCGCAGATTCCTCAGAAGAGAATATCTCTATGGTTTTGTCAAGCCCGGAAACAGAAAAAACATTTCTTATGTGCGAAGGCACGTTTACAAACTTCATCCTGCCGTTAGTATTCGCCACCTCTTTATAGGCAATCACAATCGCAGACACGCCCATATAATCAACAAAATCCACTTCCTCAAAATTACAAAGCAGATCATTGTAGCCATCTCTTACGCACTGCCCGACAGCTTCAATAAAATTAGCTGCGTCTACATCAACACGGCCGGCCAAATCAATGATCACCAAATTATTCTTTTGCCTCGCCCTGATTTCTAACATTAAATCTCCTGTCTTTCTTAAAACCACCTAATAAAATATTACCACAAATAAAAACAGCGGACAATCTATTTAAAATACATTACAAAACCAGCGTTTCTATAAGCTTAATATTTCTTTGTGTAGCTCCGAGATTTTCTTTGATAACCTTTTGCGCGTTCTTACCCATAGAAATCCCCAAATTTTCATCACTTAAAAGAACGCTTATCTTATCTCTTAATTCTTTCGTATTATTAACCTGCATTGCAGCAGAATTTTTAAGGAATAAACTTGCTGTATCGCGAAAATTAAACATAAACTGACCAAAAATAACCGGCTTTGCCAAAGAAGCAGGTTCTAAAATATTATGCCCGCCTTTTTTTATAAGGCTACCTCCGACAAATACAATGTCGGCAATTGCGTAATAATTTAAAAGCTCCCCTATTGTGTCCAGGATAAATATAGGGTTAGTTGGGTTAGCTGGGTTAAGGACGCTTATTCTGACAGGTTCAAAACCAAAACCCCTTATTAAAACACTAATCTCTTCAGCGCGTTCAGGATGGCGCGGGGCAATTAAAAGTTTTAAATCAGGAAAATTTGTAAGCAAACTTTTATATGCTTCCAAAATTATTTTTTCCTCTCCGGGATGGGTTGATCCCGCAACCAGAAGTTTTTCTTTAGCTGTAATTGCTAACTTTTCTTTATAATTCTTATAGTTTTTTTCTGAAAATTCACAACCATTCAAGTCAAATTTCATGTTTCCTGTTACCTTAATTTTATCAACTTTTGCTCCTATTGCCGCTAACCTGTCTGCATCCGTCTGTGTCTGGGCACAAAATAGGCATATTTTATTTAAAAGAGGTTTTAAGAAAACCTTCAGCATAAAATATCCCCGAAACGAACCATCAGAAATCCTGGCGTTCACCACCGCCACAGGAATCTTCTTTTTCCATAAACAAGTGATCAGGTTTGGCCAGATTTCAGTTTCAGCAATAATAAACAAACTCGGATTCACGCGGGTAAGAACCTTTTTAACGATGAAACTAATATCCAAAGGCAGATAACAAACAAGATCTCCCTGCCTGGCAATTGCTTGGGCTATTTTATTTCCCGTAGGCGTAACCGTAGAAATTACAAATTTCTTATCAGGATAAGTTTTTCTTAAGCCATCTACCAAACCCCGAACAGCCATTGCCTCTCCGACGCTAACTGCGTGTATCCAGATTGGCCGGCCCAAATTCAGGCCTTTTGGTAAAACTCCCAGCCTCTGCCATAAACCAGAGTGAAATTTCCGGCGCAAAAGATAGATTGGAAAGTAAATTAAAAGAATTACCAGAGCTATAAAATTATAAACTATAATCATCATGCCCTCGGATGAGCCTTATCATAAACGTTTTTCAACTTCTCGGTAGTCAAGTGCGTGTAAATCTGCGTTGTAGATAAATTGGCATGCCCCAAAAGTTCCTGAACAGTCCTTAAATCCGCCCCCCGGTTTAATAAATGCGTTGCAAAAGAATGCCTGAAAGTATGCGGCGATATGCCATGCAGTATGCCAACCTTGTTCAAATATTTCTTAACAATATTCCTGACGCCTCTGGTGGTGATACGCTTTCCATTCTTATTTAGAAATATGGCTTCTGACTTAATTTTCTTTTTATCACAATACTTCCTGATCGCACAAAGCGCTGTTTCTCCAATCGGCACAATCCGTTCTTTCTTGCCCTTGCCAAAGACCTTGGCAATACCGCTTATAACATCTACGTCCTCGTTATTCAATCTGACAAGCTCAGAAATACGTATCCCGGTAGAATAAAAAGTTTCCAAAATCGCCCGGTCGCGCAAGCCATGCTCATCCTTTTCATCCTTGCCAAAGGCAGAATCAATTACCCTTGAGACCTCTTCTTCAGTCATAAATGAAGGCAAGTGTTTATCTAATTTTGGGCTTGATAAAATCAGGATCGGATTAACCTTTAAATAACCTTCGCGAGTAAGAAAACGAAAAAAACTACGCAGCGCAGACAGGTGCCTGCCGATTGAACGGTTACCAAGGTGCTTTTCTTTTAACACGGCAAGATACTTGCGCAAAACAAGATAATCAATTTTATCCAATGCAATCTCGCCTATATAATTCCTGAAATCTTCTAAATCTAATTTATAATTAAGAATGGTGTGCTCGGAATAATTCTTTTCTATTTCAAGATACCTGAAAAACTTTTCTATATATTTCTCCATTACTCTTCTTTATCCTGAGGCAAAGTTTTCTCAATATGCCTGCACTTAGGAAAATTGGAACATCCAAAAAATACCCCTCTTTTTGAACGCCGTTCAATCAACTCTCCTGTGCAATCAGGCTCAGGGCATTTTACACCGGAGGTGATTGCCTTGGAGAATTTACACTGCGGAAAACCGGAACAACTGATAAATTTGCCTCTCCTGCCCCATTTAATAATCATAGGCTTGCCGCATTCAGGGCATATTTCATCGGTAGTAATTACTTCCCTTTTGATATTTGCCTGGGCATAATCAAGGCTGACTTTAAATGGCGCATAAAAGTCAGTTAAAACTTTTTTTCTTTCAAGCCGCCCCTCTTCAATTTCATCAAGCTCCTCTTCCATTGCCGCGGTAAACGCAACATCCATAATCTTAGGAAAGTATTCAACCAGCATGTCGCAAACTTTAAAGCCCAATTCAGTGGGCTGAAAATAACCTTTGATCCTGCGGATATAATCGCGCAATATAAGAGTTGAGATAATCGGGGCATAAGTTGACGGCCTGCCAATACCTGCTTCTTCCAGCGCCTTCACCAGCGAGCTGTCTGAGAAACGCGCCGGGGGCTTGGTAAAATGCTGTGAAGGGATCAATTGCATCAACTCAAGCACGTCATCTTTTGACAATTCCGGAATGACATTTTTCTTTTTATCTTCTTGCTCTCCATTATTATCCTCATCTTCTTCATTCTTACTATATTGGGCCAGAAAACCATCAAACACGCAAATACTCCCCGATGCAGAAAACAAACAATTTCCTGCTTCAATGCTGGCCGTGGTAACCAGAAATTCTGCCGGCTTCATTTGGCTTGAGACAAAACGGTTATAAATTAATTCATAAAGTTCATATTGCTCCGGGCTCAAGAAATTTTTAAGCATTTGCGGAGGGTGGTTAATCAAAGTAGGACGGATTGCTTCATGCGCCTCCTGCGCGCTCTTTTTTACCTTGAAAACATTTGGAGTTTCCGGAAGATAATTTTCTCCAAATTTCTGGGCTATATAATTCCTGACGTCTTTTATCGCCTCAGGAGCCACGCGCGGAGAATCTGTACGCATATAAGTAATTAAACCAACAGGCGCTTCTTCTCCGATATCAATACCTTCATAAAGCTGCTGTGCTACAATCATGGTTTTGGTGGAATTAAACCTGAGCTTATTAAAAGCTTCCTGTTGCAGGGTGCTGGTAATAAAAGGCGCAGTGGGATTTCTTTTCTTTTGCGTCTTTTTTATTTCACTGACAATAAACTGCTGAGCCTTGATATACTCAGCTAATTTATGGGCATCTTCATTATTCCTTAATTCTGCTTTCTCGCCTTCTATTTTATCTAACTTCGCCACAAACTGATTGTTGTCTTTTTTAAGCTCTGCTTCAATTTCCCAATACTCCTTAGGGACAAATTTCTGAATCTGCCTTTCTCTCTCAATAATAAGGCGCAAAGCCACAGACTGCACTCTTCCGCCGCTTAAACCGCGAGCAATTTTTTTCCAAAGTAAAGGGCTTAAGAAATATCCGACGATCCGGTCAAGTATCCTGCGGCCGGCCTGCGCCTCAACCATGTTTTCATCAAAATCCCGCGGATGCTTAAACGCCTCACTCACAGCCGCCGGAGTAATTTCATGAAAAACCACCCGGGAAACTTTCTTTCCCTTAAGGGCCCTTTTTCTGATTTGCCAGCCAATTGCCTCGCCTTCACGGTCAGGGTCAGTTGCCATATAAACCGTATCTGCTTCTTTTGCCTCTTTCTTAATGGCATTTAAGACCTTTTGCCTGCCGGAGATCACCACATACTCAGGCTCAAACCCATTTTCTATATCAACACCCATTTCTTTCTTGGGCAGGTCAATCAAATGCCCCATAGAAGAAAGCACTGTAAAATTGCTGCCTAAGATCTTGCTGATTGTCTTTGCCTTAGTCGGAGATTCCACTATCACCAAATCTTTATTTTTCATGACTACTCCTTACAAAAAGTTTTCCGGGAAGCTGCTTTACTATCTTCTTTAACTGTAACCTTAAAAGTATATCAGAAATCCTGATAATGTCCAGTTTCGCCCTTTCAACCAGCTCATCCAGAGAAACAGGCTGCTCAGATAAAAAAGAAAAAACACCACTCTCTTCCCCACCATCTAACCCTGGAGTAATCGGCAGCTTGCTTCTTCTTTCCTGCAGCAAAGGCTGATCAAACTGAAAAGAAAATTCTTCCAGAATATCTTCAACAGAAGAAACCAGTTTAGCCCCTTGTTTTATCAATTCATTTGTGCCAAAAGAATTATCTGAATCAATTTTCCCGGGAAGCGCAAAAACTTCCCTGCCCTGCTCAAGGGCAAAATCAGCAGTAATTAACGCACCGCTTCTTTTTGCCGCCTCTACAACCAATACTCCCATGCTTAAACCGCTGACAACGCGGTTGCGACGGGGGAAATTATGCGGTAGCGGCAAAATATCCAGCCCAAATTCGGAAACCACCGCACCATTTGCTGCAATCTCTTCTGATAAAGCCCGGTTCTCTGGAGGATAAAGCTGATTAAAGCCACTCCCCATAACAGCAATTGTCCTTGCCCTTGCCTTTAACGCTCCTTTATGTGCAGCAGTATCAATGCCCCGCGCCATTCCGGAAATAATACTAAAACCTGCCTCAGCTAAACCTTGCGCAAATTTCTCAGCGCTGGAAATCCCATAAAAAGAAGCCCTGCGGCTTCCAACAATAGCAATGCTTTTTTCGTCTTTTTCCTCCAGCCTGCCTTTTATATAAAGCACGAGCGGCGGGCTGGGAATATTATTCAGGCTCGCAGGATAACCAGGCTCTCCTAATATTAAAATGCCTAAACCAAGTTTCTTTGCCCGGATAAATTCTTTATTTATGGTATTCTTCTTTAAACCGGTGATTTTTCTGGAAACTTTTTCATCAAGGCCGCAGGCACGCAATTTCTCTAAGGGCGCCTTAAAGATATTTTCTGGCTTATTAAAAAACTGTAGCAGCCTCTCCAACTTCACGCTGCCGATATCTGTAACCAGATTCAAGGCAACAAAGGCTTCTTGGCGGGTCATTTTGTTTTTGGAATAAACCTCAAAATCCTGCTTACCACCTGTTTAATTGAAATTTTAGAGGTATCTATAATTTTATGCGCTGCGGCATAATAAGGGGCGCGTAACTTCAATAATAGTGAAATCTGTTTCTTGGGGTCTTTTACATTTAACAAAGGCCTGTGTGCAAACCCAGCTGTCCTTTTTAAAATTACCTCAGGAGCGGCTTCTAAACAAATAAGCATTCCTGTTTCCTTCATTATTTTTATATTTTCCGGGTCAATTACCACACCGCCACCGCAGGCAACAATAAATCCTTTCTGCTGGCTGATTTCCTTTAAAGCCTGTTTTTCTACTTTACGAAAATAAGGCTCTCCCTCTTTGGAAAATATATCAGCGATCATTCTCTTTTCTCTTAACTCAATTAATTCATCCAAATCAAGAAATTGCCACTTCTTTAATTTAGCCAGTTCCCTGCCTACCGCGCTTTTACCGCTTCCCATAAAGCCTACTAAATATATATTGCTCATTTTTAAGGACATATTTACTAACCGTCATTGCGGGCAATGCGCTTCACTGCAAAGCTCGCAACGACGATTATTAGATTACCGCATTACTCCTGATAAGCTCCCAAAACCACTTTACTCAGAACCTGTTTTGCCTCTTCAGTGGCAGGATAAAAACAATCATACCACTTTCCATCCTTGGATTTTTCCTGAGGCATGGAAACAAAACACCCGTTCCTGCCCTCAACCACCTTCAGGCCTTTAACGATAAAATCACCAAGGCTGACATCCACAAAAGCCTTCAACTTTGATTCGCCTTCAAAACGATGTAACCGCACGACCTTTAAAGCTGCTTCTTCTAACATCCCAATCACCCCTTTCTATTTTTTCCCGGCGTTTCTCCGGGACAAGTTCGGACATATGACTTACATCCGCTTTCGCTTTGTAAATCATGTCCTCACTCTAATAGACACATAAGGAGTGATTTTCTAACATAAATTTCTAATAAATTTTCATCAAACAAGAAAGAACGAATTCAAGAAAACAATTCTCCGATACAAAATTAGGACAACTTAATCCTTTTTTTGTAATAAAGCAGGGCTCTTTTTATATCTTCCAGGTTATCCCCGCCAAACTTTTCAAGCATTGCCTCTGCCAAACAATAATTAACAGCTGCTTCAGCAACCACTCCGGCAGCCTCAACTACACAGGTATCAGAGCGCTCAACCGCAGCCTTTGAGGCTTTTTTATTTAAAATATTTACAGAATCAAGCGGCTGCATCAACGTACAAATCGGTTTCATGCATGCACGCAGAATTATATCTTCGCCGTTAGAAATACCTCCTTCAATACCGCCGGCATTATTGCTTTCCCGGGTGAACCATTTATCTTTACTGTAATAAATCGCATCATGCGTTTCTGAGCCAAGGCGCTGGGCATAACCAAACCCAAGGCCGACCTCTACTGCCTTAATCCCCGGGATAGACATAACACCCTGCGCTAATTTACCATCCAGCCTGCGGTCAGGTTGAACATAACTGCCCAAGCCAACCGGGACATTTTTCGCTGTCACTTCAAAGATCCCCCCAAGAGTATCTTTATTTTTAATTGCCTCTTTTATTGCTCCCTTAATTGCCTGCCCGTCGATTTCTCCTCCCACAGATAACACCCTGCTTGAAACATTAATTCCAAACCCATCAAGAAATATTTTACATACCGCTCCAATTGCCACAGTAGCGGCGGTGCTGCGTGCAGACGCCCTCTCCAAGACCTCACGAATATCACTAAACCCGTATTTTAGCAG
The DNA here is from genome assembly GCA_016208765.1 of Candidatus Omnitrophota bacterium. Lineage (GTDB taxonomy): Bacteria > Omnitrophota > Gorgyraeia > Gygaellales > Profunditerraquicolaceae > JACROS01. The sequence goes on from JACQXK010000032.1 coordinate 51,335, forward strand.
CCCTGCCAGATCTGCATGCCCCGGGCGAGGACAAAGCACTTTATGCAATTTCTCAATACTTGCGTCTTTATTTTGAATCAACAAAGTGACTGGGCTACCAAGCGTAATATTATTTTTTAACCCGGAAATTACCTGCGCAGAGTCTTTTTCAATCTGCATCCGCTTCCCGCGGCCAAAACCCGCTTGCCTGCGCTTAAGCTCACTATTAATCTTGGCAGAATCTATCCTAAGCCCTGCCGGCATTCCTTCCAAAATTGCAATAATCGCCTTGCCATGCGATTCACCTGCGGTTAAATAACGCAACATAAATCCTCCTTTACTTCCATAACCCTCTTTTGTTTTCCCTTGCTTCATTATATAACTTCTCAAATAAATCCGCATACTTTACATTTGGCGGAAAAGTCAGCAAAGACGCATATCCTTGTTTTACAATTTCAGCGTTAACAAATGTTCCGTCTTTTAAATACACATAAGCAAGAAGCCGCTTATATCTATCATACCTGTCCACATCAAACTCAAGGCTTACGTGCTTGCCCTGAACAAGATTCTTGGTAAATTCATAAGACTGTTTTCCTAATTGCTGGATAGTGTTTATGTCTTGCCTTGAACGTTTTGCGTCGCGATGAAGCTTGGCTGATTCATGCATTTCAGGAGTATCAATACCGATAAGCCTCACCCTTTCCCCGCTATCTAACAAAAGAGTATCTCCGTCAACAACCCGTTTAACTAAAATATCTGCGTAGTTATAATTCCTTCCAACAGGGATTGAAATATTAACTTCTTCGGAATATTTGTGGTCTACATCAAGATCTCCGGAATAAAGCAAACTTACCCCCAACAACAACGCCCCAACTAAAAATAAAAGCAAATTAACCTTTTTCAATTCATCCTCCTTTTAAAGTTGGCTGGCAATAATTCCTGCCAAAACCACAACATCTTCAATACAAAATATCTTAGTAACGCTGCGGTCAAAGAAAATATTTGCATCGGGCCCAAAGTCTTCATCTGCCTTCCAAAGCTTAATCATAACCGGAACACCTTCAAATGCTTCAAGGATAATCCCACCATCGGCCTCTTCAATTAATTTTCCATTAAATCTCTTAACAAGAGAAGAAATTGCCTTGGGATTTAGGCCATATTTACGGATGATCGGGTCAATTGAGCGTTTCTTAAAAGCAGCGTAATAGCCCTCAATACCGCTAAGCTCGCGGAAAGTAAGCCATTCTCCTGTAACCAAAGCCAGGCCATTTAATTTTTGTGCCAGATAATGCAAGATTAAAATCGCGGTGAAATCTTTAGCAGGAACATTGCAAGACAAAGAAAATACTTCTTTTTTATCCAAATCCACGATATATTCATCAGCAAGAAATTTTACCGAGGCATTCTTGGAAAGACCAAACTTACTTAATTCCGCCCAGGCTTTATTTTTAGCGATATCATAGCTCATTAAATTTATTTTACTATTTTTTATCCATAAATCAATCTATAATATAATCTATGATTTACGACCGTTTCCAGCAAGAATCCATTGACTTCATCAATCAGGGCTATTCTGTTATTGTTTCCGCTCCTACAGGCGCCGGAAAAACCGCCATTGCCGAGCATGTTATTACCAGCTCAATCCAAAATAACATCGGAGTAATTTATACCGCTCCTATAAAAGCCCTCTCTAACCAGAAATTCCGGGATTTTCAAGGGCAATACGGCGACCATATCGGAATACTTACCGGAGATGTCTCAATTAATCCAAATGCCACTGTCCTGATCATGACCACGGAAATTTTCCGAAATAAGGTCCTTGATGAACCGGAAAGCCTTGAGAAATATTCCTGGATCATCTTTGATGAAATCCATTATATTGACAATCCTGAGCGCGGCACAGTCTGGGAAGAATCACTTATTTTCCTGCCCAGGCATATGCAGCTTCTTGGACTCTCTGCTACTATCCCCAATATCCAGCAGTTAGCAGCGTGGATTGAATCTATCCATTCAAAGCCGGTAAAAACCGTAATTGAAGACAAGCGCCCGGTGCCGTTGCATTTTTTCTTTCAGTGCCAAAACGAAATTGTTGATAAACTTGAACATCTTCGCCGCCTCAGAAGCAGCAAACAAAACAAAATAAGCCACCTTATTAATTATCTGCGCACAAAAGACGGGCTTCCGGCAATTTATTTTGTATTTGGCAGAAGGCGTGCGGAAGAGCTATCCTTTGAACTGCTTAATTACAATTTCTTAAACAGCAAAGAAAGACAGCAAATCCTGGATTTATGGGATACGCTCTGCCAGCGCTTTGACCTAAAAACAGAAAAAACTGCACAAGAAATGTATCCTTTGATTCAGCGCGGTATTGCCTACCACCACGCCGGCATGCTTCCGACGCTAAAGGAAGTAATTGAAAGGCTTTTTACCAGCCGCCTCTTAAAAGTTATTTTTACCACAGAAACCTTTGCCCTGGGCATTAATATGCCCAGCCGCTCAGTGATGTTTGACGATCTGCGTAAATTCTACGGCCGTTATGTGCGTAATTTAAAAACGAGGGATTTTTATCAGATGGCCGGACGGGCAGGAAGAAGGGGAATTGACGATGAAGGATTTGTTTATTGCCGCATAAACCCGCATAAAATAAACAACGATGAAGTACGAAGGATAATCTACGGCAAACCGGAAGAAGTCAAAAGCCAGTTAAACACCTCTTACGCTACTATTCTTAATCTATACCAGAAATACAAAGATGATTTATTCCAAATATACCCCAAATCCCTGCACTACTTTCAATCACGCAAGAATGAGCAAAAAGAAGCACTGCGCCTGATTGAGTCAAAACTAAAATTGTTGAAAGAGATGAACTACATTTATGCAGGCTCGCTTACGCAAAAAGGAGAATTTGCCAAGTCTGTCTATGGCTACGAATTAATATTAGCAGAATTATATGAAGAAAATATTCTGGAACAATTAGATGAATTTGGCTTGGGGGTAATTAGCGCAAGCGTAGTTTTTGAACCGCGCAAAAACCAACGCCCTCCAGCCGGGATCTCAAGGAATACCCGTAAAATAAAAATAGCCTGCGAGGAAATTTATGATACCATCAGGCAGAAAGAACGCCGTTTCAGGATTTATCCTTTCAGTAAACCCCCTCAATTCCACTTAAGCGTTGCTATGGAAGCATGGCTGCGCGGTACAAGCTTTGATAAAACTATCCGCCTTACCGATACTGATGAAGGGGAACTTGTGCGCTATTTCAGGATGAGCGTGCAGATCCTGCGCGAGATTTATGCCTCTGCTGCCTGTTCGCAATCCTTAAAAGACAGGATCAAAGAGACAAACCGCATGATTAACCGCGATGTAGTTGATGCAGAAAAACAACTACGCGAAGGTTAAACCCGCGGGTTAAAATCCCACCGGCATTCCTGCATACATACGCAAAGCCTGCAGGAAAGTTAATCTTTGTCTGTGTTGAGTTCTTCTTACTTTTCTGTGTGCGTGACGATGCAATCTTCTCATTTTACCTCCATTACTAAGCTTGTTTTAAGCTTGTTAAAAACATCCCTGTATACATTCTTATAACATTTAGAAATCCAACTGGCTTTTTATGACGAGTATACCTTCGGGTTGCCTTACGCACTCCCCTATGTTGCTTTCTCATCTCTCCTCCTTCCTATTGGCGTGCAGCCATGTTACACCCGGCCTTAAAGGATAGGCCGGTGTGCGCTTAGACACACTACACACCCCGCCCTATAGGATGGGCGGGTGTCTTGCCTTCTGTTGCACCCAATCCTATCGGATGGATTGGTGTGCGCTTGGGCGCAAAAAAAACCCTAAAGGCAAAATTCTTTAGGGTTAAAAATAACTTCCCCTTTTGGCAGCCCCTCTGCCCCCCCATATTATAGGTAAGGACAGGTAGCTTTGCCTCGCCGTAAAACTTAGCGAGTCCGCCACGTTTTGTGGCGGAGCCCCCGGGTTACCCCGGGTTTGCCTTTTCAGTAGGTTCATCCCTACACCAATCGGTGTAGGGCTAAATTGTCAAAATTACAAGCTAAGAGAAGTATGCCATATTTTTGACAAATTTCAAGGGTAAATCTTTTCTTTCTGTAACCGGTCAGTAAACGGGGGTAGATATTGTCATGCCCGCGAAATCCCCGCTTTCGCGGGGAGGCACCCAGGCGTTCCCGTAGCTGGATTCCCGCTTACGCGGGAATGACTTAGCCCAGTAACTAACCGGTTACTTCTTTCTCAATTTAACTTCTTTAAGATAGTCCAAAAGTATCTTTTTATGATCAAAAGCAAAATCCAGCTTTTCAATTTCGCTTTTTTTAATTATTTTTAATCCGGCAGCATCATCTCCGGCCCTGGGATTTCCCTTAACCTTGGCAATAAAAGCTGTGCCGATCGTATGAAAACGCGGGTCGCGCTTAGGGTCAGAGTAGGTATGGAATTGCCTTAATTCAACAACATCAAGGTTTGTTTCCTCTTTGACCTCCCTTATCACCGCATGCTCAAGGCTCTCACCATAATCCACAAAACCACCGGGAAGCGCCAGGCCAAACGGCGGATTACTCCTTTCAATAACAACAATCCCGCCATCCCCGCCTGCGGGCGAAGCAGGAATTTCAATAAGCGCATCAACCGTGCTAAAAGGGCCCTGCTGGAGCTTATTCACAATGTGCTCTAAATATGAAACAACGCCTTTATTAAACACATTAAATGCCTCTTTATCAAATAAACAGATAATTATTTCTTTTATTTCAGTTTTGTCTTCCCTTAAATGGCGAAAAATCTCCTGTGACATAATTTTTGCAGCTGCCAATAAAGGATACCCCCCCACGCCACAGCCTAACGCCGGAAAGGCAATTGAAGAAATCCTTAATTTTTGCGCTAACTTTAAAGCATTCCTGGCAGCATCTCGTATTTTAATTTCGTCGGTCTTATGATCAAGGCCCATAGTTGCAGCATGAATTACATATTTTGCCTTAAGGCTTCCTGCCTGAGTTGCCAAGGCCTCTCCAATTTGAATCGGCCCTTTTTTAACAGCCTCATCCTCAATGGCTTTGCCGCCTTTTCGCTTTATGGCACCAGCAACCCCGCCGCCCATAATTAACTTATTATTTGCGGCATTAACAATAGCATCAACTTTTAATTCCGTAATATCACCTTGAACAATTTTAATTTCAGTATTATTTATTTTCATAATTAGCTCCTCATCAAATCTTCTCCAGTATCAGCTTCTTTTCTTTTAAGTCAACTTTAAAATTAAACCTCTTTAAAAATGACATCCCCAAAAGCCCGTCGCCAATATCTCCTGCTTCATCAATAATTAACGCGGCATCCACATTTTTTGCCTCAAGATTCTGCACTTTTATGCTTCTAATTGTAATGTGCTTTGCCCTGACCTTTCTGCCATCTGCCAATTGCATCTGGACATCAGGAATAAAACGATCCGGATTAAACCCCAACTCTTGGGCCACTTTCCTGCTGATTAAAACTAAAGATGCTCCGGTATCCAGAATAAAACGCACAGAAACTTTGTCATCTAACAACGCATCAACCAAAATACCCGCCTCATTATGCCGCAGATCAACTGCCTTAGGTTGACGCTCCTCTTCCTCCTGTTGTCGCAGGATTCTATTATTAGTGGCTATTTTCTGCTCCTGCCATTTTTTCCGCAGTAGCTGATTCTTTTCTGCAGAAGACAATTTTGTTTCTTTTACGCTATTCTTACCAAACTTAACCACTCCTGAAGAAACCTCAAGCTCAATAACTTCTAAATTATCTTTTTTTATTATCCCTTCCAGGCAGCGGCCGTTATTTAAACATACAGTATCAGCATAAGAAAAATTATAAGACAATAATAATACCGTAATAACAAAGATTGTCCGCTTCACTATAGTCATGATTTTCCTGGATAAGATTACCGAAACTGCCTGACCCCAACTTTTTTACAAGACTTATTCACGCTACACCTTGAACACCAAGGAGAAACCGGCAAACACAAATTCTGTCCAAAGGTCACTAAAATGGTATTTAACTCAATCCAAAGCTTCTTTGGAACAATTCTTTCAAGCGCCGCTTCTGTTTCTTCGGGTATTTTTGTTTTTACCCACCCAAGGCGATTTGAAATTCTGTGCACATGGGTGTCTACGCAAATTGCAGGGATATTAAACCCCAGCCCCAACACTAAATTTGCGGTTTTCCTGCCAACGCCCTTAAATTCCAAGAGCCTCTTAATATCCCCCGGGACTTTCCCCTCATAAACGTCATTGATCTTCCTGCTTATTTCTAATATTGTTTTGGCCTTGTTACGAAAGAATCCAACAGGATAAATTAAGTTTTGGATTCTTTCTAAAGACAACTTTGCCATGTCAGCCGGATTATCCGCAACACAAAATAACCTGCGGCTTGCTTCAATGGTAGTTTTATCTTTAGTGCGCAGGCTCAGGATACAGGAGATTAAAACCCGATATGGATCGCGGCTATGAGAAATCTGCGTTACCGAGGGAACAGTAAACTCCCTTGACTGCTTTTTAATTAAATTAATAACTCTTAAAACATCTTTCATATAAAAACAAAAACACCCTCACCTAAAAAGGCAAGGGTGTTTTGAATAAACTCCTCTTATATCTGCGCCTGGATCCTAAGCTCGGTATAATAACCATTCTTCAAACTAACCTTACCAAGGCTATCTGTATATTGCAGTTTACGGTTAAAAGACCCGCCGGCTGCAACAGAAGCCTGAAAATATTTGTTTAATGTAAATTTCAATCCTCCGCCCACATGCACCTCGTCATAACACAGCTTTGCATGCTGATGCTGAGGATCTTTATTGACCAAAAATTCAGAAGTAAAATTAGTCCCTCCTTCTGCATACACCGTCCACTTATTATTAAAAGCATAAGAGATATTAGGCCGGCTGGGGACCAAATCAAAGGTCCATTTCTCATTTGGCTTATAGATAAAACCGGCAATAGGCAATACAGGAGTTTCATAATCAGGAAATGTTGCCACACCTAAAACAAATGTCCATTTTTCATTAGGCTGGTAAATAGCAAACGTCTGCACCGGCATACGAAAAGCCGCGGAACGAAAAGCCCATGTATCGGTGTAATATGACGGATTCAATGCAACACGAAAGTAAGTTTTTTCAAACCAGAAAAATGGCAGGGTTGTTTCAATGCCAAACTGCATACCGATTAAATGTTGCGGCAAGTAAACTTCTGTTGAGTTGTTTAAGCCGATATACGTATGAACAAGGCTAAGCTCAATCGGCAATTTATTAAAAAGTTTAAAATCAAGGTCATATTCTGCTCCGGTATCAATAATACCAACCTTACCGGGCTGATTATGCACTTTGGTTGTTGGATAATATTTTCCATAGGTATCAAAACTGCTGGTTACCTTTGCCTCCTCCTGCTCTTTTTCCGGGACAGTAATAAGCTGCTTGAGCCTCTTCGGATACATATCATTCTGCTCAACAACCTGCGCTGCTTCAGCTTCGGGTGTGATCTCTATGGAATCCTGTTTACCTGCTGCCTCAGTAAGAGCCTCTTCTTGAGCCTCAGCCCGTGCTTCGGTTTGTGCAAAAGCCCGGCCAATCAATAAAGATGAAAACATCACAAATCCAAACATAATTATTCCAAAATAACTTTTACGCATAAATTCTCCTTTCTTTAAAATATAACAATATAATATATTACCTATAATAGTTGTCAAGCACAAAACTGACTGATACGATCAATGTGGTATGCTTTTTAGAAAAGTATCCGCCAAGCCTTTAAATATATCAAAATAAGCAGTTTTAAACTTAATCTTTGGCTTTTGCAATGTTTCAGTAATCTCAATAATAGCAAACTTCTCAGCCTGGCCCAAAATTGCTGTAGCCACATCCCTATATGTGCCGGTTAAAGGGACCATCTGACTAAGCACTTCCACGCTTAGCTGAGCATTAATAGAGCTATCAAACCCGATCTTCACCGGGCCAAAAAGATTGGCAATATTGCTTCTTAATACCAAATTCTCGGTGCTAACATACTTATCTTTAACCACAAACCCGCAATCGCCTTCACTAAACGCAATATTTGCGAAATCCTTAACAAACAACAATGAACCAATACCCTGGAATAAATCCAGTTGCCAAAGCTTGCCATCTTTAATGTTTATCTTCCCCGAACCGTTAACCATGGCTAAATCATTGAGAAAACCGCTTAGCTTCGCAGAAAACTTGATAGTTCCCGAAATATCCTTATCTTTTAAAGAAGTATCCAGTTTCAATTTCTCAATTTTTAAGCCGCTTAAATTAACGTCAAACCAATAAGGATAATTTGTTGAATTGAGGTTAATGCTGCCGCTTGAGTCAAAAACTCCATCGTATAAATCTAAATGCAGCTGCGGCACATTAATAATACCTGCAGACTGGTTATAATTTAAAATTAATCCTCCGGCAGAAAATCCTGCGCAGGAAACAGAAGCGCTGGTCAATGCCGCATCTACCAAACAATTCTTCCAATCCAGCGGATTTCCGCGAAAAACAAATTGCCCGGACACACGGCCCTTGGGCTTTAGCTTATCCAATTGCGGCTGAAATTTCTTAACCACCTCTTTTATGTTGCTAAGATTGACATCAAGGGTTCCGTTAATATCTATATCCGGGCTGGCAGCATCTTCATTGTTAACTGTGCCGGTGGCCAAGAAATCAGAATCCAAATATTTCCCGGAAAGTTTATTTATTTTAATTAATTTGTTATTTATTGAGAACTCTGAATCCAGATTTAGGTTATCTGAGGCCAGGCCCAGCGCAACTAAGGGAGTTTTAAAATTATCAATCTTGCCGTTAGTTTTATATGAAACCCCTGAAAAACTAAAATACAGCTCCTGCCATGTTGCCTGATCCAACCCAAAGTCAACCCGGCCTGAAATATTCATAAAGGGGTCTTTAATTTTGTCAAGCTTAACAACTGCCTGAGAAATATTTAGCTCTCCCTTCACAGGAAGGCTTCCTTCAACAGGAAGCTTGGTGGAAAGATTTACCGATAGTTTTCCTCTCCCGTTAATGGTTGCCGGAAGGTTAACTTTTAGTTTTTCTTTCAAGGTTTTTTGCAGAACAGCCAAATCCAATACTGAAGAAATATTCAAATCCAGATATGGATTGCTAAAATCAGCCAACTTTACTTTCCCGCTAAGCGGGATTTCCCAAATGTTTGCCAAAAGGCTTTCACAAGAAATACCGGAATTACTAAAAACAAAGTCTCCATTAATAGAATTTATCTTTTCCACTGTTTCTACCCCTGAAACAGATGAATTGAGGATATTAGCCTTCCCGGAATAACTCAAGTTTTTATCCTTAAAGTTATAGGACAATAAAGCCTTTACCTGAGAATTAGAATAAAACAGGAATTTGTCTTTCCCTGCTATCAAATCCTGAATATCAGTGGCAAGATCGGAATTTAAAAAGCTATACTTCAATCTTAAGTCTAATGCCGCGGTAGAATTAATTACGCCGCTTGAAATATTAAACCCGGTTTGCCTGTAATAAACAGAAAAATCCTGCGGCTTAAAGCCTGTAAGCGAAACTTTTGCCAAAAGCCTGCTGTCGGGTATCTTAAAATCACCAACAATCTTTAATTTAGTAGCGGGCGCGGATGGAATTTCCGCGCTAACGCTAAACCTTACATTAAAAGGCAAAGCCAGATACGCTACAAGGTCAATATTCTCAATGTTCTTCTGCAACATAACAGGCAATGCCTCGTCGCGAAAAGCAAGTTTACCGTTATTTATGTTTATGCGCGAGATTACCACATCAAAACCCCCTTCTTTCTGCCCCTGCCTTTGTTTTGGCAAAAGAAAATCCTGAAAGCTAAACGTATTGTCTTTATTGCGCACTATCAAAATTTCCGGATTTTCAAAGCTTACCAGCGGAACTATTATTTTTTTCTTTAAAATAGGAAACGGCAGGAAAATACATGAAGCTTCTTTAACTTTTAATATCGCGCCTGAATCGTCTGAAACCACCAGATTATACAGAACAAAACCTTTAAAGATATTTATTCTTACTGCGTCAAGCTTAACAAATTTGCCTGTTTCTTGCTCAATACCCTTTATAACCAAAGCCTTTATTTTTGTAGGCAAGTACACATTATTTAAATAGATAATTGCAGCAGTTATCAAGAAACTAATGGCTAAAACAATTAACACCATTATCTTAAGGAACTTCTTAAAAGATTTCTTCATTTTTGTTTTTTGACAATTTTTTCTGCCGCCTTAAACGCCTCTTCTTTCGTTTTAACCTTTCCGATCGCCTGCAATTCTTCAATTTCCTTAAGGATCTTTCCGACCAAAACAGAAGGGTTCAATTTAAATCTTCTCATCAATTCATTCCCGTTAATAAGGCGCTCAAACTTTTTTTCTTTTAATCTTCTGAAATATTCTTTAATCAGGCCAAAACATACGATTTCATGCTGAATGCTTGATTTTTTTGTGGATAACCTGCCTAAGGTAGAACGCTGGTCGGCAACAGATAAAAGCAATACAGCCACGGCTTCGTTTTGTGTATCACGGAAATACCTGAATATGGCACGCTTGCTTGGCTGCTTGAAATCACCCAGATAACCCGGGCGCAGGTGCCATAGCACCATTTTATGTAAGGCATTAATTTCATCCCTGGATAATTTCAGGCGTTTGGCAATGCCTTCTGCGATATCTAAGCCCACTCGCTCATGGCCGTGGAATTTAATTTTATTGCCAAAGCGGCGCTTTGCCTTGGGTTTTCCGATATCATGCAAAATAGCAGCCAGCTTTAAGAGCTGGCTGCGTTTCCTGTCTCCGGATAAATATTCCCTAAGGTAATCCTGGACATCTTTATTATTTTCTAACTCTTTGGATAACCTCTCAAACTGTTTTGCTGTCTCAAGGCTGTGCTTCCAGACATCAAGATGATGATACGGCCCCTGATTAACTCCCCGCATCAGGTTTATCTCAGGGATAATTATCTCTAATATCTTTAGTTTATCCAGGGTTGCTAAATACTGGTAGGCGTTCTTGGTATCAAATACTTTGAATAACTCGTCGCGGATGCGCTCAAAAGAAACCACTGAAAGCTTTCTTCTTTCTTTCTGGGCAAGGGCAAGAGTCTTATTCTCAATCTTAAAACCCAGCAGGGCTGAAAAGCTAAAAGCACGCAGGATCCTCAGAGGGTCCTCATCAAAAGATTTTTTGTTAGCCACCCTGATTATTCCGGATTTAATATCTTTCCTGGCAGAAAAGGGGTCAAGAATAAAATTACCAATATTTATTGCAGAAAAAATATCCTTTAAATCCAGAGCCAGGGTATTAATCGTAAAATCCCGGTGCAAAAGGTCATCTTCTAAATCCCTGCCCCGGAAATCCGTAAAATCAAAAGTATAGGCCTTGCCGCCGGACTTTTTAACCACCCGGCAGGCGCCATGTTCCTTATCCAAGACCACAAAACCCGCGCGCATTTCTCTGGCAAGTTTTCTTCCAAAATTAATTGAACCTTTTTTTATGGCAAAATCAAAATCAGGGTTTATCTTCTGCCGGCCCAATAAATAGTCGCGAAGAAATCCACCGACAAGAAAAAGCCTTAGCTTCTTCTTGACGGCACTGTTGTAAATTATTTTCAGCAGATTAAGGTCCTGGGAGGAAAGTTTAATCACTTCTGTTTATTAAATATCTCCGACTGGCGGATAATTTCATCTTCTACAAAAATAGGCGCATGGGCCCTGACTGCCAAAGCAATGCTGTCAGAAGGCCTGGCATCAATGATCTTTTCTTTTCCCGAGGAATTCTTCAGGACGATCTTTGCATGGAAGGTTGCTTCTTCTAATTTATCAATAATGATCCTGTCAATGCTTGCCTCCAGATCAAGAATGGCTGTATGAAACAAATCGTGGGTCATTGGCCGCGGCGGCTGAAAACCGCTGATCTTAAGCTTGATTGCCGAGGCCTCAGCCAAACCAATTACTATGGGCAAAATACGCGTACCGTCTTTTTCTTTTAAAACGATCAACTGATCATGCCGTTTTTCATCAATCACAATTTTATTTAATTCCATTTCAACCATGGCTGTTATTTCCTCTTTCTGTTTTTTTGTATTTTACGCTTGGGTTGTTTTTCCAATGGCTTTTCCTTGACCAAAATGCCTTTTAACTCTTCCATAAACTGCCCGACATCCTTAAACTGTCTGTACACCGAGGCAAAACGCACATATGCCACGTCATCCAATACCTTCAGGCGCTCCATCACTAATTCTCCGATACGAGTAGAAGGGACTTCGCGATCAGGTTTTTTCTGGATTTGCCTTTCTACCTGAGAAACGATTTCTTCCATTTTTTCCATGCTTACCGGCCTTTTTTCACATGCGCGAATGATGCCTGAAATAATCTTCTGGCGGTCAAAAGGCTGCCTTCGGCCGTCTCTTTTAATTACCATCAGAGAAACTTCCTCTACATATTCATAAGTAGTAAAGCGTTTTCCGCACTCAAGGCACTCGCGCCTTCTGCGCACTCCCGAACCTTCGCTTGTTGAGCGGGAATCTACTACTTTGTCTTCAGTGTAACTACAAAATGGGCATTTCATTTTTTATTATTACTTACGAGTTACGGATCTTTCTAATCTTAATCTTCGCTTGTTTCAGAAATTCCATCGCCATTTTATCAGGATAACCGTCAGAAATAACAACTTCCTTGATCCCTGCGTTAATCAGCATCTTGGCGCAAATAACACAAGGTTGATTAGTAATATACAAGGTGCTGCCTTTTGTGCTTATCCCATAAAGCGCTGCCTGCAAAATAACATTTTGCTCAGCGTGCAGCCCGCGGCAAAGTTCATGGCGCTCGCCCGAAGGAATCTTTAATTTCTCCCTGATACACCCTGTGTCAAAACAATGTTTTAATCCCGAAGGAGCGCCATTATATCCGGTAGCAAGTATTTTTTTATCTTTTACCAAAACCGCCCCGACGCTGCGGCGCAGGCAAGTAACCCTTTTTGCAACCAGATGCGCAACTTCCATAAAATATTCATCCCACGTAGGCCGGGCTAAATTTATTTTTTTCTTATTTTTCATTCTCTTGACAGCTCCGGGTATAAAGGAAACTTCCTGGCTAAATTACTTACATCCTTTTTTATTTCTTGTAATTCATCGGGGTTTGCGCGCTTTTGTATCGCCTGATCAATAAGCCCGGCAATTAAAATCATCTCTTTTTCTTTCATCTTGCGCGTGGTCACCGCCGGAGTCCCCAAACGGATACCGCTTGTAATTCCTGGCCCTTTTGTATCAAAAGGAATGAGGTTCTTGTTAACAGTTATCCCTGCTAATTCCAGCACAGCCGACGCATCTTTTCCTGAAATATCTTTTGGGGTCAGGTCCACGAGCATTAAATGTGTATCTGTGCCTCCTGATGCGATACGAAAACCTTTTTCAGCAAGCGCCTTGGCAAGCGCCTTGGCATTTAAAAGAATTTGTTTCTGGTAATCTTTAAATTCACTGCTCATTGCTTCTTTAAAAGCAACAGCCTTGGCGGCAATTACGTGCATTAGCGGCCCTCCCTGGATGCCCGGGAAAATTTCAGAATCAATTTTCTTGGCAAAATCTTTGCGGCAGAGCACAAATCCACCGCGCGGGCCGCGCAATGTTTTATGCGTAGTTGAAGTTACAAAATCCGCATACGGAACCGGTGAAGGATGAATACCTGCGGCCACAAGGCCGGCAAAATGCGCCATATCTACAAATAAATAAGCTCCCACTGCATCACAAATCCGGCGGAATTCCTTAAAATCTATTATTCTTGGATATGCAGATGCTCCGGCGAGAATCATCTTCGGCTTATGCTCTAAAGCAAGTTTCATAATCTCTTCGTAATCCAAGGTTTCAGTTTGCCTGTTTACTCCGTATGTCACCATCTTGAATAACATACCCGAAAAATTATGCGGATGCCCGTGCGTCAAATGCCCGCCGCAAGCCAAATCCATGGCTAAAACTGTATCCCCCGGCTTAACAGCAGCAAAATAAACTGCCATATTGGCCTGTGACCCTGAATGCGCCTGCACATTGGCATGCTCTGCGCCAAAGAGTTCCTTAACACGCGATATCGCCAATTCTTCAACCTGATCCACGTATTCACATCCGCCATACCAGCGATGATGCGGGTACCCTTCGGCATATTTATTGGTCAAAACTGAGCCTTGCGCCTCCAAGACACTTAATGAAGTAAAATTCTCTGAAGCAATCAGCTCCAGATTATCTTCCTGCCTTTTAATCTCATTTTTTATTGATGCGTAAATCTCCGGGTCTGTTTTCTTTAAATGATTCATCATTTCTTGCTCCTGATCAATTTTTCAATTTCTGTAATTTTATTCAATCTCCTTTTGTGCCTTCCTCCCTCAAATCCCGTACTAAGCCAAACATCTACAATTTTCCCAGCGTTTTTTTTAGTAACAAAACCAGAGCCCAGCACCAAGACATTACTGTCGTTATGCAAACGGCTCAATTCGGCAGTTTGAACTTTATAGCAAAGCGCCGCGCGGACTCCGGGAAACCGGTTTGCCACAATAGAATTACCAATCCCGCTCTTACAGATCAACACACCCTGCTTATATTTCTTCTCGGAAATCAGCTTTGCCAGATTATAGGCAAACTCAGGATAATCGCAACTTTCTGTAGAATACGTCCCTAAATCTTTTACTTTTATCCTCTTATGTTTTAAATAATCCTTCAGCCATTCTTTAAGGCCAAATCCTGCGTGGTCGCTTGCAATTAAAATCGGTTTCATTTTGCCCCTCTTTTAAATTAAATCAATAATTCTGTCTACGGCATCCTTAATTAATAAATAGGTATTTGCATAAAAATCATCTTCTCTGCCAATAGGGTCAGCAATATCCATTTTATTATCATCGCTTATTTTAGCAAATTCCTTTAATAAAAACACCCTGTTTTTAGCTTCGGGAGCAAGTTGCATTACTCTGTCTTCATGAATTTTCTCCATTACTAAGATCAAATCAGATTTCTTAATCATATCTTTAGTAATTTTTTGCGAAACATGGGTGGAAACATCCATCCCATCCTGCGCCAAAACTCTCTTAGTGGCATCAGTAGCCCCCATTCCTGCGGCATGCATAATCCCCGCAGATAAAACCTCCACATCTTCTCTGCCTTTTTCTTTTAACTTTTTTTGCAAAAGCGCTTCTGCCATTACAGAGCGGCAGGAATTTCCAGTGCAGACAAACAATACAATCTTCTTATTAATGACTGCTTCAATTTCAGAAGCCTTAATAGCTCCTTCCCTCAAAACCTGCGCCTGGCCGGAAGTTAAGTCAACAACGGTTGATTCCGCCCCAAGCTTTGCCGGCCCTGCGTCAATTGCAAAATCAACCAAACCATCTAAATCTTTAATTGCCTGGCTAAAATTTACCGGGGCAGGCTTTCCGGAAAGATTTGCTGAAGGACAGGCAAGCGGGACCCCGCAAAGAGAAGCAATCCTTAATGCTATCTCGTTATCAGACATGCGCAAACCGATCTTTCCTCCACCTGATGAATTTAAAACAACGGTTAATGGCCCGGGCCAGAATTTTGATATTAATTTATATCCTGCAACAGGAATACCAATTGCCAAATCGTCAACCCTGCTTTTATCATCAATAATAAAAGAAAATGGCTTATTCGCCGGACGATTTTTTATCTTATTCAAAAGCGCCACAGCCTTTTGGTTAAAGGCATTGGCTGCAACGCCGTATACGGTTTCTGTCGGGATAATTACAAGCCCGCCGCGCATCAAAATACCGGCAGCTTCTTTTAAATATTCGTTATTATTAAAACTTGACTGGTCAAGTTTAACAATCTTGGTAAAATTCATGCCTTAACCTTAATATTTCTTATTTTTGCTGCCATATTATTCTTATATTTTATAAGTTTATCATTAATTTGTTTATCGCTAATTCCCAAAATTTCCAGGGCAAAAATAGCGGCATTCTTAGCGCCTGCTTTTCCAATTGCCATAGAGGCAACCGGAATTCCCGCCGGCATCTGTACTGTGGACAATAATGAATCCATGCCTTTAAGGCTTGAAGTTTCAATAGGGATACCAATTACCGGTAAAATTGTATGTGCGGCAATAACCCCTGCCAAAGCAGCAGCGCCACCTGCGGCAGCAATAAAAACTTTTACCCCTGAGCTGGAAACTGTTTCCACGTATTTTGCCAGTTCTTTTGGAGTGCGGTGCGCGGATAAAACTTTAACCTCAAAACCAACTTTAAACTCTTTTAGAATATCAATCCCGCTTTGCACAGTCTCAAGATCAGACTGGCTGCCCATAATGATGCTAATGACCTTATTCATAGACCCTCCAGCATTAAATCTTATAACGTTTGTTGGTCATTCTAAGACCGAAGAATCTCGTCCACGGAAAGATTCTTCGCTTCGCTCAGAATGACTACGAGATAACAAGACTTATTACATTTATATAATTACTAATTACGAAGTAATCGCTTTTTTCCCAATATCTCTGCGATAATGCATTCCTTCAAAATTTATTTTTCCAACTGCCTGGTATGTTTTGTCTATGGCTTCTTTAATTGAATTGCCTAAACCGGTAACTCCTAAGACCCTGCCACCGTTAGTTATGATCTTTTCACCCATCTTCTTTGTTCCCGCATGGAAAACTACTACATCTTTTATTTTTTCCGCTTCTTCTAAACCAAAAATTTCCTTACCCTTCTCGTATTCTCCCGGATAACCCTTGGAAGAACAAACCACGCAAACACAAGCGCGATTATCCCAGTTTAAACCTCCAAGTTTGGAAATTTTATTCAATTTCCCTTCGCTGGCTGCTAACATAACCTCTACCAAATCTGTTTTAAGCCGCGGCAGGATCACCTCTGTTTCAGGGTCGCCAAAACGCACATTAAATTCCAGGGCCTGAGGCCCGTCCTTAGTAAGCATTACTCCTGCATAAAGAACACCGCAATATTCAATGCCTTCTTTAACCAAACCGTCAATAGTGCGATAAACAATTTTTTCTAAGATCTCTTTAAATAATTCCGGAGTTACTATCGGAGCCGGTGAATATGCGCCCATTCCTCCGGTATTTGGCCCTGCATCATTATCAAAAATACGCTTATGATCCTGGCTGGAAACCAAAGGGATTACTTCTTTAGAATCAGTAAAAACTAAAATTGAAGCTTCCTGCCCGTCTAAACAATCCTCAATAATTATTTTGTTCCCGGCATCCCCAAAAACACGCTCTTGCATAATCTTTTTTATGGCCTCAACCGCCTCAGAGATGCTCTTTGCAACCACAACTCCCTTACCGGCAGCCAGCCCGTCGGCTTTGACCACACAAGGCATGCTTCTATTTTCAACATGATTAATCGCGGCAGCAACATCATCAAAAATCTTAAAAGCAGCTGTTGGCACATTATATTTGGCCATAATCTGCTTGGAAAAAACCTTGCTTGCTTCTAATTGCGCGGCTTTTTTCTGCGGGCCGAAAATGCGCAATTTCGCTTTTCTAAATTCATCAACAATCCCAGCAGCAAGAGGCGCTTCCGGACCTACAACTGTCAGGTCAATCTTCTCTTTACGACAAAATTGCAACAAGCCCTCTATATCATCAACTTTTATATCCATACATTCAGCCAAAGCGGATATCCCGCCATTTCCCGGAGCACAAAAAATCTTATCCGTTAATTTTGACTGCGCGATTTTCCAAACAAGCGCGTGCTCCCGACCACCAGAACCAATCACTAAAACTCTCATAATTTTTTATAATATTACTTCCTTAAGTATGACTTGGGCTGATTTCGAGCAGCACGTTAGAAAACTCTTGCGGGCACGGTTGCCCTGCTATATCGTAGCCAGGCAGAGCAAGAGTTTTCGCTCGAGCGAAGCCCCGACACGCTGGGTCGGGGCAAGCGGTGCTGCGAGAAACAGACCAAGACAAAATTCATTCAAATATAATATTACTTATTTAGAACTTTTTATTTCTTTCTCTTCTTTTCTTAACGGCAAAACTCCCGCCATTTCCCCGACCACGTTCACTAACTCAGTTCCCGCAGGAATCACTATTTTAGCATTATTCTCCAAAGATTTTTCCACTGCCTCAAGCTTTCTTAAAACTTGTGCGTTTCCAACAAAAAACTTCTCTGCAGCCTCATTTACCAGCTTAATTGCTTCAGACTCGCCTTCTGCCTGCAAGATACGCGCCTGCTTAATACCTTCTGCTTTCTTAATCTCAGCCCTCTTCTGGCCATCGGCAGCAGTTTCTGTAGCAGTGGCATAATCTACGGCAGCAATCTTTTCATTTTCTGCCTTAACTACTTTATTCATTGTTTCCTGCACATCCTTAGGCGGGTCAATTTCTTTTAATTCGGTCCTAACAATCTCTAACCCCCAGCTGGAAGTTTCTTCACAAAGTGTACGGTGCAATTCCGCATTAATTTTACCTCTTTCACTGTTTGCAGACTTTAAAGTAAGGGTTCCAATAATATTTCTCAAAGTAGTACGAGCTAAATTCACAATCTGCCACTGATAATTGTTTACATTATACTGTGAGCTTTTAACACTTGTTTCATCTGCTTTAACCTTAAAATAAACCTGCGCATCTACTTTTGCATTCAAATTATCATTAGTGATAATTTCCTGCGGCTCAGCATCTACCATCTGCTCAGTAGTGTTTACTAAATAAATATGCTCAATTACAGGCATAATCCAGTTAAACCCAAGGTTTGCAAAACGATTATACTTTCCCAATCTTTCAATTAAACCTCTATGTGTAGGACGAACAATCCTAATCCCCATAAAAAAAACAACTATTACAGCAGTTACTGCGGAAAATAAAACATTCATTTCTGCCTCCATTTATTGAGCAAAAACCTAAATTATTTCTACTTCTTTTCTTCCTTTAACAACTTCGCCAATGATCCACGATTTTAGCTTCATCTGCGCCAATCTTTGCATTATTTTTCCCGCTGAATATTCTTTTACAATTAAGACCATGCCGATACCCATATTTAATGTGTGATACATTTCTTTATCAGCAATGCTGCCTTTATTTTGAACGAGTTTAAAAATCGCCGGCACCGGCCATGAATTCTTCTTAATTACCACATTAAGACTATCGGGTAAAATACGGGAAATCTTGTCATAAAAAGCGCCGCCTGTGATGTGGGATATACCTGTGATTGTCGCCGGTCTCCGGTCGCCTGTTGCCTGTTGCCGGTCGCCTGTCGCCTGTAAGAGAGATAAAACCGGCTTAACATAAATACGAGTTGGACGAAGAAGTTCACTGCTCATTCTCTTCTGCTCAGCCAAAGATAATACCTTGCGTACCAAAGAATACCCATTAGAATGCAGCCCATTTGATTCCAGCCCAATTACAACATTACCTTGTTCAATTAGCTTGCCGTCAATGATCTTGCTGCGCTCAACCACCCCCACGCAAAACCCCGCCACATCATAATCATCTTTTTTATACATCCCGGGCATTTGCGCAGTTTCTCCGCCGATCAAAGAACACCCTGCCTCAATGCATCCATTATTGATGCCCTTTACCAAATCCAGCAATATTTTCTCCCCCGCATTACTATGGGCAATATAATCAAGAAAAAATAAGGGCTCAGCTCCTGTACATAAAATATCATTTACATTCATCGCCACAGCATCTATGCCGACAGTATCATGTTTATTGGCTAAAATAGCGATCTTGATTTTCGTGCCGATGCCGTCTGCCGAAGAAACTAAAACCGGCTCTTTAAAATTACGGGAAGGAAATTTAAAAAAACTTCCAAATCCTCCGATATCAGTTAAAACCTCCGGGCGAAAGGAATTGCGCACCAATGATTTTATCTTGCCCTTGAAAAACCCTGCAGCCTGAATGTCCACGCCTGCATTCTTATATGTAACTTTTTTCATTGTATTTTACCTTCCCGATTAAACTCTCTAAATCCCGCCCTGCCCGCAGCAACGCGCCTCAAGAGAAAATTTTCCCTGCATCTTCTCAGGTAAAATCGGATAATTTCCAGTCCAACACGCGGTACAGTTGTTTTTTCCATTATCCTTAAAACACCCAAGCATCCCTTCCAGGCTCAAATAGCCGAGGCTGTCCACATCCAAATATTTTCTTACCGCATCAAGCGATTCATATTTATTGGCAATCAGTTCGCTTGAACGGTGAAAATCAATGCCATAAAAACAAGGGAATTTATGCGCCGGGCATGATATTCTCAAATGCACCTCTTTTACCCCGGCCCTGCGCAAATTACGCACACGAATCTGCGAGGTAGTGCCGCGCACAATAGAATCATCCACCACTACAATACGCTTACCTCTTAAAACATCCTTTAAAATATTAAATTTAACTTTTACCCCTAAGTCGCGTGTATCCTGCGCAGGCTGTATAAAGGTCCTGCCCACATAATGATTGCGGATAATCCCCATCTCAAGAGGAATCTTTGATTCCTCAGAATAACCGAGTGCCGCAGAAAACCCTGAGTCAGGCACCGGCACAACAAAATCCGCCTTTACCGGATACTCCCTGGCAAGCTGTGCGCCTAATTTACGCCTGACAGTATGCACAGTCTGTCCGAAAACCATAGAATCCGGGCGTGAAAAATAAACATGCTCAAATGTACAATGAGAATATTTAGTACAAAGCTGCAGCTCTTTTGGTTTTACCGAACGAATGCTGTCTTTTTTTATAATTACGATTTCTCCCGGCTCCACCTCGCGGACAAGGCGCGCTCCGATCAAATCAAAGGCACAGGTTTCAGAAGCAAGGCACCACGCATTTCCAAGCTTCCCCAAAACAAGCGGGCGGAAACCAAAAGGATCCCTTACCCCTACGAGGCTTTCAGAATCCATCAAGATCAAAGAATAAGCCCCCTTAATTTTCTTAAGCGCATGTACTAAACTTGTAACCAAATTTAACGACCTGCTGCGCGCCATAAGATGGATTACAATCTCTGAATCAGTAGTGGTCTGAAAAATAGAGCCGCTTTTTTCAAGCCCCTGGCGAAGCTCAAGTGAATTTACAAGGTTACCGTTATGCGCGATACAGATTGAACCCTTGGCATAATCAATTAAAAGCGGCTGCGCATTTTTTAGGACACTGGAACCGGTAGTTGAATATCGCACGTGTCCGCATGCAGCAGTGCCTTTTAAGCTACTTAGGACATGTTCATCAAATACATCGCTTACCAAACCCATGTTTTTATGAATATTTAAAACGCCTTTATTATTAACAACTATGCCGCAAGCCTCCTGCCCCCTGTGCTGAAGCGAATACAAGCCAAGGTAAGTGAGCCAGCTTGCCTGCTTATGATTTATAATTCCAAACAGGCCGCAATACTCGTTGGCTTGGTCATCATAAATTATTTTTCGCATATTCCACTCCATTCTTAATAATTAAGAAACCGCTGCCTTGTTTCTCCGGCTCATGGGCCGGATGCTGCCAAGAAAACGCGTGGCGCTCAGGATGCGGCATCAGGCCTAAAATCCTGCCGGTATCGTCACAAATCCCGGCGATATTCTCAACTGAACCATTGGGATTATCAGGATAACCGCTTAAATTTCCCTGTTTGTCGCAATATTGAAAAACAACCTGCCCTCTCTTATTTAAACTCTCTAAAACCTGTTTGTCCTTAGTAATAAATTTTCCTTCTCCATGAGCCACTGGGAGATAAATAGTTTCTGGTAAATTCTTAGCCCAGATACACTTTACCTGCGACAGGCGACCGGAGACAGGAGACAGGCGACTATTAACCGGTGACTTTAAATAAATCCAGCGATCTTCAAATTTTCCTGAATCATTAATAATTAAACTTACTTCTTGGGTGAAGTTTTCATTACCCGGCAACAGCCCTGCTTTAACTAAAATCTGGAATCCATTACAAATGCCTATGATCAGCTTGCCGGAAGAAATAAATTCCTTTATATCGCCTGAAAGTTTAAATTTTAGTTCATTTGCCAAAACCTTTCCGGCACCCAAATCATCCCCATAGCTGAATCCTCCGGAAAGGGCCAGGATTTGATACTCCTTAAGGCTCTTTTGTTTACTGCAAAAAGCATTAATATGCACGAATTCCGCCTGAGCACCCGCTTTCTCAAAACTAAAAGCGGTTTCCTTGTCGCAATTGGTCCCGGCTGTTCTTAGGATACAAACCTTTGGCTTCATCTTTTGTAAAACTTATTAATCACATCCACCACTTCTCTTGGCTTATCCACCACTTTAAAAATATCCAAATCTTTCTTGCTGATATTTGCGTTCTTTTCTAAAACAGTTTCTTTTAACCAGTCCAGCATCTTTTGCCAATAGTCCCTGCCGAATAACACTACGGGAAACCTCGGTATCCTGCGTGTTTGGATCAAATTAATTGCCTCAAAAAATTCATCAAGCGTGCCGTAACCTCCGGGCATAATCACAAACGCCTTGGCATATTTAACAAACATAACCTTGCGCACAAAAAAATAATGAAAATCAACCAGGGTATCCACGTATTCATTTGGCTTCTGTTCAAGAGGAATTTGAATGTTTAATCCGATAGACTGGCCCTTTGCCCGGCGAGCGCCTTTGTTTGCCGCTTCCATAATTCCAGGGCCGCTTCCTGTAATTACCGCATAACCTGCCTTGGCAATTAAATATGCTGTCTCCTCTGCAAGTTTATAATATTTTGCGTTAACAGGAGTGCGGCTTGAACCAAAGATAGAAACTGCCCTGCCCACATCAGACAAAACTTCAAACCCATCAACAAACTCCGACATGATCCTGAATATCCGCCACGGATCCTCATGAATAAAATCGTCTTTGACAATTTCTTTTTTATTTCTTTTTACCATGCTAAAGGATCCCTCCATGCCTTTTTTAATACACCGATACCTGCTGATATGCAAATCTTTCCATCAAGCCCGTAAACCCTGAATTCCTTTTTCTCTGATATGCAACCTGCCAATCCAAAGGAAATACCTTTTAGAATATTTTCAAATTTATTCTGATCCTTTTTTTCCACCTCCACAATAAACCGCGAGTTTGATTCCGAAAAAAGAATTACATCATTTCTTTGTTCTTCACTTTTAGATTTTTTGTTTTTAGTTTTGCGCTTTTCGCTTTGCGCTTCTACATATGGAATTGCACTAACAACCAACTCCATCCCCAGCCCGCCGGAAAATGCCATCTCTGCTGCTGCCACTGCAATACCGCCCTCTGAACAATCATGCATTGCCATGATTAATTTTAAATCCGAAGCCTTGCTTAAAGCATTAAAAGTAGCAAGGGCTTTTTTTGCAAAAACCCTGGGGACATCATTACCCAAATACCCTGCCAAATCATAATAATGCGAACCGCCCAATTCCGGTAAAGTATTGCCCACAACATAAATTAAGTTTCCAGGCTTCTTTGCATACATAGACACAACTTTGTCCGTATCATCCATTACTGAAATAGCAGATATTAACAGAGTTCCTGGAATAGCAATAGAATGCCCATGCACTGCGTATTCATTATATAAACTGTCCTTACCGGAAATGAAAGGAACACCAAAGACCTTTGCAATATCATAACATCCGTAAGCCGCACGCACCAAACTACCAAGCCTATCCGGCTTATCAGGATTTCCCCAGCAGAAATTATCTAAAATAGCAGTCTGCTTTAAAGAACCTCCCACTGCAACCACCTGCCGCAAGGCCTCATCAATCACCGAAGCAGACATCCAATAAGGATCAATCATTCCAAAACGAAAATTAATTCCATTAGAAACAATAACGCCTTTTTTTGAACCTAAAAGCGGCTTGACTACGCTGGCATCAGACGGGCCATCATTAACAATCCCTGTTAATGGTTTTAAAACCGAGCCCCCTTGCACCTCATGGTCATACTGCCTGATCACCCATTCCTTAGAACAAATATCATAATGGCCCAATAAGCTAATCAGGCTTTTAGTTAAATCCTTAGGGCAATTTATTTTCGGCTCACGATGGTTGTTTAAAACAAACATTGCTTTCTTTTCTATCTCGGGTATGCCGTCGTGCAGGAATTTCATACCCAAATCACAAACGAGATTACCTTTATAATAAAGCTGAAGTTTCTCTGTATTGGTAAACTCGCCGATTACACTCGCCTCAACATTTTCAGCCGCAAAAACAGCCAATAGTTCCTCAGCCTTGTCAGGGCTGACTGAAATAACCATTCTCTCCTGTGATTCAGAGATCCAGATTTCCATATAAGAAAGCCCCGAATATTTTAAAGGGACTTTTTCCAAATCAACTCTTACTCCCAGCTCAGCGCCCATCTCTCCAACTGCGCTTGATAATCCACCTGCGCCGCAATCAGTAATTGCAGTGTAAAGATTCTTATCGCGCGCCTGCAAGATCGTATCTACCATCTTCTTTTCCTGAATCGGATTTCCGATCTGCACTGCCCCGCTTGAAATCACTTCTGATTCATGGGTCAGTTCTCCTGAAGAAAATGTCGCTCCATGGATGCCGTCTCTGCCGGTCCTGCCGCCGACAACCACAACCAAATCTCCCGGATTGGTCTTCTTAAATGATTTATCTTTGGGCATAATCCCGGCGGTGCCGCAATAAACAAGCGGATTACCCACAAAACCTTCATGAAAAAGTATTGCACCGTTTATTGTAGGAATGCCCATTTTATTGCCATAATCACGAACGCCGCTGACTACACCCTTCATTACCCTTTTTGGATGAAGACTTCCCTGAGGAACTTTGCTAAACGCCGTGTCCGGAGAAGCAAAACAAAATACGTCGGTATTAAGAATAGGCTTTGCGCCTAAGCCTGTTCCCAAAGGATCTCGGATCACTCCACCCACACCGGTATTTGCCCCGCCGAACGGCTCAAGCGCCGACGGGTGATTGTGCGTCTCAACCTTAAAACAAACATTATGTTTTTCGTCAAAACGAATTACACCGGAGTTATCCTTAAATACAGATACACACCAAGGTTTATTTAATTCCCTGGTAACTTTCATAATTGTTGATTTTAACAGATTATCAATTTTCCTGATCTTTCTATTCTCTGTATTCTTTTCTCTGTATTCTATCTTCCCTCTGAATGTCTTATGATAGCAATGTTCCGACCACGTCTGGGCAATAGTTTCCAACTCGCAATCTGTGGGATTACGGCCTAATACCTTAAAATATTTCTTTATCTGGCGCATTTCATTTAAATTTAAGAATAGCTGCCCTTGCTTACTAATATGCATCAACTTATTATCGCTGGCATTCAATAAATCAACATTGATTAACTTAAACGCATAACTAATCTCCGCCTTATCTGGTGACAGGTGACAGGTAACAGGCGACAGGCGACCGGTGACAGGCGACACAAGATGCTGAATTAATTTATTATAAAGTAATTTTTCAGAGATTGTTTTAAGCTGGGCTTCGGTAAGCTTTCCTTTAATCAGATATTTTTTTGAGGTTTTTACTGAAGTTATGCCGTTAATTCCCAAATCCATGATGCCTTTTAAAGCCGAATCCTCAACAGGATCCATTACTCCGGGATTATGAGCAACTTCAATAGTGAATTCGTCCCCGGTCGCCTGCCTGCGGCCGCCGGTTAATGCATTAACAGAAAAGTCCTGGGAAATCTTATCGGTGAGTAGTTCTTCGCAAATAGTTTTAAGTTCTTCTTCAGAAACATACCCCTCTAAAATATAAACCTGGGCAAAATGCACGCCGGAAACAGAATCAATTCCGAAATCAGAAATATCCCTCTTAATGCCGTCACCAACAGCATCAAAGATTCCCGGCTTATCTTTAACTTCAATTTTATAAAACATGATGTTTATTTAGAAATTGTGGCAGGTTTACAATCCAACTCTGCGAAAAATCTTATCCACATTACGCAGGTAATAATTTAAATTAAAAATAGCGTCTAATTCTTTTCTGTCAAACCAACGCGCCGCATCTACGTCGGAAAGCAGGTTTTTCTTAAAATCAGTGCCTTCCTTCCAGGTTTTCATCGCGCATCTTTGCACAATATCATAAGCCTTCATCCGTTCCAGGCCCTTATCCATCAGCGATAGCAACACGCGTTGCGAAAAAATCAGGCCATGAGTCTTGACTAAATTGGCCATCATATTTTGCGGATAAACCTGCAAGCCTTCTATCACTTGAATAAATTTATAAAGCATATAATCTAAGGCAAGCGTTGAATCCGGGATAATCACCCGCTCAGCCGATGAGTGGCTGATATCGCGTTCATGCCACAAGGAAACATTTTCAAGCCCTACTACGGCATTGCCCCGTAAAAGCCGGGCTAAACCGCAAATTCGCTCGCAGATTACAGGATTACGTTTATGCGGCATGGCAGAAGAACCCTTCTGGCCCTTGCCAAATGGCTCCTCAACCTCCAAAACTTCCGTTCTCTGCAAATGCCTGATTTCTGTAGCAAACTTTTCCAAACTCGTGCCGATAATAGCAAGCTGGCACAGGAAAAAAGCATAAATATCCCGCGAAATTATCTGGGTAGAAATTTTTGCCGGCTTGAGGCCGAGTTTTCTGCAGATATAATTCTCCACATCCGGATCAACATTGGCAAAAGTACCTACTGCCCCTGAGATCTTCCCAACCGACACTTCCTGCTGAGCTGATTTTAACCGCGACAAATCACGCTTTAACTCATCGTACCAAAGCGCCAATTTCAGGCCGAATGTCGTCGGCTCTGCGTGTACGCCATGGGTGCGGCCGATACAAACAGTATCCTTATATTTACGCGCTTGTTTTGCCAAAACCTTCAATAACTTCTCAAGCTTTAAAACCAAAATATTAGAAACCTGCTTGAGCTGCACTCCTAAAGTAGTATCCAAGCAATCTGAAGATGTCAGCCCCAAATGCAGATACTTTGCATCCGGCCCAATATATTGGGACACATTGCTGACAAATGCCACTATATCGTGTTGTGTTTTTTCCTCAATTTTCTTAATTTGTGAAATGTTAAATTTGGCTTTCTTTTTAATTCTTTTAACTGCAGCAGGCGGGACTATATGCTTTTTGCTAAGGGCTTCCAATGCCAGGATCTCAATATCAAGCATTGTTTTAAATTTAAACTCATCCTGCCAGATTTTTAACATCTCAGGCCGGCTATAACGCTCAATCATAATGCTTCTCCTCCAGGTATTATTATATTGTTCAGAGAAGATATTATAACAGAATGGTTAAAACTTAGCAAACAAAAAAGGAAGGTTATTGTTTATACGGAAGGCAAAAACTAAACTTTGAACCTTTTCCATATTCTGACTCAACCCAAATCTTTCCTCCGTGTTGCTCAATGATCCTCTTACAAACTACAAGGCCAAGGCCGCTTCCACTTACAACCTTAAATTCTTTATGTTCAATACGCGAAAAAAGGTTAAATATTTTATCCAAATCTTCTTTTTTGATTCCCCTGCCAGTATCTTCAATGCTCACGCAAACTTTATTCTGCGATTTATAAGAAGTAACCGAAATGGCCCCTGAATCGGTATATTTCAAGGCATTGGTAATAAGATTGATTAGCGCCTGAGCAATTCTTTCTTTATCAATGGCTACCATAGGCAAAGCTTTGCCTAAATGCGCCTTAAACTTTAGGCCTTTTTTCTTCACCAAAGAAGACATCCTCTGCAAAACATCTTCAATTAAAATATTAATATTCTGCCGAACAAGAACCAAATTGCTTAAGGCATAATTAAAGCGCTGGAACTCCAAGACATCGCGCGTAATCCGGCCCAAACGGTCAATTTCATTCTTAGTTTTTTCCAATAACCCCTTTTGCTTCTCATTCACCGGCCCTACTATCCCTTCTGACACAAGGTTCACCCCCTCCTTAATTGTAGCAAGAGGGGTCCCGAGCTCATGATAAGCAATGCTCAAGAATTCGTCTTTTAGCTCCTCGCGGTGTTTACGCTCGGAAATATCAGTAATATCCATAATGATGCTCTGCGGTTTTCCTTTTTCATCTTTTACAAGAGAGGCATCCATTAAAACAGATATCTTCTTTTTGTCTTTTGCAAAAGCATCCACTTCAAAATTCCTGACATAACCTTGTTCAAGGCACTCCATTATTGCCTCAACAACTCTCTGACTGTCTTTCATTTCCACATAGTCTGTGATTGGCCTGCCGACAGCCTCATCGCCATAACCAAAATTAATGGTAAACGCCTTGTTAAATTGTTTTATCCTGCCCTGAATATCCAAAACTATAATCGCATCCGGATTTGAATCAATAATCTGCCTTGTCGCCGTAAGGCGCGTAAGCTCAATTTCAGCAACTTTTCTGTCAGTAATATCCTTAACTACCCCGTCATAAGCAGCCAACTCTCCCTTGTCGTTTAAATGAAAAATCGCAACATTGCTGATCCATCTTACTGTTTTATCTTTACGGATAATACGATGTTCAATAACTCCAGGATTCTCTCCTTTAAGTATCCGCTCGGACCAATTCAAAACTTTCTTCCTGTCTTCAGGATAAACCATGTCTATCCATAAAAAAGGATGCGAAGAAAGCTCCTCTTTGCTATATCCGGTGACCCCTAAGCAGCCATCTCTATATGTTGTCTGCCCGGGTTTTCCTCCTTCCATAGATACAGTATAAATGTAGTCGGTAATACTGCTCACAATGTTACCGTAGAATTCCTGCAATCTCCTATGTGTCTTTTCTTCCTCTAAACGCCGGGTAATATCTTC
Organism: Candidatus Omnitrophota bacterium; assembly: GCA_016208765.1. Classification (GTDB taxonomy): domain Bacteria; phylum Omnitrophota; class Gorgyraeia; order Gygaellales; family Profunditerraquicolaceae; genus JACROS01. The sequence continues at coordinate 80,010 of JACQXK010000032.1, forward strand.
AACCATTTCAATTGCCATAACCACATTTCCCTGATTATCCTTTACAGGAGAAGAAATAATCCTGTAATTTGTTATTTTACCTCCTGCAGGAGTTTCTGTAATTGTTTCATGCACAAGCCCGTCTTTAAGTGTTTGAAAAGTAGGGCAATAAACACAAATAGTATCTCTGGCAGGGTCATTAAAAACTTTGTAACAAATCTGATTCTTCATACTGCTTGCTTTCGGAAACCACTGTTTCATTTGCTTATTTAATGCGATTATCTCCATCTTTGGGCTGATCGCCGCAACTCCTATGCCGATATTATCTACAACTGCGCGATACTGTTCTTCAGATTTTCTGAGATTATCTTCTGTCGCTTTGTGTGCCTTAATCTCATCCTGCAAATCCACATTTACTCTGGCTAATTCAGAAGTGCGTTTCTGCACGCGGATCTCCAGATCCTCCCGGGTGCGGTGCAAATCCTCCTCAATCTTCTTTCTATAGGTAATATCTTCGGCAAAACCAAAATAACCATTTACCCTTCCCTTCTGGTCTTTTCTTGAAATAACCACTAAATGCACAGGGATAAGATGCCCGTCTTTATGCCGAAATTTAAGCTCTCTGTCAAAAATGCCTTTTTTACCGGCAATATGCAGGACTTCTTCCGCATCCTCTTTCTTCTCGTGAACAAGGACAGGAGCAGCCTTCCCTAGCATCTCCTCTGCCTTATATCCGAACCTTTCCTCAGAATATTTATTCCAAATGGTAAATTTTCCAGTTTCATCAATTGCCCCGACGTGTAAGGGGATAAGTTCAACAAACAAACGCAGGCGTTCTTCGCTGTCTTTCAAGGTAAGCTCAGCCTGTTTGCGTTCTTTGTGTTGTATATCAATGGAAATTTGATCAGCGAGCTGACAGGCAAAGGCGATTTCATCCTCATGCCAATAATGAGGCTTATCAACATGTTCAAAACATAAAGCCCCGAGATTCCTGCCGCCGGCGCGAATTGCAGCGTCAAGCATTGAGGTAACATGAAACGGCTTGAGATAATTATCCACATACCCGGATGTCCGCGGATCAGTCAAAGGGTCATGCGCATCCACATACTTAGATGTTTTTAACGCATTGAACTCATTTTCAAATTCATGTTTCTTCATTACTAAACCTGAGGAGTGCCTTTTTAAAGAGGCCTCAAACAGATCAACGCACCTTAATTCAGATCCTTCGCTGTCAAATAACCACGCCCCAACCCGTTCCACTCCGGAAGCTTTAGCAGCCAACTCCGTAAGCTGCTTGATAAATCCATCCACTTGCGCTTCTTCCAAGAAGCTTGAAATAGCAATCTTTGCCACAGCTTCCCTCTGAATCCGTACTCTTTCTACAGTAGTTTTTAATTCATTCTCTGCGAGCCTACGTTCGGTAACATCCCGGAAACTTCCCACGATGCATTCTCTTGCATCAAGCTTAAGCAAAAAAGAATTGATATCCGCAAAAAATATGCTGCCATCTTTCTTAAGCACGGGGATGTCTGTTGCAAGAAAATATTTCCTTTTTACCAAATCATCAAAAACATCAAAGATCTTCGGCAAATCTTTCTTTTGATGCACGCTACTTACACTTAAAGAGCGAATTTCACAATCATCATATCCGAGCATTTTACAAAATACGTGATTGGCAAAATAAAATCTTCTGGTAACGCTATCTGCCACAACAATACCGTCGGTAGAATTGTCAAAAATTGCCTTAAATATCTTTAAGGCCTGCTGTGGATCAGAGAACATACAACCCAAATCCTTAATAGGACTTTTATTATTCTTTTGCCCATTCATTGAAGCGCTCCCAAAAAAACAAAAAAACAACCCCCTTTATTCAAGAAGATTGTTTTAAAAGCTTTATAATAATCTGTATTCATCTGCCCACGGCTATTGTAGCCCTATCTTAGGCGAATGCAATAGCTTTTTAAGCTAATTCTATTTTAATTTTATGAATTTTATTAGCAGGCAGGTTTAAAATAAACGACCTCTTAATAACCATTGAATTTTTGCTTTGAAGGCAAAGGCAGGAAGAATTAAGCCTCGCGCTTACAATGTTGTTTTCACAGTGCACTGTTTTTCTCTTAAGATAAAACTCAATTATTAAATGCCTTCCGGCAAAATTGCGTTGAATGCTGATCGTTGATGAATGCTTAAAATTATCATTGCATAACTTAGGCTCAATAAGAAGATCTCCGCCGCTGCCTTTTATTCCAAAAACCTCAGTTAGAAGTGTCAGCACAAACCAACTGGCTGAACCGGTTAAATATGCATACATTCCCCGGCCATCATTATTGAAATACTCAGGAAGGACAGGATAAATCTTGCTTTTTTCTGTATCTAAAGCCATTTTAAAAATAGAGCTTAGCGCCTTCCAGCCGTCTTCTTTAAAACCGGCTTTATATAAAGCATTGGCAAACATCACCACCATATGGCTGAAAATTGCGCCATTTTCTTTTTCTCCGTAAACAAATGAAAACGCGCGGCCCAAAGCATACTGTTCTTGCTTAAAGTCTGTATTTAAGTGATACCCGCTTAATTTCTTATCTAAAAGATATTCATTTACGCTGGCAATAACAGAACGAGCTTGCTCTTTAGTGGCTACACCGCTCATAACCGGGAAAACCTGCCCGGTAAGAGTCATTTTAATTAAATTACCCGACTTGCCTTCAAGGCGCTTCTTGCGATTATCATAATATCCGTTAAAAAACCCCTCCTTAAGCCACTCTTTGTTTCTGATATGCTGTATCATCCAGCCGGCTTTTTGGCGTAAATTATTTGCCAGCACTTGCGCAGGCAATTTTATTTTCTTACCGGAAACACATTTTTGCGTGCGTAAAAAATATTGATCTAAGATTTTCAATTTTTTAGGAATGTTAGCGTAATCCGGCTCTTCTAAAAGCAGTTTAAGTTCCTCGGCAATCTCAACTTCCCCGCTCTTTAACTTAAGTACCAACTCAGCAAGGCGCATAAGGTTATATGCATACATACAACTAAAAGCAACGCTCTCTCCATGCTCCTTGGCCATATCCAGGCCGTCATTCCAATCAGCGCCCTCAAGCCGCACATGATTATGTGTTCCCACATTAAAAAACTGAACAAGGTTTTCCACCAACAAATGTTCCAAAACAGTACCTTGATATATTTTTCCGGAAGCAGTTTTTAATTTCTGCCCACATGCCTTAGCCCATTGATAATCAATGCTACGGCAGCGGTTTATCTCATGGTTGCGAAAATAAGAAATTTCTTTTAATAAAATATCCGAGTCTCCGGTTTCATTCATATATAAATCAAGGGTTAAAAGCGGCCAAACCCCGTGATCCATCCAGACGCGGCTAATATTATTGCGGTCAGAAATAAATTCCCCCGGATTTTTACCGATAATCGTCGCGTTTGAACCGTCAATGCGCACGCCTGAGAAATTATTCAATAAAATCTGGCGCACCTGCTGCGGATTATTTAGAATAAGACTAAGGCAATCCTGCCACAGGTCCCTCCAGCCGCGTCCGCCTTTACCATAATCAAAATCAGGTAAAAACGAGCACCCGAATATTTTACGTAAAACCGGCTGAATATTTACCCAGCTAAACCAATTATCAAAATCAGATTCTCCAGTAGAAATATTTATCCGCTTGCTAACTTCCAGCCAATGAGCCTTAGTTTTAGCAAAGGCTTTCTCTATTTTCTTAACACTGTTAAATTCCTGAATAATCTTTTTTATTTCCTGGGGGTTTTCTATTATCCCCATTATCAAAATATAGGTATGTGATTTGTCCCGGCCAAGTTCTGCGGGCTTAAAACGCAACCCAGCCATTGCTTCCTTACCCTGAATCAGAGAATCATCCGGAAGGAGATTTTCATAAACGCTCTGCGGCGCTTCAAGGTCACCTGCATCACCACAAAACATCTCCTGAGTCGGATAAATATAGCGCGGCCAAGAAGATTTCTCATCACACCCCAAAACAAAATATATCTTTTTGTTCGGCTGATGCCCTGACTCATCAAAACAAAGCGTGGGCTTGACAATAACCCCGTATTTATCAATGGCAATTCGCTGTAACAAGGAAGTAACATGACGATGATCACGGATGCTATTTGCCCCGCGCGCGTACAAAGGGATAGCAGATGTAGGAATAATTTTTATTCTCCTGGAAGAAATATTTGTAATTTTCACCTGCATCAGCTCTACAGGAGCATTACCGGCAGGCACAAAAGAAAGGATTTCAGATTTAAGGCCGACTTTTTTATTTTCACGGGTGATTTTCTGCCAAAGCAACCCTGCCTCCAGAGAAAATTTATCCTCTTTGGAATGTGATAAATCCTTAGAAACCCCGCAAGCTGACCAAATCTTGTGTTTATCAATATAAACCCAGAAATTACGGCTTGCTTTAGAAGTACTCAGGTCAATACGGGAAACAGGACTAAGTAAAAAAGCATTTTGCCCGGCCTTGATGTCTCCGTTTAAATTCGGAGTAATTGCCGACAGCAAAACATCATTTGCAAGCGGCAAATACAATGATTTCATCTTATCCGCCACACCGGAACGAAACGTTCCGCAGCTATCTGTAAACTCCCAAAGTTTATTTTTCATGGACTTTAAATTAACACACCGGATTATCTTTTGCAAGCAAGAATTTGCTTTTCAAAATATTGATATATGCTATATTGAATCTCCTTATATTAAAATCCGGAGATTCATCCTTTTTCGGGAAATCTCCGTTCATCCCCGATATAGAAAACCGGGGATTTCCCATCGGAGGATACCAAGCATGAAACTTGAAAATATCATTTACAAAAAAGAATTTCGGGGAAATGTGACAAAAGACGGGAAAACTTACAGAAAATACAAAAAAGTCCCGCGCTTTAAATCTATCAGGAAAATCCTATTTATATTGCTGGCAGTAGAGATAGTTTTTATCATTATCGCAGCAATCATTATACTCCATCCAACACACAAAACAGCTAAAAACACACCAGAGAACCTTACCAGCGGTATAATAGAATACTAAAGTTACAAGATAATCTTTATTAATAAAAATGCCCGACGGAATATTCCATCGGGCATTTTATGATTAAATTGCGGGGATGCGATTTGAACGCATGACCTCAAGGTTATGAGCCTTGCGAGCTACCAGGCTGCTCCACCCCGCGAATGTCATTCACTAACTCTGAGTAAAATATTATAGCAGAACCTGTAAATAACGCAAACTATCTTTTCTTTTCAGGAACTATCTTTATGGGAATCTCGCCTTTACGCACAACCCCCATTTTTTCACGCGCGATTTTTTCCTGATAAACCGGATCCGCAGTTACCCTCTTAAGTTCTTCCTGCAGTAAAGAATTTTCAATATTAACCTGTTTAATCTTTTTCTCCAGATCAGAATTCTTATCACGCAAATCCTGCAGTTTTGTATATCCGGGCAAAAATAACCCCAGCATTAAAACTGCAACTCCAAAAAGCCAAAATGCTTTTCTTAATATCGGAAGCATACCTTATTTCCAGGCCTTGCCCGCATAAACAGCCTTGTCTCCAAGCTCCTCTTCAATCCTTAAAAGCTCATTATATTTACAGATCCTGTCAGTACGGGATAACGACCCTGTTTTGATCTGCCCGACGCCGGTAGCAACAGCAAGATGCGCAATAGTAGTATCTTCAGTTTCACCGGAACGATGAGAAATAATCGCTTTATATTTATTTTTCTTGGCAATATTGATTGCTTCCAGGGTTTCTGATAATGAACCAATCTGATTTACCTTTATCAAAATTGCATTACCAATACCCTCAGAAATACCTTTCTTGAAAATCTCAGGATTGGTAACAAAGATATCGTCTCCAACTAACTGCAATTTTTCACCCAACTCTTTGGTCATTAGCTGCCAGCCGGCCCAATCATGCTCAGAAAGCCCGTCTTCAATAGAAAGGATCGGATACTTAGTTAGCCAATTTGCATAAATTGCAATCAAATCCTGCGCTGATTTCTCACCATTTTCAAATTTATATTTTCCGTCTTTGCAAAAAGAGCTGGAGGCGCAATCAAGGGCAAGCGCAATATCTTTTCCGGGTTTATACCCTGCATTCTCAATTGCCTGAATAATTAAAGTAAGCGCCTCTTCATTTGAATTAAGGCTTGGCGCAAAACCACCCTCATCTCCGACGGATGTGGATAATTTCTTGGATTTTAACAGTGATTTTAAATTATGGAATACCTCTGTGGCATACCTTAGGGCTTCTTTAAAAGTAGGCGCTCCCACCGGCATGATCATAAACTCCTGGATATCCAAATTATTATCAGCATGCATGCCGCCGTTTAAAATATTCATTAAAGGCACAGGTAAAATATTTGCCTTCTCGCCTCCTAAAAATTTATACAAAGGCTGTTTCTTGGACAATGCTGCAGCTTTTGCCACTGCCATAGAAACGCCAAGGATCGCGTTTGCACCAAAATTTGCTTTATTTTCTGTGCCGTCTAATTTGATAAGCAGGGAATCAATCTTTTCAAAATCAGGAGCTAATCCTTTTATTTTTGAAGCAATTACAGTATTAACATTATTTACAGCTTTAGTAACCCCTTTACCTAAATACCTCTTCTTATCCCCATCCCTTAATTCCAGCGCTTCATTATCTCCGGTAGATGCCCCTGAAGGCACAGCTGCTCTTCCTAAAATACCATTATCTAAAATCACATCCACCTCTACCGTAGGATTACCGCGTGAATCAAGAATTTCCCTGCCTAAAACTTTTTTAATCTTTGCCATATCAAATCCTCCTTACCCACAAGGGTACACCCGCGTAATACCTTATAGGCGCGGGGTGTTATAGGGTTAGTTAAAAATCTAAAATAACTTTCTAATTATACCTTCAAAAATTCTCAAGTCAACCCCGTTAGAAATGTGTTGTAATTATAACATAATTTCTAACGGGGTCAAGAAAAGGTTTGACTTAAAGATTTTGGTATGTTATTTTAATATGAATTCACGCAAATTCTAAGGAGAGATTATGAAAATAAACTGGAAAAAAGTTAAATACTATTTAAAGCTTTACTGGTTAAGAGCTCTGCTAATTTCACTCCTAGTTATCCTAGGCATCTCTCTTATCATTTTCATTTTTATTGGCTTACGCGCCTGGAACGAGGCTGAATCATACCTGCGCCAATCTCAGCTTGCAATGATCCCCTTACAGCTTTATCTGCAAATTGTTATGGCCTTAATCTTCGGCGTGGTTTACACCTTTATGTGGTATTGGCTGATGTTTAAAAAAGGAACCCAGTCCTTTACCCAGACCACAAAAAAATCCGTTGCCGGACAAGAAATCGGGATCACATGGAACGATGTTATCGGCATGGATGAAGCCAAACAAGAAGCCCTTGAAATTGTAAGATTGATCAAGGACCGCGCAGAATTACAGCGCATCGGAGGAAAAATCTTGAAAGGCATCATCATGCTTGGGCCTCCCGGATGCGGAAAAACCTACCTTGCCAAAGCCATTGCCACTGAAGCCGGAATGCCTTTTATTTCAATGTCCGGTTCTGAATTCGTAGAAATGTATGTAGGTGTTGGCGCCGGAAGGATCCGCAGTTTATTTAAACGCGCTCAGCAATTAGCTGAATTAGAAGGTGGTTGTATCATTTTTATAGATGAAATTGATGCTGTAGGAGCAAGGCGTGGCATGGACGCTGGCTTCGGCGGAACCACTGAACACAACACCACCTTAAACCAGCTTCTGGTGGAAATGGATGGATTAAAGGATAAAGACTACAATGTTGTTTTAGTAGGAGCTACAAACGCCCCGGAAAACTATCTTGATGAAGCGCTTTTAAGGCCGGGAAGGTTTGACCGTAAGATCTATGTGGATAAACCAAGCCTCGCTGACCGGGAAAAATTATTTGATTATTACTTACAGAAAGTTAAATATGACCCCAGCGATATAAAAATAGATCGCTTGGCGCGTATTACTGTCGGAGCCAGCCCTGCAGACATCGCCAATATTGTCAGAGAAGCTGCTTTAATTACCGTACGCAACCAGAAGCCTGCCATCACTATGAAAGAAATTAATGATGCCAGAGAACGCATTGCTTTGGGTATAAAACGCAGGATAAAAATGACAGAACGTGAAAAATGGCAAACTGCTTATCATGAGGCAGGACACGCTATTGTTACGTATTTACTTGTTCCATCTAAAGATGTATTTAAAATAACCATTACTCCTCGCGGCCACACCGGGGGCGCTACATGGGTGCCGGAACGCGAAGAAACCCTGATACAAGATAAAATTGAATTATTAAACGATATCAGGATCAGCCTCGGCTCTTACGCCGCAGAGCGAATTAAACTTGGACATACAACCGCAGGAGTCGTTGGAGATTTTGGCTCTGCAATCACCACTGCACACAACATGGCTTGGCGCCTTGGAATGGGCAAAAGCGGTTTGATCGGTGATTTTCATTTGTTAAACACAAACCAATATACAGCCGGGAATATTTCCGAAGAAACCAAAGCCCGCCTTGATAAAGATGTACAGGATATCATGCAAACCTGCCTTAAAGAAGTAGAAGAGCTCCTTTTAAATGAAAACCCGCTTCTTGAACGCCTTGCCAAAGAACTCGTCAGCAAAGAGGAGCTTAATTACGATGAAATTGAATCCATATTCAAAGAATTCGGAAAGATCAGGCCTGTTTCTTAAGGGCCTGATCTTCTCTCTTACCCTTCTTGTCTTTCTATGCGGCTGCAGCGCTTCCACAAAACCAACCTACCAAATAGAAAATATTGCAGCTGACTTAGAAAGAATCTGCAAAGATGAATATAAAATAGACATTAAAGCAAAACAAGTCGGCTCTACGCTTTGGATCTATATGCCGGTAGAAAACATACTTATCAAATCCGATAAGCCGGAAAAATACACCGAGAAATTTGCAATTGAGAAAAACACAAATAATTCTTTTAAAGATAACGCATTGAAAGTTGATTACGCCATAAAAGCTATTTCTGATACAGAGAAAACCCAGGATTATAAATACAACAAAGACATCTCAGAAAAGATTAATGATGTATGGGTAGCTTTAAGAAGAATACTTTTCAGCCTTGAGTGCGAGAAAATTAATGAACCAAAGTTTTTTTGCATGGCTATTGCTGATATAAAAAACGGCTTTATTCTTAAGGAAACATTCTTCGGATTAGACATTAAAAAGGTTTCCTATCAATACATCTCAATGACTGAATATCAACACAGAAGTATTCAGGATATGGATATTTTACCTCAGGTTATCGGGGACAAAGACGCTAAAAACTTTGATTTTAAAGAAGTTACTATGGAAGATTTTCTTGCAAAGCAGATTGAACAAAGAATCAGGCTCAAATTTCAGAAACCGGAGGTAAATAAAGACGCAGATATTGACAAAGAAATTATCAAGATTATTGCCCACACCCTTAAAACCTACGGCTTTAAGGATTTTGACTACATTGAACTGAACAACAACATCTCAAACAACAAGATTACCCTAAACCAAGGGGCAATCTTAGCTATTGAATAATAACTTTCCTGCCTTTTAATTTCATCTTTCCCCTGAGAATTAAACTTATTGCCTGCGGATAAAGCTCGTGCTCAACTTTATGGATCTTTTCCTCAAGGCTCTTTAAGGTGTCCTTATTTGTTATAGGCACCGGCTCTTGCAAAATTACAGGCCCCCCATCTAAATCATTAGTTACAAAATGAACTGTAACGCCGGTTACCTTAACGCCATAGTTAAAAGCGTCTTTAATCCCGTGCGCCCCTTTAAAAGAAGGAAGTAAGGCAGGATGAATATTAATAATACGATTCTTGTACGTTTCTAATAATTCTTTACCGATAATGCGCATAAACCCTGCCAAAACAATCAAATCAATTTTATTTTCTTTTAAAATTTCAATGATCTTTAATTCAAAATCGCAATTTGAGGAAAAGTCTTCTCTTTTAATAAGTACGGCTTTTACCTTAGCTGCCTTAGCCCTCTTAATCACAAATGCATCAGGCTGGTCGCAGACTAACAACGCTAAATTTGCCTTTATTCTTCCATTCTTTACTGCCCTGGCAATAGCTGAAAAATTAGTGCCATTACCCGAAGCAAAAACCGCGATATTTTTCATTCTCTTATCCTTATGCATTTAGTCGGACAAACTTTCACACAATCACCGCAAGAAGTACATTTATGATAATCAATAACTGCTAAATTATCAACCACATGAATCGCATCAAACTTACAGGTTTTCTCACAAAGCCTGCAGGCAATACAACCAACCGGGCAAACCGCCTTTGTATCCTTGCCCAAATCATGAGAACTGCAATTAACATAAACATTTTGCGCAACGTTAACCAAAGTAAATAGTTTTTTAGGACAAACCAGAACACACTTATTACAAGCCCTGCATTTATACTTATCAACAACCGGAAGCCCCTGCTTAGACATAGAAATTGCCCCAAACGGGCATACCTTAACGCACGTTCCAAAACCCAAACATCCGAATACACATTCTTTCTGGCCACCCAATACTAAATTCGCTGCTACGCAATCTTCTATCCCGGAATAAATATATTTGTCTTTTATTTTATTGCCTCCGCCGCAATGTAAAATAGCAATCTTTTTTGCCTGCTTCTCTATTTTCTGGCCTAATAAATGCGCTACCTTCTCTTTTACCTTGTCTTCGGTAACCCGGCAGGAATCAATGCTTGCCTTGCCTGAAAGAAGCATTTCTGCAAAACCAAAACAACCTGCTCCTCCGCAGGCGCCGCAATTTGCTCCCGGCAAGAGCCCGTGGATCTTTTCAAGACGAGGGTCAATTTGTACGGCAAGTTTCTTTGAAGCAATAGCCAAGCCAATGCCGAAAACAAGGCCTAACAAACCTAAAGAAATAATTGGTATAAGTATTTCCATAATTGTAGCCTAACGCCTTAAAACCTAAACCCGTTAAAACCCATAAAGCTCAAGCTCATAATTGAAGCAATAATAAACGCGATAGGAAAATCCTTTAGCGCCTTAGGTATAGAGCACAATTCAAGCCTCTCCCTGATCCCCGACATTAAAAGCATGGCTAAAGTATAACCGAGCCCCACGCAAACCCCCTGAAACAAAGAATACCAGAAACTCCCCCCAACTGCCTTACCCTTAACAAAAAACATATCAACGTTTAAAACCGCAACACCGAGCACCGCACAGTTAACAGTAATCAAAGGAAGATAAATTCCGAAAATCCGATACAATGGCGGCGCAAATTTTCTAACCACCATTTCTACAAACTGCACAGAAGTAGCAATCACCAGAATAAAAGAAATCGTACGCAGATATTCCAGGCCAAACGGTACAAGCAAGAAACGGTATATAAACCATGTGATTGCAGATGACATTACAATCACAAACATTACCGCGAAGCTCATGGCAAGCGCCGGCTTTGTCTCCTTGGAAATCGCGATAAAAGAACACAGCCCCAGGAAACGCGACAGAATGACATTTGAAACAAAAACCGCCGAGATAAAAATCATCAAAAATTGCGCAATCGTCATAAAACTCCTTAAGCCTTATCTTTCTTAAAAAGATTAAAAAATGCCAATAACAAACCAATTACCAAAAGTGCACCAGAGGGCATACCAATGGCAAACATCGGTTCAAACCCCCTAAACATCATTACGCCAAGGATTTTTCCACTTCCTAACAATTCTCTAATTGCAGAAATTAAAACCAATGCTAAACCAAAACCAGCCCCCATGCCCAATGCGTCAAAAACAGAATTTAATACTGAATTTTTAGAGGCAAAAGCTTCTGCCCTTCCCAAGACTATGCAATTAACCACAATTAAAGGCACATAGATCCCCAAGGCGCGGTTTAACGCCGGGCTATACGCTTTCATCAGCAATTCAATAATTGTAACAAAGGTAGCAATAACTACAATATAACAAGGGATCCTGATGCGTTCAGGGATTAAATTTTTAATCAAGGCTATAATAATATTTGATCCTAAAAGCACAAATGTAGCAGCCACTGACATACCAATGCCGTTCACAACCGAAACAGAAACAGCCAGCGTCGGACACAATCCAAGTGCCAGCACAAATGTCGGATTCTCTTTAATAATACCTTTTGTAAATTCTCTGATTGGATTACTCATCTTAAAATTACAAGTTATCCCGACGTTCACCTGCGGTTCAGTCGGGATCCCGACCTATATGCAATAGAGCGTCGGGACAAGTTACACCGTTACGAGTTACTAACAACCATATATCCTATTCTTCGTAAACCTGTCAATTATAGGTGTTGCCGCATTCATCATTAATATCGCGTAAGAAACCCCCTCAGGATAACCTCCCCACAACCGGATAACCGCAGTAATCACGCCGCAGCCCGCGCCAAAGATAATCTGGCCTTTATAAGTTAATGGGCTTGTAACATAATCTGTAGCCATAAAAAAAGCCCCCAGGATCAAACCGCCTGTGAGTATATGAAACAACCAGTCACCGCTAAAATACCCATTAGGGCCAAAGATAAATGTCAATAACCCCACAGTTAAAATATATGTAATTGGGATGTGCCAGCTAATATATTTTTTGACAAACAAAAATGCTGCTCCGATTAACAGCGCCAAAATACATACTTCCCCGATACAGCCTCCGTGCCAGCCAATAAAAATATCCCAATAAGAAAATTGCGCAGCTGTTTTTACATGCCTCAGAATTGCCAAAGGAGTAGCCCCTGTTATTGCGTCATATCCCGGGTTAACAAAAGTAGTCATATACTTTGGCCAGCAAGCCATCAAGAAAACCCTTCCGGTTAAGGCAGGATTAAAAATATTCTGTCCCAATCCTCCAAAAATCTGTTTTCCAATAGCAATGGCAAAAAAAGAACCGACTATTGGAAGCCAAAAAGGGACATTAGAAGGCAAATTATAAGCAAGCAATAACCCTGTAAGCACAGCGCTTCCATCAAGAATAGCCACTTTCTTTTTTGTCAACACCTGCAAGATACCTTCTGCTACAACTGCCGTGATTACCGACCAGAAAATCACCCAAAACGCGCTCCAGCCAAAGATAATTACCCCGGCTGCCCCCGCAGGCACAAGGCTCAAAGAAACCAGCCACATAATCTTTCGCACTGTTTCTTTATTATGTATATGCGGAGAAACTGCGACAATTAATCTATCAGTCATTCTTAATCAGCTCCTGGATCTCTTGCGATTTCTTATTAACTGAATTAATCACTGCCCTTGAAGAAATGGTTGCTCCTGTAATTGCCTGCACATTTCCTAAATCTTTTATATTTTTATTGGCAAATCTGCCGGTAAACTCTTTATCTGCAACATTCGTCCCTAAACCGGGAGTTTCATTCTGGCTCAAAACCTTTATGGCATTCACAGTCCCATTCTTAAACATACCCACCATTGTTTCTATATTGCTGGAATAACCTTTTCCAATGGCCTTAAAAGCAACTCCTAAAAGATTTCCTGAAGCATCAAAGGCCTTGTAATAGATAGTTTCTTCTGCAGATTTTACCGGCTCAAAGCGCACAGCTTCAGGCAATACTTCTTTCAAACTTGCCTCTTCTTCAAACTGGGCCTGAGCAACAATTTTGGCTTTGGTTATTTTATTTACTCCTGCCAATAACCCTCCGGCTGCCACACAAATTATTGAAAGCGTCATGCCATAACGCAGCATATCTTTCATTTTGCTATCTCCAATTTTGCCCTTTTAATCGTCTGCACTAACCTTCTTTTTGCAGGACAGACATAATTACAAATACCACACTCAATGCAATCAGCTGCCCCATAATCTTTTGCCTGCTGCCACAGAGACTTTTCAGAAGAAAGATTGATCAGGCACGGCATTAATCCTGCAGGGCACTCCCTGACACAGGCTCCGCAGCGAATACAAAACTCCTCTTCCAAAACCCGAGCCTCTTTTTCATTAAACAACAGGACTCCGCCGGTTGATTTAATCACCGGCACATCATCTGTGTATTGAGCAAGCCCCATCATGGGCCCTCCGATAATGATTTTAGCCGGCCTTGTTATCATTGGCCCGCAATAATTGATCAACTCTTTGATCGGTGTCCCGATACGCACAAGCAAATTCTTAGGATTAACCACACAACTTCCTGTAACTGTTACCACCCGCTCATATAACGGCTTAGCCAAATATACAGCCTCATAAATAGCATAAATTGTAGCAACATTCTGCACTACTACGCCTGCGTCAAAAGGAAGTTTTCCTCTTGGGACTTCTTTATGTAAAACATTCCTGATTAACTGCTTTTCTCCGCCCTGAGGATACTGGGATTTTAAAATGCTTATCGCATATCGTTTATCGCATATCAACTGAAACTGCTTGATAGCTTCGGGTTTATTATCTTCAATTGCAATATAAATATTTTTTGCGCCAACGCACTTGGCAGCCAATTTTATCCCGGCAATGATTTCTTTGGTTTTTTCAATCATCAAACGGTTGTCGCTATTTAAAAACGGCTCACATTCTGCGCCATTAACAATCAAAGTATCAACCGGTTTTGGCGGATTTAATTTAATATGTGTGGGAAAACTCGCCCCTCCCATTCCCACAATCCCGGCTTCAAAAACCATGTTACGGATTTGTTCGGCAGTAAGACTATCAACCTCGGCTTGCCCCTTGGGATTTGCGGCTTGCAGCTTATCAGAGCCATCACCTTCTATCACTATTGCCTTACACCTGCCTAAAACTGGATGCGGCCAATCCTGTATAGCTGTAACCTTACCGGATATTGAAGCATGGATCCTCGCATGCACATGCGCCTGAGCAGAAGCTACCAACTGTCCTCTTACCACCTCATCACCAACCTTAACCTCCGGAACACATATTTTACCCAAATGCTGGCTCAAAGGAATATAAACCTTTTTAGGTAAAGGCAATGCTTCAATAAGCTTATGCTCTGTCCTATCCTTACACTCTGCTAATCTAACCATGCGGTTTTCCGGCTCATAATAAGGTTAACTACTCCAACAACGCTAAAAACACTTCCCACGCTTACTAATATTGCCAAATGAGAAACTCTTTCTGCCAGTATACTACTTAAAAACATAAATAACAAGAATCCTAAATGCATTACAATCTCTAAAGAACTGAAAATCTTACCCATCATCTCATTGTCGCTTGCTTTATGGATGATCGTGTTTGATGCAATCATAATCGGAGATATCGCAAACCCAAGGATAAGGGCCAAAAAAGCAGCAACACCGAAATTCGGATAACGGTGTATTCCCAAGGCAAAAATTGTCATCATTATGCCGCTTAGGATTAAAGCGGCAAAAATCGCCTTATACGCGGAAATCCGCTGGCCAAAGCGGCCATAAATAAGCGAGCCGACAAACAGCCCGCTGCCTAAAAACATGATCAAAAGCCCTAAATCTTTTGTTGCTGAATGCAGGGTTTTTTGCACAAAAACAATAATTACCACATAAACTGCCCCAAGCGCTGACCAAAGAGTAAAGATAACTCCGGCAGTAAACCTAATTTCCTTCTTCCTGATAAAATAGATAATCCCTTCCTTGATTTCCTGAAACACAGATTTTCTAATAACCTCTACAATCTCCCGGCCCATCTTCTTTAGATTTATACGGCTGGAGGCTTTTTTAACAATAAAGAAAATCAGTGTTCCGGAAATAAAAAAACTGAAAGCATCCAGATAAAACCCGCTTCTTGCCCCCACCCACTCCACCAATACCCCGCTTATGCCAAATCCAAGTATCGCGGCAATCATCCCGGTGGTATTAACCAGAGAATTTGCCATCAACAAATCTTTCTTCTCCACCAAATCAGGAATAATGGACATCTTTGCCGGAACAAAAAACCTGCCGATTGAAAAAACAAGGAAAATCACCAGATAAATCGGCGCCAGCGACTTTGTATAAAATAAAAATACCGGGATCAACAAAACAAGAAAACCGCGCAGGAAATCACAGGCATACATTGTCTTACGCCTGTCCCAGCGGTCAACATAAACTCCTGCAATCGGGCCAATTAAGAAAACAGGGATAATAGTAAAGGAAAGGATCTTTGCGATTTCAATGGTTGAGCCCGGGGCACGCTGGTAAACAAAAGCGATCAAGGCCATCTGATCAAGCCTATCCCCTAATTGCGAAACAAGCTGCCCCAACCAAAGCAAAAAGAAATTGCGGCTCTTAAAAACATCTCTGAATTTAGACATAGATGAAACAAAAGCCGATGAGTGGAATCGAACCACCGACCCGCGCTTTACGAAAGCGCTGCTCTGCCAACTGAGCTACATCGGCGAAAAGAACAAATAATTATAACAACTTCTGGTTTTAACTCAATTAATAAAATTAAATGACCGGGCGATTGAATCAATCACCGGCTCATACCTGAATCTATTTTCAAAAGGTGTGCCAGATTGAATAAGATAAACTTTGTTTCCATGAGGCCAAAGATAATGTTTAAAAAAGAACCTCTGTGAATCACCTCGCAAGAAGTCAATAGAAACAATTGCCACCTCGTGCCCATTTATTGTATCATATCTTTTTTCAAGTATAGCTGCTTTTCCCTGCCAATGCCCCTGCATGTCTCCAATAAATCTTTTTATGTAATTATCCACAAACTGGCTCCAATCTCCATATCTATTATAATCAATCCTGACCTGAAGGCCAGTCTGGTTATCCTTAATTATCTGCGCTTTTATTACATCTGTTGAATTAGGCGTACTTTGCGCGCTCCAATCAGAAGGATAATCAACCCGGTAATTATTTACCTTATCTTCTAAAACAAGGGCCAGGGTGATTGCCGGAAACAAAATTAACATAACAAAACCCAAAAAAAGCGTTCTTTTCATCCAAGCACAATTCCTTTCTTATATTTAACTCTTTTAATTATACCTACTTTTCCTAAAAATTCAATTGACAAATCCAAGACAAATGCTATAATTTTTTTGATTTGAATATGCAAGGAGAAGTAAAGAAATTGTTAGTTTCCAAAGAAAAACCGCAAAGCTAAGTAATTAACATTCCAGGCTTTACGGTTTTTTTGTTGCAGAAAGCAACACACCAACCTTTCACATAAGGTTGGGTGAATTGAGGGAGGTGAATTAGTAAGAAATGGCAAAAGGTAAAGTTAAGTGGTTCTCGAACCAAAAAGGTTATGGCTTTGTTACAACCGAAGACGGCAAAGACGTGTTCATACACTTCAGCGCAATCAAAGGCGATGGCTATAAATCCTTGGCAGAAGGCGATGCTGTAGAGTTTGAGATAACCCAAGGCCCAAAAGGCGATCAGGCAACAAACGTTACAAAAATATAAGTACGTTTAGTTGATAAAAAAAGCCGCTGTATTTTACAGCGGCTTTTTTATTTCTATAAGGTTTATCTAGTTTTTATCAAAATATAATCGCTGGATTCAAGCACAACCTGCGCTTGCGTAAATAATTGAGAGGAAAAACCACTGCGGTTATAAAATATATATTTATCTTTTTCTTTAATAAGCACTCTATATTTCGCCTCATCAATATTCTCTCCCTTATCGCCCAGATAGAAACGAACCCCCGGGTCTCCGATGCCATAAAGATAAACCTTTTCATCACCGGGCAAGATTTTCTTTACTTCTAAACTAAGAGCCTTTGTCTGCGGGCAATAATCAAGGTTAAATATTTTCTTATCAAATATAAGATATAATAAAGCTACGCACGTCAAAATGCTAATTACAGCTACAGTAAAACGGCCGGTGATTTTGGAAATCCCCCAACCGAGAATTATCGTCATCGCAGGATAGATCGGAATAATATACCAGTGCAGTTTTGTTTTTACAAAACTAAACAGCAAGAATACCGTCACATACCAGATAACCGGAATTAATAAGCTTTTTTCTTTTCCCCGCAAAAGCATGATAAAAGCAGCAATCAAAGCCGCAAAGCACGGGCCTGCCCACGGCCGGCCCTTGTTGGGCAAAACCTTAAAGTAGGTAAAGAATGTGCCGGTATGCCCCTCTATTGCCTGAGTTGAGCGCACAAAGAAATTTTTAAAGATATACCCACGGACAAAATCATTTCCATAATGCTTAAATGCCAAAATATGCCAAATACCCAATATTAATAGTGCTGTAAATAATCCCCACAAGAAAACAGGTTCTTTTAACAGCTTTAATTTTCCTGATAAAATAAGATAAATTATAATAATAACCGGAATAACAAAAGCAACTGCTGCTTTTGTTAGAAATGCAAAGGCAAAAGCAAGCATTGAGAAAAACAAATAAATCTTCTTCTCTTCCCCAAGCCTAAATAGAAAAAGTGAAAGAATAATAAAAAATGTTAAAGTAGTATCCAGCATTGCAGCTTTAGCTGACCAGATAAAATGCCAGGTAGAAATAAGGATTAAGGCAGATGCAACAGCGGCTTTTCTTGAAAATAATTTATTGGCGAATAAATAGGTTACTAAAACCGTGCCGATGCCGCATAAGGAAGAAAATAACCGGGCAGAAAATTCAGTTACTCCGAAAAGTTTGTAGAAAAATGCCGTAAACCAGAAATACAGCGGAGGTTTATCAGCCCAATGCCCGCCTGCCCAAGTTAAATCAATTAAATTCCCGGAATTAAACATTTCCCGCGCTACTTGCGCATAAACAGCTTCATCCCAGGACATCAAGCTTCCGCTCCAGATTTTCCAGATAAAAACAAATGCCGAAGCAAGAAAAAGAAAAATTAAATCTTTTTTGTTTACTTTCTCATTCATCTTCTTATCAATCTCCTCATTCTGCTATCCAGGCGCTTTCCAAGCTAATCAGAATAGTGTCCTTTTAAACTATCTAACATTAGGTTAACATAAAATAGGCTGTTGCCAAGAAAAAAGAGGGCTCTTTAGGAGCCCTCTGCTAAACTTAAATTATATTCAAACCAAAATTATTCTATCCCGCAGCGAGATTTAATTTCCTGAATCTTTTTATCAATATCCTGATTATATTCTCCTGCAGCAACTTTTGCCCGGTCAGAATAATCGCCGCTTAAGATACCTACAACTGCAGCTGTGGGAAAAACCATTGCCCCGCTTGCCCTAACCTGCTCGGCCACAGAATTCTTTTCGTTCTCAAGAGTCATAACATCCTCTTTAGCCGTAGAGCAGTTAATCGGCTTTTCAAGAGATTCCTTAGACTGAATGGAAACTGTCTTACAGCCGCACAAAACAAGAAATACAAAAGGTATAACAGAAAACCTGGCAAATTTCATCTGCAAATCTTTCATAGGCTTATCTTTAACCCGGAATTAATCAACCTTCTGCGCCGTTAAGAATATGGATTTTCCTAAGGCGTTAAAGAAATCCTGGTATGTTTCGGGATCTTCCACAGACTTAATCCCATATTGGGCATTCGCCCTTACCAATAGCTGCTTTTCTCCCCGGGGCCTGACAGTCACGGTCATGGTCACGACCATATTGTTTGTAAACTTGGTCCCGGTTACAGAACCAAGCGTCAAATCCGCTTTTTCAATTATAAAATCCAGGTCCTGCATAGTGCTAATTACGGTCCGCATCATTTTCTCTTTATCGGAAGTATCAAAAGCCCTTGTCTGGATGCTTCGTAATTGCACCTGGCTCTCATCAGTCTGAAATGCCTTATTGGCGGTGCTCGCACAGCCAAATAAGCCCAATACCAGAAACAAAACTGCACAGCAAACCCAATATTTCTTTAGTTTTATCATATTTTATGCGCCTCCAGAAAGATGGCCCTTGAGAGGCCGTCATAAAATTTCTGGTATATCTCCGGATCATTAATGGTTTCTAATCTGCTGATTTGATTCGTCATATTCCATACGATCCTCTGGAAAGTGACCCTGACTACCGTGCTTTTTCCGTCAAGGCCCGGGCTTGTAATCACCGAAACCTTAACCATCTGGTTTTTATCACACTGCGAAAGTGTATTTGAGCCGAGCAAAACATCAAGCAAGATAGCGCCAGCAATCTGCCCACCGTCTTTGGCATCAGCTTTTTTTGAAGCCGATACCAGGCCTAGTTTTGTCTCGCTGTCATCCAAAGTAAAGCTTAAGTCCTGCAAGACTCCGGCTACAGAAGTAATGATCTTAGTCTCGTCGGCAGTGTCATACTGCCTCATCTGCAACTGCCGTTTTTCCAGGCTATTCTCTCCCGGCTTAAGAAAACCCTTGGGAGCGCTGACGCATCCAACCACTGCCAGAGACAAAGATATTACAAGCGATAGGCTTAAAATAACCCTTATTCTCTTCAAATTGCCCCCTTAAAAGCTTGAGGAATGATACGCAAAATCACGCACCTTCTTATCTGCGTCAAATTTAACAACTATGGTCAGCGTCCTCTGTGTTTTTGAAGTCGCTCCGGAAGAACCTCCCACGCTCCCAAATATCAACCAGACACCGCCGTCATTATTGGAGTACGTCACATCGGTGGCAAACTTATCATAAACCCATACTTCCAGCCTGCTCTCGTCGGTTGAAACGATATTCGGAGAACCCAAAGCTTCAATGACCTGGGACGAAGGCATACCTATGCGAATTTCCCGCTGCACCTTTCCTACAGTTACTCTGTCTCCTGCGTCTGATTGCACTGCCTTGCGATGGGATTCAGGGGTAGAACAACCTGCCAAAAACAATAAAACAAGTAATAAATAGACTACTTTCTTCATGATCCCTCCTTTTCTGAATTTAATGTTACCTCTAAATCAATAACCGGTCAAGTAAATTTCATGCACAAAAATCAGGATTAGTTGCCACCCATTCAACTGCTTGCTAAGATGGTGGCATTACACTATCTAAACCGCGGAATAGATTCTGTGGATAGAGGATGTTTAGGAATATTTTTATGGCGAGCTTGTCTTTTGCAGAGACGATCTTGCTGGCACCCCCAGTAAATTATCTAATCTTTCAAAGAAATCCTTTGCGATTCTTCCATGTTCTGAGGAAATACCGGAATCAGAACGGGAAAAGACATCTACATTAATATTATCTTTACTGAACTCCGCAATTCCAATCCAGATTACATACTTTACTTTCTTTTCATTCAAATAAACTGCAATTATTAAGACATGAGAATCATCTATGCTATCTACATCTTCTACTACACAATTATTAACATCAGAAATAGCCTCTGTGGCGGCGTCAACAACTTTAGCTAAAGAAGCTTTATAGTAATGTGTTCTCAAAACCTGACTCTCTGTTGTCAAACTTGAAAATGATGAAGAATAGAAGGAAGCGCATCCGCTAGAACAAAATAGGAATAAAGACAAGACCAATACTTCTTTAGTACCCCTTCTTTGAAAGCGATTCAAAAAAATCACCTCCTATTCTTACTTTCTTAGTTAGCCCCTTTTCGTAACCAAGAAATTTACGCAGAGTCTTTTCAATAATCCAATCATCGTCTATAACTCCATCCCCAAAAGACACAATCTCGCCATCCCTATTTTTTTTGACTGAATAAAAATTCAATCTAGAGTATCTCCACAGTGTAGCTTCTGGAGGCGAAGCTTCCAATACTCCCCCAAATAATAATGCAGATCCGGAATTCTTTTTGCAAACATTGACAATATAATCAATCCTAAGTCCTACTTCTTGTTTTGTTTCCCTATAAGAACCATAACTACTAACACTGTAAGACTTTGTTCTCCCAACATAAGCAACAACCAATATTTCATCAATGCCATACTTACGTAAAGTTAGCTCTGATATCTCATTATCTTTCATATCCACAAATTGGTATCGTGCCGGTGTTAAATTAAGGACAACGTAACCCTTTTCTAGAAAGTAATCTTCTATCTTTTCTGATAATATATAGGAAATATCATTGAGAAACGGGACATTTCCTTCTCCCTCAAACCATTTCTGAGGAGAAAAGTTAGCCAAGTATTTACCTTCTTTTACGTGGTAAGTAACCAAATATCCATAGCGTTCAGCTAATGTATCTTCGGGAAATGTCGGCTTCAGCAAGAAAAAAGCATTAGGTTTAACCGAAGCAGCATTAGGGAAACCGAAGAATCTATAAACTAAAATTGCGATTTTCTTTTTACTCCCAGGATTACCTTTTACTTTAAGCTCACCCAGAGCCTTAACCGGATCATCCCAAAGCCCGTGATTCATCTTTTCCTGACCTTCGGATATGACCTTACCATTAACCATTGTATATTTATACTTTGGCTCCGAAGGAACTTTGTAATCAGAAGAAGTCCCATCAGGCAAAATCGTCACTAATAACTTTCCGGAATCATAATCCTTTTTAACAAAATCAAGGACTCGATTTTCATGATCTGCAACTGTGGAGGGATCTACAATAATAGAGGCAGGAAAAGTAGAAAAATAATTCGCCACTATGAAACCGTTTTGAGGTAAAGAAAATTGGACCCAAGCTAAATCAGCATCCCATCCTCCGAATAACATCTTTTTAGCTTCCTCAATATAAAATTTAACAATAATATCCGCATTTTCTTTATCATCAACCAGCTCAAAACCTATATCTTTTAATTTACTTGCACATCTTTGCCTAAAATCATCTTTTTCCGATTCTTGCAAAGGCTTAACCAAGGGCAGAGGCACCCAGTGGAAATTATATTCTAAATATGCTTTTTTAAAATCTTTTAAAGCCTTATCTTGAGCAAAAGATGAATGTAAATAAAATAAATTTATCATTACTAATATAGGAATAATTATTTTTAGTTTTCTATTCATATAAATTTACTCCAGCAAGACATGTTATAGAGTTAAAACAAGAAAAAAAGAATACTCGGGAATGATAGTAGATAGTCCGAAGAACATGGATGAAATTTTTGACACCTTGGAGTGGCAGAATATCCACAGTATGCTACTACAAATGAAAAATGCCGAGGGAGGGAATCGGACCCCCCACGCGTCGCTCGCGCGACTCGCTCCTTAAGAGGGGGCAGGCCCCCTCTTAATATTCTCCCCCAAACGTGGGGAAACTTTTTCCCCACACCCCTTTGGCGTGGGGTGTCTCAACTAACTTGCTTTTAAAAAATGCCGAGGGAGGGAATCGGACCCCCCACGCCGGCCTTTTCAGGGCCGCGCTCTACCACTGAGCTACCTCGGCTAAATCATTCACTACAGCTTTATTTTTACTTATCAGTAAACTAACAATACTTATTAGTGTATCTTATACGTCTCTTAGAATCTATGGACGTTCATTCCTTAAGAGGGGGCAGGCCCCCTCTTAACGCTCTAAACTAAATTACTTTTTCCCCACACCCCTTTTATGTTTTTAGCAATATTTCAAATTAATAGCTCTTTTATCCCGCAACGCGGGATAATTGCTAAAAACATGTCATTCCCTACAGGTTATTCAATACTTTTAAGCAAACACATTAACAGCTTGAGCTTACTGAAAGTAAAACACATTCTCTTCTATGCTTCGCGGATAGTTATCAAAAACCTTGTCGTTCGCAATCAATTTATCAAAAAACCAAACAACCTAAAACAGCTTAAAACACAACCACTATATTTTGCACAAATTTTTCAATAAGAAAAGGAGAAAATATTAAATATTGCAAGAAAAACATAAATATCAAAATCTCCGGCAAAACCACCCCAGTGAAGAAATAGAACAGGATTATCGCAAAAACTGAAATAGACACCGCGAATACTGGATAAACCATTGAAGAACAAAAAATCTTTTTGATCCCGTCAAAATTAGGGAATTTTGTTTTAGAAATCATTAAGTACGCCAAGATTAAGACCAGGATTAAGTACAACCCGGGCTTAGGCGGCAGTTGAGTATACCTTTTATACACCAGTATAAAAGAAGCCAGCACCCCTCCGCTTGCTGTTGTCGGAAGGCCGGAAAAACAATTCTTCATTTTACCATTAACAGAAATATTGTATTTGGCCAGCCTCCAGGCACTGCAGGCTAAATATATAAATAAAACCACCGTCGCCGTAATCTCAAAACGGCTGCAAATAAAAAAATACCCCAGGCTGGAAGGCGCAATACCAAAAGAAACCACATCCGAAAGTGAATCCAGTTCCTTGCCAAATTCGCTTGGCACCGGGTTTTTTCTTGCAACCTTGCCGTCAAAACCATCAAACACCACTGCCAAAATTATTGCCCAGCAGGCAAAGGTAAAATGTTCCTCAAATGAAAAAATAATTGAAACAAAACCACAGGCAAGGCTTAAAAGAGTTAAAATATTTGCCACATAATTTGCGAGTATAGATGAAAACATAAAGAACGCTCCTTATTTAATTTCCTTCTTTGTAAAAACCCTGATAAAACAAAAAAGAGTAAGCCCTAAAACAAAACCCCAAGAAAGCACCATAAATATCCAGCCGCTAATTCTCATCTTAGGCCTTCTCTCCTGCCTTTTTCTTTCGCCAGGCAATCTTTACTAATACCGCTAAAATCATAAACAATAAAAACAGGCCTACTCGTGTTGCAAAAACAAACGGTTTATCTAAAGCAGAAACATTCTTCATAAAAATAACCGGCAACCATTCCTGCCAAAGCCACATTCCCAATATGCAAAACAAAAACAAAGGCGTAATATATTTTATAATAAATTTATATATTCTTGGGATACGCATATCAGCGCCCTTATGCACTTCATCCCACGCCTTTTCCATGCCAAAAACCCATGCAAAAAGAATTGCTTCTATGGTAGCAAACAAAACCAGGAAAAATGTCCCTCCCCAGAAGTCAAGCTCATCCACTACGCCTCGGCCCAAAAAGAAAATTGCCGGCTGGCAAAGTATAAAAGAAACAATCCCAAAAATGGTTACTGCTTTCTTACGTCCGATATTAAATTCATCTTCAAGAAAAGAAACTGCTGGTTGTGCCAAGGACACCGCAGAAGTTATTCCTGCCAGGAATAATAAAAAAAACCATAAAAAACCAAACAAAAATGACAAAGGAAATTTTAATAAAACCAAGGGCATAGTTACAAAGCCTAAATTAAATACCCCGGAGCGCGCAATTGACTGGATATCCTGGGGCCCGAAAAAAACAAATGCCGCAGGGATCACAATGCTTGCGCCTAAAATAACTTCGGCTGTTTCATTTGTGCTGGCTGCGGTTAAGCCTGATAACGCCACATCATCGCCCTTAGAAAGATAACTTGCATAAGTCAGAATCACTCCAATACCCACGCTTAAAGTAAAGAATATCTGCCCTGCTGCCTCAAGCCAGACCTTGGCTGATCTTAACGCAGAGAAATCAGGATTCCATAAAAAACCGAATCCATTAACAATATTCCAATCCGGGCGCGCCGGATCAGGAGCGCCTAAAGTTACTACGCGTATCATCAGAATTATACCAAAGATAAATAAAAGCTATCCCGCCTTTTATCCCGTAATAAATAACCCAGATATTTAAAACAAACGTCAACAAGAAAAAGAGATAGGCGGTATTTATCCCGTTAAAATGTTGATTCCTCGCCACACCCTGAAACCCCTGCAGAAAACTCTGCATATCAACCTGATTGCCGATATTCGCATACTTACCGGTAAGAGCAAAAAAACTATAAGCAAGGGTCCATGATTCAATAAATGTGTAATAGGTAAAAATAACCAGCGGGCCGAAAATACCAATTACCCCGAAGTATTTAATAAAGCGGTTCTTCTGCCAGACGCTGTGGAAAATACCCGGGGCGGTGCCATGCTCAAACCCGCCTCCATAACGGCCGAGCGTCCACTCAATCCACATCAGAGGGATTCCTAATAATAGAAGAGCAACAAAATAGGGGATCATAAATGCGCCTCCCCCGTTAGCGGCAGCTTTGGCAGGAAAACGCAGAAAATTACCCAGCCCGATGGCAGAACCTGCCACCGCCATGATTATTCCTAAACGAGAACCCCAACTGTCTCTTTTACCTGATTGTTTCATAGAACCAATGTTCTAATTTTGTAATTGTTTCAGTAATTTCCGGGCTGAGCTTATCTCCAAAACCAATATCCTTTGGCTGAATTGCAAGAAGCATTATATTCGCTTCAAAATGGTTAAGCAAATAATTAATGGTAAGGCTGATAGAAGCATTATGAGTAGAAAAAAGGTTCGTAGTTTTTATGTCGCTTGCTTCAATTACAGCGGATTCTCCTGGCTTTGCCCCAAAATCAACAGCATCAACAATAACAATCGTATTTGGTTTGTCTTTAATGATTTTACCAAGATAATTCTCCGGGCTGGCTCCAACATCATAAACAAGGCAGGAAAGCTTTTCTTTAAGGCGGCTGGCTAAAATTGAACCTGCGGCATCATCATTTTTTAAGGTATTGCCAATACCTAAAATCAACACTTTGCCTTTTAAATGCGCGGCAAGATACTCTAAACTTAATGAATTTCTAGAAAGCTGCATTATTGCTACATTTGATTCAAGGCTTCCTTGATAAACGGCATAATCCCTTCAGCTTCCTCTTTAGATAACCTGCCAAGGCGGGTGAAAGTAAGCTGGCCTTCCCTGTTTTTTACTTCACGGGTAATCTGCAGCTTTTTCGGGCCATTGTTATAAGAAAACACGCTAACATTAACTCTTCCCTCCTCAGTATCAAGGGACTTAGCAAACACCTGTTTGTCTAAATTAATATCATACGGCATATCTCTCCTCCTTTTCTATATTATCTCCATCCTTATACAAATTGCAACATTTTTGTCAAAATTTCTTCCCGTGCCTATACGGGCGGGTTTTATTATACTCAATTTTCTTAAGCAAGGCCTGTTCTAAATTAATTTTACGAGCGCCGCAATAATCAAAGATACGGATCAGGCAATCTGCCAGCTCTTCTGCAACTTCTTCAGTTTTACCGCGGTTACGCATCGCCTCAAGCGCCTCAGATAATTCCGAATGCATCAGCGCAATTAACTCTCCTTCATTACGATCTTCTTCCCACCAACCCTTTTCTTTTGCCACCCGGTGGCATTCTTTGACAAAATCGTTAATTAACCAATTCTTTTTTGCCATCTGGGCCTGCCTCCAATCCGGAAAAGATAATCTTGGCAATGGATTCTTTTGAATACGTGCTTTGAGATACTATCTCAACCTGGGTTTTTCTTGACGAGAGTTCGTTAAAGAATATGCCGACAGGAGTCGTATCAGTTTCAGAAACATAAAACGCGATCAACTGTTTCTTGGGTTCTTCAGCATAAATATAACAACCGTTTTCTTTTAAAATATCCTTAACCTTATTGTAACAAGTATTGTAATCATAATCAAAGATCTTAAACAAGGCATACTGGCGGTTTTCCTCCAAAACCTTGGTAGAAATCCCGGCAATACCTTTTGCCGTTTCTTTCATGCTTGCGCATCCGCACAACCCAATAACCCAACAACCCAATAACCCGATAACCATGATCTTTTTTCTAAACATACCCGTCTGCCTCCTTTTATTCTCTAATCACCTGCCAAATTTTATCCAGATTCTTGCGCGCTTCCTCTTCCCCTCTCTTTGCAAATTCTTCTGCCCTATGCAGCTCAAGCCAGTTTAAACCAGAAGTATTCGGATGTAAAACCACATCTGCAAGCTGGGCCTCTTTAAGCGCAACCTCAGACTGCAGCACTTCAATGCTACTGAATATTATATCAAGAATATTATTTTTAAAACTATTTCTTATATATTCGCGCAGCCCAAACCAGCTTCTTTTCTTTATGTTGCCGGTAATACCGACCGAGATCTGGCCGCGAATTTCTTCATATTGGCGCAGGATATCTTGCCTTGAGGGAGTGACATTTACCGCGATAATTTTTTTCACCCCTATTTTAATTAAAGGCTCGGTAGGCAAGGGGTTAATGATCCCCCCGTCAAAAAGCATTTCTTCTTTTATTTTAAATGGTAAGAAAACTCCCGGCATAGCGCAACTGGCCATTATCGCATCAACTAACAAGCCCTTTTCAAAAACCCGGGATTCTTTTCTTTTTACATCGGAGGCAACGATTTTTAGCGGAAGCTTTACATCATAAAAAGTTTTGTTGCCCAAGTGCCTATCCAGTAATTTGCGCAGTTTATTCCCTTTGATAAAACCCATAAATGGCAGGGTAAAATCCAAAAGGTTCCAGATGTGCTTAGGCGCCTTAAATTCTTTAGTAATCTCAAGGATCTCTTCTGATGATTTGCCAATTGCCCATAAGCTTGCAATTACAGAACCAATGCTTGCTCCCACGATTACATCTATAGGTATTTTTTCTTCTTCTATTACTTTCAAAACTCCAATATGGCAAAAACCATACCCAACCCCCACCCCCAAAACCAAACCCACCATGCTTTCCCCGAGCTGGCGCGCGATCCTTCTTACAGCACGCGCATATTCGCAGACAGGCTCATCCTCAACTAACCGGTCGCAAGACTCAAGTTCAATTTTAGGAAGTGTGGCAAAAATATTTTTATTTAAAATTTCCACCTGCTCTTCATGAGTAAGCCTTGAATGCTTGTATTCATTGATAACCACTTTTATTTTTTCTTCTTTAAAAGCAAATTCATCAACAAGCCTTTCAATTAAATGACGGGTCCTTTTTAAATCAACCTGCTCAGGGCTCGTCAAAATATGAATCACATCGGATTGATTCAGTATATTAAATATCGGCCTGTCCATCAATGAAGGAAGGTCTATGATCAAAAAATGATAATCATTAACCAACAGGCTGATAATCCCCACGAGCCTGCGCACACAGATTTCATCTTCCGGCCTATAGTGAAAACAAACCAGGCCGATACCGGATTTAGCCTCCACCAGGAATTCTTTTACCAAATTCGGGTTATCAGCTGCCGAGTTTGACAGGTCAAGTATTTTGCAGCCGCTGAACCCTAATTTCTGCGGCAGGGTGTGAATTTTATCTAAAGGCAGGATATCAAGGATAACCACTGATTTATGCGTTTCTTTCTTGAGGCTCAACCCAAGATTCAATGCATAAATAGTTTTGCCTGCCTGAGAATATGAACTGAAAACAGAAATAATAGAACTTTCAAAAATTGTCTTCTGGTGCAGGTCTTTACGTTTAAGCCTTCGGGAAAGGGTTTTACTTAAATCAATTGCCAGATGAGGCATCTTTCTCAAAAAATGATCAAAATCATCTTTCTTGATAAAAAGGATCACACAATCATTAATTGCCTGGGCAGTTACAGAGTGCGGCTCATTGGTTAAAAGAGAAATAATGCCGAAATATTTGGCCCGATGCAGGTATTCAAGGATTATTGCGTTACCAAAAGTATCCTTGCTTGAAATTACCACCCTGCCGGCTAAAACACAATAAAACCCGCTTGGAGCATTGCCTTGTTCATAGATTATTTGCCCTTTTCTATATTCAAGGACCTCTGCCTTCTGGGAGACCTGCTCCCGGTCCTCATCTGTTAGCTCGGAAAATAAGGGGATTTCCTGTAAAACAAGCTTGCTAATTTGTGCCATTATTTATCGGTGGCTCAATAACCACTCCCGTGCGGCAAACCTCTGCTAATTTTCTTGCGCTCCCCCGGACATTCCTCTTGTAATTCTGATAATCAACTTCAATAAGCCCAAAACGCGGGCCAAACCCCTTGTCCCACTCAAAATTATCCAAAAGCGACCAATAAAGATAACCCCAGACCTCTACCCCCTCTGACATTGCCTGTGCCAAACTTTTTAAATGCTCCCGGATATACTCCCACCTCAAATTATCATCAGATGTGCAAATCCCGTTTTCAGAGATCATCACCGGCAATTTAAATTTCTTAAGTTTAACCAACAAATCATACAGGCCCTGCGGGTAAATATCCCAACCTAATGAATTCTTCTTTATATTCTCGTCATTAGCAGTACGCAAAAACAGATCATGAAAACCAGGGTTCTTTGCATTTACAAGACTGCGGCTATAATAATTTATTCCGATAAAATCAAGAGAGCTTTTATTTATCGCCTGCTCAACAAACTCAAAATTAAAAAACTTGTTTCTTAGATACACCGCCAGTTTGTTAAGCCAACTGTTGTTATAAGGCACAAATGCCTGCATATTTTTGGCAAAACTGACAAAGACAGAAGGAATATTTTTATTCCTATAGATGCCGTGAATTAAATTATAAGCTTTGATGTGGCTCTTAAGAAGATTATTTTCAACTTGTTTTGCCTTCCAGGTAGATTTTTCCTGCGGTGGCCAGACTCCCATAATATAGCAGTGAGATACATAAATAAGCGGCTCATTAATGGTTATCCAAAAACGAACATCCTGAGAGAGTGCATCTACGATCTTTTTTACATAACGCAAAAAGTAATCCTGAACTTTGTTTTTTTCCCAACCCCCAAGTTTAACAAGCCAAAGGGGGTTTGTAAAATGATGCAGCGTAACTACAGGCTCAAGGCCGCGTTCTTTTAAAGCACGGATCACCCGGCGGTAATGTTCAATTTCACTCTCTGAAAATACCCCCTCTTGCGGCTCAACCCTGCTCCATCCAATTGAAAAGCGATGCGCATTATGCCCAAGCTCCTTGGCCAAATCAAAATCCTGTTCATAAAGCTCATAATGCCGGCAGGCTGCGCCTGATTGCTCATGATTGGTCTTCTTCTCCCACTCCCACCAGTCGCAATTATTATTATTGCCTTCTACCTGATAAGAAGAAGTAGCCGCACCCCATAAAAAACCTTTTGGAAATGTTCCCATAGGAGTTTATTATAACACCTGAAAATAAAAAATCCCAACAAAAATGTTGGGATTTTATTTTTTTATAGCGCCGATAAAGGTCGTTGCTTAGCTACCTTCATCACTTCCTTCGACAACCCAGCCACCATATTACCTCTCCCGTGCCTAACTATCCCCTGCTACAGTTTCCGGATACGGCTTCGTAAGGTAATTTAGGTCTGTGGCTTTGCGCCCCCATCTTTCAATGTACGCTAAACTTCTCAGCGTATCCGCGCGAACGCACCTCGCGGAGGTTTACCTTTATCGGCAATATAAGTATACAATATAATTATTTCTATTTCAAGGACACAGCTTATCTTTTTTCAACAGCCTCTTTAGCCGCCACATCTACATATTTACTCATTGCCTGCCATGTCATAGGGCCGACTTTTCCATCCACCTTTAGGCCATTAGCCTTCTGGAATTCCTCAATTGCCGCCTTAGTCTTTGGCCCTAACTTCCCATCAACCTCTCCGGCATAAAAATTAGAATTCTTTAGTGCAGTCTGGATTTCTTTAACGCTGGGTTTGTAAGGCCCTGATGGAGGTAACGGCTCTAACTTTTGTTCAAGAGCAGCTGGCGCAGTTACTTCAACCTTTGCCTCAACTGCTTTTACATCAGTAGCTTTTACTTCTGAAGGTGCCTGATTAGTAGTAACATTAACAGCGCTTAATGTCTCCATGGAAAGCGGTTCCTGCATCTCCGTTGCAGCCTGATCCTTATTTTTACAACCAAACATATAAAGCCCAAAACAAACCAAGACCCCTACCATCAAAAACCTTTTCATCACACTGCCCTCCTTTTTAAGTTTTTTAATCTCCGTATTATTTTAGCAAAAAGCTTAAAGAAATCAAATAATTTTAAGTTTCTTTTTAAATTTTCCTGATATCCGGATAGAAGAAATTAATTGTCATAAACAATATTGCGCAGGCCACGCCGCTGACTAAGACCGCTGAAGACACTCCGATTGCCTGCGAGAGGCTGCCGGCAATAAGATTACCAAAAGGCATAATTCCTGCGAAAGTAAGCATAAACATGCTCATCACGCGGCCCCTAAATTCATCATTAACCCGAGTCTGTAACAGGGTATTGATCAAGGCCATAGCCGCGACGCTTGAACCACCCAATAAGCTTAAGATAATAATTGATAAGATGTAATTCCGCGACAATGAAAACAAAATTAAGGAAAATGAAAAGATAAAAATTGACCAAACAAGAAACCGGCCTTTGTTCCTGAAATCACCCAGCCGCGCCAAAACCAAAGCGCCGAACAACGCCCCAAAACCAACGCCTGACATCAAAACCCCCAAGCCCTTAACCCCTACCCCCAAGACCGTATTTGCAAAAATAGGCATGAGTATAATATAAGAAACCCCAAACAAACTCATTACTCCTACAATCATAATTAATAAAAGAATTAACCGGTTACCCTTGATAAAGGCTACCCCTTCCATCAAATCATGCCAGGCCTTTTTATTCTTCTTAAATATTCTGGTGTTATCAACCTTGATCAATAAGAGCGCGATAATTACCGCCAAAAAACTGATCCCATTTATAAAAAAACACCCGCTCATGCCGATGGAAGCTACCAACAAACCTGCAATTGCCGGGCCGATGATCCGGCTTGAATTAAAAGCTACAGAGTTTAGGGCGATGGCATTAGACAAATGTTTCTTACCGACGAGATCTACAACTACCGACTGGCGGCTGGGGGCATCAAAGGCCATGACGATGCCGTTTAGAACAGCAATGAACATAATTTGCCAGGTATTAATCAACTTAAAATACGTTAAGGCTGCCAAAATAAAAGCAAGCAGCATAAAAGCTATTTGGGTAAAAATAAGGATATTTTTTTTATTTACCCTGTCTGCCAAAACACCGCCAAACAAAGAAAGAACAAATACCGGGATGGAACTTAAAAATCCGACTACCCCCAATAAAAAAGCAGAGTTGGTTAACTGAAAAACTAACCAGCTCTGCGCAACAGCCTGGATCCATGTGCCCACTAAAGACACAAGCATCCCAAACCAATATATGCGAAAATTCTTTACTTTTAGAGAAGAAAACATCTTCTAAGACTTGAGCACAGCCTCGCGGCGGCAGCGGGGGCAAAGTATTTTCATACGCCCAGCTCTTAAAAGACTTTGGCCTTTTTCTGCAGATACAGCTTCTTTTATAGCAACGCCGAGCTTCCTTAAATAAAACAATAAAAGCGAAGCATTAGAGAAACAAAGCGGGCCAAGTTTATTTGCCACCCATTTATACTGATCAGAAGGTACGATTGCCTCACCGCAACATTCACACAAGACAAGTTCTTTTTCAATAGTATTCTTGAGATCTTTCCTTTTTTCAGTAGTGGCAAAATCAAATTCATTTGAAAGAATAATCCCTTTTTGCGTCAAACAGTTCGCCTGGCACTGGCCGCAGAAAATACAAATGTCCCAATGCACAGTTAACACCCTCTTGACAAAACCATTCCTTGGCTCATCTTTAAATTCCAGCGCACCAGCCGGGCAAACCTGGACGCATGCAGCACAACCCGTGCAATCATCTTCATGAAAATATGGCCTGCCGCGGAAACGCTCATACGTCTTAAGCGGCTGGTAAGGATAGCGGCTGGTATACGGGCCTTTGATCAAGGCCTTAATTGCTTCTTTAAGTTCTCTTAATTTAGGATAACGCATCTTTATCCTCTGCATATTTGTCGCAAACTGAACCTTTGCAAAGCTTGGTCCCGAATTTATGCGCGCTTCTTGCTAATACATGCGCAGAGACCGGAGCTGTCAAAACTAGGAATAAAATACATAAAAGCGCTTTTACTCCGCAGGCGCTAAAACCTTCAATTAAAAAAAGCCCGAAAAGAATACTGGAAGTTCCTAAAGTAATGCATTTAATGGAAGAATGCAAGCGGTTATACACATCAGGAAACCTTACAAGGCCCAAGCAGCCAAAGAAATCAAAAGCAATGCCCATTACAATAAATCCAAAACCAATTGCATCATTCATCAAAACGTTTCCCTTCCAAATATTTTCCCAACGCAAGGATAGAAATAAAACTCTGCAAAGCCCAGGCAATGCCAATATCAATATACCAGTCACGCCCGGTAGAAATACCAAGAATTGCGCAAAAACCCAGGATCAAAATGCCAAAAACATCTAACGCTACAACTCTATCTGCCGGAGACGGCCCGCGCACCACCCTCCACAGGCACATAAGAGCACAAAGAAACATAATAAAGAATGCCCTTTTTAAAAACTCTGACTGCCATTCCAACAAAGAAGGCAAAGGCAAATATAATATTGCCCAAATAGCCAAACCAAACACTAATAACCCTAAAAACCAACGCAACCTTCTCATTCAAAAATCCTCACTAAGATCTTTTCAAATTTATGCACGATCATCTTTGTTGCGCCATCTACATCCTGAGTCTTCACATCAACCCAGTGCACATACAAATAACCCTTCTCCTTATCCACATCCACGGTCATTGTGCCAGGCTTTAAAGAAAGCGTATTCGCTAAGATTGTTATCGCTGTATCTGAGCGAAGGACCGTCTTTACTTTAACAATTCCCGGATTTAACGGCACATCAGGATGAATCACCCGGTAAGCTCCGTCCAGATTAGCCTTAAAGCATTCCCAGAGAAAAAGCGGTATATAATATAAAAACCAAAGATAACGAAAGATGTTACGAAAAATATTGGGGCTTGCAGTAAACAAATCCGCGGTCATAAAAGAAACAAACACCGCCACAACTAAGCCCACAAAAACATTCTGCACATGGACAGACCAAGTTAAAAGGATCCATGCCATAAATGCCAATGAAAAAAGTATTACGCGTATTCTAATCATATTCTATTGAATAATTACTGCCGCGCCATAACCATTGCCCACCAATAAAGCATTAACTGCAGAATCAAGGGCCAGTTTTAACTGCGGCAAGAAAACCATTCCTGTTAAAAGGCAAATTACCGCCAGCACAACCATGGAAAATTTCATTCCAAAATGCAGGCTTTTCAAATCTTCTTTCATCCCGGAGCGTAATTTACCAAAAAATACAAAGGATTGAAATTTTAGATAATAAACTAAAGTCAAAACGCTAACGAGTATAGCTACTATACTAAAAACAATATGCCCTGCCTGCACAGCTGCGGTAATAATCATAAGCTTACTCCAAAACCCTCCAAATGGAGGAACCCCGGAAATACTCATTGAACCAAAAAGGCTGGTAAATCCAACTAAAGGGATCTTTTGATTTAAACCGCCCAATTTATTAATGTCTCTGGTGCCGGTAGCATGTTCAATTGCCCCGGCATTAAGAAACAATAACGATTTAGAGGCCGCATGATTAAGGATATGAAATAAGCCTCCTGCAATAGCCAGAGGCGTCCCAACCCCAAAAGCAAAAGCAATATAACCAACCTGGCTGATAGTTGAATAAGCAAGCATTCTTTTAATATCGGTCTGGGCCATCGCTAATAATGCCCCGACTACCATTGACAAAACCCCGAAAAACATCAATGCAAAAAATACTTTTCCTGAGGATATGCTGAATAAATTAAAGAAAACCCTGCTCAAAGCATACAATCCCAGAGTTTTAACAAAAACACCTGACAGCATTGCAGAAACAGGGCTCGGCGCAGAAGAATGTGCGTCCGGAAGCCAGGCATGAAAAGGAACAAGCGCTGCTTTTAAGCCAAACCCGGCAAGAAAAAGGACGCTTACAAAACTGACTAAAACACTTCCGGGATTACCGGATACAATCAAGGCGATATCAGCCATATTTAACGTTGATGTATAGCTATACAAAAGAGCAATGCCCAAAAGAATAAAAACAGAAGCAATAGCGCCCATGATCGCATACTTAAAGGAAGCTTCCAGGTCTTCGGGCTCAATACCAAAAGCTACCAAAGCATAAGCTGCAATAGATGCCACTTCAAGAAAAATATAAAGATTGAATAAATCTCCGCTTATAATGATCCCGTTCATACCGGCTAACATCAGCATAAAAAGAGAATAAAATTTCCATTTGTCTGTAAAACCGCGCATATACTGACAGGAATAAATTATCACCAAAAGAGCAACCAAATTTACAATGCAAAGCATAAAAACCGTCAACCCGTCGGCAACTAAACACACCCCCAGGGGTATTGACCATCCGGAAATTTTGTAAATCACCACACCGGAAGCATTGACTATTTTCATGAGATACACGGACATAGCTGTCACTAACAAGACAGCCTGATTGCGCAATCTGCCTAAAAGCACAATAAGAAATGCTGTAAATAGCGGGATAAGGCTAAAGAAAATCAAAAGCTTCATCCTTTTAGCCTCCGGATTTTAGTAATATCAAATGTGCCGTGTTTTTCATATATCCTTAAAGCCAATGCCACCAGGATTACCATCACTGCCAAACCAATAACGATTGTCGTTAAAACCATTGCCTGCGGCAAAGGATCAACCATATTTAAAATTTCCTGATCATTAGCCGATATAGGAGCGCGCCCATTTTGGCGGTAACCGATCAAAATTAACAACAAATTTACCGCATACTCAATAATACCCACTCCCACAATGATCTTAATAATATTTCTTTTGCGTAAAACACAATACAAGCCGATACAAAATAAAATCAGGCACAGAAAATAAAGGCTCATTTCTTCTCTCTCTTACCGGTTAATAACACCAATGCCAAAAAAGTAATAAACAGGCCGCTGGACACCAAAACACCAATCACGACATCATAAATCGGGATCAATCCGGCGCTAAAATGTTCAAATCTCTCTTTTAAAAACGGGGCCTTAAATCCCAGAAAACCCACAATTCCTAAGATCAAAAATGCCAACGCTCCGAGGCTTGAAATAATTATTCCTCTGGCTTCATCAAGCCTTTTTAAGACCACGTCTTTCCCAAAAGCAAGCATCAAATGCACCAAAGACAATGCAATAATCACGCCGCCAGCAAAACCACCGCCGGGCCCGATATGCCCTCTAAAAACAATATAGATCCCATAAATTAAAATAAGCCCGGCAGTCAGGCGCGTCACAGACTTAACAATCAGGCTCATACCCGGAGCTTCTTTATTTTTCATCAATTTTTCCCGTCTTTCTGGTAATCGCCAATACTCCGATAATCGCGGTAAAAAGCACTGCTGCTTCAGCCAACGCGTCAAAACTTCTGAAATTTAAAGTAATCGCTGAAACAATATTTGCAGACCCTGTCTTCTCAAGCCCGCTTGTAACATACTCGTTGGAAACCCTCATCAAAGGTTGCCCAAAAACAGGGATCTCTTTTAAAGCAAAGTAAGCAAAACTCAAAAACACAATCGCAAATAACATAGCTGAAACCGTATTAAAAAGCCAACGCCCATCACGAACCAGGGGCAGATCTTTATCAATAGTGGCGCGGATTAAAATGATCACATAAATAATTTCAACAACTAATTGTGTAATAGCCAAGTTCGGCGCCTTAAGGATCAAAAATGCCAAACATAAGCCAAGCCCGGCAACGCTTAAGGCGATTAGGCTTGAAATCAAATCCTTGGTCTCTGCTGCGAACAGCGCAGCGCAAATCATAAAAATAAGTATAAGATGGATTTCCATTTTAAAGCTTTACCTCAAAAAGAAAAATAGTCCCAGCATCCCTAACAGCATCCAAATCAGATAAGTAGGCATAATGCCGTTATGCAGGAAACGTAAAAAATCTGATACCCTGAAAATCTTTTTCCCTTGCTCATAAATATCAAATACCCCTGCCTCTGCTTTCTTATAAACCATACGCATAAGGCCTATATCTTTCACTGTATTATAAAATTCCGTTCCGGTAACCGCGTGCGCATCAGAATCCAATGCCTCTCCGCCAACAAAAGCCTGATCCTTACGGTAAACCGTTTTAGTGTTCAAATAAAATATTACAACCCCGCTAAATAAAGCGATCATTATTATTAACGTTGTAACCCCTGCATACCATCCTGAGAAAACAATATTACCTAAAATAGGCTGAATAAAATAACGCAATGGTATCTGATTCGCAAACACGCCAAAAACTACGCAAATCAATGCCAGGATTGCAGGCGGCATCCACATCTGCCATTTTACTTCGCTTATTTCTTTATTCTCCTGCTGGTTCATTCTCTGGCCCAAAAATACCGCATGTATCAATTTCATAAAACTGGCTAAAGTCAGGCTTGAGCCAAACATTGCCGCAACCAAACAAAACGCAACAATTAAACCGTTAAACCCTGAGCTCAGACGCTCAATTACACCCTGATAGATCATCCATTTAGACACAAATCCGTTAAAAGGAGGTATGCCGCAAATAGAAAAAGAGGCAAACAAACAGCTAATATAGGTAATAGGCATGGTTTTCGCCAATCCGCCCAATTTATTCAACTCCGTAGTCCCTGTTTTTTGCTCTACATTACCGGCTGCCAGGAAAAAACATTGTTTATAAATAGAATTATTAAGCATGTGGAAAATTGCTCCGGCAATACCAACAGCCGTGCCGGTTCCAATACCTAAGAGCATGTAACCTACCTGTGAAACAGCGTGATACCCCAACAGCCTTTTCATATTATGCTGAATTAATGCCATCATTACCGCGGCAATAATTGTAACGGCGCCTGCGATCATCAGAAACATGTTCACCGCCGGGCTTAGCACAAATAAGTACAAAGAAATGCGCGCTAATAAATAGATCCCCAGCAATTTATCCACTGCCGCAGGAAGGTACGCCACAACGGGTAAAGGCGCCTTATCAGCACAATCAGGTATCCAGGAATGAAAAGGCATAGCCCCTGCTTTGGCAAAACAAGCTGCAGCAATCAATAAATACGCCGCCAAACCCAGGCCTGAAGAATTGCCTGTCAAAGAAATATTGATCTCATCCATTTGAATTGAACCGGAGAGAAAATATAAAATACTTATTCCCAATAACATTAACGCATCAGTCCCGCCGACAATCACAAATGTTTTCTTAGCGGCTAAATTCGCTCCTTCCCCCCCAAGGTTTACCAAAAGATACAAAGTTAAACCTAAAATCCCCCAGAAGAATAGCAACAACACAAGATTATTAGTCAAGACAGCGCCTATAGCGCAAATTGCGGTAATTACCATATAAAGGTAATATTGAACAAGCCCGCGCTTTGCCTGCATAAATTTGGAAGAATAAACAAGGGCTAACACCGTAAAAAAACCAATCGCCAGGACTACAAATCCATTAAGGCTGTCTAATTTAAACAACTGGAAAAAGTTCATTTTAATAAATTCTCTTTTATCTTATTGGTTTTTTCCTGAGATAACTTGATCAAATCCCAACCATTGAGGATCTTCTTATTATCAGGTTTATTAATTACCGTCACTCTTTCTGTACAGCAATAGCATGGATCAACCGCAGCCAATGTAAGAGTGGCGTCAGAAATCGTCCCTCCTACTGCAGAAACCTTATCTGAGGCAACGTTCATAAAACTAGGCGCCCGTATTTTGTGCCGTATCGGGCGGTTTGTTCCGTCGGACCTTATGTAATGAAAACATTCCCCGCGCGGCGCTTCAACCCTGCCAATACCTTCTCCGGCAGGAATATCTTTTATGTCCGCGTCAATAGGGCCTTTTGGCATTTTATCCAAACACTGGCGTATAATACCTACACACTCGTATAACTCTAAAATTCTTACTACGGTCTTTGCAAAAATATCACCTTCTTTTTCAATAATCACGTTCCAGTCTACCTTATCATATGCACCATATGGATCGTCTCTTCTAACGTCAATATTTAAACCTGAAGCCCTGGCAGTAGGCCCAACAACGCACCAATCAATAACTTGCTGCTTGGTTAAAACACCGACATCTTTAAGGCGCGCCTGAATTACCGGATCATCCATCACAGCTCCCTTAAACATATCCACTGCCGGAACCAGTTCGTCTAAAGTTTTCTTAAGGATAGGAATATCTTCATCTTTAATATCTCTACGTACTCCGCCCACTTTAAACATGGCATAATTATTACGATTTCCGGTAATCATTTCAAACATATCCAGAATCGGCTCGCGATATTTCCAGGCCCACATCCAAACTGTATTATAACCAATAAAATGCCCGGCAAGCCCCAACCAAAGAAGGTGGCTATGAATACGCTCCAACTCGTTAGTAATTGTTCTAATATATAGCGCACGCTCTGGCACCACCAGAGACTCTCCTCCGAGAATATTCTCAACTGCCAAAACATATGCATAAGGATGGCTTGATGAACAAATACCGCAGATGCGCTCCACAAGAAAAGCTACCTGATCAAAATGCTTTGATTCAGATAATTTCTCTATCCCGCGGTGGTTATAACCGATAATAATATCAATATCAACGACCTTCTCCCCTTCAACATAAAGCTGAAAGAACTCTGGCTCTTCCTGCAAAGGATGATACGGGCCTATCGGGACAATTACTTTATGCGACATATTTACTCTCTTCTTAAAGGATATTTGCCTTCCGGCCACTCATCAGCCAGCAATAGGCGTTTTAAATTTGGATGCCCGACGAACTTAATTCCCAGCATCTCCCACATCTCGCGCTCAATCCACTCAGCTCCGGGGAAAAGCGGGGTAATTGATTTCACCTGAGGGTCATTTTTATCCTGGATTAAAATCCTGACAGAAAACATTTCTCCTGTCTGATCAAAACTAAAATGATAAAGTATTTCAAGCCCCTGCAAAGTATCTACTCCGGAGGCCGTAGAAAACCTTAATCCCAAATCCTTAAATAAAAACCTGACCACTTCAAAAATATCTTCTGGTTTAACTGAAAAATAAATCCTTCTTACAGTCTTCTCTTCCCAGCTAACAATTTTTCCTGCAAGGCCTTCCTTTATCCTATCCTTTGTTTCCATAAGTTATTTCTCCCCCCGGATTTTCTTTACCAATTTTACAATCCCGTCAATAATTGCCTCGGGCCTTGGCGGGCAGCCAGGAATATAGACATCAACAGGAAGGATAGAATCAAGCGGGCCTTCAACATTGTAACTATCCTTAAACATGTGCTGAGAAAGCGCGCACTGGCCCACAGCCACGACCACACACGGCTTTGGGGCCTGCTCATAAATCTTTTTCATCTTTGGCACAGACTTTTTGTTCATTGCTCCGGTAATTAACAGCGCATCGGCATGGCGCACAGAACCAACCAACTGGATCCCAAACCGCTCTAAATCAAAACGCGGAGTCAGGCAGTCAAGGATCTCAATATCGCAATTATTGCAGCTCCCTGCGCTAACATGAAAAACCCAGATTGATTTAGTTAAAGCCTTTAGTTTAAGGTTCATTTTCCGAATATAGCCAGCACCACCGCGATTACCGACAGAACAGTTGGAACCCTCCAGAAAAACCTCATTGCCTGGTCAATGCGTAAGCGCGGGTTAGTGTTTTTAATCAAAATAATTATTACTAAAATCCCCACAAACTTTAAGATCACAAATAACGGGCTTAAGTCCCTTCCTATAAATAAAATAATCACAAACAGGGGCATTGTATAAAGCATGACTGCCTTTGTCAATTTAAATAAGGCCAATCCTAATCCTGAATATTCAATTAAAGCCCCGCCCATAATCTCCTGTTCAGCTTCTGAGGCATCAAAAGGAACAAGCCCAAGTTTTGCCTGCATGCAAAAAATAATGGACACAAATGCCAAGAATCCTGAAAAAGAAAAAACGTTTGAACCAAAGAACAACTGATGGTTAATAACTTTTCCTAATTGGATTGCGCCGGAACTTTTGATGATCATCGCAATAACCGCTAAAATAAAAGGCAGCTCATAAGCTAAAACCATCTTCATTTCACGCGATGCCCCTACCGAAGCCAGGGGGTTGCGCGACGCAGAAGCCCCTAAAATAATTGCCACAGCCGGCACAAGCAAAAGATACAGAACAACGATTAGATCAGAAGAAAAACTTTTATCAGGATTCAAAATACTCCAACCTAAAATTGCCGCCACTAAACTTGCGCTTAAAAAGCCTAAAAAAGGAGATAGTAAGAAGGTAAATTTACCGCCTTGAGGGAAAATTGTTTCTTTCCCTGATAATTTAATAATATCCGTAAAGTTCTGGTGCCACGGAGGGCCAACCCTCCACTGCAGGCGCGCAGAAACCTTCCTGTCTATCCATCCGGCCATTAATCCGGCAAAAACACTAAACAGCAACCCCGGAAAAACCAAATAGTTAAATACAGATTTAAGTATTTCCATATTATCTTTTCTTCGGCGGCTGAACATCCTCGCGAGACCACTTGATGCTATGTACCGCCAGATGCTCACCGACAAAATAAATATTCTTTTCTAAATCTTCGCTTACTTCTTTAACCTCTATTGCCTTCTCCGGGCAGCTAACTGCGCATTTGGGCAATTCTTTTCCAGCGCCAAGGCAATAATCGCACTTAGAATCAAGATACGGAATAAAATCCTGAAAGATAATCCCAAAGGGACAGGCAACTGTGCAGGATTTGCAACTCGTGCAGCGCATTTTATAACGTTTTAGATGCCCGTCTGTTGCGCGCTCCAAAGCCTTATGATAGCAGGCATTGACGCAAGGAGCGTCTTCACAATGCCGGCAGATTGTGGCAAATGTTGCATACTCCCGCAAAGAAGAAATCCCATTATTCTGCGGGTGATAAAAATAATCACAGGCAACTTTACATTCTTCACAACTATTGCATTTGTCTAAATCTATGAACAATCTTTTCAT
This sequence comes from Candidatus Omnitrophota bacterium, assembly GCA_016208765.1. Taxonomy (GTDB): domain Bacteria; phylum Omnitrophota; class Gorgyraeia; order Gygaellales; family Profunditerraquicolaceae; genus JACROS01. The sequence goes on from JACQXK010000032.1 coordinate 122,322, forward strand.
TTTTCGTTTATCGCTTTGGCTTTAAGTTTTTCGCTTTCTAATCCCAGATATCGTGATTATCCTTTAACTCTTCAAATGTAAACACCGGGCCGTCTTTACAGGCATAAAATTTACCAACCCTGCAATGCCCGCATTTACCCAAACCGCAAGACATGCTTTTTTCCATAGACAAATAAATATCCTTAGGCTTGAATCCCAATTCCAGCAACTTTAAAGTAACAAACTTCATCATAATTGGCGGGCCGCAAACCACTCCCACGGCCTTATTTAAATCTATAGACAAATCTTTTAAAATTGTAGTAACCAGCCCCACATTCCCCTGCCAGCTGGAATCCCCGACATCTACAGTAAACATGATATCCGTCTTCTTGTTCTTAGACCATGCCGGAACAAGATTTTTGTAAATAATATCGGCGGATGTTCTCGCCCCATAACGTAAAACTACTCTATTATAATTATCCATGTCCCCAAATAAACTATACAGCAAAGAACGCAAGGGCGCCAATCCCACGCCTCCACCGACGATTAAAACATCCTTGCCCTTAAATTTATCCAGTGGATACCCTTTGCCATAAGGCCCGCGAATCCCGAGAGAATCGCCTTTTTTTAAAGAATGCAATTTCTCTGTTACGCAACCGGCTTTAACAATAGTAACTTCAAATTTATCTTTAATTCCCGGGTCGGATGAAGGCGTAAAAGGCGCTTCCCCAATCCCAGGCACAGTTAATTCAACAAACTGCCCGGTACAAAAAGAAAATTCTTGTTTCGGCCGCAGCACAAAAGTCTTGATCAGGGCAGTTTCCTGAATAACGTCCTCAATTATTGCCTCAAACGGCTGATAAATATTTTTCTTCATATAATTTTCTCAAAATATAACGGATATCAATCTTTCCCGGACAAACATCAATACACCTACCGCACCCGCAGCAGCCTTGTATGCCTAAATTATCAACAAAAAAATCAAACTTTTTTAAATAACGGTTGCGTAAACGCATATAACGCATCTTTAAAGGATTCGCCCCTCCGGCTACCCGTGAGAAATTCTTAAACATACATCCATCCCAAAGCCGCAACCTCTTGGCATTATCACCTGCAGGCTCGTCTGAAAGTAAAAAACAATGGCAGGTATCGCACATGAACACGCACCCGCCGCATTCAACACAGGTCTGCATCTGTTCATCCCAGACCTTGGAATTCAATCCGGAAAGCACAATCTCCTTTAGGACATCTTTCTTGGGAATCTTGTGGCAGGAAAGATGCTCATCCATTTTCTTGATTACATTTTCCCTTTTCGCCGCCCTGCCCGAGGTTTGCCCCAAGCCAGCCGCAACAAAAATGTCTTTTAAAGAATCCGTAATGCGCCTTGCTTTATCCGAGGCAACATCTACAAGAAAACCTCCGGTAAGCGGAGAAAGATTAAAATCAAAACCCTCAGAAGCGTGAGGATTAATATCAAATGCCCGGCAAAAACAGGCTTCCTTAAAATTAGGACAATCACTGGAAATAATCAGGGCGTTTGATCTTCTTTCCTGGTATAGAGGATCTATTTCATTACCACCTAAAAAAACAAAATCCTGGATTTTTAATGAAAAAATATCACAATTCTTAACTCCGCAGATAGCCGGAGGTTTTTCCTGATTGTTTTGCGGTTGGTCCTTAAAATAAGTGCAGGTTTCTTCCTTTATATAGGTAAGAAATGTGCGGATTGGCTCAATGCAACGGTAATCGTTATAAACTATATCTTCTTTATTTACTTCTGAAAACTTCCTGAGGGCATAGTCATCGCTGGGCAGATTAAACCCGTAATCACATTTAATGCGGGAAGATGTTTCTACTCTCACAGGCACAAAGAGCTCGTATTCTTGTGCTATACGGTTGTAGAATTTAAAGACATCCTCGTCTTTTAGAAAATACGTTTCCATGCAGCAAAAACCTATATTTAGAGATTTTAGGAATGAAAATTACAAAGACTGCTCGGCAATCTTTAAGAAGCTATTAAAATACCACACAAAAAAACAATTGTCTACTAAAATTTCAGGATTTTTGCAGCCTTTCCCTGACTAAGTCGCTTACAAGCTTGCCATCAGCCTGGCCACTGACCTTGGCATTGACCTCTTTCATTACCTTGCCCATATCTTTCATGCCGCAAGCAGAAGTAGCAACTACAACTTCTTCAATGATCTTCTTAATTTCATCCGCAGAGATCTCCGGCGGCAGATACGATTTTAAAACTTCCATCTCTTTCTTTTCTTTTTCTGCCATCTCAAGGCGGTTTCCTTTAGTAAATTGCTCAATAGAATCCTGCCTTTGCTTTATCTGCTTCTTAATCACAGAGACCACCTCTGGGTCATCAAGTTTATCTTTCTTTTTGGCAACCGCAACATTAAGCATATCCGCGCGCAAAAAACTCAACACAGAACTCTTAACCGCATCTCTTGATTTCATTGCCTCTTTATAATCACTTAAAATCTTCTCCTCAAACATTTTTATCTCCTTCCCGCTTCCTCATATTCTCAATTTTTAACAAATTTTAAATTTGGTATTTTTATCTTTTCTTTAAAAATGAAAGCATTTTTTGAATTGTCCAAGGCGCTCCTCCAGATCTCTAAGTTTCAATTTACCTGTCTTTTCAACACCAAACCCTTCAACATTAAGCGATGCAGCCACTGTCCCGTAGGCGAGTGCACGTTTTAAAGATAGTTGATCCAACTTTTGTACCTTTGCCAGATAACCCATAAACCCGCCTGCAAAAGTATCCCCTGCCCCTGTTGGGTCAATTACTTTATCCGTCGGATAAGCAGGCAGAGACAAAATAAATTTATCCGAATAAAACAAAACCCCATGCTCGCCTTTTTTAATTAAAACCATCTTTGGCCCCATGGCATGCAAGGCTTTGGCTGCCTTAATTAAATGCGTTTCCTGGGAAAGCGAACGCGCCTCCTGGTCGTTGGCAACATATATATCTACATATTTTAAAAGCCGGATAAGCTGGGCCTTTTTGTGATGAATCCAGAAATTCATACTATCTACACCCAAAAGACGCGGCTTAGACATGCTTTCTAAAACGTGCATTTGAATTTCAGGGTCAAGGTTAGCCAAGAAAACATATTTAGTCTTTCTTTGCTCAGGCGTAAGCTCGGGGCGAAAAGCTGCTAATACCCCTAATTCAGTACGCAAGGTGTTAGCGCTGTTTAAATCCCCCACATATTCGCCTTCCCATTTAAAACACGGCCCTTCTTCACAGACAACAGAAGCGGTATTAATTCCCCTTTGTTCCAAAAATTTAATGTGCTTTTGGGGAAAATCTTTTCCCACAACCGCAACCAGGCTTACTTTTGTAAAAAGGCGCGCTGACATGGAAAAATGAACAGCTGAACCGCCAAGCATAAGCTCGCGTTTTCCAAAAGGGGTCTTTACGGTATCTAATGCCACAGTCCCTAATACAATAATACTCATGACTCACCTTTCTTTATTCTACGGTTAAACAAATAACAAGGTAATTATCGCTAATATAATACAATAATACGCAAAATACTGCAACTTTGCTTTCTTTAACGCCTGCCTGAAGAGCCAAAGCGCAAATAATCCGAATACAAAACTTGCCAGAAAGCCTGCTGCGACATTTCCAAACTGATTAGCCGCAACACAACTGATATCTTTTAACTCTAACAGCGCCGCCCCCATGATCGCAGGAATTGCCGCTAAAAAAGAAAAGCGGAAACTCTCCTCTTTAGAGATACCGCGAAACAAAAGCGTAGAAACCGTGATCCCTGAACGGGATATTCCCGGCACAATAGCAATACCCTGCGTAATACCCAAAATAAAAGCATCTTTGAAACTTACCTTTTCGCGCTTAGCCTGCATAAATCTCGCTGCAAAGAACAATACTCCCGCCGTAATAAACCATGAAAACGCTACAAGTTTAGGCGAAGAGAATAATTTTTCAAAAAAGTCCTTCCCTGAAAGGCCGATAACTCCGGTAATAAGAGTTATCAAACCAATTAGCATGACGGATTTTAAATCACGGAACAATTTTAAGATATCCCTAAAAAAGAAAACTAACAAAGACAAAACTGTTCCTAAATGCAAAACAACCGAAACAGCTATAGTCCCGGTTTGCATACCAAATAATTTCTGCGCCACCACCAAATGCCCGGAACTGCTCACCGGAAGAAACTCTGTCAAGCCCTGAATAATACCTAATAATATGAATTTAATCATGACAAGAATAACTGCTCCTTTCTTAGGACAATAAATGTTTTGGGCATAAATTAAACACTGCCTTCTGCAGGTTTTTTATCTACCAATTTCTTCATATCCTCGGGCAAATCTAACGACAACTGAATAAACTTGCCTGAAACCGGATGTTTAAATTCCAGCTTTTTTGCCTGCAAACAAAGGCGTTTAGACCTTAATTTAAAATCACGACGGAAGGAAAATTTATCCTCCCCCACAACAGGATGTCCAATCTGAGAAAAGTGGATCCTGATCTGATTCGTGCGCCCGGTAATCGGTTCTACTTCTAAAACGCTAAAATTATTTTTCTCCTTAATCAACTTGTATCTTGTCTGGGCAGGTTTTCTTTCAATAGGAATATTTATTTCACCTGCTGCTTTAGCAATATGCCCCTGTACAAAAGCAATATATGTTTTTTTTATTTTTCTTTGATGGAACAAATCCATCATCTTTTTTTGGACCGATTTACCCTTGGCGTAAATAATTAAACCGGAGGTCTGGCGGTCAAGACGATGGCAGGGGTGCAAACGATAAGAAATATTTCTTTCTATTAAATCTTGATTGAGAATGCTCGTGAGGGTTCGTGGCTCATTTTTGGGAGAGGGGATAGTTAACAGCCCTTGTGGTTTATCTAAAACCACAAGCCATTCGTCCTCGTAAATAACGGGGATATTCATCCTAAATGACTTCTAACATCCTGTCTATTGCCTTTTTTGCACGCTGGCGTATTTCATCAGAGACCCTGACTTCTTCTTTCAATTCTTCCAGCGCCCAAAGTATCTTTTCCTGTGTGGTCCGCTTCATGTTAGGGCAGGCCGCCCTTTCAGAAGCAGGATAAAATTCTTTTGCAGGGTTATCTTTTTTAAGCCTGTAGATCAGGCCAACCTCTGTACCGATGATCATTTCTTTTGCCTCAGTTTCCTTGGCATATTTAGACATCTGGCTTGTAGATAATACTGCGTCTGCCATGGATACAACAGCAGGCAGGCACTCCGGATGTACAATCACCTTGGCAAAAGGATGGAATTTTCTTTCTCTTTTAATATCTTCAGGTAAAATCTTGATATGAGTCGGGCAAAAACCGTTCCAGCTGATCAGCTTACGGCCGGTATTCTTAGAGACATAATCCGCCAGATATTTATCCGGAACAAAAATAATCTCCTCATAATCGCGCAAGGCATTTACTACCGCAATGGCATTGGTAGAAGTGCAGCAATAATCTAATTCCGCTTTTACCTCTGCCGATGTATTCACATAACCAACAGCCACAGCCTTGGGATGCTCTTCTTTTAGTTTTCTTAATTCCTGCGCAGTGATCATATTTGCCATCGGACAGGCAGCATGAACATCAGGCATGATCACCAACTTGTCCGGAGAAAGGATGGAAGCAGTCTCAGCCATAAAATGCACGCCGCAAAAAACAATCACCTTGGCATTGGTAGTAGCTGCAATACGGCTCAATTCCAGGGAATCCCCGCGGTAATCTGCCACATCCTGCACCTCGGGAAGCTGATAATTATGCGCCAGGATTATGGCGTTACGTTTTTTCTTCAGCTCTTTAATTTTTGTTTCTACTTCTGAAATTTCTTTTTTCATTGCCTTAACTTATTACCCTTTCAATAAAACCTCCCCCCACAACAGTATCTTTATCATAAAATACAGCTGACTGCCCGGGGGTAATGGCAAATTGCGCTTTACGAAAAACTACTTTGCATCTTCCTCTTAAAGGCAGGATGTCTGCCAAAGCTTCTTTGTGATTATACCTTATCCGCACTTTAAGAGCAACTTTCTTTTTTATCGGCCCTAAGATAAAATGCGCCTTTTTGATTAAAAAAGATTTCTTGCAGGCTTGCTCTCTTGTGCCGACAACTAATTGGTTCTTTTTGACATCAATCCGGTTAATATACAAAGGATATCCCCTGGAAACACCAAGCCCCTGCCGCTGGCCAATTGTATAAAAAGCAATACCATTGTGCTGTCCCAGCACATTTGCTTTTTCATCTGTTATCAAACCTTTTTTTAGTGCCTGCGGAATATGCTTTTTAAGAAAATCACGGTAATCACTGTTTGCCAAAAAACAGATTTCCTGGCTGTCAGCTTTTTTAGCTACCGGAAGCTTAAATTTCACAGCCAATTCCCGCACCTGTTGCTTTGTAAAGCCTGCTAAAGGAAAAATTATATTTTTGAGCTGCGCCTGAGAAAGCCGGTACAAGAAATATGATTGATCCTTGCTCAAATCCCCGGCTTTTTTTAAAAGATATTCCTGCTGTCTTGTTTTACTCCCGGATAGATGCACTATTCTTGCGTAGTGGCCGGTAGCAATCTTATCAGCACCCAGGGCCTTAGCGTTATTTATCAAAATTCCAAATTTGATATACTGGTTACATTTTACGCAAGGATTTGGAGTTTTCCCGGAAAGGTATTCATTCAAAAAGTCTTTAATCACAATGCCTTTAAAACTGTCTTTCAAATTTACAACATAATGTTTTATTCCTAATTTTGCGCAGACCCTCTTGGCATCTATGATATTTTTATTTGGCGCAGATCCTTTCCGTATCCCAAAATCCATGGTGATCCCGAATATATCAAAACCCTGTTGCTTAAGTAAACACGCTGCCACCGAGGAATCAACCCCTCCGCTCATTGCCACTGCCACGCGTAATGCCATAAGCCTATTTCACCCTGTCAATTTTCTTTAAATTAAAATACCCTAACACCTTAACTTTTGCCGAGGACTTCTCTACCAGCCAATCATGGTATTTATTCATAAAACTGTCATGCTCGGCTTTACTTTTCCATTCATAAACAGAGGCATATTGATTCTTGAAATCATATCTCTTCACGGTATGATACGAAATAAAACCTTTCGCCTTTCGGGCATAACCTGCCCACATCTTGCTGTCCTTGCGGTATTTTCCAACTTCTTTAGGCTGGATCTCAAATAAAGCTACATGTATAAACATAGATGGGCCCCTTCTTTTTTTTAACTTCTACCATTCAAATTTTAATCCCGATTGGATCCAGCGCCCGGGCTGCAAAACTCCGGAAATCTCAGTATATTTCGCATTGCTGAAGTTGTCAATCTTTACAAACGGCTCAAAGATATAATCCCGGTAGTGGATTTTTTTGCCTAAATATAAGTTACCCACAAAATAAGTTTCCCCATAATACCTCTGGTTATAAGATAACTGAAAATTAGCCTCCAGCCCTAAAAAACCGGAGAAAATCTCCAAAAGATACCGGTGTTTAAGAATATCCAGTGCATATTTTGAAAGAAAACCCCCTGTATTTTTATCTGCCAACATATAGTTATATGAAAAAGCGGCTTTATCAAATGAGGCATATTTAAATTTCAAATTTGTCTTTAGCTTTGATTTAAACTCAACTCCCCAGAAATCCACCTTGCCTAAATTTGTTGCCTGCCAGGGGTCAGCTGTGGTTGCGCGCGTCCAATCAATCAAATTATGCCCTTTGCGCAAGAATCCATCAAGCCCAAGTTCAAGGATATTCTGAGCATAATCAAAGCCTATCCTAAAATTATCAGATTTCTCCGGTTTTAATTCAGGATTTCCCTTATTTGCCGCATCAGAATAATAAAGTTCCGTAAAAGTGGGTATCCTGAAGGAATGGCCAAATGAACCGTTAACTTTTAACCGCTCTTTGATCAGATCATACCCTAAGCCTGCGCTATATGTCTCTTCGTCTCCCCATTGCTGATAATTATCAGCGCGAAAACGCAGATCCGCAGTAAACTTGTCTCCAAGCTTAGGAACTATTCCAAATGAGCCTGCCTGATGAAAACGAGAGTGTTTTCCTAAATTAGTAGAATTAATCTGATCCTCTGCGATATTTACTCCAAAAACAAAATCTGCTAAACGCGCAGGAATTTCCAACTCTGAATCAATGCCGGAAAGATACGTTGTGTGATAATTTACAGAAGTAGGATTATTTCTTCTTAAAATAAACTTGTCGCGGTGTTTCCTGAAAAATAAATTATCCTTAAGCTTGCCAAGGGAAAAATCTGAGGTATGCCCAAGTTTTGTAAAAACTGTTTCAGTATGCTCTTCTTCTTCCGGAAATAAATTAGAATAAAAACTATCTGCTCCAAAATCTTTCTTCTGATAACCAAACAAGGCATTGATATTTGTCTGGGCGAGGTCTTTATCTATGTAAAAAGAAGCTGTTTTATATTCAAAATCTGTGTTTGGGCGCGCAGCCTTTGCAATTTTGTGGTCAAATGAGACGCGCGTAGAAAAACTCTCCTGCGGCAGGCTTAAAGAAAATGACTGTCCGAATAAAGCATGCTCGCCGAAAAGCGTATCAATATTTAATGATTTCTTAACAGGTTTCTTAACGATAAAATTTACGCTCCCTGCAAAGGCACCGTTTCCATAAAGAGACCCCACCCCGGTCTTATCAATTTCTATTTTTTCCAAATCATACTGAGTAAGAGGAATATCCAAATTATGATGGCCGGTCTGAGGGTCATTAACATTTACCCCATCTATCAAGATTCCCACCTGCTCATAGGTAGAGCCGTTTAAAGAAAGATCAGATTGAATACCAAATGGGCCGCGGTTACGTAAATCAACCCCTGCCACCCTATCAAGCACTTCAACCGGAGAATTAACATTTTCTTTGCGTATTTGAGATCCGCTAAGGCTCTCAAAAGAATAATTAACAGGCCTGATCACAATATCATCAAGCTTGTATTTATCTTCTGCCCCCGCTAAAGAAAAGACTGCAAAGATTATTAAAATAACAGAAATAATTATTTTCATTACTTATAAACTCCGCATCTTACTTCAGATTCTTCCCCTTCGCCTTCGGCTCAGGGTCAGAATGACGCGTTCCGTAATTGTACAAAAAAATAAACCGGCTTTTATTATATAAAGGCCGGTTCAACTGTCAACTAATTTTATTTTTTCAGTTTACAATTACCTGCAATGCACAACATCCCCAGATAAGACCCTTTCAATTACCCCGGTGTCTCTTCTTACAAGAAGGCCCCCGTCAGTATCAATGTCAACCGCATCGCCTTCAATATGCTGCTTCTGGCAATAAACTTTTATGCGCCTTCCCAGAGTAATATTATAATGCCGCCATTTCTCAAGGATTTTCCCCCGGCCCTTATCCTGAAGAAGCAAATAATTCTCCTCCATTTTCAATAATATCTCCTGCAGTAATTTAACACGGTTAACTTCCTCTTTTTTCTCTTCCTTTAAAGAAGTTGCCTGGCTGACCAGGGCCTTTAAATCATTATTCACATTCAGCCCCAGGCCAATAACAACAAAATTAACCTTGTCAATCTCTGCATTAAGTTCCGTCAATATTCCGCCTATTTTCTTATTGCCAATTAACAAATCATTTGGCCATTTGATCTGCAGATCTAAATTACAGGCATCTTTTACTGCTTCACAGATACTTACTGCCGCAAGAAGCGTTAGCAAAGAGGCCTGATTAGGTAAAATCTTCGGCCTTAAGATTATTGATAAATAAATCCCTTTATGTTTAGGTGAAAACCAAATACGCCCGAGCCTGCCACGGCCCTTTGTCTGTGTCTCAGCAATAATTAATGCCCCATCAGCAGCTGATTTCATTCCTAACTCTACGGCTACATCCATTGTTGAAGAAAGCGCATCGTAATAGTATATCTTTCTTCCGAAAAATTTGGTTTTTAAGCCTGAAAGTACTTCGGCAGCAAACAAGCGGTCAGGCGCACTATCCAAACGATACCCCAAATGAGGCACGGCTACAATTTCGTAACCGGCATCACGCAACTCCTGAATATGCTTCCAAAGCGCCTGGCGAGTTATTCCAAGTTTATGGCTCAACTGGTCCCCGGAAAAATACCCGTCTTCCTTTCTTAAGAAATCTAAGATTTTTTCCTGCATAAATAATCCTTTAAGTTCTCATTTAAGCTGCCGGTACGATAACCTGCCAAATCTAAAGTTACATAATTATAGCCGGCCTCTTTTAAACCCTTAAGCACTCTTAAACGTTTACTCACTAACAGAGGAACATATTTCTTCTCCACTTCAATCCGGCATAACTCGCGATAATCCCTTACCCTTACCTGTCTAAACCCGATTTTCTTTAAAAAAGATTCTGCCTTTTGAATCCGGCTAAGCACATCAGCAGTAATTTTTATACCATAAGGCACTCTTGAAGCAAGGCAGGCCATGCTTGGCTTATCCCAAGTATCAAGTTTCATCTTTTTGCTTAACTTACGAATATCTTTTTTAGTAAAACCAGCATCTACAAGCGGAGAAAAAACCCCTAATTCTTTTAAAGCAGTTCTCCCGGGCCTAAAGTCTTTCTCATCGGAAATATTACTGGCGTCAATAACACAACTAAGCCCATATTTACGCGCCAGACCTTTAAGCCGTAAAAACAAATCCTTCTTGCAAAAATAACAACGCTGATAAGAATTCCGCACAAATTTTTTGTTTTCTAACTCAGCTGTATTAATTATTTTATGCCTTACGCCTATTTTTCTAGCAAATTTCTTTGCAGATAATAGTTCCTCCTGCGGATATGTCTTGGAATTTGCTGTTATAGCAAGCAAGTTATTCTTTGGGAGGACCCCGGCGCAAAGGCTCAAAAGAAATGAGCTGTCCAAGCCTCCTGAAAAAGCTATCAGGCAAGAGCCGCAATCTCTAATAATTTGTTTTAATTTGTTTAATTTTCTCTCAAAGGCCATCAAAAACGCACTTCCATCGCTCTCGTCGGGCAGATCCTTACGCACAACTCGCAGGCAATACACTTTTTATCATGGAAAATTATTTTGCGGGATTCCTGGTCAACCGTCAAAGCGCCGGCAGGACAAATCGGAACACACACTCCGCAATGGGTGCATTTTTCTTCATTGCGAATAACATCCTGGCTCAAAGGCTGGATCTTGACACCGCAGGAGTTTAAATATTCAATCCCTTTGTCAAAATTCTCCTTTTTACCGGTAAGTTCAAGGACCATCAAGCCCTCTTCCTGCGGAGTAACAGAGGCTTTAAGGATGTTGAATTTTAAATCAAATTCCTTGACCAGTTTATAAACAATCGGCTGATCCACCAAGCGATGAGGAAAATGTAAAACTATTCGTTTGGAAGTCATATATCTCTCCTTAGCTTAACGATGGATTTTGTTTTAAAGGCTTAAATGCATACCCGGATTCAGCTCCCGGGATGTTTGCCACCGGCTCGCTCAAAGTAAAATCGCCTTTTTTGATCCATGACTTAAGTGTTTCTGCGATTTCGCGCGCTTTGGAATAACTGGATAAATTACCCGTCGGTATTTCTTTATTCTGCACAACGATCTTACCTGTCTTAAGCTGCGCATAACTCACCTGAGCAAGCGAGCCTGGAATACAATTAGGATAATTGTTGCTATAATCAATTACCTGCGTAAATATTTCCTCATCTCTTGCTGCGGCATATTTAACAACATCTTCATCTAAAACAGGTATCGGCACGCCGATCCCGACAATCATGGTTACCCCATAACCAACCATACTTGTCCCCACCAGCCACTCCGGCTTCATTTGCTTTAAATCCCCGATGACTGCCAATGTGCCTGCAGGGACCTTTGGAATGCCATTATCAGACCTTGGCACACCGGGGTTATGCTGAGTGCCGTGCCAGGCGACAAAACCAATGCCTCCTCCAAGGAATATCTTTGTTCCCACACCTATGGTTTTATAGCAGGGGTCTTTTAAAAGCGGAGAAAGCTGTCCTGCCGAGCAATAATTAGCATTGCCTAAATTCGGCTTCAATACACCCATATAGGTATAGACCATTTTATCCGACAAGTTAACAGCCACATTATAATTCTGATAGCAGTTGCGTATATTAAATAAAACTGCTTCATTTAGGTCTTTAAGATTAATTGCAGTTTCTAATTTTTTTAAAGGATAACAATCCGTGCCATAAGCCGTTGCCTCCAAAGATACATTTTTGCCTTCCAAAAGTTCATGAATAACATGCCCTCCGCCATATTTAAATTCACCCGGATAAACCTTGTTACGCGGGTCATCGTCGGGGATAGCAGTTGCACCCAGAAAAATATCAACCGCAGCAAGCCCTGTATAGGCAGGGACATCGTTTAGCTTACACACTCCTCCGCCTAATTTAATTCGCGGCTTGGAGTGGCCAATATTAAAATAAGCGCCTGATGAACACATCGGGCCGAAAGTGCCGGTAGTAACCACATCTACTTCCTGCGCAACCTTCTTTAAGCCTTTTTTCTCAACCAAATCAGCCACTTCCTCAGCGGTAACAACCACTGCCTCGCCCTTCCTGATCTTTTCATTGATTTCTTTTATTGTCTTCATTGTGCTTGCCCCTAAACAGAGATAACCTCTTTTACCTCTGGAACTTCTTGTTTAAGTATTCTCTCAATCCCCATCTTTAATGTCATCTGGCTCATCGGGCAGCATCCACAAGCGCCCTTTAATTTTAATTTTACTACACCATCTGCGCTTACCTCTACTAATTCCACATTTCCACCGTCTGCCATAAGCATCGGCCTGATTTTTTCTAACGCCTTTTCTACTTTATCTTTCATAACTCTCTCCTTGTTATTTATACAATATCGTGCTTAAATATCTTTCTCCTGAATCAGGCAATATTACCACAATAAGTTTTCCTTTATTTTCTTTTCTCTGTGCTATCTTTAAAGCTGCCCAAGCCGCGGCTCCGGAAGAAATACCGCACAAAATACCTTCCTGGCGAGCAAGTTTATTAGCAACCTGAACTGCATCTTCATCTGAAACAGCAATTACCTCATCAAGAATATCCCTATTTAAAACTTCAGGTATAAAACCTGCGCCTATTCCCTGGATCATGTGCGGCCCGGGTTTTCCTCCGGACAAAACTGCAGAAGCTAAAGGCTCAACCGCAAATACTTGAAGCTTTGGGTTCTTCTTTTTTAACACTTCTGCAACCCCTGTTATTGTACCGCCGGTTCCCACGCCTGCAATCAAGATGTCAATCTTTCCGTCGGTATCACGCCAAATCTCAAGGGCAGTAGTCAGGCGATGCGCCTGCGGATTAGCTGGATTCTTAAATTGCTGCGGCAGGAAACATCTTTCACTGCTCTTTGCCAACTCTTCAGCTTTTTTAACCGCTCCATTCATACCCTCTTTTCCTGGAGTAAGCACAATTTCCGCACCAAAAGCAGATAACAGCTGCCTGCGCTCAATACTCATTGTATCCGGCATAGTTAAAACCAGCTTGTAGCCTTTCACTGCGCAAACAAAAGCCAAAGCAATCCCGGTATTCCCCGAGGTTGGTTCAATGATAATGGTATCAGGAGTAATTTTGCCTTCTTTTTCAGCCTGTTCAATCATGCTTAAACCAATACGATCCTTTAACGAAGAACAAGGATTAAAAGATTCCAATTTTGCCACAATTTCAGCGCTGCATCCTTGGGCAATCTTATTAAGGCGCACTAAAGGCGTGTTTCCAATCAACTCTGTAATATCTTTTGCGATTTTCATTTTATGCACCTCTTAAATTTGATAAACAAAATTTCCCTGAGATTTTCTGGATTTCTTTACTAAATCTTCAAAGGTAACTTCTTCAAGAATCTTCTCAGTAGCATTTGTTATTTTCTGCCAGATATCGCGAAAAACACATTTATCAATGTCGCGGCACCTGCGGTATTTCTTATCAACGCAGGCAATCGGCTCAACCGGCCCTGCAACAAAACGCACAACCTCTAATAACCCAATTTTAGAAGGATGCTTGGCCAATAGATACCCTCCGACTTTACCACGCCTGCTCTCTACAAAACCTCCGCGTTTTAAATCAAGAAGTATCTGCTCCAAAAACTTGATGGGTATGTCAGAACGTTTAGCCAGCTCATGAATAGTTACCGGCTCCTCTCCATAATGTATGGCAAGGTTCAAAATTGTCTTTAAAGAATAATCGCTTTTATAAGTTATTCTCATCGTCCTTCTCTATAATGTCTATTACATTAGTAGAGTTTACACGATAATTCAGCTTTGTCAAGTATTTTGTTAGGATTTTCAAAATGCTGCACAATTGATTTTATGTATTATACTGACAGCACAAGATAATTTAGCAATAAAAGTTTCTCTTCGCACACGAGATAATTTGGCGTCTTCTGCGGTTTATGACTCGCTTTCGTAACGGCTTACGCAAAAAACTCTATACTCTCGCTCGTCATAAATCCTTGAAGACTATAAATAATAACGCGTTGCCAAAAAATCTCTGATTGTGTGCTAACAGAAACTTTTATTGCTTTGTGCTTTGGATTTTATTTTGCGGGTGACAAGGCATGTTTCGAGCAGCATGTTAGAAAGCTCTTGCGGGCATGGTTCGCCTGCTATCACATAGTTGGCGAGAGCAAGAGCTTTCTACCGAGCGAAGATTTTCCACGCTGGGGAAAATCAAGCGGTGCTGCGAGAAATATGCCTTGGCACCTGAATACTTAAAATACAAGACTTGGCTAAATTTATAATTTTCTACGCGATTATTTTTAAAACTTCTTTGATAGGCTGGCCCTTAAAGATCCCCATCTTGCGGGCAGAAGAAGTGCAGGAATGAACACCTGTATTAATGGTTTGTTTAATTGAAGACACGCCTGTAACCTTTATAGCAACATCTTTAAATTTATCGGCGACTTTTAAATTTAAATATCCGCACATAACATAACCTTTGCTTCCTCTCAATAAAATCAAATTTTTACTAGCAAGCTTTATTAGATACGCTTCAATATGTTTATTACCAATTTTTATCTTCTTTTGCTTTATCACAACGCCCCCTTCTTCTCCAATTTCTTAATCTTATTCCAATTCCTGATAATTTCGTGGCTGGATTTAACTTTAACCTTGCCAAACACATGCGGGTGACGGCGTTTCAGCTTCTTAATTAATCCATCAATTACATCTTCAATATCAAATTTATTTTCCTTAGAGGCAATTTGCGCATGAAACATAACCTGCAACAAAATATCCCCCAATTCCTCCTTCATGTGGTTAAGATTTCCACCATTTACAGCAGAGATAAATTCTCCACTCTCCTCTTTAAGATACTTCAACAGGCTTTTATGCGTCTGCTTTTTATCCCAGAGGCAACCAACTGGCCCATGCAGAATTTGGAAAATTTCTCTTAGTTGAATAAATTTTGTTGTTTTAGACATACGTGGATGATTGGAAAGAAAATCAAGCCTTAAAATCTTTAATTATTTCTCCGAGCATTTCTTCAAGCCCCACTTTAGGAATATAGCCTGTATATTTCTTTATCTTAGACAAATCAGGGATCCTGCGCTGCATATCCTCAAAGCCATCCCCATAGGCATCCTTATAAGAAATATAATGAATTACAGATTTACTATTGGTAAGTTTCTTGATTTTGTGCGCGAGTTCCTCAACGCTGATCTCTTCATCGTTGCCAATATTAAAAACCTCGCCAAAACATTTAGAAGTTTCTAATAATTTAATTATCCCATTTACAATATCCCCGACATAGGAAAAGCACCTTCTCTGTTTTCCATCGCCGTAGATTGTAATCGGCTGGTTTAAAATAGCCTGTTTAATAAAACGCGGCACCACCATCCCGTATTCTCCGGTTTGACGCGGGCCGCAGGTGTTAAAAAATCTCGTAATTACAACCGGGATTTTATGCTCTTTAAAATACGCAAATGCCAAAAACTCATCAAGTTTTTTTGTGCAGGCATAGCTCCAGCGGTAAAGCTTGGTGTAGCCGATTATGCTATCATCCTCTTCTTTAAAGGGGACCTTATTATTTTTTCCGTAAACCTCAGAAGTTGAAGCAATCAAAACCGGCGTATTAGACCTGCTTGCCTCTTCAAGAATAATTTCTGTGCCGCGCACATTTGTAGTGATGGATTTTAAAGGATTATCAATAATATATTTAACTCCCACAGCAGCAGCCAAATGATAAACGCAATCAACATCTTTAATCAGGCGCGACATCAGTTTTTCATTCATGATACTTTCAAGATGAAACTTAAAATGCTCATGATGCTTAAGATGCGCGATATTATCAAGCTTTCCGGTGGACAGGTCATCCACAGCTACTACGCTGTTATTTTGCGAAAGCAGCTTATCTGCAAGATGCGACCCAATAAAACCCGCTCCTCCGGTAATCAATACTTTCTTCACTTTTATTTCCTTTGTTTTGCCATATGATGCTGGCGCATTTTTACTTGATGTAATTTCCAGATACCCCAGATAAAAAATAAAATAAAACCGGATGATACCAATATAGCGCTCTTTATTCCGTCTTTAGGTATTGAAATTGCGATACAAACCAGGACAAAATTAATAATATAAATAAACATCACTGTTTCCCTCTGGCTCAGGCCCATGTGTGTAAGTCTATGCGATAAATGATCTGTATCCGCGTGTTCAAGCCACTGCCTGAACGTGCGTACCTTTCCTTCAGCTATCCTTAAAACAGTGATCATGGATGTATCAAAAATCATCACCCCGAGCATTAAGACAGGGATTGTTACGGCGATTAACTTACTTTCCGACCAAGAAGCCATTATTGCCATAGATGAAATAACAAATCCAAGAAACGTACTTCCGGAATCTCCCATAAATACTTTAGCAGGATTAAAATTATAGCGTAAAAATCCCAAAGTACTACCTAATAAACTAATGCTCAGAAAAACCAGCCACCTCTGGCCGGTTTTATAAGCAATTGCAGCTATACCGAAACAACAGATTGCCGCAATTCCCCCGGCAAGACCGTCCATATTGTCTAAGAAATTCAAAGCATTAGTAATACCGACGATACCGGCAACAGTAAAGAATACATTAGCAGCATCCCAAGGAAAAACTTTAATTACTACGCCATGCGCTACCACCACAATACATGCCACCAACTGAAAAAAAAGCCTTAACGACGCGCGTAAATGCCGCATATCATCAATCACGCCAATAAACATAATAATGCTTGCGCCTATCAATATCCCGCGCAGCTGAGTATTATAATCAAAACTGGAAAGCGTTCCGATGACAAACGCCATATACATTGCCATGCCTCCTAATTTAGGCATTGGCTGTTTATGAATTTTGCGGCTCTTAGGATGGTCCAAAATATCAAATTTAAAAGCAAGCCTCATACATAAAGGCACCAGAAACAATGAAGCGATTAAGGAAATAATTGCTACTCTTATATATTGGCTGACAATCATCGGTTAATCTACTATCGCCTTAAGCGTTTTAGTAATAATATGCCTGGCCTTTTGGCTACTTAACTCTGGATATATGGGCAAAGAAATGGTGTTTTTAAAAACTTCATTGGTAGAAGGGAAATCACTGCTTTTAAATCTTAGATATTGATGCAAGGGCCTAAAAACCGGCTTCTTTGCTTCAATGCCTGACTTTTGCAATTTTTCAACTAAAACATCAGCGCTATTCTTGCTTCTTATAACATAACGAAAATAAACATGCTCTTTATTCTGGACAGGTAAAGGTAAAATCAACCCAGAATCAGCGAAAGATTTATTATACATCTTGGCAATCCTTTGTCTACGGGAAATAAACTCAGGGATTTTCTTTAACTGCTCTAAGCCCATTGCCGCAGCCAGATCATTCATTTTGTAATTAAAACGCAGGTGATAATCAGGCTTATTATCATAATCTTTTAAATCTCTGACAAAATCAGAAACCTTTTTGTCGTTGGTAAGGATCATCCCGCCTTCTGCAGTCGTAAGCATTTTTGTAGCATAGAAAGAAAATACAGAGATCACGCCAAAACTTCCTATATTTTGCCCCTTATAAGTTGCTCCCACTGCCATGGCACAATCCTCAATAACCGGTACGCCAAGCTTTAGCAATTCTCTTAAATCTGCAGCCAGTCCGAACATATGCGGCACGATTATCGCCTTAGTTTTATTAGTAAGCGCTTCTTTTACTGCAAAACGGCAAATATTAAAAGACTCCGGGTCAATATCCACAATCTTTACTGTTGCACCGGTATAATTAACGGCATTTAAAACCGCAGTACAAACATAACTGGGGATGATTACTTCATCTCCTTTTCTTATTTTTAATGCCAATAAAGCAAGGTGCAAACCTGATGTGCCTGAATTAACCGCTGTTGCAAAACGCATACCGATAAAATCAGCTAACCCCTGTTCAAACTTACCAGTTAACTTACCCTCGGCAATAAAACCGCTTTTTAAAACAGAATTCAGGAATTTTATTTCCCTAAAATTAATGGATGGTTTTGAGTGTGGGATCATTCTTTAAAATAATTTCTAAGGATTTCGGCCCATAATTAAACAATAAATCAGCAATTGCCAAATCCGGAACAAAACCCGCTTTCATATATTGCTGTTTGTATTCAGGGCAATGCCAATCTTGCAAAGAAACTTTTATACCTGCATCATTAAATACTTTTTCATCAAGATAAACTTCCAAAGCATACGCACCGGACAGATATGTATCAGCGCCTAATTCTTTGCAAATATTCACCAAACGAAGCGATTCTATTCCGGGAACGCTTAATTCAGAAGACTTGACTATCTTTTGCTTAAGGCCCAGGCATTCAAGATAGAAAAAAAACATTTCATAATTAATATCATTTAAATTCTCCCAGTCTTTTTGATAAATATTCTCAAAAAAACTCTTATATTCCTTAAAATAGGGAGCCTTGCTGTAATTAAAGCACAAAGAATTCCAGTGCTTTTTGCGCCAATTTTGTGAATTATCAATTTTAACTTCGTTAATATTCTGCTGAAACTTATTATAAACCGGGACAGTTAAATATGACCAACCCTGGGCAGTTTTAATTTTATTGCGATTCTGCCAGCCGTTTTTATTAAACTGAATATCATCCATGACTACAAATATATCTGAATGATAAATTTTATGAAAATAACGCAACCAGGGAAAGTAATGCAGCTGGTGAGCAGAAAGAATCATTTCTTAAACTACAAACCTGTGGCACATAAATGCCTCTGCAGCCTCTACTGAAATTTCACGGCCGCGCACCTTGGCAAGGTTCTCAATATTCTCAAGGCTGGCATGATGAATTGAAGGCTTCATCTGTGACTTATGAAATGACACAGCTTTTAATTTTTTATCAAGATATTTAGAAATATCCACATAAAAAGTAGGATGAAATTTCTCACGCTCAAGGCTCCAGGAGATTGCCGGATTATCACAGGATAAAACAATTTTCTGAAATGGCTTAACATCCGGTAAATGCGGCCTGCAAGCGGTAAAGCCGGCACGAAATACAGCTTCATGATCCTGGTTATATGAGGCTGCCGGTAAAATCATCATTGTCGGCTTAATCCGGTCAATAGACAGCTTGCATTCTCTTTCAAAACAATTTACCAGGTCCTTGCGCGGGATGGCATCTAAACGTAAATGCACTTTTGTATCATTAAAAACAACTTCATAGTCATCAACTTTTAAATATTTCATTGCCCCTTCAAATTCTTCATTACGGGTATTTCCATTAACAACCATATCATTGCTTTTTGGCCCGTAATGCACAACCTCTCCCACAGAAACTACAATCACATAAACTTCAGCCCCAAGGTCTTTCATCTTGGCAATTGTCCCGCCGCAACCAAAGACCTCGTCATCAGCATGCGGAGCCAAAACCAAACATTTTTGTTTCTTTAAGAATGCATCCATATTATTAATCCTCCACTGTAATTAATTGTCGGCTGACGTCATTGCGAGCCCGAAGGGCGAAGCAATCTCTGTTTTAGGATTGCTTCGTCGCGCTTCGCGCTCCTCGCAATGACGATTTCTTAATTTTCAATAATTCACAATACAAATTATCTATTCTATTCACCATTTCTTTAGCGCTGAAATTCTCATTCATTATTTTCCTGGCGTTTTCTCCGAATAACTTTGCCTTATCTGGATAAGACAGTAACTGAATAATTCCCTTTGCTAATTCACTACTACTTGCAGGTTCAACTAAGACACCACTCTCGCCATCTTTCACTAATTCCGGAATACCGCTTACCTTTGTGGCAACGCTTGGCTTTCCCATAACCCCTGCTTCAACAAGCACCCTGCCCATACCTTCGTTAAGGGAACAAAGCACAAAAATGTCCATTATTGAAATCATGCGCGCCACATCCTGCCTGATACCGGAAAAAATTACTTTTTGCGATATTCCCAGCTCTTCAACCCTGTTTTGCAGAAATTTACGCTGACTGCCGTCGCCAACCAAGAGAAAATGTGAATTTGGAAATTTCTCCAAGACTTGCGGCATGGCCTCTACAAAGAAACTTATTCCTTTAATCGGCTCAATTCTGGCAACTGTACCAATAACTTTTCTATCTAAAGGAATCCCTAATTCACCCTTCGTCTTTTTATTATCAAAAGAACCATTAAAATCCTCTACCTTGACCCCGCTTGGGATAGTGATAAATTTATCCGCTGTGGCAATCTTAAGTTTTAGATGTTCATTCTTGCAATTATCCGTCAGGGTAATTATCTTATCACAAAAACAGGAGAAAATCATCTCTAAAAACCTGTATAGCATGCTTTCAAAACGGCCAAAATAACTATGAAAAACATGCCCATGCGGCGTGTGCACCACTACCTGCACTCCTGCAAGCTTAGCCGCAAGCCTACCCACAATCCCAGCCTTTGAGGTATGAGTATGCACAATATCAAAACGATATCTTTTGATTAGAAAATATAATTTAACCAAACTAATCAAATCTTTTACAGGATTAACTTGGCGAACTAACTCTGGAATTACCGCTAAATCAATATTTTGCCTACGCACAACTGATTCAATCTCGCCTTCTGGCCCTGATGTTGGGCCGCTTGCCAACATCACCTGATAACCTTTTTCTCTTAAACCCAAAACTGTTAAAAGAGTATTCTCCTGCGCACCGCCCTTGATTAAACGAGTAATAATATGCAGCACCCTTATTGGACGATTACTATCTTTGAGTCTTTCCTTAATCATCTTGGACAATAACTTTCTCTGTATCTTAGTTGGCCAGCTAAATTTAGTAGCCAGGCCTAAATCTTGCTTAACCGGCATTGCCCGGTTATTTTCAATCTGAGTAACTACTTCCACCACCATCTTGCTGCCCAAGGCTAAACCCCGCAGATAAAGCGTTTTTTCATTATCAAAAGGCCAAATTGTAATTTTCTTTTGAATCAGGATATCTCCCCTATCTAACTCTTCATTTACAAAATGCACAGTTACGCCGGTTTCATTTTCTTTATTAAATAATGCCCAAAAGTTAGAATCTAATCCTGCATATTTAGGTAAAAGCGATCCGTGCAGGTTAAGGCAACCGGATTTTGGGATTTGGAAAATATTTTTCTTAATTAAACGCGTATTGGTGAGAACAACTAAATCCGGATTAAACTTGCGAATTATATTCTCGCTATCCACGCCATTATGATCCTTAACCAAGAAAAATGGAATTTTATAATCTAATACCAGCTCCTCTATTGAAAGATAATGTTTGCTGCGAAAAATATTGCTTCCAAATATTTTTCGTAAAATATAATGCAATTTAATATTAATAAATTCAAGTAGCCTGTCCTTTGTAAACGAAAAACCATGTTTCTTAAAAGAATCCGACAGTAAAGAAAGGTTGCTGCCATTCTTCTTTAATAACTGTCCCCGCTCCTCGGCAACAATAGCCACTAAATTTTTCCCAGCATCAAGCAAGCATTTAGCAATTAATGCGCCTGACGGCCTACCAGTCCTGGTTAAAAATACTATTCTCATCTAACTCTTTCGTCATTGCGAACCTTATTTAGCTTTTCTCTAAATATCTCAACCGCCCTCTGCCAATTCAATTCTTCAACTACCCTTTTTCTTCCGTTCTCGCCTAATCTCTTAGCAAGCTCTCTATCCAAAAGCAGTTTTAAAATTGCTTGGGTAACATCGTCTTTGCTAAAAGGGTCCACCAATAAACCGGTTTTACCATCTTCTATCGCTTCATTTACTCCTCCGGATTTACCACCGACAACCGGCTTTTCACAGGCATTTGCCTCCAAATAAACAATTCCAAAACCCTCAATATCTCCTCTCTCTTCTAGAGTGCGGCTGGGCATAACAAAAATATCACAAAGATTATAGAATTTAAGCAACTCTTCATCCGGCACTCTTCCGGCAAAACGAAGATATCTTTCTACGCCCAACACATTAGTAAGGTTCTCTAAATTCTGACGAAACGATCCTCCACCAACCAAAACATAGACAACATCAGGATGAGCTTTAATTATTTCAGGCATAGAGCGAATAACCATATCAAAACCTTTTCTTTCCACCAGTCTGCCCACAGAAAGAATTACTTTTTTACCTAAAAGATTATACTTAGACCTAAAATCATCTGTTACTTTTAAAGGATAATATTTTTGATGGTCGGTTCCCGGTTTAATTAAGATGATCTTTTCTTTAATAACGCCGAATTTTATCAGGCGCTCTTTTACAAACTCTGTGATTGCTGCCACAAACAGAGCATTATTGTAGATTTTTAAATATAATTTGTGCATAAACTTATTTCTCTCAAATTTACCAAATTCATATCCATAAGCCCACATAGCATACTTAAAACCTAATATTTTAGAAAATAAATACGCGATAACTCCGCCATAAGCAATATTCATTGGGATTACAATCTTAATCCGGTATCTTAAAATTACCCACGGCATTACAAAAAGAATAGGGATAAGCCTCAAATAACCTAATTCATACCAGGGAGTGCGAATTACTTTAAATTTCTGCAAGCTATCATACTCCTTAGCACCTTTTGCCTGGGGGCCGATAACAATAATTTGCTCTCCGGCACCAGACAAGCGCGAAGCTAATTCATGCGCCACTGTGCTAACGCCATCAGTGTGCGGGGGAAAATCTACCGAAACAATAAGAATCTTGGTTTTTATTTGCATAATATACTATTTGGCAATAAAGGTTTCTGTGAGCGCACAATTAGAGATTTTTTGGCATAGCATTCTTATTTACAGTCTTCAAGGCTTTATGACGAGCGAGAGTACACCTAAATGCGTAAGCCGTTACGAAAGCGAGTCATAAACCGCAGAAGACGGCAAAAAATCTCGTGCGCGAACAGAAACTTTTGTTGCTGAATAATGATCCAGCAACAAATTATACTTTCATCAACCTATTAAAAACCCGTAATATTTTGTTTAAAAAAATACAGTTCTTGATTTCTAACAAATCTAGCTCCCCATTAAGTTTGGCCAGAAATGTAAACATATTATCCGAAGACTCTATCCCTATGCGCCTTAACTCAAACAAATCAGTGCTAACATCATTTACCCCGTTCATCGCAGTAAACCCAAAAATATAACCTGCCTCCTCGGCAACCTTTTTTACATCCTGGTTAAAATCAATCACTAAACCAAACGGATACGAAATCATATCAATCTTACTTCCAAGCTCTTTTTCTATAATTTCCTTTGAATCTGTAATTTCCTTCTTAAAATCTGTGACTTTACCCAAATTAGCATGATTAATTGTATGCGACCCAAAATCAATCCCATACCTTGACATTTCTCTTACTTGATCCCAGGCAAGGAAATGATTATAAATAGGATTATCGTTAATATCATGCGGCAATATTTTCTCTGTACCGATGTATCCTGCGGTTAAAAATATTGTTGCCGGGACTCCTAAATTTCTTAAGATAGGATACGCATTAGTGTAGTTATCCGAGTAGCCGTCATCAAAAGTAACTGCCACTGCCTTTTTAGGCAAGCATCTTTTTTGTTTTAACAAACCACAGGCATCTTTTAATGAAAGTAAAGAATAATTCTTTGCCAAAAACTGCATTTGTTTCCTGAATTTATTTATCTTTACATTTACCTCGTGCTTTCTAAAATCGCCTACACTGTGATACCTTATAATTACCAGCTTATTCTTTCTACGGCCAAGCCAGAGAGGTAAAAAAATACAATAACCAATAACAGCAAGAAAGATCAAGATTAACTTTTTAATAAAAATCTTTAAAGCAATCATTTAGAACTACCTTTGTTAAAAGAATATTTTACAATCCCATACCCAAACCCTAAGGCATAAACAAAATATGCTAATGCACGCAGAAACTTAAACTCAAAAATAGCTTTTACTATCCTTAAAGGAAACCTGAATATGCGGACAAAAAATGGCACTTTTGGCTTAAATGAATTAAGTTCCAGTGCTTCGTCTGTATCATAGATAAGTTGTGGCTGGTATTTCAGGCAGTAAGCAGAGCCCAGCCCATTTCTGAAAAATGTTTTGGCTAATTTACCGATACTACCCGGTAACGGATGATACACCCATGTATTGGGTGCAAGCACTGTCTTATAGCCTTTTTGGCGCATGCGAAATCTTAGATCCGGGTCAAGCCCGCGCAAGATATTCTCCCTTTCTCCTCCAACTTCATCAAATACTTTCCTAGGGATAGCACAACAACCGTGGCAAGCCATATCGCTTTCTGTTACTTCTTCCACAACCTTCATCCCAAACCGCGGGAATTCTTCTCCGGCTTTCTTTTGCAGCCAATTCGCATCCGGGGGAACTAAGATTGACGCACCTGCCATGCCAATATCCTTATTTTCTTTAAGCGTTCTAAGAAGATTTTCAATTACATAAATGTTATCAACCCGTGAATCATCGTCTATAATAACCAAAGTATCTCCTCCAGCGGCAGAAACACCCATATTAATTGCCTTACCCTGGGGAGAAACTTTCTTTACAACCAATACTTCAAAGTTGCGATATGCCTGCCTGCTTAAATCTGCCAAAAGTTTACTAACATTGCCTCCTCTATCTCCGTCTAAAGAAGGGATAATCACCGAAACATCAGGATTCATACTATAAACAATCTTTCTAATTTGCCCGTTTTCGGAATCACTAAGAGAATGCCCTTCTTGAGAGTTTTTCTGAATAACACTGACTTCTTTTTTCTCCAGGACAAAAAGTAAACAAGAACCAGATCCTGAATCATTAACATAATCATCCCTCAATATCCGGCTAAAAACAGAAGCAATGATCTTACGATGAAAATTTATCCCTATAAAACTTAAAACATTAGAGATAAATCTAACCATCGAACCAAGATTTACTTTGCTTATTCCAATATACTGCAGGTCCGTCCAAAGAAAAAATGTTCCTTCCACTTTAGGCGATAAATAATATTTACTTTCTAATATTTTAAAGTTTGTTTTAGCAAAAATCCGCTTCCAAAAAGCGGCATCTTTAAGGCTATTAAGCGCCAGGCGCTTACTCAAATACCTCTTCCAGGTCAAACTCAACTTACTCAAGCCGTATTTTTTTAAGAAAACGAAAACCGGATCTTGATCACTAAAGTTTGCGCAATTAATCGTAAGCACAACTTTGGCTTTATCCTTTAAAACCCTTGAAGATTCAGACAAAACCTCTTCTATCCCTCCCTCAGGAACATGCTCTAAGAATGAATTAATTAACAAGCTTGAGAAAGAATTGTTCTTAAAAGACATGGCTCTGGCATCACAAACTACTAATCCGGAATAAACTTTCTTTCTTTTTGCTAAGAATAGATTTGCAGCCTTATAATCCAGCCCCACAGCGGAATTTCTTTCTAAAAGCACAGAAGTAAATGTGCCATCGCCGCAACCCATATCCAATATCGGCGGTTTTAATTCAACAGGAGAAATAATTCTCGCCTCAATAGCCCTCAATAAAGCCTTTGCAGGATCCCAGTGGTAGTTATATAAAAATTCGCTTAAATAATCCTTCATAGCCATTCACCTATTTGAGTAGATGTGGTTTTAATTCCAAATAAAGATTTCAGCAATTTGAGTTCCTTTAATTTAAACAAGACTGACAGAAGTAAATAAACAATTCCTGCTATTAACGAAATAAACAGCAAACTGAAAATTCTCCTGCTAAAACCATTGAATAAACCCAGGTATTCAAAATAATATCGTAAGAGAAAAACACAAAATCCGGAAATTAAAGTAATGATAGCCACCTTGAACAAGTAAAAGAAAAACTCAGTATTAAATTTATAATCAATGACTTTCCCTAGAAAATAATACGTCAGCAGGACTGTATTCAATAACAATGCAATTGAGAAAGACACTGATAAAGCAACAACCGGAGTCAAATACTTCAATAAAATAAACATCAGGATACAATTAACAAATAGCCTAAAAATAAGAAAACACAAATACATGGCTGTTCTCTTTAAAACAATTGCCGTTCTTAAGCTAACTGCCTCAATACCAAGGCCTGTCAGGCCCAAAGAAAATAAAGCAATCGCTTGTGCGGTCTGGTCAGCCGTTGACCAATCAAACTTCCCATGAAGAAACAAAACTCTTGAGATCAAACCTGATAGTAAGAAAATAAGAACCGAGACCGGAATCAAAACAAATATCATTATTCGGAAAAACCGAATGATCATTTCCTTGAATCTTCCATTATTGTCCAAGATAGAGTGCTCTACCATTATAGGATAGTAAATATAAAATGTTAATCCTTCAATAACCAAAAGAGGAGCCTGGATCACAATATAGCCGTAATTAAGTATTGAAATGGCCCCTGAGTAATGAGAAGCAAAAATCCGAGTAATAGCCATAATGCTCTCCATCACCAACAATACTGCGACAATCATAATAAAAGATTTCCAAATTTCCGGCATCTGGCTCTTGGCTTCAAAATGTTTTTGCGAATGGCTAATTCCTTTAAAATGATCAAATGAAACAAGCTGGCCTGCCATTTTAGAAAAAGCCCCTGCTAATACGCCCACCGCAATAGCATAAATCCCCCAGAAATAAGTAAGAAACAACACGAAAAAAAGGACCACAAAGTTATTCAAAGGCTGAGAGCAGGAAGCTATGGTTTTATTATTGTGGCTCGTATTAACCGACTGTAAAATCGCAGCCGCCCCTCCAAACAGAATTGCAAAAGACATAACCCTTAACAAGACTACAGCCAAAGATAACGACTGATAATCAAACCCGGGAACCAGAAATCTCAGGATAGACTCAGCGCCAAAAACTACAGCAAGACTAACTCCCAAGAGCCACAAAAGAACAACCTTTGAAAATGACATAAACAAAATAAGCCCGTCCTCTTTTCTGTATTTTCTTACCGCAATATAAACCGGGACAAATGCAGAATATAATGCCCAGCTCACAATGCTCTCAATCCTAAGAGGAATAGCCCTGGCTGCGATAAAAGCATCGGTTATACGGGAGGCCCCGAATTTGATGGCAATAAACAGGTCAACAAAGTAACCCAAAAACTTTCCCAGAATAATAACCGCGCCAATTAAAACAATCGGCTTCTTAAGAAATTCAAAGATATGCTTCATTCTTCTTCTCTTTCTCCCATAGCCATAAGATTAACGCTGTCATTGCCCAAAAAACAAACATAATGCGCGAAATCATAAAAACCACTAAAGCATTAGAGACAATAAGTAAACCGAGAAAACCACCAAGATATCCTATGGCAAGCCCCCTGATAAAATTACTCGCTGTTTTTCTTTGTAAAAACCAAACAGTTTTAAAGATTGTAAATATTACCGATATAAAGGCAATGAAACCAAAAATTCCCATTTCAGCAAGAATCATCAGGTACTGATTTTCATAAAATACCCTTTCTCTGCCTCCTATACCTATGCCAAATAAAGGATACTGCCTTATGCCTTCCCAGGCATATTTGATTTGTTGAAAACGATAGGCAACTGAAGAATTGTTTGGATCGGAATTCAGAAAAGTTTGCTTAATAGAAACCAGGCGTTCAAATATTGCATGGGGAGAAAGAACTGCTATAAATATCATAATAAATATTGTTAAAAATAAAATTTTTTTGCTTCTTAATGCGGAAATAAACAACAGCGAAACAAAAAGCGCTATGTAGCTTGCACGAGAGTAAGTCCAGAATAACGGTAAGCACAACAAAATAATCCCAGCTAAAAAAATAACTTTCTTTAATAACGGCTTGTCCATATAAAGCAATATCCCAAACAATAACGATGAAAAAAACATCAACACTGCAGCAAAATGGCTGGCATCATGATAGAAGAATCCTCTTTCATAAATTCGGTAATAAAAAGGACAGCTAAAAGGATAATGCGCATAGGGGAAAAAATGTTCAATTATTCCATATCCGGCTATTAGAAAAACAGGAACAAACATCAACTTCAAGAAGAAACCAGCCTTCAGCTCTTGCTGAAAAATAACCAAGCTAAGATAAAACACAAGAAAATACTGAGCAATTTTAGTTAGATAAAAGAAACCAGCAAACGGTTCAGAAATTGTATGTCTTAAAATACCAAAGAACACAGACAACAAGCCAATAAAAATAAAAACTATAATTGGTAAATCTAACGGAAGGCTATTGACGGCTTTTAATCTGAAGGCTGCCAGAAAAAACAACAAAACAAATACAATATCCTCAAGCTTAACAAACACTACTTCACTGCCAAGTTGAAATAAATTTATCTTAAAAGAAAATAGAGAAAAGAAAATTAATAATGCCCAAACTAATTTTACCAGGGCAGAATACTCTTTTGATCTGGGTAGATGCGGAAAAATACTTAGGAATCTTGAAGTGGTAAAAACTCCAGAAACTTCTGCTTGAGGCATTAATATTCCTTCCTTTTGACGCTAAACACCACTCCCCTTAAAACATAATCTTTGTTCTCAAGAATAAAATCCTGCCCGGGGCGCAAAATATTGCTGCCATATTTAATAAACCCATAACTGTCAACAGAAGCTCTTAATTTCAAAACAACAATCTTTCCGTAAACTTCCCCGTTTTGTGAATAATCTTTTAGCCCAATTATTTGAGCCATAAAATTATTCTCTAAATCCCTTTGGCCATCGCCTATTTTCACATAATCTTTAAGCCATTGTTTTTCTTTATTTAACAATACCTCAACATAAACTTCTTCCTGCTGAGGCATTCTTCTTATTTTCTTTAAAATACTTTTCGGGATAAAGGTGTGAGCAAAAAAAGCAAAGATTAATAAAAAAATGAAACATAAGACCAATAAATCAGCCAGATTAAAATTTTTTATAAAACTTTTTTTATCCATACCGTGCCTTTTGTTTATACTCTTAAGCAAAATAAATTAGTAAAATTTTGTTTTTCTTCAGTATAAGTATCCAGTAAAACTTTTGCACTTGTTCTTACCAGTTGATCATTAGTTGACCTTATTTCATAAAAATCAAAGCCATAGCCTGAAAGAAGCTCCAGGAATAAATTCGCATTACTCCCGCAATATTTAAGCCCAAATGGCCAAAACTCAACCAAAAGCTTAATATTGTTATTCTGCAACAAAATACCTTCCATTCCTTTTATAATCCCGGCCTCTGCACCCTGCGCATCAATTTTTACAAAATCTATTTTTCCTGAATAATCTTTGAAATAATCATCCAGGCTTATTGCGCCCACATCTATAGAATTAGGCATACTACTATCTATCAAGCGATTATCCGCCTGATTATTCCTGTTAAAACACAACCTCATTCTTTTAGACTTATCTGATACTGCTAAAGGCTCCAAAGTAACATTACGATAATTATTGCACTCAATATTCTTCTTAAGTAACTTAAAATTATTCGGCTCAGGTTCAAAAGCGAATACGCAACCAGAGTCACCGGCCAATCTCGCGAAAATCAATGTATAATAACCTATATTTGCACCAATATCTAAAACCGTATCACCTTTTTCAATCTTCTCTTTAACTAATCTCTTAATTACAGATTCATAATTTTTGTTAATTGACAGCCTGAGTGCATCGTATTTATCCAAAATGATCCTATCTCCATCAACTATAATCTCTGCGGGCTTGAGCTTAAATAATACATAATTATTTATAGCCCTGATAAAAGGAAATCTTGCAAAACCGCGCCCTCCTGCAAAATTGTAAAATCTTTTGTATATTTCAAGAATCTTGATGTTTGACATTTTTGGTTATTTTTTAGCGAAGACTATCAAAGAAGAAGAAACGAAAACTCTACGGAAAGTAACAAAATAAATTAAATTAGCTATAAAATTAAGGGAAATCTTTAATAACTCTACTATGTTCTCATTAAAATTAAATGATTTATAAGGATCCCCTTTTGTAAGAAAAGAGTTTTCTACTCTTACAGAATTAAACCCGGCGCCATAGAGAATCTTTTTTATGGTTTTTGCAGTAAACCCATAATTTACAATAATTGAAGGATCCTTCGTTTCTTTTGAAAACAGTTTAAACAAATAAAATGCCCGGTGCAAATAAAAATGAAATGTAACATTAGGGACACGTATAACGATAATTCCTCCCGGCCTTAGTATCCGGTTAAGCTCTTTAAGCGTGGACATTGGATCGCGTAAATGATCCAACACGTTCCAAAGTGTGATAACATCAAAACTGTTTTCCCCAAAACGCGCTTCCTCTATGCCTGAATTTAGAACTTCTAACCCAGATTTACTCTTTGCATAGTCACATGCATCTTTTGACAATTCCACTCCTATCGTCCGCCACCCTGAAGATTTTGCCAAATTAAGAAAAATACCCACACCACAGCCAACATCCAGAATACATCCCTTTGCTCCGCTACGCAGTAGCTCAATATCTGACAAAAATTTCTTAAAAACTCTTTCCCTGGCTCCGGAAATTCTTTCTTCCAAATCCAGCGAATGATGGCTTTTACTAAAGAAGTCCCTATTCGCCCGTTCCTTTGGGCGCGGATTGGCATAAACTAACCCGCAACAAATACACTGAACAATATTTGTATTTCCGTAATTATAAAGATGCTTGGTATTATTGTTGCCGCACAAATTGCAACTAACAAGCTCCTGTTCATTCAGCAAATCATTCTTCATATTTTTTGTTTCCTCAGCCACAACTCAAAAACCAATAAAGCAAAAATTTGCGCTCCAAAATCCTGTTTATTATCAAAATGATCTTTAAGCATCCATTCCACAAACGATACTGAAAAGAAGCGCCTGCTCTGACAATCGTTGGCCAACAACATCTCTTTTGCGTTATTTTTCAATTGAAATCTAAACCAATTATTTAAAGGCATTGTAAAACCGAGCTTCCTTTGCCTAAGGACTTGAGCAGGCAATTCTTCCTTCAGGGCTTTCTTAAGGATATATTTACTTATTCTTCCTTTTAACTTAAACTCTAAAGGGATTGAAGACACAAACTCAACAACCTTATGGTCTAAAAAAGGGACCCTGACTTCAAGAGAATTCTTCATGCTCATCATATCAACCTTACAAAGACAATCATCCGGAAGATATGATTTTGTATCTACAAACAAGAGCCTTTCAATATCATTATCTATTGACACCCCAGAGAATAATCCTGATAATTTAGAAGCACTTTGATAATTGCCCAAAGGACCTACTATTTCTTCCTGAAACAAACGCGTTTTCAATGCCTCCGAAAAACACGTCCTTCTGCGCAGGAATGAATCTTCCAAAGACAACTCTGAATCATAAACAAATCTTTCTATTTTATTCAATATTCTGTTTCTTCTGTCTGGCTGGTAATCGCGGCTTAACAAAACATGCTTCATGGCTTGTCTTACAACGCGCGGAATTCTTCTGTAATCATTAATAAATTTCTGCCTTCTTGTCCAATCGTAACCGGCAAACAGTTCATCTCCCCCGTCACCGGAAAGGCAAACCGTAACTTCTTTACGCGCAAAACCTGAAATTAAATATGTGGGAATAAGCGAGGAATCCGCAAACGGTTCATCAAAATGCCCCACTAAATCAGGCAACAATTTTATAATATCAGGTTCCAGGTTTATCTCGTGATGTTCTGTTCCAAACTTCTTAGCTACAAGCCTAGCATACTTTAATTCATCAAAACCCCTGGTATTAAAACCAACAGAAAATGTTTTTATCGCTTGCCCACTAACCTCGCTCATCAGAGCAACAATAGCGCTTGAGTCCATCCCTCCGCTTAAAAAAGCCCCAAGAGGGACTTCACTCATCAAATGCATTTTTATTGTTTCTTTTAATAAAGAACTTAAATTTTCAATATAATAACTCTCATACTGCTTCTCTCTCTTTTTATAACTTATCTCCCAATACTTCTTTATATTGATTTTATCCTTCTCAAATATGAGTAAACAAGCCGGTGGCAATTTATAAATATCTTCAAAAATTGTATCCGGGCCGGGAATATACAAATATGTCAAATAATCACTAACTGCTGTTAACGAAATGCCAGTTTGCACACCAGGATACTGCTTTATCGCCTTAATCTCAGAACCAAACAGGAATACTCCATTTTTAGAATAATAATACAAGGGCTTTATGCCCAGCCTATCCCTAGCCAAAATAAGCCTTTTTTTATCCAAATCATAAATTGCTATAGCAAACATTCCCCTTAAATCATCAACAAAATCCTCTCCCTTATCTTCATATAAATGCACTATTACTTCTACATCCGAGCTTGTTTTAAAGATATGGCCAGACTTCATAAGCCGCTCTTTAAGCTCAATGTAATTATAAATTTCTCCGTTACAAATTACGCAAACATTCTTTCTCTCATTATAAATAGGCTGATGCCCTCCCTTAACGTCAATAATGCTCAAACGGCGCATTCCCATACCGGCATTTTTAAACAAAAAATGTCCATCCTCATCAGGGCCACGATGAACAAGAGCGTCAGTCATTTCCTTGAGGCACTCTTTCTCTACGAAACTACCCTCTTTTTTAATAACTCCGCATATGCCGCACATAGAATATTAAATAACCCCTGCTTTAACCTCAAGAAGTTGCCTTCTTGTAAAACTCCTCATAATCAGTAATCATCCGATTAAAAGAAAATTTGCTTTCTATGGTTTGCCTTGCTGTTTTACCCATCTGTTTTCTTATATTTGAATCATTTAAAAGCTCAATCACGTTTGAAGAAAAATATTTAACAGAAAAACTGTTTACTACAATCCCGTCTTTCCCACTACTAATTACCTCAGAAATTCCTCCGGCATCAACAGCAACTACAGGTAACGCACAAGCCATCGCCTCTAAAATAGCGTTTGGTAGACCCTCGGTTTTTGAAGTAAATAAGAAAACGTCTATTAAATTGAGAACATGCTCAACATCGTTTCTTTCACCAGTAAAAATAACATTTTTATTTAATCCCAAGTTGTCAACTTGTTGCTCAAGTTCTCTTCTAAGATAGCCATCTCCTACTAAGAGGCATTTAATATCAGGAAAGTGTTTTTTTACTTCTTTAATGACCTCAACCAGAAACTCATGGTTCTTTTCTATTGAAAAATTTGCTACATTTCCAATAACTAAATCAGTTTCTTTCAATCCAAAGGCACATAAACCTTTTTTTTCCTTCGCTCGCTGAGAATATTTCTCAAGGTCTATACCGTTATAAATCCTAAGAATCTTTGACTTTGACAAAATTTCTGTTCTCAAAACATAGGTGCTCACAGCTTCTGAACAAGTCACTACCTTATCAACAAACATATTTCCAAAATTCTCCAGAAGATGATGATGCAGTTTTTTCCAAGTGGCCAATTCTCTGCGAGAGGAAACAGTTAGACAAACACCAGCTATCTTTGCAGGTAGCAAAGCTAAATAATGAAAGCCGAATAAATAAGCATGAACAACATCATATTTGTTATTCTTGATTAACACGTAGAGAGAATGCAATATGCTTAAATCATAAATGCTAGTTTTATTAAGACAGATTATTTTAAAACCAAACTGTTTACACACGCTGTCGCATATTCCTATTTCAAATAAACAGCAAATGGTAACATCAAATCCCCTCTCACTAAGGCCCTTGCTTAACAATAAAAGATGCGTCTCAGTACCGGCATTTGCTAATCTTGGAATAACAAAAAGTATTTTCTTCATCTAAAACCCGAGCCTTGTTATACGGCTTAATAACTTATCCCAAATAATTTTCCTGCCTTTGCCGGGGAGGCTCTTTATCCAGTATCCTTCAACCCTGCTAAGGCCATAAAGATCACATCCTCTTTTAGGAATATTCCAACCATTCATAAACCTGAACACTGTTTTAAAACCTAATTCTTTAAGCCACAATAAGCTTAAATCTCCGCTAATGTTCCAAGGATAAGCAAAATGTTCGCAGGCTTTATCCAACTTCTGCTCAATCAGCAATTTAGAGTTTAAGAGCGAGTCTCTGATATTAATCTCACTTTCCAGATCACTCTCAAAATAAGTTTTTAATTCATTTGCTTTAGAATAGTCTTTTACAAAATTAATTAGTTTATTTTTCCAGTTCTTTATAGAGAAGAATGCAATGCCCTGATTTTCTTTAACAAAATCAATACACGCCTGCCTTAATCCTGCGTCATCATAAAAACGCTTTGCAATCATCCTTGAGCTGAATGGATAGACAGGAGCCCCCCAAATGGAATCCTCCGAACCAAGATCCATTGCACTAAATAACCATGGATAGACAGAATTTCCATCTTTTCCAGGACGCTGAAAGTCAATAATCTTGTTTTTTGTAAAACATAATTGGTGAAATAAACTATGCGATTCAATGTCTATTATTCCCGATTTCTGCATCTTTCTTGCTTCTTCCCAATTAATAAACATCTCTTTTTCTTCAATGATATCAAGCTCAGAATGAGAAATCTTAGATTGCCAAACATCCTCAAGATTATATCTTGCCTGCCCGCTTTCCATGATCTTTTCAGGATTAACATAAAAAACCGCTTTCATGCTGAATTTCTTAAGAATAGGATACACCACCGACCAATTATTCCTTAGCCCATCATCAAAGGTAATGATAATCTTCTTATCCTTATCATGCTTCTTACCGCTTAGGTATTCATAATATTCTTTAATGCCTAGAGTACGGTAGCCATTCCTCTTTAAATAATCAAGCAACTCGGAAAAATCTTCTGGCTCCACCTTATGCATAATAAAAGAAGGTATGGCCCCTGGTCTTAATCCGGCCCCGGAAAGGGCGAAATATGGAATCTCCATAACTAAAGAAACATGGATTTTCTTCATTTATTTTCCTTAAGAATACCTCCGTTTATAACTTGTTTCCAAAGAAGAGCGTTCTTTATTAGAGAAAAACTATTTTCAACAGTATCTCTTCCGCTTAAACCGACTGTCTTGCGCAAACTTTCACTCAATATCAATTTTTCTAGTTTATTTTCCCAATCCTGACTAGTGTTCGCAATAAACCCGTTTTCACTATCTTTAATAAAAGAAGTAACCACGCCTACGGGAGAAGAAACTACCGGAATGCCGCTTGCCATGTAAAGCAACGCCTTAAAAGCACATTTACGCCTATTCCAAAGAGTATCATATACAGGCATAATCCCAATATCGGCATCAAAGAATACTTTCTTTTCTGTTTTTGTATCCCATTTAATAAAATTAAAATCAATCTCTGGAAGGAACTTTCTTACCATTGAACTGTCACCATCGCTAAGTATTACGATTTTAAAGGAACGCCTTTCTCTCAATTTAAGCAATGCGGGATAACAAATCTTAAGCAACTCATGCCCACTCTGGTTGCCTGACCAAAGAATATTGATTACATCTTTTTTACGATATTTATCTGCGTTAACCGACCAATATTCAGTGTCAACCGGAGTAGGAATAATAAAAATGTTCCGATTAAATTCAGAGATATCGTCACTTAACCTCTGGTTTCCTACAATCACAGCCTTTGCTAAACTTACAATCTTGTATATTTGCTTCCTGTCCTGGAAAATTACCCACGGGAATAACTTTACTTCTGTAACCGGGCTTATCGTTACTGCATCATCAAAATCTACAATCAAATTCTTACTAAAAAGAGAAAGCAAACAGTGCAAGCCGCGGTAATTAATTGTTGCAATGCTTTTCTGTAAAAAAACTACATCATACTTGAAAGAAAAAACAATATCTTTTAACCTTGTAAAAAATTCAAACAAGTGAAAAACAGCCTTCTCTATAAATGATTTTTTCCCGTAAAATCTCCTAAATACCCATTCCGGGACAACTGGCCTTATAGCATATTTGGTATCAGGGCCAAGATAAGGTAGAAATTGCAAGATACGAAACCTCGTACTTGGCTGTAAACCCGGGTATAATGTAAGAAACAATATTTTCATGGACGCCTGAGAATGATTTTCTTTCTATTAATATAAAAACTGCAAAACTTCCTCCAGAAAAAATACAACATTGGATTACCAGCTATTTCATATTCGCCCGCAAGCTCAAACCGCTCCCCTCCTAAGCCCTGTTTATAAAATTGTATCCCTGGAAGCTCATTTTTATCCGGCGGGACACCACCCAAATCGTATACAAGAAAATCATTTTCTTTCAGCCAATTAATTATTTTCCAGTGAATCAACTGACTAGCCCCTATATCATTATTTAATTTTAAGCTTGCCGCCCACATCTGCTCTGCTTTCTTGGCGTAAAAGAAAATAAACTCGCATGCCACAGTCCGTCCCTCAAAATCAGCAGTAAAAATCTTGACCTGCTTCTTAGGGCCGAATTCCTCAACTATTTTCTTAAAGAAGCTAAAAACATGGGTGCTGGTTTTGCCTTCTTCTGATAAAGTTTGATAAACTTTGTAAAACTTATTTAAATCATCAAGCGTTTCACCTGCGTTAACCACAACTCCAACTCTCTCTGCTTTCCTTATTGCCGTCCTAACATTGCCGCGAAAATTACCCCATATCTTTGATAGCTCCATACTGAGGTTAATCCTATAAGTACAAACATGCATATCTCTCATTTTTGATTTTATAAAATTGTTTTTTCTAAACAACTCTTCGCAACTGCTTGATTTTGTAATCAATGGATTAATCTTGCAGAAAATTCCCCTCTCTTTAATCATCAATGTCTTAATAGCTTGAACAATAGAAGATAAGCTATCTGAATCACAAAATATTGGCCCGCGAGGAATATAGAAAATAGAGAAATGGAATTTCTTGCGTTGCAATATCTGTGCAAAGCCGCAAATTTTTCCTTTATTTTCAAACAAAAATCTTAAGGGCTGCCAACCCAACTCCCGAGACACTTCTCCCCAGGCATAAGTTTGAAAAAGATGTCCACTTGGAGAGCTTAATACAAATTGATCAATGGCCTCTATCTCTCCCTCTTCTTTGTTTATTTGCTTTAAATTCATTTTTAAGATAGCCGTTTTTAATTACAGCTATTTTATTTCCGGCCCAGATAAAATATACCAAAAGGCATAAGCTCGGCCTGTTTATATTTGGTTAGAAAATAATCAAGTAATTTAATGGGCAAAACAAACCACCCAAAGACATAGTAATATAAGATATGAAACAACTTATCGCTATTAAAAGAAAATAGCAATGCTAAATAAGCCCTTAAAATATGGGCAAATGCGGCGCTTGGCCCGGAAATAATACCCGACTTTATCTTTCTAAATCCGGCATCGCCGAATGATTTCTCAAGCCCCAACTGGGTAAATCTTTGGAAATCATACGGAGCTGCATGCACAATCTGAAAAAAAGGAGTCTCAACAAAAACATACCCTTTGTCCTTTAAGATCCTGTAAATTTCTCTGGCACAAACCCTGGGATTATTTAAATGCTCAACAACCCCTCCCAGCCAAACAAATCCAATTGATTTGTCCAAAAAAGGAAGATAGTGCGCATCAGCAGCAACATCAATACCCGGTGCCGGGCCAAAATCCAATTTAATGGCATTCTTTGTAATCGGCCTCTCTCCACAACCAATATCTAAAACAGGAGAATTATTCTCAAAAAGAGGCAAAACATCCTTTCTTGCCTCTTTTACATCCTTATTTAACATAACGCAGCTGTGCGCAAGAGCCCCGCGATTTAAACATTTCTTTATCATTTTCAACATACTATTTCTCCAAACAACCAAGGTTTTATCTAATTACCCTGAGTTTTCTAACACTCCTGGTTAACGGTAAAATAAAATAATTCAAGAATACATTTAGTGGCTTCTTAACTAAAACAGGAGAATTATTATAAATAGCATTATATAAAGGATAAAAGAAAAACTTCTTATTAAAGATATGACGGCCTACCAAAGTAAAACCGATGAAGATCCTTCTTAAGACATATTTTAAAGAAACATTTTCTTCCATGAATTTATCATGATAATCAAGAATAGTATTCCCGTCCAGTCCGAACGGGACAAACATTGGATTTTCCGTACTTCTATAATCCTCCCATTTAGTTGATAAAATAACTCCGGTATCCTTGGCAATATCATTAAATAGTTTCGTGCCGACATACGGGGTCATACATTGGAAAACATACCTAAATGGCTTTAGTTGCCTGATAAGGTTTATAGAATCATTTATAGTTTCCTTTGTTTCATAAGGATGCCCTATAATCATAAGCGCTAAAGTAGCGATCCCTGATTCATGCGTTAATAAAAATGCTCTTTTTATCATCTCTATTGTAATTCTTTTCTTAGCCCGATCTAATATTTGCTGGTTTCCTGACTCAACCCCATAACAAATTTTAACGCAACCAGCCTGCTTCATCAAAACAAGCATTTCCTTATTAACCTGGTCAACTCGTGCCAAACATCTCCACTTAATATCAATTTTCTTGGTAATTAAGCTCTGACAAAATTGATACAAAAATTCTTTTTTTAAGGTTAACCCGTCATCCAGAAAAATAAAATAGCGAATATTATAAGCCTTTATTAATAACTCAACTTCATTAATTACGCTCTCAACTGACCTGAATCTTATCTGTCTTTTCCAGTAATCAGGAGAACTGCAAAATATACATTCATATGGGCATCCACGCGAAGCCATTACTTCAATCATGGGATTTCCAAAAATTGTCTCACCAGAAAAATACTCCTTCATGGGCAATAGGTTTCTGGAAGGTAAAGGCAATTCATTTAAATCCTCTATAAATTCTCTGTCTTGCGTTACAAAAATATTCTTATTATATAAGAATGCCAACCCCTTAATCTGTTGAAAATCACTGCGATCATTCTCAAGAGCCCTGACCAACTCCAAAAAGGTCAACTCTCCTTCTCCCCGAATGATAAAATCAATAAGGCCCGGTTCTTTAATCAATAGCTCCTTATAACAATATGTTGCATGGATCCCCCCAAACATAATAATTAAACCAGGATTGCTTTCTCTTAACTTCTTTGCTAAATTAAAACCATTTGTTATCTGATGCGTCATTCCGGTTATGCCAACAATGTTAAATTTTCCCTCTTTAACATAATCGCCAATCCGATTATCGGCAACATTAGAAGCAGGCATATCAAGGATGTCTATATCATAACCATTCTCCTGCATATAAGCCGCCAAATAAGCAAGACCAAAAGGAGGATGCTTGTCATTCTTAGTATCAATACCGTCTCCCGGATAAGTCCTGGGATTAATTAATAATATTCTTGGTTTCTTCATTTTTTATAAAAATCAGGCAGCTACTTTCTTGTAAATATTAACAATTTCACCTGCTGTTTTATTCCAAGAAAACAATTTGGCCCTTTCTATTCCTTTTCTTGATAATTCAATCTTAAGCTGAGAAGAATCCATTATTTCTCCTATCTGATACGCCAAAGCATTTACATCGTCAGGATCAAACAACACTGCAGCGTCACCAACAACTTCCGGAAGAGAACACCTGTTTGAACATAAAACAGGGCACCCGCAAGCCATCGCCTCTAAAGGAGGGAATCCAAATCCTTCAAATATAGAAGGAAAAACAAACAAAGAAGCCAGATTATAAAGCGAAACTAACTGAGGATCATTAATGTTGTTCAAGAAAACAACCGAATCCTTAAGCAACAGGCTCCCTGCCAATTGTTCCAGTGGCAAATACATTTTATTATCATATTTCTGAG
The DNA here is from genome assembly GCA_016208765.1 of Candidatus Omnitrophota bacterium. Classification (GTDB taxonomy): domain Bacteria; phylum Omnitrophota; class Gorgyraeia; order Gygaellales; family Profunditerraquicolaceae; genus JACROS01. Next base: position 162,311 of record JACQXK010000032.1, read on the forward strand.
GGCGTCTGCCAACTATCACTAATTTCAAGTCACTATAATGCGAATCAGCCGAAAGAATGCCGAATGCTTTAATCAAAGTTGTTAGATTCTTTCTAAAATCAAGCCCTCCGGCATATAAAATAAACCTTCCTGAAAGATTAAACTGATTCAATAAAGACCGTGCTTCTTCCTCATTTAACGGCAACTTTCTAAACGCCTGCCCAAGCCCATTATAAACCCTAAAAACCTTTCCGGGGTTAACTCCGAGGACATCTACAATATCCCTCTTTGAAAAATCAGAAACTGTTAGAATACAATCCGCGTTTTTTTTAATGCACCTTAACTCTTTAAGATACTGTTTAAAATGGTCAACATCTTTAAAAAACCTTTCAGGGAAATGATACGGGGCTAAATCGTGCATAGTAACAACTGTTTTACAGTATTTAGAACTCCAGATATCAGAATTAGGAAAATGAAACAAATCCAAATCCTTATAAAAATGCTTCCCAATACAACCTAAGCCCGGACGCCTGATAAACCGGAATCTTTTAGCCAAAGGCTCAATAGAAAAATTGGGTCTAAGCCCAAAATCCTTCACCAACAAAGTATTATCAGAAAAAAGGACAAACTCATCCTCTTTGTCTATCTGGCTAAACGCCTTAATTAAACTACAAGTATATCTATCAATGCCTCGACCTTGCGAATTTATTCTTGTTGCCTCAATGCCAATTCTCAATCAGCTACCTCTCTATTAACTACTGAACGTCCTTTGATTATAAAATCTGCCTACAAAAAAATCACACACACCTGCTAATGAAGCAAAAAAAAGTTTATGTTTTTTTTCTATAAGAAAACCTAAAATGTTGGTTCTTATAAATTCCCACGAAAAATTGACAAAAAATGCGGCAAACGTGGTTTTTGAGAAATTCTTCCACATAAAAAGTAGGCGGTTTCTTGTACGGTAATAATAAAAACTGGAAGACTCTCTTCCTAAAGACGAAGAAACCTTGTGCCAGACTTTTGCATTGCATGCAAATGCTATCTTGAGCCCGTATTTTCTTAAACGTAAACACCAGTCAGGATCCTCATAATAAATAAAAAATCTTTCATCCAACATACCAATGAGCTCAATGACCTTTCTTTTTATAAAAGTAAAACCTCCGGGAAGGCTGTCAAACACCCTGCCATCTCTGTCATACTGGCCCACATCAAGCTCGCCCTGCCCTGAATTATAGAAGCATCCGCTTCTTAAATCTAATTTGGCTCCTCCGGCAATCCAGAATTTATTTGGCTCATTAAAATAATATACTTTCATGCCTACCAATCCTATATCTTCTTTACTTTCAGCTACTTTTACAAGCTCTGTTAGAATATCCACATCAACAACAGCATCGTTATCCAAAAAGAAAAGGTAATCCGCGTCACTATTATTCATAAAATATCCTATTCCCAGATTCCTGCCTCCGGCACACCCTAAATTCTTCTTTTCCTCAATGATCTTTAAAGGATGTTTTTCCATATCCCATTTCACAGGAAAATTTCCGATAGATTCATTATTAACAAGGATGATTTCAAAATCTTCGTATTTAACATTCTTTAGCGAATTTAAACATTCCAATGTCAATTCATCCTGTCTGTGATTTAAGATTAATATGGCTATTTTTTTCATGTTCAAGAAATGCGCAAGATCGCCTAAACTACTTCCCACTTGTAAGGAAAAGAGGCCACGCCCGGACGCCCATCAAATTGCCTGCCGCTTAAGAAGCTATTTCCAATCTCAAAAGAAAGAATGTGCTCTGACCAATCATAAATTACCTTCAAAGGGCCAAAGATACCGACAGAAACAGTATACCTGCCGGGCATAAGAAAATTAGGGTCAATAATTAATGCGCACTTGATATTGCTTCCCTGATTCCCCTTGATTTTCTCTGCATTATCGTAATAAAACGATGTCAAAACCGTATCACCAAAACTGTTGTAAATAAAAACCCAGGGGATAATGGTTAAATCCGATTGGAAAGATTCTATTTCAATTACTATTTTAAAAGGTTCCCATATATCAAATTGCCTGGAAGATTTTTTATCTAAGGCTTCTATTGCCGCAGAAATAACTGAAGCGGATTCTGTTTTAACGCGCTTCTTCTCAGCAGGGATCAAGCCGGAATTATTAACGTTTTCATCACTTAAAATATTCTTCATGTATCTGCCAATTATCTCTCCGGAGCTTCCTATGGCCTCTACCCTGCCATTATCAAGGAATATTGCTTTCTCACACAAATACCTGACCAAGCCCATATTGTGGCTGACAAAAATTACTGTGCGGCCGAGCCTTGCCACATCTTCCATTTTCCCTAAACATTTTTTCTGAAAGGCTAAATCACCAACAGCCAGAACTTCATCAACCAGTAAAATCTCAGTCTCTAAATAAGCTGCTACTGCAAAGGTAAGGCGGACATACATACCGCTGGAATAACGCTTAACCGGCGTGTCAATAAACTTAGTAATCTCTGTAAAAGCGATTATTTCATCAAGCTTACGGTCAATTTCCCGTTTAGACATTCCTAATACAGCTCCGTTCATATAAATATTCTCTCTTCCGGTAAGCTCAGGATGAAAACCGGTGCCCACCTCAAGAAGGCTGCCTATCCTGCCGCAAATCTCAACCCTGCCCTTTGTCGGCTCGGTAATTCGGGAAAGTATCTTTAGAAGAGTTGACTTTCCAGCACCATTTCTCCCGATTATTCCTACAACTTCAGACCTTTTCAATTCAAAACTGACATCTTTTAACGCCCAGACAAAATCATCATTATCATGAATTTTCTTTTCTTTCTTTCTTAACAAACCATGAAAAGAATCAGTCAATAAATCGCGGAGAGTATCGTGGTGTATCGTCTCGCCTATTTTGTAAGATTTGGATATTTTCTCAACTTTGATTATTGCTTCGCTCATATAATATCCGCAAACGTCCTTTCCAAGCGCTTAAAATAAAACAGGCCTGAAACAAAAATAATAACAGAAATTAAAACTTGCAAGAATAGCCAATTCCAACTAAAAGGAATGCCCAAAAAAACCCAGCGTAATCCATCGATTGCCCCTGCTACCGGATTTAAATAATAAAGCCAGAGATACTTTTGCGGGATGGCGGCTTTAAGATACGCAACCGGAGTAAGAAAGAATATTGTTTGGATAAAATAAGGCAAAATCTTGCCCACATCACGAAATTTAACACTGATAGCGGCTGCCCATAGCCCAACACCACTTGATATCAAAGTAATTAGAATTATAAAAACCGGCAAGAAAATAATAGATAAAGATAGCTGCACTCTAAAATAAAATATCATTAAAATAAGCAATACCGAAGCAATCACAAAATCTAACAACGCCCTTAAGACTACTGACAATGGAATAATCAAACGCGGAAAATAAATTTTTGAAATCAAGTTTGTATTTGTCAGCATCGCATTTCCTGCCCCATTTACAATCTCAGAAAAATAATTCCAGGCGATTGTGCCGCTTAAAGTTATTAGCACATACGGAACCCCGGCTGAAGGGAATTTTGCAATAACCCCAAAAACAAACGCCCAAACAAACATCTGCATAAGAGGATTAACTAGCGCCCAGGAAACTCCTAAAAATGTCTGCTTATAGCGGACCTTAATATCTCTTAAGGCAAGAAAATAGAACAACTCTCTATACTGCCATAATTCTTGCAATTTGAGACACGCCCAGCCTTTCGTAGGCTCAATTATTATCTTATTTACAATAGTAGCTCTTTTCATAATTGTTTATTGACTGCCCGATGATCTATCCGTCTCTAACCTGGATTTGATCACCCTAGCAGGAGACCCAACTGCAATGGAATAAGCAGGGATATCCTTATTTACAAAACTATTTGCTCCAATCACGCTTCCCTTACCAATTTTAACGTTTCCTGCAATCACCACATGCGCTCCCAGCCAGCAATCATCCTCTATTATTACCGCCCCTTCACCACTAAGCGGCTGCTTAATCATCGGTTGATTTGTATCTAAAACACTGTGTTGTTGAGAAGTAATCACACAGTATGGCCCCAACATTACATTCTCTCCTAAGCTAATCTGGGCTTTACCGGTAGCAAAAAGCATACACCCTGTATTTATCCAAGAACCTTGCCCGATAGAAATTAAATTCCAACCTTTAATTATCACCCCTGTATGCGTATAAAACCTCCCGCAATTTTTGAGGCGTTTCTTATAAAATCTCCATCTAAATTCAGGGAAAATACCTTCTGACGGAAGATTCCTGATAAAATGCACCCACAATGCAGCCCTATTCTCTGAATTAAATACTGAAAAATACAGCCTGATGTTATTTAATACGTTTTTAAATTTATTCATGTGAGATTAGTTGATGTTGCATTGAGCGTTTTATGACCTGCTTATTCCAGTAATCATTAAGATAATTATTTACCTCTAAAGAATTTATTGCCTCTGCCTGAGATATATATTCCTGGGCCTTCTTAACATCATTAAAAACATAATTACATAAGCCTAATCCAAGGTAGGGCCAAAAACTTTGCCCATCTATTGACATAGCCTTTAAAAAATACTCCTTGGCTTTATTGAGCCTATCTGAATAATCATACCGCCAAGTAGCAAATCTAAGCATCCACAAACCAGTATAATTATATGCTTTAGATAAATTAACCGAACAAAGCCCGAATAATTTCTTAGCCTCGTCTTCAGATACTAAATTCAGACTCTTCCTTTCTTGGAATATCTCTAAGATTTTATCAGCAATTAACTGCGATATAAGAATATAACCTTTAATATTAGGATGGTTGCCATCAATCATTAAGTCATATCCTACAAGACCATCTGCAGAATTATTTGTTAAATGATCCTCAGAATCAACCACAAAAACATGCTCTTTGTTTAGCAAGCTTCTTAGAAAATCATTCTGGCCAGAAACAGCCCTCACAGGCATTGCATCAAAATCAACTGCTTTCTTAAAAGCCTGCTTAGCAACACTAAAATTATTCTGCTTTTGGTAACACTTTCCAAGCTGATAATGCGCTTCAGCAAAGTTGCTGCACAACGAAAGCGCCATAGAATATAATTCTGCAGCTTTACTAAAATTATTAAAATCCAATTCTTTCTTGGCCAGTTCCATCAGGTTCTTCAGTTCATCCCTTTGGGCTGATGTTCCAGAGAAAACCGAGCGATTCGGCTCAAAATCAGAAATATTTGATGCCAAGGTTGAGAAAATACCTACAACTTTATATTTACGCAACAAACTCTCCGCGCCCGCTACTCCTAACTTATATCTTGAAATTACCTCTTTATATTTCTTTTGTTCAAACAGCGGCTGATCAAAAAGACTCCTCTCTCCAAGCTCAAACCTGCGGACTTTTGAGCTTGGCACCAATCTATTAATTATTTTTCTTGCTAAAAAAGAATATTCATATAAAAATGCCAGGAAAATATTATTAAAGATCTCTTTGGCATATTCTTTAGTGTACCTTAAATACTCGTTGTGGCCCCCATAGAAGATACATAAAGATGGGTAGAAAATATTTTTATTCTTTAACACTACTCTTAGCCTTGTAAGATTATAGTGAAAATTTATTGCGCATTTACCAAGATTTACATAACAGACAGCCCGATTAAGCATTGAGTCACCTAACATGAAACTGACCAATTTAGGAATTGAAAGAGCTGGATCATAAGGCACCCCAACCATTGTTGATGAACCGAAATAATAAATATTAAAAGTATTCTCGGAAACTCCGCTTTTATCCGATAATTCTTTTATTTCTTTCTCCAATAACCAATCCTGCCTTTTTCTTAGAAAGAATTCCATAACAATTATTTCTGTCAAAAAGAAAATAAAAATCACCGGAATAAAATAATTATTAAACATTTCTAAATTGTGCTCTATTTAATGAACTTTACCCATCTATTTCTTTTTTGCGATAACAACAAAAAATCCGCCGTTTTTACTGCCTCCTGTTGACATGGCTATTTCAGAGAACAAAATCTCTAAGACGTGGCTTGGGGCTTCTGATAAAAAAGCGTTCTTAGAAACACCAGGGCTTCCAAAAAGCTTAAATCTTGGATAGCTTTTTACAAAAGAAAATCCGTAATCATTCAACCAGCCAAAAACTTCCCTGAGAGTATGCTTTGATTCCCTTGGGTGCTTATATTGATCGTAAAGCCAAATCTTTTTCTTTAAAGGGCTGATTTTCTTATCACCCAAAATCGGATCCAATGAATAAAAACGCTCACCGGTAAGTTTAAAAATAACCTGCCTAAAATTAGTTATAAGCCTACCGTATTTATGATACAGGCCTATGAGAATATAACCTCCTGGTTTCACCAACCTTGATATTGCTCTAAAACCAGCCTTTGGATCTGCAGTATGATGCAGGACACCCTTAGAAATAACCAAATCAAAGGTATTTTCTTTAAAAGCCGGATAAAACAAATTCATTTGCAGAAAATGTGCGCCATCAATTCCCGCCTTCTCTTTAAATTTTTGGCCCAACTTCAAAGAATTTACACAAATATCTGTTCCAATTACGCTTCTTCCTCTTAAAGAAAGAAAGTTAGTCAGCTGTCCAGTTCCACAACCACACTCAATAATCTTGGCCTCAAGAGGCACTGAAGCGTCTAATAATCTTTCAAACGGCCCTTCATTAAGACGCCTTGTTAAGCTATTCCCGTCACTTAAATTATCATAATTTGGAAAAGGATTTTCTTCATAGAATGATTTAACTGTATCTGTAGCTACGTCTCCGGCATTCCTGTCTTCTTCCTTATAGAATAAAGAAGGGATGTCATCAAAAAAACCATAAACATTATTACATGAATTACAAATAAACCCATTGTCCTTAAATATTATATCTTTTTGACATTTAGGACAACATAGCAAATCAACATTCTCTTTAAAAAAACCAAAATTTACCATGATTAAGTTATTTCTAGATTTACCATAAGGTATAAATATTATCTTTGAGCTCATTTTCTTCAACTTTATCTTTTTTTGAAAGAAAATGAAAAATAATAAGTCCGCTAATTAACAACAATCCCAAAATTACAATTAACAAAGTCCATCCAGACATAAATTTACTCCTTCCACTAAAAACTATCCCTCAAATCAATAAAAATAAATATTAAAATATACTACTCAACCCGTTACTATCAATAACCTCAACCCTAATTCGGTAGTTTCCCTTCTGCACTCCTCTTTCATCCGAAAGATCATCGTTGACCCAAGAAGAACCATTATAGAAACTTGATTTTGTACCATTACTGGCAAGCTTCACTTTACCAGAAACCCGATAATCTCCTTTTTCTAAATAATTATAAATGGATGTCTCAAAATCTGTCTTTGCAAAAAGAGGTCCTACAAAATATTCTTGATTATCAAGAATTGGGTAATCACCGTACATCTTTAAAACGCCTGCTTTTGTTTTGACATCCGGTTTATGCTCAAGCTCAATCTTAACATTTCCGCCTCTTTCTAACAAAGATAAATCTATGGGAATAGAAAACCACCTGCGCATCAAAGAAGAATCTTTTACAACATAATCGTAAGCGAAGAAATTATAACCCTTACCATCAATAGGCAATTTTCTGTTAAACCTCTTCACCTCCTGAGCGTTAACCGAAACAATCAATTCTCCAAAAGGAATAAAATCTTGTTGAAGATCAATTAACAAATTGGCTCTTTTTGCTCCAATCAATTTGTCGCGGCCAATCACTATCTCCTGAGATACCTTTTTGCCTTTATCAAGGGTAATAAACCACTCTTGCCATGACCGGTTAAATCTAATCCCATCAGTATAAGCCCATGAATTAAAGATAAGAAGATAACATAATGAGCAAGAAATTAATACGGCAATTCTCTTTGCTTTGGATAAATTAGATAAAAGGATGCTCAGACCAAACAAAAACAAAATTACACTAATATTCTTTATTCCGAGATTAATTAAGAACGCTGTAAATGGCCTAAACTTTCTAAAAAAGATCAGCAAAATAGGAACAGTTAAATATTGAGAAACTATATACAGACACAAGGCCGTAAACAACATTAACAAAGTTTTGTTTTTATTTTTATGGCGGAGCTTACAAAATAACTCCCATAAATAAAAACAAGTAACTATTGAAATTATAAACAACGAAGGAATAATAGGTAAAAGATAGCGCGGGTCTAAAACAATTAGGCTATTAATCAGCACCAAATAAAGAATAGGAATAGCTAAGAATATAGATAGAGGGGTCAAATAGCAGCTTAAAATCAGGCTCACAGGTAATAAAAAGGCCAGAAACCTGAGAAATGAATCAAATAGAAAATTGGCTTGATCCGGCCACCAGAATATAGTTGAATTCCACCAATGATTAGCAATTTTAGATAAATAAAGAGTAACAAAACCTGGGATATCTTTAGCAACTGCGCCCAAAAAAGCCTTGTAACAAATTAGATTTGGAGGATTTATCTGTCCACCCCAACTAAATCCTTGATTCTTTAACCAAGCGATTAATTGTGGGCCAAGATTAGCCCTATCCGCATCACTAAAATAAAACCAACCAACAACATCATTATTCATAGACATGGCCAAATCACTTTTAACCAAAGAAAGTGGGCCGGAGAAATTATTTAACGTTGTTCCAAATTTATGCGATTCTAAAGAAGAAAAATAAGTCCAAATAAGAAATGGAATTAAAAAACCAGCAAAAATTAATATAATCTTGCCAGGCACGACTATCTTTTTCTTACTAAACTTAAAAAGCAAAGTGAGCCCAAGAAACAAGAAAATGTAAAGATGCATAAATGCCAAACGCCCGGTAGATAGTAAAAAAAGACTTATACCAGATAAAAAGAGGGTCACTCTTGAATTATCAAACAGCCCCCTAAGTAACAAGTATACCGTAACCACCAAAAGAAAAGTTACTATGGTTTCCTGCATAAGCAAAGACGCAAATTCTATAAAAGGCAGGTATATTACACACAAAAAAGCAGCAATAATACCGACCTTAAAACTGAATAAACGCCTGCCCAGCAGGAATACGATCACGCAGGTAAGAGAACTTAATAAAGCCTGGAAAATAAATATTGAAAAGAAGTTATTTTCACCGAATAGAATAAATAATAAAGCATAAAGCAAAGGCTGAATCAAACCTGTGCGGAAAACAGTTATTGGCGCAACAATCCCATATTTACTTAAAACATCCTGCCCGGAGCCGAGATTTCCTTTTAAAAGCTCGCGGAAAAATATCGGAAGCTTTGATAAAACACTATAAACCTCATTGGTTGAAGAAAGATACAGCTCTGGATCAGAACCAGGAAGTATCGTCTTCTGATAAGTAGAAAGTCCCGAGCCTAACCTAAATGATAACGCCAATAAGAAAATAATAATTGGAAATAAAGTTTTTCTAAAACTCATCGCTAATCCTTTAATTTAACTTAAACCTGCGCAAAGCAATAAAACACATTTTAAGCAAAAGCACCCCATGCCTAAACCTTTCAATTTTTATATCCCCATAAACTCTCGGCTTATAGCGCACGGGAAGCTCTACGATCTTAAGGCTTTGTTTTGCCGCTCCAAACAAAAGTTCAAAATCACCAAAAGGATCAAAATCGCCAAAATAACTTCTACTCTCTTTGATTTTTTCGTATGCTCTTTTAGTTAATGCTTTTGTTCCGCAAAGTGTATCTTTTATTTTTTGGCCAAGCAGCCAACTAAATATCCTTCCAAAAATGTCATTGGCATAAAGGTTGAAAATCCTCATTGCTCCTTTTTCTAAAGGATATACAAGCCGCGTCCCATTTACAAATTCTCCTCTTGATTCAGCCAATGTTAAGTAGAACTTAGGAATATCCTCCGGGGGCACCGTACAATCAGCATCAAGAATGATTAAAATATCTCCTTTGGCGGCGTCAAAACCTTTTCGCACCGCATCCGCCTTGCCAAGCTTGAGCATCTTGTTCTCTTTTATAATATTTTCTTTAACCTTAGAAAAATCTTCCCGGGTAATCTGATGCAAAAGCCTGATATTAAACTTATTCCTATACTCTGGTATTGCAGCTATTATTTCTTCAACCGTGCCGTCAGTAGAATAACCATCTACAAATATTACTTCGCTATTATTGTTAAAAACCGGCAGCTTGCTCAACAAAAGATTGATATTTCCAGCTTCATTCCTGCAAGGAACAATCACTGAACAAGACATTTCTTGCAATTTAGTTTCTCCTGATTCTTTTGCTACCATATATTCAATTAGGCATAAATTACAAAGTAACGGCAAATTAGCAATCACCTTATTTAGAAACCATGATATAAACGGAACCTTAACTGGGAAAATAAGCCTTTTTCCTTTTTTAATTACTTCATAACCATTTAAATATAATAAATTCACTAAATCATCACAACTAAGCCAATTCTGATATGGAACCGGCATCCTCAATTTAAATTTCTCGGCGATCCTTAAAATAGGCTCCCACAGGCCGTTATAATAAGTTATCACTACCCTGCTTTTAGAATTAGTAACTTTCTTTAAACCACGAAAGGCCTTCCACACATCATTAAATAACCCAAGGCTACCAGCAACAAGCACATAATCAAACTTTTCTTGAAGCTGAATATTCTGGGCATCCTGAACAAGAAACTCTAAGTGAGGAAACTTTGAACGCGCCACCTCCACCATTCTATCACTCAAATCAATCCCTACTCCCCTGGAAGGTTTAAGCGAATTCAAAAGTTCTCCGGTACTGCTGCCGATATCAAGCACAGAAGTATCCTGAGGAATAAGAAATTTAATCAATTTCTTAAGCTCCTCATGATAATAACTATTGCGCCTACTCCATTTATCCCTTTCGCAGGCAACAGAATTAAAATAATCAATTATTTCTTTCTTATCCATTTTTGTAGCGAGCCTCCCTGTACCAATCTATTGTCTTCTTTAGCCCGTCTTCAAAACCAACTTTTGCCTTAAAACCAAATTCCCTAAAAGCCATAGAAGTATCTAGGCATCTGCGCGGCTGCCCATCAGGCATAGAAGCATCCCACTCGATGTCTCCATTAAAGCCGCTTAGCTTTGCTATAAGAACTGCTAAATCCTTTATTGAAATTTCAAAATCAGAGCCAATATTCACCGGATCGCTTTTGTCATAACCCTCAGCTGCCAAAACAATCGCCTCGGCGCAATCCTCAACATATAAAAAACCCCTTGTCGGTTTACCCGTTCCCCAGACGACAAGTTTATGATCTTTTTTGTCAATAGCATCAAAACATTTCTTTATTAACGCTGGGATAACATGAGAAGATTTCTCATCAAAATTATCTCCTGGCCCATAAAGGTTAAGAGGCATTAAGAATACTGAATTAAATCCGTATTGTTGGCGGTACGCCTGGGATTGTACCAAAAGCATCTTTTTCGCCAAGCCATAAGGCGCATTAGTTTCTTCAGGAAAACCATTCCATAGGTCTTTTTCTTTAAAAGGAAGGGGAGTGAATTTTGGATAACAGCATATTGTGCCAATAGCCACAAATTTTTTTACCTTATTAAGCCTAGCCCGCTCCATCAGTTGCGCACCCATCATAAGGTTGTCGTAAAAGAATTTACCGGGATTTTCCCTGTTTGCTCCAATACCTCCTACAACAGCCGCCAAATGAATAACTATATCAGGATTTGAGTCAGAGAATACCTTTTCTATATATTCAGACTTAACTAAATCATAATCCTCAACTTTTGGGACAAAAATAGACTTACATCCTTTTTCCTTTAGTCTTAAAACAACATATCTTCCCAAAAATCCACTACCGCCGGTAACCATAATGTTTTTATTTCTTAAGATCATACTATTTTTCATTACTACCCTCCTATAACTTTCTACAACTTACAACGATATACAACGCAAAGTCCAAATTAACAAAAGATGGGAGTTTCCTTAATGTTTCAATTTCTATTTTTTTTTGTATCGCATCAATTATATGCCGATGTTTCCATTTATGAATATTACGAATATTGTACCCCAGTAATTTAAAACCTAAAGACATCAAGAAATTATCAACCGGTATCCCAATGATAACCTGACCTCCTGGACGTGTAATCCTAATAATCTCAGATATACAGGAATCTAAATTATCCACATGCTCTAAAACACTCAAACAAATAACGCAGTCAAAAACATTTTCTTTATAAGGCATTGCTGAAACATCAGCTGAAGTCAAATAAGCAAGCCTCCCTTCCTTATTCAGCATCTCTTTTACAAGAAAAGCATTTGAATGGTTATCCAAGCCAAAAACTCTTTTAGAATATCTTCCAAGCTCTGGAAGGAATATTCCGCTTCCATAACCAATATCCAAGAAATTTTCCTTTGGCCCTTTGTCAATCAAACCTATAGCCAAAGCCATTCGTTTTAAATAAAAACTGCTCACAAATGGCTTGTAATAAAGCAACGCCGGGTCTTCTTCACTTGTAACCGGAACATTATCTTTATTAGGAAGTGAAATATTCATTTTTAATATTTTTGCGCATAAATCAATAGCGATCCTGCGATCTCCCTTAAAACCGGGATCTTCTCAATTACCTTTTCTATAAGACAAACAAAACTAATTAGTCTTTGCGGAGTCACCGGATGAAGGAAATCAAAAGGAAAAACCGCTATATTAATAAACCCGCTTTTCTTAAGCTTGTTATTCAGATGCCATCTTACAAAGGCAGACTCACTGTCAACATCCCCACAAATCCGCTTTAAGAAAATAATATTCTTTACCAGGAATATTTGCGGATTAAGCATATTAGGTTCAGAAAAAACTAACTTTCCATTTTGCTTTAAAAGCATAAATATTCCTTTTAAGGCCGTATCAATGTTTAAATGATGCAGAATTGACACTCCTGTAATAGTATTAAATGAATTATCTTTAAAAGGCATAGCCTCAGCATCTGCGACAACAAAATATACATTTTTATTCTGAAGTTTACTTTTTGCTTGTTTTATTAAATCCAAAGAAATATCCATAGATACCAATTTCTTAATTCCTTTTTCCTGAAGACGAACAGTAAATTCACCCGTCCCACAACCTAACTCTAAGGCCACATCGGATAAAACAAGCTCTCCTAATTTAAAAAGATAATTTGCCCTTCTTTGCGCTCTTTTTTCTCCGGCAATACCAGCCCATCCCCAAACTATCTCAGCACGATCTTTTATTTTTGCGCCGTGTGCAATCTCTAGGAATTTCTTATTAGAAATATCTTTCATAGCATCCTTTATGCAGAAAAAATCAAAAAGCCATCAAACATTCTATATTATAAATCTTAATAAACCTTGTGCGCGGATCAGAAATTATCTTATTTATTGTCTTATGATTATATAAATCAGTTAAATGCACATACGAATTAGATAATGTATTCTCAAAAACTGCTTCGGGCTTCAGAGAATTTGTTATTTCACCAATAAAACCTTGGCCATATTTTGAATAAAGCACATTATAATCTACCACTAATATTTTTATACCCGCTTGTTTAGTCATCTTCATCAATTCAGCTAAATTAGCCGGCCTTTCATAAGGTTTATAAGCTATCCTTCCGGCATAAGCGCGAAAAACTGCTTCATTATCTAAAACAAAAATGCTAGTATACCCTCTTTTATTTATATAACTAGCGGCCTCTTTATAACCAGAATATAAATGCGGCTTCTTATAAACATTAAAGAAGCCGTAACTTAATATGAGTAAAACTAATAAGTAAATAACCCGGATGTTTTTTACATTCATAAACAACCTGGCAATAATAATTGAGCTGAAAAATAAACTGATAGAAACAGTCCTGCTTAAATTCTCTCCAGAATATGTCAACAAACTGAAGGCCAAAAAAGGCAAAATAGTTATTAAAAAAATGTAAATGTCTGCTTCCTTATTCTTCTTAAACACATCTATCGCTAACCTTATTATCCCGTAAAATAAAATTAGCGATAAAATCGGACCTTCAATTATCCAGAAATATTTTAAAAATACCCAGCTGTTTTGAAATGAAAAGACCATAGGTTCTCCAGCAGCAAGCCTCTCAGATAGCTGCTGAAAATAAGTCCTGAAAGGAAGATACTTATTAACCAAAAGCAGGATTTTATAAGGGGCCTGAAATGATACTATTGGAATAAGGCAAAAACTGATGAAAACAAAATTTCTTTTTACCAGGTTATAAAAATTAATTTTATGCATAGTAAGCCTTAAAAAATCAAAGAAAACTATGCTAAGCGGAAGGAATACCCACCTCCATTGGTTACAGGTAAAAGCATACCCAACGGCAAATCCTGAAAGCGCAAGAAAAAGCACACCTCTTCTTTGAATGCTTAGGAGATAACAATAAAAGCCTATAAGAAAAAATACTGCTCCTACCATTTCCGGCAGTGCTATAGTAGAATAATATATGTGGTAAGAAGATACAGCAGCTAAAGACGCTGAAATTAACCCTAACCATTTATTGTATAGATGTTGGGTAATTAAGAAAATCAAGAATATATTTATAATACCAAACATAACAGAAACAAGGATCAGCGTACGATCATTAACCCCAGCCGCAAGAGAGAACAAGAATAGCACTAAATTATATCCGGGCTTGCCGGTTATCAAGGGAATCCCATTAGTTTCTGATTTTAGCCTTCCAAAGTCTATTGCCTTATCAAGCCCGTTAATCATAATATATCTAAAGCCTTCGTTTAAGAATCTGGTCTCAGAAAAATACAATCCTTCATCATAATGAAACAACCCTCTGTCTTTAGCAGAATAACAACGAAAAAAATAACCGGAAATTAAGATTAATAATAGAAATATTAATACTACCCCATTACTTCCACTAAATGTTTTCTTATTCATCTGTATCATTCCATAAACAAATCCTAAGACGATTTCCTGTCTCTACCTATCAGGCTAAATTTCTCGCTGAATAATAATATTATTTTATAAAAAAACCCGTAAGTAATAATTTGCGCTCCTAGTAAAACTAGGAAACCTCCAACCAAAATATACACCCAATGAGTCAATATTTTACCTGCATGCACATATTCACTTATCGGACCAATATTTATCAAAACTCCAAACATGGACATAATAGCGCCTATTATCAAAAAACTTCTCGGGCAGAATAATGATTTAAGCCACCTACTTCTTACTTTCCCTAAGAAGATCTTCTGGCTATTCATTACCGCCGCCATCTCGCTTCCTAAGAATCCTAATATTATGAAATTAAAGCCTACCAAACAAAAAACAACAATGGAAATTAACCTATAAATGAAATCTTCTTCTATCCTCCCATAATATAAATAATAAAATATGGGCTTAAATGAATACATTATTGCAATACAAATTAAGAATATTCCGATACTTGAAAGAAATTTCAATGGTTTATAGAAAAGTATGGCTTCAAAAATAACCCTTAAGAAACGAATACCATCCTTGCATATACGTAATTTTGATGCCCCCACCCTCTCCTTATATGGCATAGGAATCTCAATAATTTTTACTTCTTTATTCATTACTGCCTTACAACTCATGGCAGGAGTAAAATGCAAACCATCAGGCAAAGGATATAATTTTTCTAAGACACCCCTTTTAAAAACCCTCATACCGCTTGCCGAATCAATGATTTTAGAATTTCCGAAGAAATTAATTATAAAAGCAAATAATTTATTCCCAATCATCCTAATTTTAGGCATTTGGCTATCCACGCCTAAACGAGACCCCAAAGCAATATCCGCATCCTGAACATGCAATACTTTAATTAATTCCAGAAAAAACAGCGGATCGCAGGTACCGTCTGCATCTATAAAACCTAACAAATCACCGCTTGCGTGTAAAAACCCTTCTTTTAAAGCAGTTCCATATCCTTTATTAATAGAATTATCAATTAAAATTACTCCTAAATACCTTCGCACTATCTCAGGAGTATTATCCTTAGAACCATCATTAACTATAATTATTTCTACTTCATTGTATTTGGTTAATTTAACAATCCTGTCTTTAGCAGATAAAGTTCTTTCAATAGTATCTCCTATCGCCTTCTCCTCATTATAAGCTGGGATAATAATTGAAAATTTCATTTTATTATTTTTTGACGAAGACTTTACCTTTCAGATAAACAAGAGCGCTTGCTGCAAATATAATCAAAAACGGCATTATTGGATATCTATATCTTATTGAAGAAATAGTAATTAAGGAAATTACATTTAAATAAATAATTAAAAAAAACAAAAGACAACTCTTGGCAAGACTATTTGAAAAGGCCAAAAATATACCCAAAACAGCTAAAATCATAATTGGAACATATAACAGACTCATAAGCAGCTTATTAAGAAAACGCGCATCAGCATAAAATGGCCTCCACATATTTACCATTTTTCTCCAGCACAACCATAAAAATCTTTTTGGATTATGAGATATAAATTCAATTGCTTTTTTAGTCAATTCTCTATCCGACTCAACAGTAAAAAGCTTGCCAGAATCTTGTGGAACAAACTGATCCTGCCCCCACTTGGTCCAACCGCCTGTTCCCCCTGTTGCTAAATGATTATTGCCTAGATAAAGAAAAAGCCCTGTTTCCAGTGTGCCAGGAATAAAAGTTTTATAAATAGTATAATTTCTAAAAGCCCAGGGGGAAATAACTAATGAAAACCCAACTAAAACAAACAATAAAGCTTTGATTAATTTATTAATTTTATTTGTATAGATGATTAACAACCAGATAAAAACAAAAACAATAAAGGGAAAAATGACACTCCTGCATAAAGCAGCAATCCCTAATAATAAAGTAGCTACAAACAAATAGTTATTATTTCTAAGATTATAATAACGAAGATAAAAATATACACTACTTAGCAACAAAAAGGTAAAGAAGGATTCAGTAACTAAATAAGCGGGCATATAGATAAAAGGGTAGTAAATTACGCAAATTATGGCAGCAACTATTCCACACCTCTTATTAAAGGCTTCTAAGCCTATCAGATATACTAAAATACAGCTGATAGCGCTAAGAGCGGATTGAATAAATCTTACCGCTACAAAAGAGTGGCCAAAAATAAAGTAAACAACCGCGAGAAAAAAAGGATACACCGGAACTCTACGTGCATAAAGGCCATCATCAGTAACCATACCCTTGCCTTCTAAAAAGTTAACTGCTATCTGATCATAACTGCTTTCGTCAGCCGCATAGAAATTATCAGATAACATCTGCCCATTATTATAAAAGAGCAAAAAACCCACCCGAAGCAATAAAGCAAAAGTAAATATTAATAACAAAAATCCTCTGCTTTTCAACTTTGCCTCAACACTGCTTCTTGATTATTTAACTGTGATTGATTGTATAAGAATAAATATGCAACTAATGCCGCTAGTGCCCAAAATGGCTCGGCAATTCTTACAATATAGAAAGTAATATTACCGAATGAATGTATTAATAATCCTATAACCACAACTAAAAAACCAAGGCCCATGCCCTTCATCCAATCAGCTGATTCCTTGAATATTGCAATTCCCATTTTAAAAAGCCTAACAATCAACCAGAAAAATAGAGATAAACCGATTAAGCCTGTTTCTATCATAATTCTTGCATACTGACTATCAAGCACTCCGCCTGCTGCAGTAATCCCGCCCCCAAAAATTGGATAAGCTTTAACATATCCCCAAGCTTTTTTAAAAGCAAAGAACCTTTCCCATATAACGTTCTTTCAATTACTGCTCTTGACAGTATAAAAAGGCTCAAGATAGCAAAGATTACAAGTGTAGCAATTAACCACTTCTTTCTGCTTATGATAGCAACTGCCACGAGAATCGCTAAAGTGGCGTAATATGCTGAACGCGCAAAAGAAAACATAATAGGAAAAGGAAGGAGCAATAATAAAACACCAGAGAGCTTTCTTAATACGCCTGCCTTAGAATAAATAAATAAACTGAGTGCAATCCCGAAGAAAATAGCAAGATAGGCCCCTAAGGTATTAGGCTCAGGCTTTCCCTCAAATGGTGCTGTAAGACGATTTGAAGTAAAGATTTCTGTTTTAGGAATCTGCAAAGTTGCATATATTCCCACAATAAGAGCAGTAATTAATAAAACATGCAAAACAAATTTTACCTCACTAATATTGTTCAAGTTATTTACAATTAAGAAATAAATCGCAAAAAACTCAATTATCTTAAGATTTGTAAAAATACAAAAACTTACATCAACCCAGCCTGAGGAGATCGCCCTAAATGAACAAATAATGTTCCAAATTATTATTGAAAAAATCGGCAGGTTCAAAGGAGTCTTAATAAAGAAATTCTTTTGAACACCCATAGCCAGCCTGCCAAGCCAAGCCAGCATTAAGATTATAATCAAAGTATCTTCAGTTCTTATGGTAAAACCCCTGTACTGCGAAAATGGCAAGTCAATCTCCGGAGATAACAAAAAAGCGAATATAATCAAAACAAAACCAATGCGAATATTAATAAAAGAAAGTAAGAAAAACCCCAAAAGGAATATTATTCCAACTGTATAAGCTGGAGAAAGGTCACGCAATGAAATAAAAAACGCCCCGATAAAAACGATTGCAAGGCCAGCAATCATAATAACATTGCGTTTATGCTGTATCTGATTAACTTCAGTTACCGATAATTCTCTTACTGGAACAACTGGCGGCATATTTATTCTTTCTTAGGCTCTAATCCTTTTTCTTTTGCAAACTTATCAAAAACTAAACCAATATCAATATTATTCACGTTACTATCAGGGACAGCCATTCTTAGTTCTTCATAATTCTGAGTATATTTATAGATTTCCTCAAAAACACCCTGAATATCGCCATAACGACTGGTAAAAATCCCGTCATCACTAATAAACAGGCTCAACGACTTATGATAAGCCTTCAATGCTTCATCCAATAAATAATGTTCCAAGCAATAATCTGCGTAAGGATAATAATATGCCCCAACGCTGGGATTTACTCCAACTGCCTTCCTAAAACATAATAAAGCATCTTTCAGCTGATTTCTCTGCGCGTAAACCTGCGCAAGCCTAAGCCAATAATCAGCCTGATAACTGTTTAATCCAATCGCCTGCTTTAGGTTCTCAATCTCTTCTTCCTGGAATTTAAATCTATCCTGCCCAAAACCTGATTTCAATTCATAAGCTTTTGCAATGCCAGCATGGGTCTCTGCCCTTAATGGCATTATTTCTCTGGACTTACTAAAATCAATCAGTGCTTCAACAAGCTGCATGCGCGCTAACTTATTTTCTGCCAACAAATAATACTTATTTGAAAAGTAAATAGCAGTAAATAATCCGCCGCAAATTAGCGCTGCTATTAAAGACCAAATAAATGCGCGCCTGCCAGGCTTTATATGGCTGCATTCTCCAAAACAAGTTAAGCTCGCCAACATTCCCGTAATAACAAAAAACAAAACTGCATTTGCAGGCACCTGTAAAGGAAAGTCAACTAAAGCCTGCAACAAAAATGAACAAAAAGCACAAAATATACCTAATCCAAGAACAACTTGCTCTTTATTCTCCGGCTGGCTAAGAAATCTTAGAGATCTCAGAATTACAAGAATAACAAACCAAAGCAATAAGCCAAAACCGATAATCCCTGTTTCTGCAAATACTTGCAGAAAATCACTATGCGCTGCTTCAACAAAAAACCTGTCAGAATGGATCCTAAAACTTGGATAAATATACGAAAACGCACCCAACCCGGCCCCAAAAGGATGCGCAATAATAAGCTTTATCGTACCCACCCAGATATCCATCCTTTGAAACAAACTCTGGAAATTTGTAATTGAGGCTACTTGAAGCCTATGCAAAAAAGGAACCCTAAGATAATAAAGAGCACAACATAATATTATAACAAATCCCAAGACAGAAATAAAACCCTTTGTTTTAGAAATAGTTACATTCTTAAGCATCAAAACTAACCATAAAATAGCAATTAACAAAAACACGATCCAAGATATACGACTATTACTCAAAATTAGAGTAACAAAAAAAATTGCCGGAAAAATAAAACATAAAACCCTGGAAATTGCCCTCTTTGAAGACATGGCCAATCCTAAACTAAGGAACAAATTTATGTTAATATAAGCCCCGAAGGAACCGCTATTAACAAAACGGCTGGACACAGACTTTGGTTCAGCCCAATAAGCATTAGCAAAATAACCATAATATTGTGCTAATCCGTAAATACAATACCCAATACCGGTTAAAACAATACCCCAGGCAAATACCTTAAGGCTGTTTTTTCTTTCAAACGATTGTGTTATACAAAGAAATGCAATTAGATAACTACTTAAACTTAAAGCCTCAACAATGCTTGCATAGCGATAAATTGAATATGTTATAGAAAATACCGCATTAGCGAGGAACAAGATTAAAGGCAAATACACAAAGCTGTATCTTAACTTACCATCCTTAACGCTTAGTTTTAACAATAAAAGCATTAAGACTAATAGCGCTCCTAAGTGCAAAAAGTAACGCGCAGCTAAGCCAACAGACCCATATGGCCATGGGGATAAAAAGATAACCACTAAAACAGCAAATATAATCAACCAATCAAGCAATTTAGTTCGTAGATCGCAGATCATAGAATGACACCTTATGGTTTCTAATTAGGCTTCTTTGGTTCTGATAATTTAAGAGGTTTATTGTCAATAATATTTTGCGGTATTGTAGTTACCATTTCCAATGCTTGATTTTTACCAACCACGCTGCTGACAAGTTGCACTGCTTCAGATAGCTTAGGCCTTCTTTTATCTATTCCATGACAATCAGTGGCAATAATATGAACAAGGCCTGACTTTAACATCTTGATTACTGCTTCTTTAGCATCCTCCCCCATCTTACCTAAGATACTTGCCGCTGTTACCTGCACCAACGCTCCAGCTTTAATAATACCATAAAGAAAGCTTAAGTCTCCTTGTATCTGCAGGCATCTTTCAGGATGAGTAATTATTGGGATTAGCCCCAAAGAAACCAGGGCTGCGACATAGTCTGTTATATTGGGCGGTAAAAGCGTAGGCGGGGTATCTAAAAGAAAATACCTGGAGTTATTTATGGTTAGGAATTGGCTACTTTTTAATTTATTGATTAAATCCGGCTCCAGCTCCACATCTGCTCCGGTAAATAATTCAATACTAATATCTTGTGCAGATAAACCAACCTTTAACTCTTTATATTTCTCTGTTATTATTTCTTTTGTATTTGGAAATTTACCGACGTGGGGAGTTACGACAATTGTGCGGATGCCATCATCATAGGCCATCTTGCACATTTTAATTGATTCTTCAAGAGTATTCGGTCCGTCATCTATACCGTAAAGAATATGGGCATGCAAATCAACCATTTAGGCTTTGTCTGCAGAGGCATAATCATAATGGTAATAATGATAATAGTAATAATACTGGCTGCCCTTTTGCAGGTTCACGTTGTTTAAAACCCCGCCAAGAATATTCGCCTTGACATTAGTCAGCCTCTCAAGACCCTGTTTAAATAATTCCCTGGGCAATGCCCCGGCTTCAACCACCAAAATTATACCATCTACGTCCGCCGAAAGAAGCGCTGCATCAGTAACCGCCACCAGAGGAGGAGAATCAAACAGAACCATATCATACTTACTTTCCATATATTTTATTAATTTCTTCATCCTTTCCGAAGAAATTAATTCCGCCGGATTAGGAGGCAGCGGCCCGCAAGGCAAAATTGTTAAATTCGGCACATCCGTCTGGATTACTACATCCTCAAGACATGACTCACCTAATAACAAATTTGTTAAACCAACTTCTCTTCCGGTATGAAATGCCTTGTGAATACGCGGTCGCCTTAAATCAGTATCAACAATCAGAATTTTCTTCCCGGTCTGCGCTAAAATAATTCCCAGGTTAACTGAAGTAGTAGTCTTGCCTTCCCCTCTGATTGAACTTGTAATTAGAAGAGTTTTTAAAGGTTTATCAACCTGAATAAATTGCAAATTTGTCCTTAATGTCCTGTAAGCTTCAGCAATGGGCGCCTTTAATTGTTCAGCGCTTGCCAAACGATGCACCTGAAATTTTAATTCATCAGTAACTTCATTTTTAACAGTATCAACTATTTTTTTATTCTTGCCCGTCAATCTATCCCAAAAAAGCTGCGCAGTGCTCTTTGGCTTTGCATTGCCGCTGTCAATAGAAGGGATCATGCCTAAAACAGGCAAATTAAAACTATTCTTCAGTTCTTCAACAGTTTTAATGGTGGTATCAAGGTATTCACGGAAAAACGCCAAGCCCGTCCCCATCACAAAACCCATTAGTAAACCAATAATTACATTTAATCTTTTGTTCGGCCTTGCCGGTTTAGAAGAGGCTATGGCTTGTTCAATTATCCTGATGTTATAAGCTGAAACATCTCTTGTAACATCTAATTCTTGCAATTTTTTAAGTAAAATTTGATACAATTCTTCACTTGCCTTTGGGTTATAACTCAGAATTATTTTATCTTTTATCGCTTCCGTAGAGCTTCCATGAGAATTAAGAGTTTCTTCTGTTTCTGGCTTAGCGATCTCACCTTTTGCAATTAATCTGTCTTCTAATTCCTTTTTCTTTGCCTTTAAGGCAATCATTATAGGGTGATTTTCACCATATACCTGTGATGCCGACGACAATTCTTCTAATTTTTGCATCAAAACAACAAGCGTATTTTGAGAAGAACTTGCCTGAGATTCCTGAGTATATTTAATATAAATTTTGGCTATTGTATTTGCCAACAATGCTGCCAACTTCGGGTCATAATTCTCAACAGTAATCCGCATAATACGCGCAGAGCCTAAAGAGGGAATACTGATAAGCGCCTTACTAAGCCCGGTTAATTGCGACTTTTCGGTATTCTTTAAATAATCAGGTAATTCCGCGCGATTTTTAACAAGTTCATCCGCAACAAGCCCCGCAAAAAAACTACTTTGCATCAGCTTAGCCTGCGTATCAAAAAATACACTATCCAAGGCGCTTGAAGTTGTTTGATTTGAAGAAGAAGAAAGTATGCGCGTTGGCTGATTGACCTCCAAGATCAAATCACAAGATGCAGAATATATTGGTTTCTGTAAAAGATTTACAAGCACCACTATAAACATGACAACAGCGATAGTTGCCAGAATCATAAATTTTCTTTTTCTTAAGATAAACCAATAATCCCACAACTGCACTGTTGATCCAGCCATATTTTATCTCCTAAAACCAGCTTTTTAATGAAACTAAAACATCCCCTGCCTGCAAGGTTATATCTTCGTCCTTATCGCCTTTTTTTATTTTTTCAAGATTTACAAAAATATTTTTCTTTTTACCATTTTCTTCCCTGATAATCTTAACTTTAGATTTATTGGCAAAATCCGTCTGTCCACCGGCCATACGCAATGCCTCTAAGACACTTAAATCTCTTTGGATAGTATATGGGCCAGGAACCCTAACCTCTCCTAACACATATACCTGCTGGCCAGTGCTCTTAAGAGATATAACTATGCTATCTCCGGGTAAAATCTGGATATTTTGCGACAAATCTCCGTTCATTAAAAGAGAATGTAAGTCAACATTAATTACCTCATGCTCGCCTTGTTTATTATTTCTGGTAATTGTTAACTTCCCCCCCTTACTTTTCTCTGTATCTCCGACTTCCGCAAGTAAATCCAAACAATAAGTTTTCCCTTTAAGATAATAAACCCCCGGAGTTTTCACCAAACCAAACACCATTATCTTCTGGCCGCGGTATTCCTTGACTGAAACAGTAACCTTAGGATCAATTAAGAAATTTCCGCTCTTTAAGCGCTCAGCAATAAGGCTGGCTGCTTCTTTACAGCT